>NZ_PHHF01000055.1 GCF_003034225.1 Edaphosphingomonas fennica
AGGCCGGACATATGAAAGCAACCGATCAAACCCGTCGCGACACAATGCCCTTGCCAAGGGGGCGTCCACATATGAATCAGATTGCCTGCAAGGTCGCGCCGGCCATCGCCACCGGTTGCACGATGATATTGAAGCCGTCCGAGATCGCTCCCTTCAGCGCCTATCTGTTCGCCGAGGTGCTGGATGCGGCCGGCGTGCCCGCGGGCGTCTTCAACCTCGTCAACGGCGGAGCCGCGGCAGGTGCGGCCATCGCTTCGCATCCCCAGGTGGACATGGTTTCGTTCACCGGCTCGACACGCGCCGGTATCGAAGTCGCGATCGCCGCCGCCCCTACCGTCAAACGGGTTTCGCAGGAACTGGGCGGCAAGTCACCCAACATCCTGCTGGAGGACGCCGATTATCCCACGGCCGTCGCGGCCGGCATCAGGCAGGTGATGAACAATAGCGGCCAGTCATGCAACGCGCCGACGCGGATGATCGTGCCAAAGGCACGAATGATGGAGGTGAGCAGGCTCGCGCGCGACGCGGCGGCGGCGATCAGCGTTGGCGATCCGGCTACGGACGTTTCGATGGGGCCGGTGGTCTCGGCCACGCAGTGGGGCAAGGTCCAGCGCCTGATAAAAAAGGGAATGGACGAAGGGGCCACGCTGATTGCCGGCGGCCCCGGCCTGCCCGACGGAATCGACAAGGGCTATTTCGTCAGGCCGACCGTCTTCGCAGATGTCACCAACGGCATGACCATCGCGCGCGAGGAGATTTTCGGCCCGGTGCTCTCGATCCTGGGATATGAAACGCTCGATCAGGCCTGCGAGATCGCCAATGATACCGACTACGGCCTTGCCGCCTATATCTGGGGGACGGACCCTTCGCAGATTCGCGCAGTCGCAGCCCGCCTGCGCGCGGGCCGCGTATCGCTGAACGGGAGCACTGGCGACAGCCTCACGCCATTCGGCGGATATAAAATGAGCGGAAACGGGCGAGAATGGGGCGCCTTCGGCTTCGACGAGTATGTCGAGATAAAGGCCGTGATGGGCTTCTCCAATGCCCCCTAGGCTCGGGGAGCGCAGGCTTCAATCCAAGCCTCGTCCAATTCAGGAAAAGATCAAACACCCGAGATTGATGAATGTTATAGCGAAAGCCGGCGACCTGCCGTTGCGGATTCCCCTTAAAGGCCTAGGGTCGGGACCCATAAACAGGATTCCCTTGGCGTCGGGAATGTGATTCATATGTGGACGCCCCCTTGGCAAGGGCA
>NZ_PHHF01000053.1 GCF_003034225.1 Edaphosphingomonas fennica
CATGTGTGGACACCCCTTCGGTCAAGGCCTGATTTGATTCTGATGAACTCCGGCAGAGTGCTCACATGTGTCCGGCCTTGATTTCGCAGTTTGAACACTGCGAGGCCCTGATGAAGTCCGCGGATCATGGTCCCTACCAAAAAAGCGCATACGATGATGCTGCCACGCGATCGGGTTTTCCTGATCCCCGGCTCGAAGCCGGTTCTCATCAATATCAGTGCACGCCTTCTCCGAAACGCCTGACCCTATGGGTCAGGCGACTGCTGCAGCCAGTTCCGGCTGATAGTTCATTTTCCTCGCCATGACGGCCCAGGCGATCCGCGCCATCTTGTTCGCCAAGGCGACCGTGGCGAGCCTGGGGGGCTTTCGATCCAGAAGCTTTTTCACCCAGGCATAGAGCGGCGTCGGCTGCCCGGAGCGCACCCGCCGCAATACCGAAGTTGCGCCGAGCACGAGCAACACGCGGATATGCCGGTCGCCGGCTTTGGTGATCCGCCCGTTGCGCTCCTTCCCGCCTGAGGACGACGACCTCGGTGTCAGACCCAGCCATGCGGCAAATGCGCGGCCCGACTCGAACAACGACGGATCGGGCATCGCTGCGACAATGGCGGTGGCCGTCACCGTCCCGACGCCGGGAACCGATGCCACCCTTCGGCTGGCTTCACTCGTTCGGTGCCAAAGGCGTAGCTCTCGCTCGAGCATCCTGACATGCTCTTTGATCTTCTCGATCTGCTCAGCATACATCGTGACGACGGACCGAACGAGTGGCGTTATCCCCAGCTCGTCGCCTTCGCGCCCAAGGACGCGGCCGACGAGCTCGGGAATACGCTCGATTCCCAACGGCGCGACGATGCCAAACTCAGCAAGGTGGCCGCGCAAGGCGTTCACCAGCATGGTGCGTTGCCGGATCAGCAATGCCCTGGTCCTATGGACGGCTAGCACCGATTGCTGCTCTATCGTCTTCACCGCTACGAACCGCATGGTCGGCCTGGTCAGCGCTTCGCAGATCGCCTCGGCGTCGACGACGTCGTTCTTCCCGCGCTTCACGTACGGCTTCACATACATCGGGTTCATCATCCGAACCTCATGCCCCATGGCGCTCAGTTCGCGTGCCCAATGGTGTGCTGAACCGCACGTCTCCATGCCGATAAGGCAGGGTGAAAGCTTCTGGAAGTGGGCGAGGAAATCTCGACGAGCCAGCTTCGTGCTGCTCACTTCGCCAGTCTCGTTGTCGATGGCGTGCACTTGAAAAACCCGCTTCGCGATATCGATACCGATCGTCAAACCCGTCATGTCACCCTCCGATAGATAGTTGATAGGGACCAAGATCCGCAGCCTGCGGCTGAAGGTTGGGGGTGTCCACAACATCAA
>NZ_PHHF01000038.1 GCF_003034225.1 Edaphosphingomonas fennica
CCTTCCTCGATGGTGACCGCCACCTCATGGGTGGACAGCAGCCGGCGGATCAGCGCCTCGTCCAGCGGCTTGGCGAAGCGCAGGTCGGCGACGCTGGTGGAAAGGCCCAGGGCCTCCAGCTGGTCGGCCGCGCGCTCGGCCTCCGCCAGCCGCGTGCCGAGCGAGAGGATCGCCACCGTCTTGCCCTCGCGCACCAGCCGGCCCTTGCCGATCTCCAGCCGCTCCGGCGTGGCGGGGATGGCGACGCCGGTGCCGTTGCCCCGGGGATAGCGCACCGCGATCGGCCCCGTATCGTGCAGCGCCATGGTGTGGACCATGTGGGTCAGCTCCGCCTCGTCGGCGGCCGCCATCACCACGAAATTGGGCAGCGAGGCGAGATAGGTGACGTCGAAGCTGCCGGCATGGGTGGCGCCGTCCGCCCCCACCAGCCCCGCCCGGTCGATCGCGAAGCGCACCGGCAGGTTCTGGATCGCCACGTCATGCACCACCTGGTCGTAGGCGCGCTGCAGGAAGGTGGAATAGATCGCGCAGAACGGCCGCATGCCGCGCGCGGCCAGGCCGGCGGCGAAGGTCACCGCATGCTGTTCGGCAATGCCGACGTCGAAGCAGCGATCGGGAAACGCCTTCTCGAACCGGTCGAGCCCGGTGCCCGACGGCATCGCCGCGGTGATCGCGCAGATCGTCTCGTCGCGCTTCGCCTCGGCCACCAGCGCATCGGCGAAGACGGCGGTATAGGCCGGCGGCCCCGGCGGCGCCTTGGCCTGCGCGCCCGTCACCACATCGAACTTCTGCACGCCATGATATTTGTCGGCCGCCGCCTCCGCCGGCGCATAGCCCTTGCCCTTCTGGGTCACGACATGGACCAGGATCGGCCCTTCGGAGGCGTCGCGGACATTCTCCAGGATCGGGATCAGGTGATCGAGATTATGGCCGTCGATCGGCCCGACATAATAAAAGCCCAGCTCCTCGAACAGCGTGCCGCCCATCGTCATGCCGCGGGCGAACTGGTCGGTCTTGCTGGCGACGTCGTGCAGTGGGCGCGGCAGCCGGCGCGCCACCTTCTTGGCGAGATCGCGCAGGGACAGGAACGGCCGCGACGAGACGATCCGGGCGAGATAGGCGGACAGCCCCCCCACCGGCGGCGCGATCGACATGTCATTGTCGTTCAGGATCACCACCAGCCGGTTGCCGGCCTGGGCGGCGTTGTTCATCGCCTCATAGGCCATGCCCGCCGACATCGCCCCGTCGCCGATCACCGCGATCGCCTTGCCCGGCGCGCCCGCCAGCTTGTTTGCCACCGCAAAGCCGAGCGCCGCCGAGATCGAGGTCGAGCTGTGCGCCGCCCCGAACGGATCATATTCGCTCTCGGACCGCCTGGTGAAACCCGAAAGCCCGCCGCCCTGCCGCAAGGTGCGGATGCGATCGCGCCTGCCGGTCAATATCTTGTGCGGATAGGCCTGGTGGCC
>NZ_PHHF01000007.1 GCF_003034225.1 Edaphosphingomonas fennica
ATGCCCTTGCCAAGGGGGCGTCCACATATGAATCACATTCCCGACGCCAAGGGAATCCTGTTTATGGGTCCCGACCCTAGTGTCTTCGAGCACGATCTTCCCGCACGCCCGTCCGGATTCGATCAAGGCATGCGCACGCTTGAGGTTGGCAGCGTTGATCGGGCCGAAATTCTCCGCAAGCGTCGTGCGGATCGTCCCGCTGTCGACGAGTCGCGCCACCTCGCTCAACAAGCGGCCTTGTTCGGCGATATCGGCCGTATCGAACAGCGAGCGGGTGAACATGAGCTCCCAATGCGTCGACACACTCTTCCGCTTGAACGGCATGATGTCGAGAGTCGCCGGATCGTCAATCAGCGCGAAACGGCCCTGAGGCGCGATCAATTCGACAATTTCGGGAAGGTGATGGTCGGTCGCTGTCGTCGAAAAGACAAAGGCGGGCGCACCGATCCCCAGAGCAGCAACCTGTTCCGCCAGAGGCTTCGAATGATCGACGACATGATGAGCGCCGAGCTCTCTCGCCCACGCCTGCGTTTCCGGGCGTGACGCTGTCGCCACCACCGTGAGGTCCGTCAGCTGGCGGGCAAGCTGGATGGTGATTGACCCGACACCGCCGGCGCCACCGATGACGAGAAGGGCGGGAGCCGCGCCGGGCACAGTACGCCCCTCCACATCCAGCCGATCGAACAGGGTTTCCCACGCCGTGATTGCGGTCAGCGGCAGGGCCGCCGCCTCCGCCCAGCCGAGCGTCTTCGGCTTTGGTCCGACAATGCGTTCGTCGACCAGATGAAACTCAGCGTTGCTCCCGGGGCGGTTCAGCGCGCCAGCGTAGAATATTTCATCGCCGGGCTTGAACAGGCTGGCGTCGGGCCCGGCATCCACGACAATGCCGGCCGCGTCCCACCCCAATATTTTCCAGTCATTGTCTGCCGCCGCTGTGCTCGCGCGGACCTTCGTATCCACGGGGTTGACGGAAACGGCGCGGATTTCCACCAGAAGATCGCGCCCTTGCGGAACGGGGCGCGGCAATTCGATATCTACGAGCGAGTTGAGAGCCGCAATGGGTTGCGGGGTCTGATAGCCAACGGCACGCATCTTCATACTCCTTAGGCTTGTGTTCCGGGGAGGCATTGCTGCCTGGCGCCAGATCGCAATCCGGAGTGTTACTGACAAGTACGCACATATTTTGTATATAGTATCAAAAAGGATACCGTAGCATGGCACGTACAAGACACGAGCGCTTCGACTGCAGCGGCGGGTGCCCGGTGGAAGCGACGCTTGCGCTCATCGGCGGCAAGTGGAAAGGCGTCATCCTCTGGCACTTGTTGCATGGGACCATGCGCTTCAACGAAATCCGCCGGCGCCTGTCGGGCGTCACCCAGAGAATGCTGACCAATCAGCTACGTGAACTCGAAGCGGACGGATTGATCATTCGCACCGTTTATCCGCAGGTGCCGCCCAAGGTGGAATATTGCTTGTCAGAACACGGCCGCAGTCTTGAGCCCGTGATCCTGGCGCTCAAGGCGTGGGGCGAAGCGAATGTCCTGGCCCCTGCCCTTCCGCCGGTTTCCTCGATCAAGGAAAGCATGACGAGCGCGGCTGCGTAACAGCTCGAGCTAGGGTCGGGACCCATAAACAGGATTCCCTTGGCGTCGGGAATGTGATTCATATGTGGACGCCCCCTTGGCAAGGGC
>NZ_PHHF01000033.1 GCF_003034225.1 Edaphosphingomonas fennica
CTACGATCAGACCAGACAACCGATCCTACCGGCCATCATAGTCGCCGCTCAACCGGCCATCGTAGTTGTCGCCGCGCAGATTTGCGAAATCGCTGCGGGAGGAACTGGCCGAGCAGGACATCAAGGTCGGCCTGATAGAGCCGGGCTTCACGGGCGCAGATTTCCAATATCCCGAATTTCCTCCCGAAAAGCAGCGGGAGCTGATCCGGCAGCATAGGATGCTGCGGGCGGAGGATATCGCCGTCTCCACGCATTTCATGCTTACGCAACCCCGGCGCACGGCGATCTCGCTCATGCGCGTCGAGACCCGGCTCAACCATCCCTGACGGGAGATTCCGTCGACAAGCTGGTCCTGGTCCCGGCCAGCGTTGCCCCTCGATCCTCGCCCGGTCGCCGGATGCGCTGTTCTGAAACCGTCCGCTAGGAGCACCGCTCGAACGCCGCGACCATCGCGAGGATGGGCGGGACGGGCGCGCCTTTCCCGGCCTATCGCCCCAGCCTGTCCCTCGGCAGACGCAATGCCAGTTCCAGGCTGTCCGCCAGCCAGGTCCGTTCCATCGTGCCGCCCAGCCCCTTGAGGGCGGCGGCCATCAGGTCCGTGCCGAATCCGTGCCGCTCTTCGCTCGGCTTTTGTCCGCCATGCTCGCGCCACATGAGCAAGAGGTCGTCCCCATCAAGCTCGGCCTTGATGTCGAGCGTGCCCCGCGCGTTTGAAAGGCCGCCATATTTCACCGCGTTGGTGGCCAGCTCATGCAGCAGCAACCCCATGGAGGTGAGGGCGTGCCGCCCTATATCCACGGGCGGGGCTTCGATCGTGATGCGCCCACCCTCGAGATAGGGGTGGAGGACCGCGTGGAGAACGGCGTCCAGGGCGGCGCTTTCATCGGTCTCCAAGCCGGGTTCGGTAAGGATCAGGCGATGCACCGCGCCGAGCGCGGCCAGCCGGTCGCCCAGATCGTCGGCGAATGCGTCGACGGTCGAAGCGCTCCGGCGGCTGACGCTGACCAATCCTTGCACGATCGTCAGGAGATTTTTGATGCGGTGATGCATCTCGCGCAGAATCATCTGCTGCGCCTCGGCCTGGCGCCGGCGTTCGCTAATGTCGTGGGCGATCTTGGAAGCGCCGATGATGCGCCCCTGCGCGTCGCGCACCGGCGAAATGGTGACCTCGATCTCGACCGGTATCCCGCCTTTGGCGAGCCGCACGGTTTCCAGCCGGTCGATACGTTCCCCCCGGCGAAGCCGGGCGATGATATCGATTTCCTCGTGAAGCCTGTCTTCCGGAATGAGCATGGTGATCGGCTGCCCGATCGCCTCCGCGCGGGTATAGCCAAAGAGCTTTTCGGCGCCGCCGTTCCAGCTTGTGATCAGCCCGTCGAGCGTCTTGCTGAGGATCGCATCGAAGCTGCTGTCGATGATCGCCCCGAGCCATGCCGTGGCGTCGGCGTCGGGCGACTGGTTGTCCGTCCGGGCGGCGGCATCAGACGCCGTAACGAGCCTGATCGCTCTGCTGTCCGATCCCATCATGAAGCGCTCCTTGCTTGATGGTTGGCATCGAATTTTCGCACATGCTTAGCAAGGCGAGCCTGCAACTCCAACCGCCGGCCCGCAAATGGAATCGGCATCCGTCAACTGAGATCAAGCTAGGGCCGGGACTCATAACCACCATGTGATGGCGGCGGCGAGGTGGATGCTGCCGAGGAAGACATCGGCGCGGCG
>NZ_PHHF01000088.1 GCF_003034225.1 Edaphosphingomonas fennica
CGGGGCGGGGCGGCTTCGGGGCGGGATGCCCATTCGGCCTCGTCGACCAGCGCCTGCAGCGTGCCGGTGGCGGCGCAGACGCGGACGACATCGCCGTCGCGCAGCCGCGCCAGCGGGCCGCCGCCAAGCGCTTCCGGCGTGATGTGGATCGCGGCCGGCACCTTGCCCGACGCCCCCGACATCCGCCCGTCCGTCACCAGCGCCACCTTGAACCCCTTGTCCTGCAGCACCCCCAAAGGCGGCGTCAGCTTGTGCAGTTCCGGCATGCCGTTGGCGCGCGGGCCCTGGAAGCGCACCACCACCACCACGTCGCGGTCCAGCTCGCCCGCCTTGAACGCCCGGTTCACATCGTCCTGGTCGTGGAACACCCGCGCCGGCGCCTCGATCGTCCAGCGGGACGGATCGACCGCGCTCGTCTTCATCGTCGCCCGGCCGAGATTGCCCTGGAGCAGCCGCATCCCGCCATCCGGCTGGAACGGATCGGCCACCGGCCGCAGCATCTGCGGGTCCAGGGGATCGGCCGGCGCCGGCTGCCAGGCTAGGCTGTCGCCCGCCAGCACCGGATCGGCCGCATAAGCGCGCAGCCCCCCCTGCCAGATGGTGAGGATATCGCCGTGGAGCAGGCCCGCATCGAGCAGGGTGGAAATCACATAGGCCATGCCGCCGGCCGCCTGGAAATGGTTCACGTCGCCCGATCCGTTGGGATAGACGCGCGCGATCAGCGGCACCGCCGAGGACAGCCGGTCGAGATCCTCCCAGTCGATGACGATGCCCGCCGCCCGCGCGATCGCCGGCAGGTGGATGGCGTGGTTGGTCGATCCGCCCGTCGCCAGCAGGCCGACCGCGGCGTTGACGATCGCCTTCTCGTCGATCACGCGGCCGATCGGGCGGTAATCCTCGCCACCCCAGCCGATCGCCGCCAGCCGGTGGACGGCGGCGCGCGTCACTTCCTGCCGCAGCTTGGTGCCCGGATTGATGAAGGCCGCGCCCGGCACGTGCAGGCCCATCACCTCCATCATCATCTGGTTGGAATTGGCCGTGCCGTAGAAGGTGCAGGTGCCGGCATCGTGATAGGAGGCGGCCTCCGCCTCCAGCAGCTCCGCCCGGCCCACCTTGCCTTCGGCATAAAGCTGGCGGACGCGCTGCTTCTCCTTGTTGGCCAACCCCGAGGGCATCGGCCCGGCCGGCACCAGCACCATCGGCAGATGGCCGAAGCGCAGCGCGCCGATCAGCAGGCCCGGCACGATCTTGTCGCAAATGCCGAGCAGGGCCGCGCCCTCGAACATGCCGTGGCTCAGCGCCACCGCCGTCGACAGGGCGATCACGTCGCGGCTGAACAGCGACAGCTCCATGCCGCGCTGGCCTTGCGTCACCCCGTCGCACATCGCCGGCACCCCGCCCGCCACCTGCGCGGTGATCCCCGCCTCGCGCGCCCAGAGCTTCATCCGCTCCGGATAGCCGCCATAAGGCTGATGGGCCGAAAGCATGTCGTTATAGGCGGTGACGATCCCGACGTTCATCGCCCCGCCCGCCCGGATCGCAGGCTTGTCCGCCCCCGACGCCGCGAAACCGTGCGCCAGGTTGCCGCACGACAGGCGCGGACGATCCACCCCGCCATCCCGCTCCCGCTCGATCAGCTCCAGATACGCCCGGCGCCCCGCCGCCGACCGCTCCACCACCCGAGACGTAACTGACGATATAATCGGGTGAAGATCAGTCATGCC
>NZ_PHHF01000014.1 GCF_003034225.1 Edaphosphingomonas fennica
TGCCCGACGGCACGCGCAAGCGGGCAACGCTGTTCAGCGGCTTCCTGTCCCACTATCTGATCCGGGATCGTTACGGCCGCCCCGGCAAGGGCAATGACAAGGGCAGCGTCGAAGGTCTGGTCGGCTATGTGCGCCGCAACTTCATGGTGCCGATTCCGCACTTTGCATCGTGGGACGAGTTCAATCTGTGGCTCGAGGAGCAGTGCCGCAAGCGCCAGGGTGACCGGCTGCGCGGCGAGAGCGAGACGATCGGCGAACGCTTGCTGCGCGATCTGGTGGCGATGCGCCCACTGCCGGCATCACCCTTCGATGCTTGCGACCATGCCAGCGGTCGGGTCACTTCGCAGGCGCTGGTGCGCTACAGGACCAACGACTACTCCGTCCCGGTCGCCTACGGCCACCAGGACGTCTGGATCCGTGGCTATGTCGGCGAGGTGGTGATTGGCTGCGGCGGGGGGATCATTGCCCGTCATCCGCGCAGCTATGAGCGCGAGGAGGTTGTCTTCGATCCACTGCATTACCTGCCGCTGATCGAGCAGAAGATCAACGCGCTCGACCAGGCGGCACCGCTACAGGGCTGGGAATTGCCGGAGGCGTTCACGACACTGCGCCGCCTCATGGAAGCACGGATGGGCAAGCAGGGCCGGCGCGCCTATGTGCAGGTGCTGCGCCTGATGGAAAGCTTCGATCTGGCCGATCTGCACGCAGCCGTGAAGCAGGCGCTGCATCTGGGCGCCATCAGCTTCGACGCCGTGAAGCACCTCGTCCTGTGCCGGGCCGAACGCAGGCCACCAAAGCTGGACCTCGACATCTATCCCTATCTGCCCAGAGCCACTGTCGAGAAGACGTCGGCCAAGGCCTATATGCGCCTGCTGGACCGTAAGGAGGAACCGGCATGAGCAGCGATGCTCCAGAACTCCTGCTCGCCCACCACCTCAAGACCTTGAAGCTGCCGACCTTCCTGCGTGAGCACCACAAACTTGCCCGGCAATGTGCGGTCGAGGGCGTGGATCATGTCCGCTACCTTGCCCGGCTGGTCGAGCTGGAACTGATCGATCGGGAACGGCGGATGGTCGAACGCCGCATCAAGGCGGCAAAGTTCCCCGCCGCAAAAAGCCTCGACAGCTTCGACTTCGCCGCCATCCCGAAGCTCAACAAGATGCTGGTGCTGGAACTGGCGCGGTGCGAATGGATCGAGCGCCGCGAGAACGTCATCGCGCTCGGCCCCAGCGGCACGGGCAAGACCCACGTCGCGATCGGCCTCGGCCTGGCGGCCTGCCAGAAGGGATTGTCCGTCGGCTTCACCACAGCGGCCGCGCTCGTCAGCGAGATGATGGAGGCGCGCGACGAACGCCGTCTTCTGCGCTTCCAGAAGCAGATGGCGGGCTACAAGCTGCTCATCATCGACGAGCTGGGCTTCGTGCCGCTCTCCAAAACCGGCGCCGAGCTGTTGTTCGAGCTGATCTCGCAGCGTTACGAGCGTGGCTCCACCCTGATCACCAGCAATCTGCCCTTCGACGAATGGACCCAAACCTTCGGTTCCGAGCGCCTCACAGGCGCACTCCTCGACCGGCTGACCCACCACGTCAGCATCCTCGAGATGAACGGCGACAGCTATCGCCTCGCGCAAAGCCGGGCACGAAAAACCGCCAACCCTCACCAATAAGATCGCCGCTGCTGCGAGCGGAAAACTCTGGTCGGGCTACGCCCTCCCGACGTTCCCCGCTCGCAGCAGCGCCAGTGGCCTGGTTTTGCGCCGCCCAATGGCCGGTTTTTGCTCCGCCGTTGACA
>NZ_PHHF01000066.1 GCF_003034225.1 Edaphosphingomonas fennica
CGACGTTCCCCGCTCGCAGCAGCGCCAGTGGCCTGGTTTTGCGCCGCCCAATGGCCGGTTTTTGCTCCGCCGTTGACAATCTCCGACTTATTATATTTTGACAGTGGAGCCGCTTGCCATTCAGGCGGCTCCCAATAGATGGTCGCACTCAGGATTGGTGATGTTTGCTTCTCACTCGGAGTGAGAATGCCGTGTCAGAGCTTCTGAGCGCAGGGGACGCGGGCGCTGCTGTCAGGGCTGCTATGCGGACGCAGATTGCCTTCGTTGGGCAGGAGAACGCACGACAAGCGCTACTATGCTGCGCGCCAAATCTGCTCCCCATCCAAAAGCGCCCCGTCCTCATCAAACCGCCACCATGCGTCCTCTGTCGACCATACGATGAACGTGTGGTAGGCGGTGATTTCGATGCGGTGGAGCAATCGCCTCAGCGCAATATTTACGCGACCGCGAGCGTAAATCCGTATGTCGTCGTCCTCGCTGACCAATTCAGCCCGGAGACTCTCCACCAGAACCATGTCGTCGTCACTGGATGGTTTGGCCGTTTCAACGGCAAGCTGCTTCTGCAAATCCTTGATGGTTTGGGATTGTTTCTCCACCTCGCTCTCAAGGGCAGTCGCTCGTTCCACGAGCGCCTTGCCCCCGCCATCTGCGATTGCGTCAATGATGTTGTCCAAACGGGCTTGGCTCGCATCCTTCTGCCTGCCAAGCTCAGCGAGCTTTTCACGGAGTTCGGCAAGTTTCTGACTCTCGGTTTGCTGGTCCACTAGGCGCGGCAAGAGTTCGTCCAGCACGGTTTTCTCAACTACGTCATAGTTAAGGATCGTGGGGTTGTCGCATGAGTGTTTCCGTCTGGAACGGTCACACCGCAAGCGGCGATAAGTTTTGCGGCGATAGTTGACCACTTCACCGCTTACCTTTTTGTACGTCTGAACCGTATCAGTTGTATGCTCGAAATGGGCACCGCCGCCACACTGCTCGCAAAACACCAATTGCGTAAGCAGATTGCGGTTCTGATTCTTTGACCGCTTCTGGTTGCTCTTCCGCATAGATAGCGTGGCTTGCGCTTGGTTGAACTTCTCCGCGGAAATGGCCTGCGGGTAGAAGTCGGTAGCTAAAGTCCGCCCATTATTGGTGACATATTCGCCTAGAACGGTTCGTTTGGTGAGAAGGCGATATATGTAGCTGTAAAACCAACCGTTCTTGGTTCGACCTTTGAACTGATTCCAAACGGGTTCGTCACGATCATTCAGCAACGTGACGATGCGATGGACGCCCATGCCGTTGATATAGAGATCGTATATCTCGTTCAGCACCTTCGCTCGGTGTTCGTCCAGAACATACTTGCCATCAACGCGGTTGATCCATGTAGGAGTATGCGGGATTGGTCGTTTCTGAGTGCCATCCGCTATAGCTTCAAATCGCTTATCCCAAGATGCCTTTGTGCGACGGCTCTTTTTGTCGCTTTCCTCAAACGCCAACTGGGCTTTGATGATGACGGAAAACAATTCCATCATATCGCCGTTGTTGCCCGCCTTGTAGCAATAGCCATCGTGGAACGTGGCTACGTCAACACCCGCCTCATTGAGCGCCCAAACAAGTTGTGTCGCTGCCTTCGCGCCCTGACGGCTCAAGCGGTCGATGTTTTCGACTATGAGCACTTTTCCGCGATGAAGCCCGTTACGAGCTTCTAACTCAAATTTGTATAGCGCTGCCCCTTCAGCACGGTTCTTCGCGTGAAAGGCACTCTTGCCTTCGTCCGTGATTGTTTTCTCAACCGCCCAGCCGTGAGAAGCTGCGAATTCAACGCCTAGCGTTCTCTGTCGTTCTAGGGCCGGGACTCATAACCACCATGTGATGGCGGCGGCGAGGTGGATGCTGCCGAGGAAGACATCGGCGCGGCGGTC
>NZ_PHHF01000022.1 GCF_003034225.1 Edaphosphingomonas fennica
TCAGTCGGGTAGGATTGGTGCTGCTCATGGAGTCAGCCCTGATCCCCCCGCCGAACCGCACGTGCAGCTTTCACCGCATGCGGCTCTCCACTGTGACGAACCATCACTTTGCCGTAGATCGGGCAGGCGGCCTCTGTGAGTATCCCAGTGGCATTGCTCGCACAGGACCACCGTCCTGCGGGCGCGTGCCACCTTCATTCTCACGACAAAACCGCGGTGCGAAACATCGGCCATCCCCCGGATATGGTGCACCTGACACGGAACATCGGATCGACCGCAAGCCTCGCATTGCTTGGCATTCTGACGATCAACCCAGTCCGTACGTGAGTGGGTGAACACCTGCGTCCAAGGCTGGATATCAATCCTGGACGAGGTGGCCGGATCACGTTTCAGATGAGCCAGTTTCCAGACTTTGACCGATCGGGGCTGGCCATCGACGTCGTAGCCGATGGTGAATTCCTGCCCCGTCCTCATGCGGGCCAAGACCGCTCGCACATTGGTTTTGTGCTTGCTGGCCAAGGTCTTGAACAAGCTCCACCGCTGGAGAAACTCAAGCCTGTTCAGCTTGAAGCTCACATCCTTGGCGAGAGCATAGTAGTTCGCAAAACCCCGCAATTCGGCGTTGTAAGCTAGGACGATCTCAACGTCGCTGCAGCTGAGCAGCAGGCTACGATGACGCGGCTTCAACACCGACAGATCACCATAACCTTTTGCAGAAGCGAACGCGTGGACCTTCTCCCAAGGGACATGCAGCTGCATCACTTCCGACGGCGGCCTACGAAGGAAGCTGACGGAACCTTGTCGGCTCCGGACAACCCGTTGGCGTGTCGTATATGTGCGGACCTCATATCCAAGGAAGGCGGCTCCATCGCTCGCCTTGCGGATACCGCTTTTCTCCTCGGACACCGTGAGCGCCAGCGCCTCGGTCAGGAATGCCCTGACTTCGGCGAACACGCTTCGTGCATCCTCCTTGCTACCGATAACCCCAATCATGAAGTCGTCCGCGTAGCGACAGTAACGAAGTCGGCGATAACCGGGGTCCATCGCGTCTCTCGACGGGATGGACCGCTTTTGCGGCAGTAAGGTTTGGATTTTGGCCAAGGAGGCCGCAACCTTCACCTCGTCGACATTGTCTTTGGCCCGCAGCATGGTGACGCGCTTCCGTTGTTTCTGGATGCGCCCAGCCAGTCGCCCATATTCCGGGTTCGTGGCACGGACCTTCCCCCTCTCGAAAGCCGCGATCCGTTCCGCCATGAACATATCGAGTTCATGGAGGTAGATGTTGGCCAAGATTGGAGAGACGATACCGCCCTGCGGAGTGCCGCTGTAGGTCCGGGTGTGAACCCGGTCTTCCATAACACCCGCCTTAAGCATGCTGCCGATCAAGCCGATGAATTTCTCGTCATCGATCCTTTTCCGCAACAGCCGCAGGAGGATGTCGTGGTCGATGTTCTCGAAGAACCCCGCGACATCCACATCTACGAGCCATTTCACCCCCGTCCATACGGCTTTGACGTGTTCAAGCGCCGTATGACACGACCGGCCCGGCCGGAATCCATGGGAGGCGTTCGAGAACACCGGTTCATAGATCCGTTCGAGCAGTTGCCGCGCCACTTCCTGAACGAGGCGGTCGTCGCGCGTGGGAATGCCCAGCGGACGCCGTTTGCCCTTGCCTTTCGGGATAAACACCCGACGCACTGGTTTGGGATCATAGGTCCCTGCCGTCACGCTGGCGATAATCGGGTCGAGGTCTTCCGGTCCGAAGTCCGCGAAGGTCTCGCCGTCAATACCCGGCGTCATCGCACCCTTGTTGGATCCGATCTTCTGGAGCCCCTCCTCCCAAAGGAGGCGAGACCCCATCAGACGATAGAGTCCATTCACCCTTTTGCCCGACGCAACGAGCGCCGGAATGGCCTCCAACCGGCCTTTCACAGTTTCTGGCAGCATCAGCACACCCCATGATCGGTGGTTGAAGAATCACAGCTGCCGCCCTTCCCCC
>NZ_PHHF01000037.1 GCF_003034225.1 Edaphosphingomonas fennica
TATAGCGCGACGATCTGGGTGAGAGGTCAGCGACTATCAGGATGAGAACAGATTGTCGCGGCGGGTTCATGGTGCCGGGTTAGATTGTCGCTGGCAAGGGCGATTCTTCGCTCTGATTGTCGCTGATCGACATTTTCTCGATGGATTTGATTGTCGCGTATTTTGGGGTCCTTCCAGCCCCTGTCTGTCGCTGGAGGGCGGCCCTGCGACGATAGCTCTCGACATTCATCTCGAAGATGGTGGCGTGATGAACGAGACGGTCGACGGCCGCGAGCGTCATGGCGGGATCCGGGAAGACCCGGTTCCATTCGCCGAAGGGCTGGTTGGCCGTGATGAGCATGGATCGGCGCTCATAGCGTGCGCTGATCAACTCGAAGAGCACGGAGGTTTCAGCCTGATCCTTGGCGACATAGGCGAGGTCGTCCAGGATGAGCAGGTGGTATTTGTCGAGCTTGGCGATGGCGGATTCGAGCGCCAGTTCGCGGCGCGCGAGCTGAAGCTTCTGGACCAGCTCGGACGTGCGGGTGAACAGCACGCGCCAACCATTCTGGACAAGTTGCAGGCCGATGGCTGCCGCCAAGTGGCTCTTTCCTCCGCCCGGCGGGCCGAACAGGATGAGATTGGCGCCCTTTTCCAGCCATCCGTCGCCCGAGGTCATGGCCGTGACCTGCGCCCGCGAGACCATCGGCACGGCGTCGAAGGCGAAGCTGTCGAGCGTTTTGCCCGGTGGTAATCGTGCGTCGCTCAGATGACGTTCGATCCTACGCCGGTCACGTTCGGCCATTTCATGCTCGGTAAGTGCAGCGAGCAGTCGGGTGGCGGGCCAGCCCTCCTTGTCGGCACGTTCGGTAAACTCGGGCCAGATCACCTTGATGGCAGGAAGCCTCAACTCGTTGAGGATGAAGCTCAGGCGCTGGGCATCGACGTTATGGGCCTTGGTCATGCGGCCTCTCCCAGCAGCAGGGCATCGTAGTCGGTCAGGGGGCCAAGCTCGACCACCACTTCGGGCAGCGCGGCCGGATCGGGCGAGAAGCGCGTTCGCAACGCGGCGATGTCAGGCAGCCGGCCTTCGTCAAGGTCCTGGGCGAGAAGATCGGCAAGCTCGGCCTCGCAGGCCCGTTCATGGGCCATGGACAGCAACTCGACCATCTTGCGGCAAGCGTCACGCTCGGACATGGCTTCGAGCAGCCGTTCGAACATGAGCCTGTACGCCTCGCGCGGGAACAACTGGTCGCGATAGGTCAGCTGCAGCAGGGCCATCGGCTTACGCCTGAGGCTATGGATCACGTGACGGTAATCCACCACATAGCCATGTTCGGTAGCGCTTTTCGGGCGACCGCGTGGCCGGGTCATGAGATAACTGCCGCCCAGGAACAGATCGAGCCGATCATCGTAGAGGCGCACACGCAGTCGATGCCCGATCAACCGTGACGGCACCGTGTAGAACACCTTGCGCAGAACGAAGGTGCTGGACGAGGTGACGGGAAGGATATGTTCCTCGTAGTCGCTGGTGCGACGATCAGGTAGCGGTTTGAGCGTTGCCCTTTCGGTGTCGATGCGGGCGGCACTGCGCCGGTTCTTTCGGGCAACGATCTCGTCGATGAACCTGCGATAGGCCGCGAGGTCCTCGAAGTCGGTCGATCCACGCATCGCCAGCGCATCCTCCACCGCCGCCTTGAGATGGCCGTGGGAGCTTTCGACGCTGCCATTCTCATGCGCGATGCCGCGGTTGTTGCGGGTCGGCGTCATGCCATAATGTTCGCACAAGGCGTCGTAGCGTGTGGTCAAGTCCGCACGGGCATCGGCATCAAGGTTGCGAAACGCGGCCGACAGACTGTCGCTGCGGTGTTCGCCCGGCGCGCCGCCCAGCATCCAAAGCGCGTTCTGCAGCCCCTCAGCCAATGCGACATAGCTCTCGCCGCCCAGGATGACATGGGCATGTTCGAAGCCTGACCACACCAGGCGGAAGTGGTAAAGCAGGTGATCGAGGGGCGCACCCGCGATCGTGACTTTGAGGCTCCTCATGTCGGTGAAGTCCGAAAGGCCCATTCGCCCC
>NZ_PHHF01000056.1 GCF_003034225.1 Edaphosphingomonas fennica
ATGCCCTTGCCAAGGGGGCGTCCACATATGAATCACATTCCCGACGCCAAGGGAATCCTGTTTATGGGTCCCGACCCTAGAGTGGCGATATATCGACCGTCTTAATCGGACGGCGCATATTCCTGATACAAAGACTAGTCATCCTCGAACCATACCCTTGAACGATCAGGCACTATCTATCTTGGATCATTTGGAAGAGGTTGATGATCGGGTCTTTCCGATAACGCCCATGGCACTAAAACTTGCGTGGAACCGGCTACGGATAAGGGCAGGATTGCCGGACCTGAGACTGCATGACTTACGCCACGAAGCCATTAGCAGATTTTCCGAAATGGGCCTGACGACTATAGAGCTTTCCGTCATATCGGGCCATCGCGATCCACGTATGCTGTTCCGTTATGCGCATTTGAGGCCATCCGATATTGCGAAGAAGTTGGCGGGGAGATCATGGCAGAATGAGATAGCTGACTTGAGCCATCCTGCTCGCCTTTCACATCCTCCGGGGTGAGGATCGACATTCTTTCCGCTGATTCCTAAGCGACCAGCCTAACCAACCTTCTTAATTGGTTTCCTAACGGCGGTTTTGCGTGGGTTCTCAATCTGCCCGTTGTTAAGTTTTAACTTGGTCGTGCCCTCCTTCGGGCAATTTTAACCCGGATATTAATCCTGAACCTAAATATGGCTAAATGTTTTTAAACATGCACCATCATGCCGGATCATCATGGGAGCCGGACTTACAGAGGGGATTGCCTTTCCCTTTTAAGCAGTAACGCCTTCGGCAGTTTGTTCACCGGAGATACGAGTGGAGAAGTATTTAAAAGGAAATCTAAAGATATTCGGTGATATGATATTAGTTAAAATGCAACATTAAGTCGTATTTCAATATAATAAGCAGTAAGAATTTTCACTAACGCTTTCTATGTTTGAGAAATTCGTATAAATTCCATTTCTTCAACCAAACCGGACATCATCTATAAGAAATAGGGCTTGTCCGATTTCAATGAAGGACTTGATGTTATTATATGAATTTTGAATGCTTTGATTTTGGAACTGATTATTCTGATTATGTAACCCCTCCTTTCCTTGGTTTTCTGGAAGCCCCATCAACACTCGCGGTTAAGCCCTTGGCTAATGCCTTCAAGGCGTTGAACCAAACCATGGAAGAGTGTCTTCATTCCCGTTGTAAGCCCGCCTTCCATATCTTCTCCGGCGACTGCGGGACGGGGAAGAGTACAAACGTCCACCGATTCATATCTGCTTGGAAGAAGGCAGGATTTACCGGCGATGGCAGCGTTATTATTTTCTTGGGCAGCTTCAAGGAAGTAGACAGCTACCGGATCGGTTGCGAACTGGACGCTGCCGATTACGCCTGCATGACCCCCAATCCCGTCTATGCTGCCATCGGTCGCGGTAAAAATCAGGCTGGGAAAGCGAAAGTGCTGTTCGTAACCCATCAACAGGCATGGCGGAAATTACTGGATGCGGGGTCGTTCGAAGCGATCACCGATTTCCATTATCAGGGCCGACCGAGGAGTCTACGGCTCTGGGACGAGCTTATTAACCCGGCTTATCCTGTGTCTTTTAGGTTGGACCTCTTGCATGGTCTTCCTGCACTGATCCGGCTCCATGCTCCCGAACTAGCGGAAGTTGTTGACACCCTGCATGTGAGGGCCGCCGACCGTCGAGAGGGTTACAGGCTTGCGTTCCCCAAGACCTTAAGGAAGCTGGCAAGCGCCTGTGCCATGGCCTGTAGGGATTGGCTAAGGGGACACAAGGATTATGCGTCGCTACTGGAAGGGCTGATCCATCTTGCCGGGCGTGAAGGGGTCTTGCGGAAAGATAACCTCTATGGCTGGATCGTTGCGGGCATAGGTCAGCCCTTGCCGGACGATTTCGCGCCACTCATTATTCTGGATGGCTCTGCACGGCTCCGGCCCTCTTATAGGGCATGGGCTGATCGCTCACCGAATGTAAGCTTTCTGCCTCCTGCAATGGCGATTTATTTCAAAGCCAAGATTCATTGGTGGGATAAGGGGGCGAGCAAAGCCACACTAAGCAACCCGGTCGATAGCAGCGTGATCGTGGGGGCTTGCGTCGAACTCATCAATCGCAGGTCAGATGAGCAATGGCTCATCATCTACCATAAGGACGCCTTCGAAAGCAGGTATGAGGGCGGGCTATCCATTATAGACGATATGAAGCAGCGGCGGCTTTCTAGGGCCGGGACTCATAACCACCATGTGATGGCGGCGGCGAGGTGGATGCTGCCGAGGAAGACATCGGCGCGGCGGTC
>NZ_PHHF01000074.1 GCF_003034225.1 Edaphosphingomonas fennica
AAAGTGGACGACTTTTACGCCGCCCGCAGCCGGACAATCCCGCCGCTACCGTGGTCTAGTTTTCCACCGCCGTTCTCACCCGGAATGGCCGCCGTGATGTTCTGCTCCACCGACAGGGTGCGGAAGATTCCGGAAACGGCGCGGTCCTCCGGCACGAAAGCCAGCCCGTGCGCGATAGCGTCATGGGGCTGGCGAATGTCGACCGGAGCGCCATTCACCCGCACGACGCCACTCTCAGCCGGCTGTATGCCAAAGATGGCGCATGCCACCTCCGTGCGTCCCGCCCCGACCAGCCCTCCCAGCCCGACGATCTCGCCGTGCCGCACCTTGAAGCTGATGTCCTGGAAGCGGCCGGGCAACGTCAGGCCCTCGACCTCCAGAGCGACCTCGCCGATCGAGGCGTTATGCTTGTGCATGTATTCCTTGAGCGGCCGGCCAATCATCAGCCGTATGATGTCGGTATCGGCCAGACTGTCGATCGGATCGGTGGAAATCTTGTTGCCATCGCGGAAGATCGTGACGCGATCACAGAGCGCGCGCACTTCCTCCAGACGATGCGAAATGAAGATGATCGTCCGCCCTTCGTCGCGCAGGCGGCGAGCGATGCCGAACAGCGTTTCTACCTCTCTGGGAGTCAACGGAGCTGTCGGCTCGTCCATGATGATGAGCCGGCTGTCGGATGCGAGCGCACGGCCGATCTCGACCATCTGTTGATCCGCGATGGAGAGGCCACGCATGGGCCTTGTGACGTCGATGGCGACGCCGAGCTGGTCCATCTGGCGGCGCGCTTCGCGGGTCATTTCCGCCCAAGGCACGCGATTGAACCAACCGTCCTCTCCCCTTCCAAGCACAAGATTCTCCGCGACGGATAGGTCCGGGAAGGAGATCGGCTCCTGGTGAATAAGAGTGATGCCGAGCTTCTGCGCCGCCAGCGGATTGGCAATCTCGACAGTTTGTCCGTTCAGGCTCAGCGTACCGCGCGTCGGCCTGTGGACGCCGGCAATGATCTTGGCGAACGTCGACTTGCCCGCGCCGTTTTCGCCCAGAAGCGCATGGATCTCGCCCTTCTTCAAGTCGAGGTCGACATCGCGCAGGACCGACACGCCGGCGAAGGATTTTGATATGCCGCGCGCGGAGATGAGAGGAACGTCGCTGTCGCTCATGCCGGTACCGGCGCCTCGGGATGGAGAAGCCCATGCGCCTTCAGGTCTGCCCAGAATGCGGACGGAATCTTCACACCCAAAGCCGCGACATTGGCCTCGACTTCGCTGGGCTTCGCCGCGCCCGGAATGACGGAAACCACAGCCGGATGGGCAAGCACAAACTGCAGCGCCGCGACCGGCATGCTGACGTTATGCTTCTTGCATGCCTCCTCGATGCCTCGGACGCGCGCCTGCACCTCAGGCGAAGCCGCGCCATAGGCATATTTCGCGCCGGCGCCGGAGCCGGTAACGAGAATGCCGGAAGCGAAGGGCGCTCCTATGATCACGGAAACATTCCGGTCATGCAGTGCCTTCATCCCGCGGGTCAGGCTGTCCTGATCGATCAGCGTGTAAGGCATGGCGACGAGACAGAAGTCGAGGTCGACCTGTGTCGCGATGCCTTCAAGCGCCGCATTGTTGTTGATGCCCATGCCGTAGGCCTGGATGTCGCCGGACTTCTTGAGCTCCACCAGCGCATTGATGCCGGACTCGACAAGCTGCTTCTCGTAGCCGGCCTGCTTGTCGCCGTGGAAGCCTGCGTCGAGATCGTGGATGACCAACGCGTCGACAGTATCGAGCGCCAGCCGCTGGAGCGCCTGCTCGTAAGACCGCATGACGCCGTCATAGGTATAGTCGAAATTCACCTCGAAGTTCAGTCCGCCGGTCCACGGAGAGCGATCGAATGTTTTCGGGTCGGATGGCCGGTGCAGGGTGCGACCGACCTTGGTCGTCACCTGGAACTCGCCGCGCGGCTTGGCGCGCAGGAAGCCGCCCAGCCTGTGTTCTGAAAGACCGCGCCCATACCACGGAGCGGTGTCGTAGAAGCGCACGCCGGCCGCCCAGGCGGCATCCATCGTGGCGCGGGAGTCTGGTTCGTCGACCTTGGCGTAGAGCTCACCGAGATGGGCGGTGCCAAGCCCGAAAACGGGGAGCTCGAGGCCGGTTTTTCCAACGCGACGGCGGGTGGAAACGCTGAGGGTCACGGTGATCTGCTCCTCCCAAAGCAAAACTGGCGGGTGGCGTCCCGCTCTCGATCGATATGTAACTTGTCAGACAAAAATTAGTTTGACAAGTTCTTGTCCGATGGTCATTCGTAGAGCAACGGAGGGGAACCCGACCAGCAGAGTCAGGCCCCGGGGAGTGGAGTCCGGATGCCTGATTTTCCCGTCATAGACACGCATCTCCACGTTTGGGACCAGACGCGTGTCAACGGCGGAGCAAAAACCGGCCATTGGGCGGCGCAAAACCAGGCCACTGGCGCTGCTGCGAGCGGGGAACGTCGG
>NZ_PHHF01000089.1 GCF_003034225.1 Edaphosphingomonas fennica
TGTAGCGCGACGATTACGGAGTCCGGTCGGCGTCAATTTTGATGGCCGATAGGTGGCCGCGCCGGTTGGTGAATTCTGGCTACCATTTGCTGTTGCGAGGAGCAACCGTCGAGCGACAATTACGACGCTGGGTAATTGTCGCTGGCGCTGGCCGGAAGCGAGGGTTTGAAGCGCATGGGATGGTTGGCATGTAATTGCCGCTGGCGACAATTACCCGTTGCCTCAGCAAGGGTGCTCCCGAGCGCGAAGCCAGCGACAATTATGATGGCCGGTCCGGGGCGCCATTGGGCGGGTCGTAATCGCCGGCGTTGATGCGGGCGACGGCGGAACGCTTGCGGTAGCTTTCGCCGTTCATCTCGATGATGGTCGAGTGGTGCACGAGGCGGTCGATCGCGGCGACAGCCATGGCGGGATCAGGGAAGACGTTGTCCCATGCCGAAAATGGCTGGTTGGCGGTAATGGCGAGCGAGTGGCGTTCGTAGCGGTGGGCGATGAGCTCGAACAAGGCGCTGGTTTCGACCTGGTCCTTGCGGACGTAGGACAGATCGTCGAGCACGATGAGATCGAACTTGTCGAGCTTGTCGAGCATGGCGGGCAAGCTGAGGTCGCGGCGCGCGGACTGGAGCTTCTGGACCATGTCGGTGGTGGAGCAGAACAGGACGCGCCGCCCCGTGTCGATGAGGGCATGGCCAATGGCGGCAACTGCGTGCGTCTTGCCGGTCCCGCTCTGGCCGAACAGCAGCAGGTTGCCGCCGTTCTCGATCCAGTCGTCACCGGCGGCGAGGGACAAGAGGTGCGGTTTGCGGATGCCGGGGGCGGCGTCGAAATCGAAGGTGGCGAAGGTCTTGCCTGCGGGCAAGCCGGACTGGTCGCGATGGCGCTGGATGCGCCGGGAGGAGCGATCAGCCATCTCGATCTCGAGAAGCGAGGCCAGCAGGTTGGCGGCCGGCCAGCCATCGCGATCGGCGGTGTCGGTGAGGTGCTTCCAGTTGCGGTTGATGCTCGGCAGGCGCAAGGCCTTGAGCAGGGTAGGCAGTACGGCGGCGGCCTGATCCTTGGTGCGGGTCATCAGTGCACCTCCCCGCTGGCGATCAGGCTGTTGTAGCTGTGCAGATCGGGTGGCGGGATAGCGACATCGCGCTGCGATCTTGCGGTTGGCAGGAACTCGTCCCTGAGCGCATCGACATCGGGCAAGCGCCCGCTGTCGAGAGCCTCATCGATCCGCCGGGCCAGCACGTCGACACAGTCGCCCCTGGCGGCGATATCGAGCAGCGCGACGGCATCGCGGCAGGCCTGCCGTCCATCGAGTTGGGCATCGAAGGCTTGCCAGGCCCGCCGGTAGGCGTGATCGGGGAAGAGGGCTTCGCGGTAGACGAGGTTGCGCAGTGCACCGGGCTTGCGGCGCAGGTTACCGATCATGTGCCGGAAATCGATGCTATGCCCCCGGTGGGGATGACTGATCCGCACACGCGGCGTGGACATTACCCTGTCTGGACCGAGGAAGAGCTCGATGCGATCGTCAAAGAGATGCGCGTTGAGGCGCCGTCCGACGAGGCGGGAAGGCACCGAATAGGTAACCCGATCGATGGCGACGGTGCCGTTGCGGGTGACATCGACGGTGACCATGGCGAAATCGGTGGTTCGCCTTGCGGGCAGCGCCTTGAGTACCCTGCGTTCTGCATCGATGCGCGCAGCATGTCGCCGGTTCTGTCTGGCGACCTGCGCCTCAACGAACTCGCGCCAGGCCTCGATGCTAACGAAATCGCGGCTGCCCCGCCGGCGTAAGGCCTGATCGAGCCGTCGCTTGAGATGGGCATGGGGACCTTCGATCGATCCGTTCTCGTGCGCCTCGCCGCGGTTGTTGCGGGTAGCAAGCATGCCGTAATGACGACACAGCTCGTCATAGCTTCGGGTGAAATCCCGCTGCGCATCGGCGTTGAGGTTTTTGTAGGCGGCTGACAGGGAATCGCTGCGGTGTTCGGCCGGCGCACCGCCCAGCTTCCACAACGCATCCTGCAGGTGCTCCGAAAGGGCGGCAAAGCTCTCCCCGCCCAGCACGACAGCCGCATGCTCCCAGCCACTCGCCGCCAAGCGGAAGTGGTAGAGGCGATAGGCCAGGGTCTCGCCGGCAACAGTGACCTTGAGACTGTCGCATACCGTGAAATCCGACAGGCCCTGCCGACCGGGCTCATGATGCTGCGGGAAGAAGATCTCCTTCTCGCCGCCGTGCAGTGCCCGCCAGCGGGCGATCCGGCGTTCCAGTGTTCGTCGTATCGCATCGGGAACAGCATCCTCGCCGAACTCGTCCTGGAGCGTCTCGAAGACCGTGACGGCAATGATACCGTCGATCTGGAGCAACTCCTCTATACGTGGCCAGAATGGCTCGAGCGGATCGGCGCGGGTGCGCCAGTGGCGCTCCTTCTTCTTCTGGGACGGAAGCTGCGGATCGTTCTCGATCCGGCGTGCGCTGCGTTCGCTGATACCGGCCTTGGCAGCCGCGACGGCCTGGGTGTGTTGGCGACGATGGGTCATGAAGAGAAATACCTGCTGATCGGAAATGTGGTGGCCCGGCATCGCAAACCCATCGCTCGTTGTTCGATGAGTGTTCCGATACCACCGCCCGCCACAGCCCCGATCTGCCCCCCGAAAGAAGGGGAAAAAGATCGCCACCGGTTGTCTGGTCCGCTCTCCGGTCGGGGCTGCGCCCCTCCCTACGATCAGACCAGACAACCGATCCTACCGGCCATCATAGTCGCCGCTCAACCGGCCATCGTAGTTGTCGCCGCGCA
>NZ_PHHF01000028.1 GCF_003034225.1 Edaphosphingomonas fennica
CCCGACGTTCCCCGCTCGCAGCAGCGCCAGTGGCCTGGTTTTGCGCCGCCCAATGGCCGGTTTTTGCTCCGCCGTTGACATCCGGACGCCAGATGGAGCTCCTTCCCATGACCGCATCCGTTAAGCTCGCCAAGCTCACGCTTTCGCCCATCAACGTCCGCAAGCGACCCGACGAACTGCTCGAAATCCCGCAAATGGCGGCCGATCTCGAAGCGCGCGGCGTCCTGCAGAACCTGCTCGTCACGCCCGTCCGGAAACCGCGCGGCACCTTCGAGGTGTTCGACGGCGGTCGCCGCCTACGCGGCCTGCGCCTGCTCGCCGAGCGCGGCGTGATCGACCCCGAGACCTATGACGTTCCCGTGAAGGTCCTGGTCGGTGACGAGGCGACCCTGTCCGAGACGTCGACGGCGGCCAACTTCCACCAGCTCAAGATGACGCCGGCCGAGGAATGCCGGGCGTTCCAGTATTTCATCGGACTGACCGGCGACATCGACGGGGTCGCCAAGCGCTTCGGCCTCACCCGCCGCTTCGTCGAGGGCCGCCTGCGCCTTGCGACGCTCGCCGAACCGATCTTCGAGGCGCTGAGCGAAGGCACGATCACGCTCGACGTCGCCAAGGCCTATGCATCGACCGAGAACCAGGAGAAGCAGCTGCTCGTCTGGAACAGCTACGGCACCAGCTACTCCAACGCCGACACCATCCGCCGTGTCATCGCCAACGAAACCATGAACTCGACGGATCCCGTCGCCATCCTGGTCGGCGAGGACCGCTACGCGGACGCCGGCGGCAAGGTCGACCGCGACCTCTTCAGCGACAGCGGCGACAAGTGGGTCAATCCCGAGATCGCGCAGCGGCTCGCCGCGGACATCATGGAGGCGGAAGCCAAGCGCGTCGGTGAGGAACTGGGCCTCGGCTGGATCCGTCCGATCGCGTCCAACTATACCCACAGCGCCGCCGCCGGCCTCTATCGCGTCATCCTGCCCGCCGCGGACCTGACCGAGGAACAGCAGGCCCGGCTCGAGGCGATCGCGGAACGTCAGCAGGCGATTTCCGTGGCGATGGACGACGAAGCCATCGGCGAGGACGCCTATAAGGCGCTGGACCAGGAATATGACGCGCTCAGCGCCGAGGAGCATGCGATCCGCAACGTCGCGCCGGTCCTGCCGGACGAACTGCGGCCGCTGGTCGGCGCCTTCCTCAAGCTCACGCCCAAGGGCGAAATGGTGCTCGACGCCGAATATTACAGCGAGGAGCCGATCCGGATCGGCGGCACCGAGGACGAGACGGGCGACACCCCGGACAAAGGCTCGCGCAGCCGGCCGAGCGGTGCCGGCAGGGAATCCGCGACCCCGACCTCTCGGCTGGAAGCGGTGGCTCCGGGCGGCAAGCCGCTCAGCGCGCGGCTCTACGACGAGCTCGCGATGCAGCGGCGCGACGTCCTGGCGGCGACGCTCCTCAGCCACCCGGCCCTCGCGCTCGACTATGCGCTCTTCGTCATGATCGACGACCGCATGACCGCCGAAAGCGCCTATGGCTCGACCATTCGCGCGCGCTCGCCCCAGGACCCGGTCACCGGCGAGCAGCCTGCGACCCGCGCCCGTAGCTATCTCGCCGAAGCCCATGACGGACTCGATGCCGGCTGGACCGAGTACCAGTCGCAGGTCGACCGGTTCGAGGCCTTCCGCGGTCTCGACGACGACGCCAAGGCTGCCTGGCTCGCCTATATCGTCGCGATGTCGCTCGAAGCGCCGAATTCCCGCGCCGAGCAGTCCCCGCTGCACAACCGGCTTGCGACCATCATGGAAATCGATGTCGCAAGCTGGTGGCGGCCGACCTCGGAGAACTTCTTCGACCGGGTCAGCAAGGGTTCGATCCTGACCTTGCTCGCCGATGTCGGCGGTGCGGCGCTCACGGCGCGTCACGCAACGATGAAGAAGTCCGAGATCTCGGAATCTTGCGCCAAGCTCTTCGCCGGGGAGGCGATCGTCGAGCCCGAGGTTCGCGACGCGGCGCTCGCCTGGGTCCCGAACGCCATGAAGTTCCTCGACTCTGCGCCGGCCGACGATCTCGATGTCGACGACGAGCCCGAGGACCAGGGCGGCGATCAGGAGACGGTCGCGGTGAACGACGCCGATGGCGAACCTCAGCTGGACGATCAGGACGCGCTCGCGGCCTGACGCCTCTCACCTCCTGGAGTGCTGACCGCCGGCGCGCAGACACGCGTCGGCGGTTTCCTTTTCCCCCGCAGCGGAGTTCCCACCATGTCAGCTTCCCGTCGGTCCAGCCGCGACGTCGCCGCGGAAATCACGGATCTCATCATCCGCAAGCTCGAGGGAGGCGTTCCGCCCTGGTCGAGACCCTGGCGGTGCAGCGGCGCTGGCGGCCGCCCGCTCCGGCACTGCGGGACGCCTTACACCGGCATCAACACGCTCTATCTCTGGGCGTTCGGCGACGCGATGGGCTACCGCTCGCGCTTCTGGATGACCTATCGCCAGGCCGAGGCGCTCGGCGCCAATGTCCGGCGCGGCGAGACCGGCGCGATCTCGGTCTATTATTCCTCGTTCAAGAAGACCGAGGAGCATCCCCAAACCGGCAAGGAGGTCGAGAAGAACATCCGCTTCCTTCGCCACTACGTCGTCTTCAATGCCGACCAGATCGACGCGCTCCCGGCCTATTTCTACGCGCCCGAAGAGCCGGAAACGCCGGTCGAACCCTCCACCCGTCAGGCGGCGATCGACGCCTTCTTCGACGCCATCCCCGCCGACGTCCGCCATGGCGGCAACCAAGCTTACTTCACGCCGACCTTCGACCATATCCAGATGCCGAGCCGCACCTCGTTTCGCAGCATGGACCTGTACGCGTCGACGAGATGTCACGAGACCGTCCATTGGTCGGGCCACTCCGACAGGCTGGCCCGCACCTTCGGCAAGCGCTTCGGCGACAAGGCCTATGCATTCGAGGAGCTCGTCGCCGAAATCGGGGCGGGGCTCTGCTGCGCAGATCTCGGCCTGCCGAATGTGCTGCACGACAGCCATGCGAGCTATGTCGGGCATTGGCTCGGCATCCTGCGCGGCGACAAGACCGCGATCATCCATGCCGCCGCCAAAGCGGAGCAGGCCTTCGCCTACCTCAAGAGTTTCGGCAGCGCCGCAGCTGACAGCGAATGCCACGAGGATGACGCGCCGGCACCCGCGCTCGCTGCCTGACGCCGGCCCCGGTCCCTCTCGGGCGCCAGTTTCTCAACATCAGAAAGGACAATCACCCATGGTATGGCTTTTCATGCACTTCACGTCGATGGGAGGCCACAAGAGCGCCAAATCCTATCTCGACGCACAACTGACCTATGAACGCACGCTCGACGACGGCACCACCCGCGGGCTCCGGGTGCTGGCGTCCTCCTGTCCCGGAAACCGCACCTATTACGCCGCGGCCCAGGAACTGGTCGGCGGCGTTCCCGGGAGCATCTTTGCCGTGGTCTGCCTGGTGCGCTGGAACCCGCGTTCGCGCGATGGCCACCAATTTGGATACAAGGACAGTGCGCCGTTGCGGCGCTGAAATGGAGTATCAGTGATGATGAGGTAAGTTGAGAATGCCTCTGCTCGCCGGACTAACCTC
>NZ_PHHF01000051.1 GCF_003034225.1 Edaphosphingomonas fennica
CAGTTCGCTCCATCATAGGGAGTGGGTTGATGGATCGGAGTATTCCGGGCGGGGATTTGATCGGACGATGGAGCCTGAGCTTTGCCGATATTGATTTTGTAAATTCGAAGCCGGCCCTGACGCGCCTTGGCCTCGCCGCACAGCTGAAATTCTTCGCTTCCCTGGGGTTTTTCGCGATCGATCCCGGCTCAATCCCTACCGATGGCCTCTCGTATCTGGCCGAGCAACTCGGTGTCGAGGCTGGCGAGATAGCCGGTTATGACTTTTCCAGTCGGACAGCACGACGGCATTGTGCGGAGATCCTGATCCATCTTGGATATCACCGCATGAAGCGGGTGGATCGCGCGCAATTGACGGAATGGATTGCTGGCGAGCTGTGCCCGGGCGGCCAGTCGATCAATGCCATGCTTGAGCATGTTTTCCTGTGGTGCCGGGACCGGCGTATTTATGGGCCGTCGCGCAAGGAGCTTGAACGTGTCGTTCGCTCACAACGGCAAGATTATCTGGACACCTGGCTGATCGGAGCCAGTGATCGGCTTTCGTCAGATGCGGTGGCGTTATTGGAAGCCTCGCTTGCCGATCCGGACAGCTCGACCGGATTCAACAGGATGAAGGGTGACGCCGGACAGGCAACGCTCGACAACATTCTCGACGTGACCGAGAAACTCGCCTTTATCCAGAGACTTGATCTTCCCCATGATCTCCTGACGGCTACGGGCAAGCCATGGGTCGATCAGATTGTTCGCCGCGTTGCCGGTGAAAAGGCCTCGGAGATGCGCCGGCATGCGCCGGCGCGACAGCTCGGCCTTTATGCGATTTATCTAATGTCGCGGGAGGCGCAACTCACTGACGCGATGATCGACCTGCTGATCGAAACCGTTCACAAGATCGGAACGCGCTCGAAACGCAAGGTGGTGGGCGATATCGCGAAAGACATCGAGCGGGTCTATGGAAAGGAGCGCCTGCTGGTCGAGATCGCCAGCGCCTCGATCAATGAACCATCGGGGCGCATCTGCGATGTCATTTTCCCGATCGCCGGTAAGGCCAAGCTGGCGGCGATCGTCAAGGAGAGCCATGCGAAGGGCGCTCTGGACCGGCGCATCTACAAGGTGATGCGTGGTTCCTGGGCCAATCATTACCGGCGCATGCTGCCAAGCCTGCTTTCCGTACTTGAGTTCCGGTCGAACAACGCGGTGTGGCGGCCGGTCCTGGCGGCCCTCGACTGGATCAGGAGCAAGGTGGATGGCGGATGCCGCTTCGTGCCATTGCAGGATGTTCCGATCGATGAGGTGATTCCAGCGCGATGGCGCAGTTCCGTCATTGATGACGATGGGCGGGTAAACCGGATCAGCTATGAGCTTTGCGTCCTGACGCAACTGCGCGACCGCATCCGCTCCAAAGAAATCTGGGTGGTCGGGGCGGATCGCTATCGCAATCCCGATGACGATCTTCCCAAGGACTTCGAGATCAGGCGAGATGCGTACTATTCCGGCCTCAGCCTGACGCCAGATGCGCAGGCGTTTTGCGCCTCGATCCGGGAGGAGCTTGAACGGGAACTGTTGCTCCTCAATGCCAATATTCCACAAAACGAC
This sequence comes from Edaphosphingomonas fennica, assembly GCF_003034225.1. Classification (GTDB taxonomy): domain Bacteria; phylum Pseudomonadota; class Alphaproteobacteria; order Sphingomonadales; family Sphingomonadaceae; genus Sphingomonas_E; species Sphingomonas_E fennica. The sequence continues at coordinate 1,593 of NZ_PHHF01000051.1, forward strand.
AAGGTCCGGCTCCTGTGGCGCGGCGACAACCGGATATCGATTACACCGTTCAAGCCCTTGCCCGAACCGAAGGGTCTCGCTTCGATCAAAAGCGAGATCGGTCAGCGCTGGCCGATGACCGGACTGCTGGACGTGTTGAAAGAGGCTGCTCTGGACACGGGATTGATGGATGCTTTCGAAACGTCGGCCTCGCGGGTTACCCTGTCGAAAGCAGCCTTGGCTCAGCGTCTTTTGCTGTGTCTCTATGGCTTGGGCACGAACGCCGGGCTCAAGCGGGTCGCTGGCGCAACACCCGATGTCAGTTACGAGGAATTGCTGCATGTCCATCGCCGTTTCATCCACGCGCCAGCGCTGAGGGAGGCGTGCGCGCGGGTAGCAAACGCGACACTGGCAATCCGCAATGCCGCAGTATGGGGAGATGCGGGCACGGCATGCGCGTCCGATTCAACGAAGTTCGGCGCGTGGGACCGCAACCTGATGACGGAATGGCACGCCCGCTATGGCGGCCGTGGCGTCATGATCTACTGGCATGTGGAGAAGCGCGCGACCTGCGTTTATTCCCAGCTCAAGCGGTGCTCTTCCTCGGAGGTCGCCTCCATGATCGAAGGCGTGCTACGCCATTGCACCGACATGGAAATCCAGCGCCAGTACGTCGATAGCCACGGCCAGAGCGCAGTCGGCTTTGCGTTCTGCCGACTCCTTGGATTTGAGCTTGCCCCGCGGCTGAAAGCAGTGGCACGCCAGAAACTGGCCCTTCCCCAAGCCGGCATGCGCACGCGGCTTTCCAATTTACTGCCGATCCTCTCCAGCCCGATCGACTGGGACGAGATCGAGCAACAATATGACGAAATGGTCAAATATGCCGCTGCCATGCAATCGCGCACCGCCGATCCGGAAGCGATCCTGCTCCGGTTTGCCAGAGCCGAAGTGATGCACCCGACCTACAAGGCGCTGAGTGAACTCGGCCGCGCGGTCAAAACAATCTTCCTATGCCGGTATTTGCGTCAGGAGGCATTCCGCCGCGAGATCCACGAAGGGCTGAATGTGGTTGAGAACTGGAACGGCGCTAATGGTTTCGTGTTCTTCGGCAAGGGCGGCGAGATCGCCACCAACCGCATCCATGAGCAGGAAATCTCCGTTCTGGCGCTACACCTCCTGCAAGCGTCGCTGGTGTATGTGAACACCCGCATGCTTCAGACCGTACTGGTTGAGCCGAAGTGGGCGGGGCGGATGACGCCGGAAGATTATCGTGGTCTCACGCCGTTGATCTACAGTCATGTGAACCCTTATGGCCGCTTCGACCTCGACCTGAACGACCGGATTGATTTTGGACGGCTTGCAGCGTGAGGCGGCTGATCGGCCTATAACATTTGGGTACACCCCAGAGTGATAGGGCCGAGTGACACCATTCGTCTGTCACAAAAGGGTGGGTTTGCGCTCAATGTGACGATACACTGCAAGAGCCACCCTAATGTGACGGATTTTGCACTTGGCTCGTATCGGATATGCCCGCGTCAGCACCACGGACCAGGATCTGGATATCCAGATTGGCCGCCTCAAGAATGCAGGTTGCGAAATTATCCGTTCCGAGACCGGATCGGGGGCCTCGCGGAGCGGGCGCACGGAACTGGAAACGATCATGCAGTTTATGCACACCGGCGACGAGCTGGTCGTGCTGCGGCTCGACCGGCTCGGCCGCTCCACGCGCGATGTCCTGAACCTGGTGCATGAGCTTGATGAAAAGGGAGCTTCGCTGCGCATCCTTGAGCCAGAGGTGACGACGGCGGGCGACATGGGGCGAATGGTCATCACCATACTCGGCATGGTCGCCGATATGGAGCTGAAGTTCATCAAGGATCGTCAGCGCGCCGGGATCGAAGCGGCGCGCGCCGAAGGCGTTTACAAAGGCCGGAAGAAGAACGTCGATGACGATGAAATCCGCCGTCGCCTTGCCGCCGGCGCCAGCAAGGCCCGCGTTGCCCGCGACCTGAAGGTCTCACGAATGACCGTCTATCGGGCGCTCGAC
>NZ_PHHF01000002.1 GCF_003034225.1 Edaphosphingomonas fennica
AGAATTCACCAACCGGCGCGGCCACCTATCGGCCATCAAAATTGACGCCGACCGGACTCCGTAATCGTCGCGCTACAGCCTTCATTTGTCGGATGCGGCCAATGGCGGCGGTGGGTGGCTGGTAGCTTTGGCTGACAACCAGATCGGCGCGGCGATCGCGGCCATACATGCCGAACCCGCCCGGCCATGGACGTTGCCGGAGCTTGCTCGTCACGTCGGAATGTCCCGGACAACCTTCGCTGTGAGGTTCAAGCGTAAGGTCGGCCTTTCCCCCATCGACTACCTGATCCGTTGGCGCATGCTGCTCGCCGGCGACAGGCTCTCCAACACGCGCCAGTCCATCGCTGCAATCGCCTCGTCGCTCGGCTACGAAACCGAAAGCGCCTTCGGTGCCGCCTTCAAAAGAACCATGGGCTGCTCCCCGAGGCAGTATAGCCGAAGTGACAAGCGTAGCGGCTTGGCCGTGGCGGAGGGAGCATAGCCATCGGATGGAGGCGGTTGTTCGCCTCGGCGAGACCCGCTTCTTCCCTCTGGCCAAGAATACAGTGTGACTGTATATATCGGACATAAGCCACGCGAGATGGAGCAGTCATGGCCGTCGACAACAAGGAAGTGGTTCGGCGTTTCAACGTCGAAGTCATTCAGAAAGGCAACGAGGAAGAATTCCAGGCGCTGATAGCGCCGGGCTTCGTCAATCACGCTGCCCCGCCGGGAGTGCCCAACGGTCCGCAAAGCATGTGGAACACATTCCAGAACATCCTTCGTCCTGCGCTGTCAGACATGAAGGTGACGATCCATGACCAGATCGCTGAGGGCGACAAAGTGACGACCCGCAAGACAATCAGCGGTGTTCATTCTGGCACCCTGATGGGGATTGCCGCGACCGGTAGCAAGGTCTCGATCGACGTCATCGATATCGTGCGCGTTCATGACGGCCGGTATGTGGAACATTGGGGGCTGAACACGCTGTCGCAAGTCCTGGCCGCGCTGAAGGGTTCGTAGCTCAGACTATGCGAGGCGATCGAGGATCCGGATTGCGGCCCGGAGGGCTTGCCTTTCCTGATCCGATAGCCTTTCCTCGATCAAGGCGGCAATTTTCCGCGTCCTCGCCTCCCGTGATCGGGATAATTCCGCCTGCCCTTCAGCAGTAATGGAAATGAGCTGGCTGCGGCCATCGGCAGGGTTCGGCAATTTCTCGACCAGTCCGTTCTCTTCCAGGCTGGCCGCGACGAGGCGCATGCTTTGGTGCCTGACATTGCGGCGCGCTGCCAGTTCAGCAACGCTCAGGGGGCCCCCTCTGTCCAGTATCGACAGGGTCTCGGACTGAGAATTTGTCGGAGTGTCCGACTGTGTTCTGATGCTTCGAACAAATGTTCCCACGGCACGACGAAGGTCTTCGGCAAGCCTCAGCCTGTCGTCGCCTTCACTAATCCAGGTTTGATCACTCGCCATGGGTATTTTGGGCTCTGTTGGAAAGAGCTACCCATACACCGGCAGCGGCGACTGGAGAATGGTTCGCCGATGCCCTTCGGCCAAACGCTTCAGTATGCGACTGAGATGCTACAAAGCCGCCACGGAAAGCCTCAGGGACGCGATCCGCGAGCAGAGCTCTGGCCTCGTGCGCGATCACACGGAATAGCGGGCCCCATGCCTTCACATCGTGCCTCTCGACCGGTGTCACGACGAAGCCAAGACTGGCCTTTCGCTGCCATTCGTGAGCCTTTCCCAGTTGCCGTGGGCGAACGCCGCCTTCTCCATATCGCTTAAGCCGCACCCGGCAAGGAACCGGCGGGCATCGCGTCCCTGCCGATATTGGTAGGGGTAGTCAGTCGAGAACAGCAGTCGATCCGGTCCGACGATGGCCGCCGCTCGCGCAAGATAATCGGGACTGAACATGCCGCTGGCGGTGACGTAGAGATTGCGGCGCAGATAGGTCGCGATCGGATGCTCCAGGCCGGACACCCTGTCCAGCGCCGCCAGACGCTCGGTGTAGAACAGCACGATCTCGCCCCAATGACCCAGGATGACCTGAAGCCCGGGCAGGCGATCGAAGATACCCGAGAGCATGAGCCGGACGAACTGAATGCCGGCATCATAGTGCCAGCCCAGTGCGTACATGGCGAAGGCCGCATCCACCTCCGGCGTGAAGCCGGAATAATAGGCTGATCGCACCGCTATGGTGGGCGTGCGGGGATGGAGCAGGATCGGCGCGCCGAGCGCGGCGGCCGCCTCGAAGATGGGCGCCAGGTCCGGATGATCGAGATTGCGTTCCCCGACGCGCCCGCACAGCATCGTCCCCTTGAAGCCGAGCGTCCGAACGCAGCGTTCGAGCTCCAACGCTGCCGCCTCCGGCTCGCCGACCGGCAAGGCGGCGAGCGTCTGGAAGCGATCCGGCCGGCGCGCGATGGCCTCTGCAACAGCATCGTTGGCGCGACGCGCCAGCTCCAGGCCCTGCCGCCCCAGATCGTGCAGCGCGGGGGTGGTTAGTGACAGCACCTGAACATCGAGGCCGGTCTCGTCCATCAGGGCGAGCCGCTCGTCGGACAGGTCGAGCAGGCGTCGCTCGACCTCGCCCGAATGGACCGCGACGCTCGGGTCGGTTGCGGCCAGTCCGATCGCCTCCCAGGCATCACGGACGTCCGTTGTCAGATAATGCTCCTCAATGCCGATGAGCCTCAGGCACGGTCCCGTATCGCTCACGTCCGAGCCCTGCGAATTCACCATGACACGGTCTTTCCGTGCCGGTCGATGAAGCGCAGGCCCGGGGTGCCTTGCTGGACGAGCAGGGTTTCGACCAGATCGGGGATGGTTTCCTCGACGCTGAAGGTCGCGTCCGGGCCACCCAGGTCGGTACGGATCCAACCGGGCGCCATCAGCACCAGCGGACGGCGATCGGCTGCTGTTCGGGCGGCATAGCTGCGCATATACTGGTTCAGCGCGGCCTTGCTCCCCCGATAGACCTCGTGGCCGCCCTTTTCGTTGTTCGCGATGCTGCCTTGACCGGAGGACATGACGCCGATCAGGCCGCCTGGGCGGACCAGCGGCTCGAGGCCCTCGACCGTCCGCATCACGCCCAGCGCGTTCGTCAGCATGACGCGCATGAACTCATCGGTCGATGTCTCGGCGATGGTTTCCCCCTGATCGCGGTTGGCGGTGCCCGCATTAACGAACAGCATCTCGATGCTCCGACCCGACAGCCGATCGCGGAGCGCCGCGATCTGATCGGGCTTGGTGATATCGAGAGGTTCGATCGTGACCTGGGTCGGATGCGCGTCGGCGAGCTCGTGCAGCCCGGTCGAGCCATCCTCGCGTACCGTGCCGATGACGTGCCACCCCCTCTTTACGAGCTCACTCGCCATCGCCAGCCCGAGGCCGCGCGACGCTCCGACGAGCAGGATGGTTTGCGTTTGCTGGTGCGAACTGTTTGCCATGATGTCGATCCTCAACGTGCCTCTCCATCATGTGGGCGAAGGTATGGAAGGCGCCAGACGCATGGGATGCAAATGACGATTGCACAGGACGCTATGGCTGCTCCGGTCGAACGGCTATGCTGCGGGCCATGGCCACCCTCGATCTCAACCTGCTGACCGCTCTCGACGTGCTTCTCGCCGAACGTAGCGTCACGTCCGCCGCCAGGCGGATGGGTCTCAGCGTATCCGCCATGAGCCGGACGCTGACCCGTCTCCGGTCCGTGACGGGCGATCCGCTTCTCGTGCAGGCCGGACGATCGCTCGTGCCGACGCCCTACGCCGAACGCCTGAGCGAACGGGCCCAGCGCGCCGTGCAGGAAGCACGATCAGTGTTGGCGCCGGCGCCGAAAGACATTGAGCCCGCGTCTCTGGACCGAACGTTCACGATCCGCGCGAACGAGGGGTTCGTGGTGCTCTTCGCTTCCGCCATCGTCGAAGCCGTCGTCGAAATGGCGCCTCTTGTCCGGCTCCGTTTCGCTCCCAAACCCGACAAGGTGGTGGCGCCTTTGCGAGATGGATCGATCGACCTGGAGATCGGGACGACGGGCGCTTCCGCTCCAGAGATGCGCAGCCAGCTTCTCTTCCGAGACCGCTTCGTCGGCGCAGCGCGCGACGACCATCCGCTGCTCGTCGACCCAATCACGCCGGAACGCTATGCAGCCTGCGGGCATGTCGCCGCCTCGCGTCGAGGCGCTTGGGAGGGGCCGGTGGACGAGGCCCTGGACGACCTCGGCTTGCGGCGCCGCGTCATTGCGGTGGTGCCGGGTTTCGTGGATGCGCTTGCCATCGCGCGACGATCCGACCTGGTCGCGCTGGTGCCACGCTCGTGTGTTCGGCACGAAAGGACAGAGGCGCGGGGTGTCGTATGCTTCGATATACCCGTCCCCACGCCTGAGTTGACCATCAGCATGATGTGGCATCCGCGCCTCGACGCCGATCCGGGTCATCGCTGGCTTCGGCAGGTGGTTCTGAAGTGCGTAGGGCCGGTCTAGCGGAAAGGGCGACGATGGGCGCCGGGTCGATCGTTTCTCCACTCCATCAGTTTCGGGCCGGATGCCGACGGCGCTACCGACGAGCAAAGCACGCGAAGGTGGTCCTCCGTTCATGTCCTTCTCCTCGGTCCACAGTGTAGATACGGCCCGCTGCAGAGATCTGACCGCTTCGCACGTCCTCTGTGCTCACTGGCCATGTGCTCACAACGGCTGTGCGTGGAATCCGGCCTATGTGCCCCCTATGGTGTCAACGGCGGAGCAAAAACCGGCCATTGGGCGGCGCAAAACCAGGCCACTGGCGCTGCTGCGAGCGGGGAACGTCGGG
>NZ_PHHF01000059.1 GCF_003034225.1 Edaphosphingomonas fennica
TATGACCGCCGCGCCGATGTCTTCCTCGGCAGCATCCACCTCGCCGCCGCCATCACATGGTGGTTATGAGTCCCGGCCCTACGACAACCGTTGGGTCAACGCGCAGCGGATCGAGGTGTCAGGGCGCGCACTGCTGGGTCCGGTGGTCTCTCAGCTCGCAAGCGGCGATTACTGAGACCGGTCGAGCCACGGGCGAGCGGGACCCGCAGAACACTCGTTCGATCGGGCTGGCCCGAGCGTCGCACCGGGCCGCCCCGCCCGTGCCGCAAGTCCCGGCAGAGCGGCCCGGTGACAGGCTCTTAGCGGCCCAATCGCGCCCGCAGATATGCCTCCACCTCGATGACCTTGAGGCCCTTGCGCGCGTTGAAGGTGTTGGCCTTGTCCCACCACATGCCGTCGCCCAGGGCGAAGGCGGCGCGGTAGCGGGTCATCACATCCTCCGGCGCTACGGCGAGGTCGGCGCGCAGCTTGTCGAGGGTCCACGCCTCCTTCTGGAAGGTGCGGCCGGTGACGCGCTCGACCACGTCCGCCAGATGGCCGTAGGAGATGGTGTCGCCCGCCACGAATACCACCTCGTTGGCGATCCGCGGTTCGGTCATGAGGATTTCGGTCGTCAGCTTGCCCACGTCCTCCGGCGTCGTCACCGTAACCTTGGTTTCCCAGCTGCCGAGGCCGTGAATGGTGCCGCGGTCGAGGTTGACCACGTCGAAGGCCGGTTCGAACAGAAAGCTGGTGAACATCCCGGTCTGGACGATCACCCATTCCACATCCTGCTGGGAACGGAGGAGCTGGCGCACCTCATACTGCTCGTCGAAGACGGGCTGGCCGCTTCCGCGCCCGACGATGTCGTAATCGACCCCGAACTGCCACGGGAAGTAGCGCTTGACGCCTGCCTTCATCACGGCGCGCGTGATCCGCAGCTGCGTGCCCGGGCCGGCGACGAACCCGGTACAGTTGAGCACCGTCCGGTAACGGCTGAACAATTCGGCCAACGCATCCTCCTCAGAGCTGAGGTCGAAGCCGATGACCTCGACGCCGAGGGCCCGCAGCTCCTCCAAGCTAGTCTCGTCCTGCTCGGTGGGGCTGTCCACCGTCTGGGGCGCGACCAGCGCGGTGAGCGGCTGACCCGCCGCCCGCACCTTCGGTGCAAGGGCGCGCAGCACCGCCATTCCGAGTTGACCGGCGCCGAGCACCAGCATGTCGCGCAGATCGACTTTTCCGTTTTCCATTGTCATTTGCCTTTTCCTTTCGATTGAATCCGTTCGCGCCGCACGGCGCGTCACGTGGCCTGATTGATGACATTGACCTGGCAGAACTCGGCGAGGCCCAGCTCCGTCCACTCGACGCCGATGCCCGATTGCTTCGCGCCTGCGAGCGGCACCTCGGGGCCGAAGTTCAGATGCTGGTTCACCCAGACCGTGCCGGACTGCATCCGCTCCGCCAGCGCCTTGGCGCGGGCGGCGTCCCCGGACCAGACCGAGCCGCCGAGGCCGAAATCGCTGCGGTTGGCCCGGCTCAGCGCGTCCTCGCTGTCCGCGACCCGGATGATGGGCAGGACGGGGCAGAACTGCTCCTGCGCGACCAGCTCGCTCGTGTCGTCGATGTCGCGCACGACGGTCGGGTGGACGAAATAGCCCGGCCCCTCGACCACCGTGCCGCCCGCAATCACGCGACCGTCGCGATGGGCCACCTCGATGAAGTGCTTCGCCTTCTCGAACTGCTGCCGGTTCTGGAGCGGACCGAAGCGGGAGGACGGGTCATTGCCCGGCCCCACGATCGCCTCGCGGGCGCGGCGCGCCACCGCCTCGCTGAAGGCGTCGTAGATCGCATCGGCGACGTAGACGCGCTTGATGGCAAGGCAGGCCTGGCCGGTGTTGAAGAAGGCGGCGTTGAAGATGCGCTCGGCCACCTCCTCCACGTTCACGTCGTCGAGCACGATCGCGGCGTCGTTGCCGCCCAGCTCCAGCGTCAGACGCTTCAGCGTCGGCGCCGCGCTCGCCATGATCCGCCGCCCGGTCGCCGTGGACCCGGTGAAGGTGACCTTGGCGATATCCGGGTGGGAGGTGAGCAGGTCGCCGAGATCGTTCTGGTCGGTGATGACGTTGAGCACGCCGGGGGGCAGGATGCCGGCCGCCAGCTCGCCGATCATGAGGGTGAGGATCGGCGTGGTCGGCGCGGGCTTCATCACCATGGTGTTGCCCGCCATCAGCGCGGGCGCGATCTTCGCCGCCGGGATGAGCAGCGGGAAGTTCCACGGGCTGATCCCCGCGACAACGCCGAGCGGGCGATGGCGCAGCTCGACCCGGCCGCCCGCGACCCCGAAGGCCTTGTGGGGCAGCCTCAGGCCCGCAAAATAGCGGATGAAGGCGATGGAATAGTCCACCTCGTCCGCCGCCTCGCGGCGCGGCTTGCCCTGCTCGGCCACCATGGTGTCGATGAAGGCGTCACGGTGCTGCGCCATGGCGTCGGCGAGCGCCTGCAGCCGCTCGCTGCGCGCCTCCCAGCCAAGGGCATCCCACGCGGGCTGGGCCTTCTTGGCGGCCGCGATGGCCGCTTCCGCCTGCGCCCGGGAGGCGCGGGCCACCGTCGCGAACACGTCGCCCGTGGCGGGGTTGATGACGTCGAGGGTGTGGTCGCCCGCCACCAACGCGCCGTTGATGAGCAGTCTTGATCCGAATTTCATATCTTCTCTCCAACTGGAAGGTCGTGCCCGGCGTTTACTGGGAGGGGACGGCTAGCCGTGGTGCGGTCTGATGCCGCTGCCGTGCTCGCGAATGATGCGCCAGTCGTTGCCCGATCGCCGCCAAACGAGGCTTGAAAGCGTGTGCACGCGGCCTTCTTCGCCTTCGGCGGTCACAAAGGAGGTGACGAATTGAACACTCATGACGGCGAGGTCGCCCGACACCAGTGGGTGCGGTTCGCCGATCATGACGTTGGTCAACTTCCTCATGGTCGGGATGACTGCGTCCCAGATCGCGGCATATTGGGACGCGGACATGTTCACTCGCCGTTCCTTATCGAAGTCGTCAAAGAACTGCGTGCCTTCGGAAGACCAATCATAGAATCGTGCGAGACGTTCATAAAAATCGAACGGTTCGTCTGGGGTGTGTCGCCATCCATTTTCTACCCAATCGCGGGCCAGATCTGAGAGGATTTTGACATCGTCTCTCGGTAATATCGTTCCTTCCGCCATCGTTTGCTCCGTGTCTGATAGCTTCGAGCGGTAGATCTGAAGGATATGGACACGGATGCGGGATGATAAGCGTGACGAATTTGATTTGATTGTTTGCTTAATTCGAATAATTTATGGTTGAGGAAAGGCGCAGTGTGCTCGCGTTTCCGGCCAATTGCGCTGGGAGAGGCAGGATGGATCGATTTCAAGCCATGGAGCTGTTCAAGCGCGTGGTGGAAACCGGAAGCTTCCGGCGCGCGGCGGAGACTTCGCGCGTCCTGCCGTCCACCGTGACGAAGGCCGTCAAGGATTTGGAAGCGCATCTGGGAGCGCAGCTCCTGAAGAGGACCACCCGGGCGATAAGTCTCACCGATGCGGGGCTGCGATACTATGACAGCTGTACGGCCATCCTGCGCGAACTGCAGGCGGCAGAGGACGCCATCGCGGAATCGGAAGGAACGATTCGCGGCGCTATCCGGGTCGGAACGACCCCGTCGATTGCGCGGCAATTCGTCGTCCCGGCGCTCCCACAGCTGGTCTTGCGATATCCGGATATCGAAATCGATCTGCACCTGAGCGACGGTTTATCGGATCTTGTCCAGGAGAGTATCGATTGCGTTATCAGGGCGGGCGTACCGCAGCCCTCCAGCCTCATCGTGCGCCGTCTCGCCAACTTTGACTGGTATGTTTGCGGATCGCCCGAATATCTGGACCGCTACGGCACGCCGGCATGCGTCGCCGACCTTGGAGAGCATGTCGCGGTGGGTTACACGGACAGCCGGACCGGCCGTCCGTTGAGCTGGACGTTCGGCGAGGGCAAGGGGGCGACTTCGGTGGCCATGACGCGGCGGGTCACGGTGAATGACACGGATGCCTATATTGCTGCGGGGATTGCCGGGCTCGGCCTTATCCGCGCCGCCGGCTATATGGTCCACAAGCCCTTGTCCGACGGGCGCCTTGTTAAGGTCCTCGGCGATGTGGAGGCGCCGACGGATCCGCTATCGATACTATATCCGCCCAGTCGTCATCTTTCGCCCGCAGTGCGCACCTTTATCGACTGGTGCGTGGAGATTATCGGCCGGGAGGCTGTCTGCTGGTGATGTCCAGTTGGGAAACGGGCATGGCGGTGGCCTGGATGCCTTCGCGATCCGCCGGTATTTTGCCTGGCCCGAACCGGTTCGGAAGGCGCCGCGCTTCGCCCCTTCCAGGCCTCGTGCGGGTGCGCAAAAAAAGCGGGCTGGAGGAAGGACTCCAGCCCAAGTCGGGAGGTGCAGTGGTTAAAGGCGGTAAGCAACGCCGACGAGAACCTGGTGGCGGTCGAACTTGCCACGGCCATCACTCAGATCGGAATAGCGATACTCGAGGCGGGTCGAGATCCTGTCAGTGAAAGCACGCTCGACGCCGCCGCCAATAAGCCATCCGTCACGGTTTTCGGTTGATGAACGGAGGCTGGACCTGTCCTTGATCGACGTACGGAATCTGGCGTTGGTGTAGCCGCCGCGCGCATAGATCAATGTGTTGTCGGTGACCAGATAGCCGGCCCGCGCCGTCAGGTCGATCGATCGTTTCGGATCAACCGACATAAGGGCGGTGCCGGTGTCGCGGGTGAAGCGGTCATTGATGCCGAAGTCCAGGCCGACCTCGGCGCCGATCACGAAGCGCGATCCGATCTGGCGGTCGTATCCCGCGAACACACCGGCCGAGACCGCGTCGTGCGAGCGGCTCGCCGCGAGGTTGCCGAGACGTGTGGAAAATGTCCCTGCGTCATGTTCGGACCAGCCGGCCTGGGCGCCGATGAACGGACCGTCAAACGTCTGGGCCGAAACGGCCGGGCTCATACCCGCCGCGAGCGCGGCGGCCCCGAACGAAAGTGCAATCTTCTTCATTCTAAACTCCTCAAGTCACGCCCCGGGAAGGGCCTGCGGTTGAGGATTTGCTGTTTGCGGGCTGGCTTTGTAGGCAGAAAAATCTGAATTGACTGTTTCCAAATTTTGAACTTGTCCGGCGTCGTGCCTCATCCTAGGGCCGGGACTCATAACCACCATGTGATGGCGGCGGCGAGGTGGATGCTGCCGAGGAAGACATCGGCGCGGCGGTC
>NZ_PHHF01000078.1 GCF_003034225.1 Edaphosphingomonas fennica
TGACCGCCGCGCCGATGTCTTCCTCGGCAGCATCCACCTCGCCGCCGCCATCACATGGTGGTTATGAGTCCCGGCCCTAGCGAGGCGGAAAGGCAACCAAGGGCGCGCTCTCGGATTTCTCATGGCCATCTTCCAGAAGATTGCAGCCTCCAGCTTCGCTGCTGTGCGTCGGACGCTGAAGCGCCGGATGCTGATGCTTACGTTGCACGAGGCCCTTATCCGCGACCGCGACCTGGACATTGAGGGTCGTGAACGCCTCTACGATGAGGCCCGTGAACTGATCCATGCTGAATGGGGGCTCGGGCGTGATCCCATCGGGCGGACCGAGGTTGATCGGGTGATGGCCGACCTCAAGTATCGACTGGCGAAGAAGTTGGACGAAGAGGCGCTCGAACTGGCCTCCGACCCTTATGGCACCGAGTTCGCCTCGTCTCACATGGAGGACGCTGCGTCGGCCGCGGTCGATATCCATCTACCCGAGGAACGGCTTCGCATTGCCGACCTTCTATCGGTGTTTCCGGAGCAGCGGGAAACGAAGGTCCAAAAACTGCTCGATGGACTAGGCACGCTCTGGCGCCAGAATCCCAACGAAAAGATCGTGATTTTCGCCACGTACCTCGGCACAGTGGATCTTCTCGCGCAGGAAATTGAACGGGTGTATCCAGGCCAGGGCGTTGTCGTGCTACGTGGTGGGGATCATGGAGCAAAGGTAGCTGCCGAGCGGCGCTTCAGGCTGAAGGACGGACCGCGCGTCTTGGTCTGCACAGCGGCAGGCCGTGAAGGAATAAATCTTCAATTCGCACGCATTCTTTTCAATTTCGACCTGCCCTGGAACCCGATGGACATGGAGCAACGGATCGGCCGCATACATCGATATGGCCAAGCCCACACAGCCCAAGTCTATAACCTGGTGTTGTCAGACACGATTGAGGGTCGAATCTTTCTATTATTGGATGACAAGCTCACTGAGATCGCGCGCACGCTGGGCAAGGTGGATGATCAGGGCAATATCGCAGAGGACCTCCGTTCGCAGATATTGGGACAGCTATCGGAGCGCCTTAATTACGACCGCCTGTATCAGGAAGCCCTTTCCGATCCCGAATTGAAAAGAACTGCCGTCGAGTTGGAGGCGGCACTTTCCAATGCAAGGGAGGCGCGGGAAGTTGTCTTCGATTTGTTTCAGGACCTCGAAGGTTTCAGCCTTGACGACTACAAGCCGTTTTCCGACGTTTCATCGGGAATGGATCGCCTTATTCAGTTCCTGAAGATCGCCCTCAGTGATAGGAATTGGAAACTCACCAAAATTGACGACCTAACTTGGGACTTGGTTTCAGCGGACGGGGTCCGGAAGAAGCGGTTTACGCTTGACCGAGAGACCGCCACTGTAAACGAAGGGGTGGACCTCTTGGGGCTCGATCATCCCATTGTGCAGGAGGAACTTGGACGGTGGCGCAGTCTTCCACCCGAGCAACTTGGCGTTGCGCTTGAGGGAACCGATGTCGGAGCAACACTGCTTTCATTCTGGCTGGTCGAGGCCTCGGCCGGAACAGGTGAGAAGCGCGTTTCTGTTCAGCCAATTGCGGTCAAATCGGATGGAACGCGAGTCCCTAGCGTTGAGCGGCAAGCGAGCCAGCTCTTCGATGCCGCCGCGAGGAGACCGATCTTGTCACCTGACGAGCGTCTGTCGCTCTTCGCGAGCGCTGTGGAGCCCACGTTGCAGAGGGAACTCAGGCACAAAGGTGCAGCTAGGGGAGACGGGAGTTTTTCAGCCGAACTGATTGGGTACGTGGAGATCGCCTAGCTTCTGGCTCTCATGAACTGACGCCGGTGGAGCATTTTGATTGTTTCGTCGCGCAGGACTCTAGGCATTCAATTCCCGCCCTCTGGTGCATGACGTTCTTTCAGCAGGTAGCCGATACTCCGCCCGTCGACACGACACACTGCGATGACCCGATCATGGGAGATGACACGTCCGCTTCGCCCACGGCGGGCTTCGCATCGCGCAATGTGGCCGAATGCAACCTGCTCGAGCAGCGACTTAGCTCGAGGGCCTTGGGGGGTATGAAGTTCAGGCGCGTCAAAGTCGGCAAGCCGAACTTCGATCCACGTCTGAGGGTCCGGTGACTGACCTACGCAAAGGCTATCGCCGTCACCAACATAGCGCACCACACCTTCAAATTTCTGCCCGTGAAAAGTAGGAAGCTGCCCCTCACAGGGATCGGCTCGTGCCGCAGTGGCCCACGAGAACATTGCGAGAGCGAAGGCCGCCCGGAGATGGTGACCGAGGCGGAGGGCGCCAACGGGACGCTCTGAGCTGAGGGCTAAGGACCGGAGGATCCGATCTCTGCTCGAGGAGAATTCCATCGCCAATCCCCAGCTACCCCAGACCGACCTTGTAACGGGCGAGAAGCTCAGCCAATCGAAGGCGGTCCGCCGTCATAGGCTGTGCATTGCCCGCGGCAAGGCGATCCCCGCTGTGCTCAAAGAGCGCGACGCAGATCTCGCCATTGTCGTGGTTGGAGCGATAGGCAATTCCGTCCGGCGCCGTAGGATGATCGTGAATCGCTCGCGACCACTGTTGCGCGACGGCATGAGGCCCACTCGTGACAGCACCGGTCGCGCCGATCTGCGCTAAGCCGGGGCCATGAAGAGAAACCAAGCGGATGGGCGCGGTGACCTCCACTTCCGAGAAAGATCGTGCCTCTAGGAAAGTCATGGCGAGAAAGCGTGCGCCAACGCTGCGCAGGCAGGTTTCCGCGAAGGCACCTTCGAGCGTCGTCGCAAGATAGCAGACCCCGTAGGATTTTGTCGGATCGTCGAAGCGATTTCCGCCTGTCGAGCCGAAAAAGAGCGGGCCGAGGTCGCTGCGATGGATGCGTATAAGGCGAGCGCCGTTGGCAATCTCTTCAATAGGAAGATCGCGGCTGGCGAAGTCGGGCGGCGGAAGTGGGCCAGAACTAGGCGGCGCCATGTTCGCCGTAAGCCGCCGCTGCCGTCACCACGTCGTCGATCTTGCCCTTGCGAAGCTGTTCGATCGGCCGCTTGCCGCCAAGTCGCTGGTCGCCCGTGAGCATGAAGTTGACGCGCATCCACGGATCATCGACCGTGAAGGCGTCGAGCACCTCTCGGATGCCGGGGAGCAGGCCGTTCTTGCCGATCTGGAAGGCCGGGTAGACATAACCGTCCCCGACGTCGAGCCAGAAGACCTGGTTACGCTCCCGCTTGCGGCCGAGACCCTGCGGCGTGATGCCCAGGTGCTCAGCGAGCTGCTGCGCGGAGAGCGCGCCGCCTTCCGCCTTCAGCATGTCGCGCTTCATCTCTGATCCGCGCAGGAATGCCTCAGTTAGAGGATCGGGCTTGTCGGGCTCGATTTCTGCTCCGATCGCGGCGGCTTCTCGCAGGGAGCTGAATAGCACGTCCGTGTCCGTCGAAGCGCCAACGGCGGCAAGCAAGCGGTCGCGCGGCATACGTTCGGCAATGCGCGCGAGGGCGCGGCCGGTCCGAAGGACAAAGGCCTCGACCAGATCCTCGCTCGGTGCGGGCTCCGAACGGCGGCTGCGCGTAGATGCCGTGGATGTGGCGTTACCTCCGAAGTGGCTGGCGCGGCTGCGGCGGCGAGTTCCGGCTGAAGCTGTGGGCGCCATGGCGATGTCCCTTGGAATGGTTCATTTGTCGTGATAGATATACGTCATGAAATCTGAAACTTCAATTGCGATTGTCATGCAGGCACGGAATCCCGCCAATTGCGCGATTTTGCACTCCTCCATGGGTCGATGCGCTGCGCCAAAAGCGCCGAGAGCCGCCGAGTCCCGCCGATCTCTCGCCAGAAGAATTCCGCACAACCCATTGATGTACGTGCGCTTTTACCGGTTTCGTGCAATCTTAGGTTCATGGATGTCAAGGCTGCAGAACTCGCTTCAGCGGAGGTCATCGACTTCTTCGATTACGCGTCCCCTGAACGGCGCACAAGCCGTCAGAGGAGTGGGGTTGAGCGCCGAACCGTGGCCGCTCGATTGGGCACACGGATCACGGACGATTGGCCGGCACGCGTACCGGTCACCGAGGCTGAACTGGATCTGTTCGAGGCCCATTTCGGCCCGCTCATCGATGAGCTGCTGCGCTCGACCGACTGACTTGCTGAACGGAGGTCCTGCATGAACGCCAGAGCAACCCCAGCCCTGGTGCCGCCGGGGCGTGCCGCTCTCTATCTCCGCGTCTCAACCGGCCGCCAAGCCGAGCATGATTTGTCGATTCCCGATCAGCGGCGGCAGCTTCACGCTTATTGCGACGTGAAGGGGATTGCCGTGATCGCCGAGTTCGTCGAACCCGGAGCATCCGCTACGGACGACCGTCGTCCCGAGTTTCAGAGGATGATGGACTCCGCAGCAGAGAAGCCCGCGCCGTTCGACTGCATTATCGTCCACTCGTTCTCACGATTTTTCCGCGATCAGTTCCAGCTCGAGTTCTACGTGCGGCGGCTGGCGAAGAACGGGATACGCCTGATTTCCATCACGCAGGATCTCGGCGATGATCCAATGAGCGTGATGATGCGTCAGATCATGGCGCTGTTCGATGAATATCAATCGAAGGAGAATGCCAAGCATACCCTTCGCGCCATGCGAGAGAACGCGCGCCAGGGATACTGGAACGGCTCGCGCCCGCCGTTTGGCTACAAAATCGCAGTCGCTGAGCAGCGAGGCACGCGCGCAAAGAAGAAGATTGAGCCAGACCCCTCGCAGACTGAAACTGTTCGGCTCATGTTCCGCCTCGCTAGAATCGGCAGTGAAGACGGTCCCATGGGTTCGCGACAGATCGCCGACTACCTTAACGCACATGGCATTCGGACCCAGACGGGTGGTCGGTGGGGCGTTGGCGCAGTCCACCAGATTCTTACGCGTGAAACATACATTGGCAGGCATCGATTCAACGTCTCGGGCAAGCGGAAGGGCGAGAGGAAATCCGAGGATGACATCGTTGAAATGGCGGTCGAGCCGATCATCAGCGAGGAAGAGTTTGCCGAAGTGCAGAAAGTGATGCGATCGCGAAGCCCACAGCTCAGAGCGCCTCGGTTTGTCTCCGCTGGTACGCTGCTTGGCGGAGTGTGCTTCTGCGCCGACTGCGGCGGAGCGATGACGCTTCGCACCTCCGGAAAGGGCGACCAATATCGTTACTACACCTGCTGCACCGCTGCCCGACGGGGGAAGAGCGGTTGCCGAGGACGCATGTAGCGCGACGATTACGGAGTCCGGTCGGCGTCAATTTTGATGGCCGATAGGTGGCCGCGCCGGTTGGTGAATTCTGGC
>NZ_PHHF01000013.1 GCF_003034225.1 Edaphosphingomonas fennica
AGAATTCACCAACCGGCGCGGCCACCTATCGGCCATCAAAATTGACGCCGACCGGACTCCGTAATCGTCGCGCTACACTCGTCCTTGCCTCGAGCGGCTGCCGGATTTCTGAAGCGCTGGCGTTGACACTCGACCATATCGACGCGGTCGCGGGCTGCGTGGTGATCGAGAGTCTGAAGAAGCGCAGACGCGGGATCTATCGCGCCGTCCCCTTGCCACCGGCGCTGATACGGACCCTTTTGCGGGTGCATGGCGGAAGCGCTCCTACGAACGCTAGGCTTTGGCCGTGGTCGCGTATGACTGCCTGGCGAAAGGTAACGGAAGTGATGGACCTGGCCGGGGTACGCGGGTTGCAGGCCTCGCCGAAGGGCTTTCGCCACGGCTTTGGAGTCAGCGCCGTACAGGCTGGCGTACCGCTCAATATGGTACAGAAATGGCTCGGCCACGCCGACATGCGCACAACAGCCTTGTACGCAGCGGCCATTGGCAGGGAAGAGATGCAGATCGCTGAACGCTTGTGGCGCGCCACAGCGGCCATTGCGATCCCAAGAGGATCAGGCGCTCATCCCAGGGAGGCTGAGGCGCTTGCGCGTCCAAGCGCCGAAGCTTGATCTTCTCAACAGGTTGTTAACGATATTGGCGCAGATTAATCATTGCGCTTGACACGGCGCGGAATGGCGAAGCGACGAAAGCGATTGCGCAATGATACACTTTCCAGTATTCGGTCTCAGGACGCACATGATTCGGGAGCGCCGGATCGGGGGCAAGATGGCACAGATCGAGATTGTCGAGTTCTTAACCGACCGCCGAGTCGGTGATCAGGAAACCGCACGGACCTCACCCTCGGAGACCTTTGTCATTGCCCGGCTTGCTAACCGGGAGGCGCTCGCTCTCGCTTATGGTCGCGAAGCGGTCGAAAAGGTGCGCGATGAGGTGCTGGCGCGTGCACGCGCCAGCCTGGGCTCCCCCAGTGCGGCCTGGTGGTTGGACGAGATCGATCTGCTGCTGCGGATCTCGTATCGCGGTTCGGCTGACGCCCATCCCTCGCTGGGCGAAGTGCAGCGCCGACTCGCTCAGCCGATCACTGTCGGTGAATATCTGATATTGCCGCTTCTTGTCGCGGCGGCCGGCAGCGTGGACGCGGGACAATCCGTTAGCGTCGGCGAAGTCGAGCCGGTTATCGACGCCCTGCGCCAGCGGGTCGTCCGCGCGCAGCCGGCCCTGCCGGCGATCGGTGCTGATGCTGTGTCCTGCGCCCGGTATCGGCGCGACATGGCCAGCGCGGCGATGGTTTCGGACCTTTTAAACTGTGACGGCGTCGTCATGGCGTGGCAGCCGGTTCGATCCAGTGATGGGTCCGACGAGATTTTGTACAGCGAAGGGCTTTCCCGGTTCATCGATACGGATGGCGAAGCGCTTGAGCCCGGCATCGTTGTGCCCGCCCTCGAGCGGACCGGACTTATCCGGCTCCTCGACCACTGCGTCGTGCTTCAGACTTTGGAGCGCTTGCGCGTGCATGAATATCAGCGCCTAGGATGTAATATCTCGGCGCAAAGTGCCTTGCTCGACGAATGGTGGGATGACGCGATCGCGCTTCTCGAAGCGAATCGTGAGTTGGCCCAGCGCTTCGTCATCGAGATCACCGAGACAGCGGCTTTCACCGACGTAAATCGCACGGTTCAGTTCGTCGATCACATGCGGTCGCTGGGTTGTCGAATTGCCATTGATGATTTCGGCACCGGCCACGCAGCATTGCGCCACGTCGTCGCTCTGAAACCGGATATCGTCAAAATCGACGCTCTATTCCTGCGCAGGTGCCTTGAAGGTGATGACGCCGACACGGAGACCTTCCGCCACCTGGTCGGCCTGGCCGCGGCATGCGCGGATGCGGTTGTCGTGGAAGGTGTGGAAAGCGAGATTGGCCTCGTCATGGCACTCGCGGCCGGGGCAGCTTGGGCGCAGGGCTATCATCTGGCCGCGCCCGCGCTGTTCCTCGGGCGAGGAGATTCACAAGCCCGTTCGCCGCGTGTGAATCCGTGGGGCGCGGCGCCGGTTCCGACGATCAGGCGTCCAGACAATGAGCGGGACCGCCGCTGGCTCGCGGCGACATTCCTGCTCTCCTTGTTTCTGTGGATCGGCATTGCTGGTGCCTGGAACGCTGTCACCTGACCCATGGCGAAGGGCGTGCGCAACATAGTGCTCGGCTTCTCCATGCCGGCGTCAGAGGGCTGTTGGAAACGTCTTGCCCCTCGGGTCGCAAGCGAGGGCAGCGCGTGTCCGGGAACTCCCACTCCCGGGCACGCGCACAATCGACAGAAATATCCAGCCGGCCTGCGCCGGCTGAACGGAGATACGGGCACCAGCCCGTGTGGCGGAGCGCCTGGGGGGGCAGCCAGGCCGGCGCGAGCCGCGTTGTCGCGTCCGCTTGATCCCTGTCCGGTTCATCAAAGCCGCGCAAGCGGCTGTAGCATTGAAGGAAGAGTAATGAAGAAGGTGGTTCTGGGTAGTCTCGCCGGCGTTGCCGGCCTTATGGCGATCGCCTCGCCGGCTGCGGCGCAAAGCGTGAGCGGTCGTATGGACGTTCAGCTGGAGGTGGTGCCTGGCTGTGCGTTCGTCGGCGGGGCCGGCAGTACGCCGACCACGGGCGGCGTTCCCGACGCTGTGCTGAGCTTCGGCCGTACGACGGGCGATGTGACCACGCGGGCGGCCGCTGACTCTAGCGTCCGCGTTGACGGTGTCGCCGTTTCGTCCGCAGACGGCACTGCGCTGCGGATCGTTTGCTCATCGAGCGTGGTTGCAGCCGGTGGTCCGCAGCTGTCGTTCGATGCCGGTCTGAATGGCGCCTCGGGCCAGCGCAACCTGATCGGTCCGGGCGGTGCTCTGGTGCCGTACAACCTTTATAAGGATGCCGGCCGTTACAACGCTCTGGTTGCTGATACAGCCGAAACGCTCGCGGATCTCACGGCAGGCGTTGCCAAGCCATACAACGTCTACGGGCGCATCACGAATGCGGGTCTCTCGGGTATCACCAATCCTTTGGCGGATGGCGTGTATACCGACACCGTAACCATGACGCTTGCTTTCTAAGGGTGAGCTTCATGAACCGTCTTGCCCATGGACTGGCGTTGCTCAGCTTGCTGGTTTCGCAGCAGGCCGCAGCCGCGTCCCTGCGCATCTCCCCGATCGGTCTGGATCTCTCCGAAAAGGACCGTGCCGCTTCCATCACGCTGAGCAACTCGGCCGAGGAACCGGTCAGCCTGCAGATCCGCATTTTCAAATGGACGCAGGTTGACGGCGAGGACAAGCTGGACCCGACTGACGAAATGCTGGTCAGTCCGCCGGCGGCGACGGTCCCGGCGGGCGCGTCTTACACAATTCGTGTGGCGCGCCCGTCCGTTACGCCTGTGACAAGTGAGCTCGCCTATCGGGTATTCATCGACGAGCTTCCAAAGCCGATTGACCCGGAAACCGGAGCCCGTGGCATCTCGATGGTTCTGCGGACCTCCATGCCGGTGTTCGTTACCCCCGAGAAAGCAAAAGCCCAGCTACAGTGGTCGGTGGCTCCTTCTGGTGTAGATCTCGCTGTCACCGTCAGAAATAGCGGCGCTCGCAGTGTCAAAGTTGCCAATCTCTCGGCCACCACGAAGGATGGCACCCCACTGGTCGCCACCGAGGGGCTTAACGGATATGTCCTTGCGGGGGTGGCCCGCACCTTCAAGCTGGCCCCGGAGAGCGGCAAGAAACTTCCGCAACTCGCATCAGGGTCGGTTGTGACGATCACTGCCAAGAACCGCACCGACGACATCAAGGAAGATGTGGTTGTCGCTCTTCCATGACCAGTATTGTTTCGTCCGATGTTGCAGGAGAGGGGTGCTGTTGACGACTGCAACCCTCCTTGCATCGGGCGGGGGCTCGGCTGCAGCAGCTGGCGCAGAGTTGACAGCGGGTGGAGACTCGGCTTCACTCGCGGTGTTCGCTCGTCGTGAACTTGTCGATGTTGCGGCACTGGCGCCTGAGTTGGCGGCGCTCGCCGTTGAGCCTGTGACAGTGCTGGCGCAGGGGCCAATCGGCCGTCCACCAATCGATAACGTCCCGCGCGCCCAAGCTTCAAGCATAGAAGAGCCGCCGATCGTCATCGTTGTCGAGGTAACGGTGAACGGAACGGCTTCCGGTCAACTCCTGACGATGGATCAGTATGCGGATGGACGCTACGCAGCGATTGCAGAAGAGCTCCGGGCATTACGGATTAAGCTTCCGCCATTTGTGCAAGCGCGGGAGAAGGTCGAGCTCAGCGACTACGGAATCGCAGTTCAATATGACGAGCCGCGTCAGAAGGTCAGCCTGGACGTTCCGCTCGCGTTGCTCGAAACGCACAATGTCGAACTGGGCGGTCGCAACGCCGAAGTAAATCTAGATGCTGTGAAGCCGACGCCGGGATTCGTTGCGAATTACAGCCTGTACGGCAGTATCGAAGCCGGTTCCAAGCTCCTGAGCGGGAACACGGAACTCCTAGCTTTGACGAGGATCGGTGTATTCTCCTCGAGTACCCAATTCAGTCTCGCGCAGGGCGCGAGCGGGAGCAATGGCTCGTTTACCCGGCTAGACACAAGCTTCCGGCATATCGATCCGGTTGCAATTCGCTCCGTCACTCTGGGTGACTTCAATAGCAATGCGCTCGCGTGGAACGGCAGCGTTCGCATGGCTGGACTTCAGATTGCGAGCGCGTTCGAGCAAAGGCCCGATCTTGTCACCACGCCTCTACCCGAATTCTCGGGAGCTGCGGTTCTGCCCTCCACACTCGACCTCTATGTCGGTCAGCAACGGGTCTATTCGGGAGAAGTGCCCTCGGGTCCGTTTGACCTCAAATCCCTGCCGTCGATGGCAGGGGGTAACGTAAGGCTCGTTGCAACGGACATCACAGGCCGCCAGGTTGAAATTACCAAAAGTTATTACTTCAACCCCATGCTTTTGCGTAAGGGCCTCCTCCAGTACTCGATAGACGCAGGCGTACCCCGCCTCGATTACGGCACGAAATCATTCAGCTACGACAAGGTTCTGTTTCTGGCTGGGTCGGCTCGCTATGGCATCAATGACCTTACGACCGTCGATGCGCACGCTGAAGCTTCGACAGATGGGTTGGTCAATCTGGGCGGTGGACTTTCGCGAACGGTCGCAGGCTTTGCGGCGGTCACGGGGTCCGCTGCCTACGGCTCCTATGATGGCAACAGTGGCTGGATATAGCGCGACGATCTGGGTGAGAGGTCAGCGACTATCAGGATGAGAACAGATTGTCGCGGCGGGTTCATGGTGCCGGG
>NZ_PHHF01000050.1 GCF_003034225.1 Edaphosphingomonas fennica
ATCTCGAACGCTCCTCATCCCACATGCTGAGACCACCACCATAGCAGTGCCGGTCAGTGCGGGGGCGCCCACATCATCAGGATTCCCAAGGGGAGTTCTGAATGGACGAGCAGCGATTTGTGGTGACGGATGGGATATGGGCGCGCGTTGAACCCCACCTTCCCGGCAAGAAGAGCGATAGCGGTGTGACGGGTAAGGACAATCGCATGTTTTTAGAGGCGGTTCTCTGGCGTGTGCGCACCGGTCTTCCATGGCGGGATCTGCCGCCGGAATTCGGCAATTGGAACAGCGTGTTCCGGCGCTTCCGACGATGGGCGAAGGGTGGTGTTTTCGAACGTCTTTTCAGAGAGATCCGCGGCGAGCCGGATTTTGAATACGCGCTGATCGACGGTACTATCGTTCAGGCTCACCAGAAGGCGAGCGGCGCAAGGGGGGGACTCACGCTCAGGCCATCGGGCGCTCGCGCGGCGGACTGACCACCAAGATCGTGGCGCTGGTCGATGCGCTTGGAAACCTGTTCAACCTTGTTCTCCTGCCGGGTCAGGCTCATGACCTGAAAGGCGTCGCACCGCTGATCGAGGACGTAGCATTCGATGCGCTTCTGGCCGACAAGGCCTTCGATGCTGACTGGCTGCTTGCCGAGTTGGATGTGCGCGGCGCGAGCGCAGTCATTCCGCCCAAAGCGAACCGCAAGATCAAGCGCAATTACGACCGGCATGCCTATAAGTGGCGACACCTGGTCGAGAACTTCTTCGCGAAGATCAAGGAGTTCCGAGCCATCGCTACGCGCTACGAGAAAACTGCCTGCAGTTACACCGCCAACTGGCACCTCGTCGCGACAATCCTCGCCGCGAAGTGAATGTCCACAGGCCTTAGTCGAAAACGGCGCGGCGGCTTTGTCGCCTCGATCTGCCAGCAAGGCAGGCGGTGGCAGCTGCCACCGCCTGCGCCAATCATCCCGGCTTTCGGATCGCCAGCAAAACGGTGTTCACGTTGGTTCCGGCGTGGGCGAAAGAGCCGAGAGGAAGGTCGATCCATTTCCGACCATGGAAATAGATAGCGCTGCACCCCTCGATCATGCGGTGCAGGGCCTTATGGCGCTGATCCTCGCCATATTCGGCGCGGGCGCTCATGATCGCCACCAGCACGCCACCGGGTTTCAGGAAGGCGAGCGCGTGGCGCACATGGTCACAGTCTCGGCCGCGATCGAACGGCGGATTCATTATCACCGCGTCAAACGGTGTGAAGTGCTGCGGGTCCAGGGCGAGAAAGTCCCCCTCGATCGCATCCGCAAAACCATGCACGACGCGCAATTCGTGAGCGAAGCCGGGTTGCAGCTCGACGCACGTAACATCGGCGCCGGCATCGCGCGCGGCAGTCGCGAGCGCGGCCTTGCCTGCGCTTGGTTCTAGAACGCGCTGGCCTTGGCCGATCCTCGCATGTTCGATCACTTGCGCCGCGATCTCTGGCGAGGTCATGAACGCGCCGAAATTCTTGGCAGGCGTGACGTGATAGGCGGGGGCGGTTTCGGCCTCGGTCGTATCGTAGCTGTCGCCAATGGCTTCGCCGTAATACTCCGCGAGCAAGAGATTGACGCTCTGCAACATATCGTCGCGCTCGAACCAAATGTGCAGATTGCCATTCTTGAAGATTCGGACGCGGAAATAATCGCCCTGCAGAACGGTCGGCAGTGACGCGCGGTCACGCGCGGCCTGGCCGACAAGACTAGCGATGCTTGCCGCCTCGGCGACGGGGGGCTTGCCGTCCAGTTCGAGAAAAACGCGCTCCACGTCGCGCAGCGTGTCGCGGCGCTCGTAGCGCTCCCATGATCCCCATGTGTTTATCGCGCCTTCGATGATGAGCCGCGCGCCGATCTTGAAACCGTTGTGCGAACGAAAGCGGCGGTCCAGCTTGGCGAAGACATTGGCGATCCCGCGCAAATAGAGGTCGCGGCGATTTGTCCAGATATGGCCGAAAGTGGCGGTGCAATTGTCGGGCGTGAACGGAACGGGGGCATCGCGTAGCCCGTCATGAAATTCCTTTCGGGCCTGCTGGTCTAGCAGCTGGTCAAAGCCCAGCTGCTCCATGAGAGCGGTCCAGCATCGCCGGTCCATCGTTTCGGTTAGGACGCGCGCGAAATTGTCGCGTGCCTCGATAGTCTCGCGCGATCCCGTCTCCTTGTCGCGCCGCTCGATAGGCTGCGACTGGATGAAAGCGCGCGTCAATGTGTCCTCGGTCCAGTCCCGTCCACATGAGAGCGAAAGCGCGCCGCCAACGGTAAGCCGCGCCGCCTCATCGCGGGTCGAATGGTAGGTGTCATACAGGTTCAGCCAAAGGGTTATGGCCTTGTCCCGGCCCTCGCAAATGTCGGCGATCTGCGCGGGCGTCATAAGCTCTTGCCCCATGCTCACGCCTCCCCGGCAATGAGAGCGCCAAAGCCGAAGCCCTCGGCGGCGTCCTCGATGGTGGTCACGAGGCCGTCAAAATCTTCCTCCGGCCCTAGCAGCTCGGCAATCTCGATGACGGCGGGAAGGTCAGCGCCATGGTTCTCGGCAAGGTCTTTGATGTAGCCGAAGCGATCAAAGTTGCCCTCTTCCTCATAGCGCGCGAGCGAAATGGTGCGGGCGGCGTTGATCCGAAGGATCGTTGCCAGCGGAATGTCGGTCATGTGCTGTTCCCTGCCTAGAATGGAGCCGAAGGCGATGACGGGTCATCGACTTCTGCCCAGCGGCGAGCGGGGTCGGGGAATGGCGCAAATGAGGGCCGAGCATGGGGAGGGGGATCACCCGGCCTGCACGGAGCGTAGCGAAGGAAGGGCGGGGAAACCCCCATGGTCGCCAAGCGAGGCCGTTTGCGGCCGAGACGGTCCAGCCCTTGCGCCAGGGGGCCGGAACAGGCCCCTAGATCGAATGAATGACGCGGCGGCTCGTCCGCCTCAATACTGCATGTCGCTTGTGACATGCCAACAAACAGCACCGGAAGAATCCGAGTAATCGGATCCTCCGTCATTTAGTTGCCGGCGCGGTATCGCGTCACGTCCGCATGAGGCTTGCGCCGGCACTGGCTGCACCGGAGCCGCGCGATCAGCTCGTATATACGCGTATCGAAGGAAATGCGCCGGGAGCGGGCAAACTCGCCCAGGGGCACGGCGACATGCCGCCCGCAAGCGCAATGGATGCGCAGATAGCAGCTTTGCCGATACCAGATCGGATCAACGGGCTTGGGGCGGTTGTAGTTCGCGGCCATGCCGCGCTTATGCGCCAAAGAGAACAAGAGCGGAACATTCTCGCGATAGACCGCTTATTGGAACGGCAAGGATTTTGCGCTATATAGGGGATGGCTTCATTGACGGTCAGTCAATGCACCTACCTGAGCCCGCCATGCTGCGAACGTGGCGGGCTCAAACTTTCCGCCCCGCCAAGCGTTAGATAGATGGGCGGAGACCCTGCGAAGGCCCCCGCCCGCTGGGTCAGTCTTTACGCTGCCCCAGCTTTACAATCGCGATCACGAGCGCAACGGCTGCGATCGTCAATTGCATGGCTTCATATGTAGTCAATCAAATGCACCTCCTTTGAGCGGTAGGATTTGCGCCGGAGACTGCGAACCTCCGATGCCACCGCCCAAAGCTATGATACACAAAATCGCCGCGCGTGTGTGGCGACGGGCTTCACAATTTCGTGATGCCGGTGGCAGCTGCCACCGCCAACCCACGCCATCATTCCATGATTGCACCCTCGAAGCGCGCGATCAGCTGCTCGGCAAGGGAGTTGATTTCGGCGGGATCGGAGGTTTCGGTGCAATCGCTCCCCACAACAGCGTCAAACGAACCGCCGTTGAGTTGGACGACGCGGACAAGCCAAACATCGCGGCGAATTTCGCATTGATCGGGTAGCGGCCTTCCCATGATCTCGTGGAATGTCAGGTCAACCCATTGGCGAATGTCCGGATCGGATGCCGCGTCAGCAAAGTCGGCGCGGCCCGCCATGACGCTGTATCGTTCGCCCAGCATGAATTGACGATCGCGCGCGCGTCGATCCTGTTCGATCCGCTTCACGCGATCTTTCTCCGCGCGCTTCGCGGCCTGTTTCATCCGAACATCGTCGGCGCTGCTCGCCAGCGCCGCAATCATGTTGGGGACGCGCGCGGGCATGTAATGCCCCGCGCGCTCGGCCGCCTCGATCACGAATTGCAACTCGCTGATCTCAGTTGGGGACAGGGTAGCGCGAACCGCGCTCGCCGTGTTGCTGACTTTCATGGCTGCGGCTCCGGGTCCGCCTTGGCCTTGTAGGGCGCAAGGCCGATCCATGATCCGGTGCCGCCGCGGAACTGGCGCACAACGTCGCCGCCATCCCAATGGCCGGTGAAGATGCCCCGGCGGTTGATACCGCCAACGGGCCGCGTCCGCGCGGCTAGGAGGCGCGCGCGGCGGGTGTCTCTATCAAGGTGGCGCATGGGCTCCATGGTCGATCCTTCCTATTCGCTGGCGGTGTCGAGGGTGTTGCCGATCTCGTCGGCGTCGAAGTCCTCAAGGGCTGAAATCGCGTTCTCGAGTTCGGATATTGCGGCGTCCATCTTCTCCGCGCCTTCGCCGTCAGCAAGGCTCGGGGGAAGATTGTCGCGGGCGGACTGCTCGTCGTCCTTGACGGTTTCGAGCATTTCGCGCGCCTCATCAAAGAGGGCTTTGCCCTGATCGATCAGGGCGCGCGCTGCGGCGATCTGCTTGCGGCGCTCGCGGTTCATGCTGCCCCCCTCACGTCGCCGCGAACGATCTGGAAACCTGCGCGGTCCAGCTCGTCACAAAGAGCGCGCTTCCTTTCCTCGCGGGAGCCGCTGCTTGCGATGTAGCTGCACCGGCCCTGATGGAAGGCGAAGCCTGCGCGTTTCAGGCATCCGCGAAACCGCTGGTGGGTGCGTTCGCTCCAATCGAAGGTGCCCGCATAGTTGCGGAAGGCGGCGACGGCATAGACGGAACCGTAATTCTCATCACGCCAGTTCAATTCGATCTCCGGACGGGCTTTGCTCATGACTGCCTCCTTCAATATTCGTTGGCGAGAAGGATCGTGAGCACGCGCGTCGTGGCGTCGGGATTCCAAGGTTCGGCGCTGCCAAACTCTAGCTCGCGGTCGTAATAGTCGATCTTCCACATGACGGAGAGGGCGGGCCGCGTGTCGTCGTCGGTCCAGCGGGTATGCCATTGGCCGGTCACGTCGCGATAAAGGAAACCGGCGTCATGCTCGCCCCTCGGGTCATTGTCCGGGGTGAAATCCTCGAAGCTCTCGATCAGCTTGAAAATGTCGGTCTGCGCGCTGGCATCGAGCGCCCCGATTCCCTGCGTAACCACGGTGCGGCAAGTGACGCCCATGGTCCGCCGCGCAAGGTCGTTAAGCGCCGCGATGGTCGCGATCTGCTCGGGGGTAATCTCCATTCTTCCTCACTCCTTCAGGCGAAGCCGCTGCCTGCGGCCTGCGGCTCTGACCCGCTGGCGAAGCGCGGGATGGGGAGGGGGGAGCAAAATCGATGGGAGTGGTGCGGGCGGCGCGGCTAGGGAGGCCCGGCGCGCGTGAGCGTGCCGATCTGGCCGAACTTGGCGCGCAACCCGGTCCTGTCGATTATGCTTCGGGAACGAAAGGGCGGGTGCCCTTGGTGTTCCCCGGTGGCAGCTGCCACCACTGACGGGGCGCGGCCCTGGGCCGCTCGATCCTATGTGGCAGCTGACAAACTATCAGCGCGCGGCCCTCGGCCGCTCGATTGACTAGCGCTCGCGATCCTTCGGCTTGTCGGCCTTCTGCGTAGGGATTTTACCTTCGCGCAACGCGGAGACGACATTGGATTTCGCGCTCTCGGTGATCGCCGCCAGCTGCTCCTTGGACGCGCCCTTTCCAACGGCGTCGGCAACCCGCTTGTCGATGGCGATCTGAAAGGGGGCAAGCCGCGCGTCGTCGCGGTTCTGCTCGGGCGAATTTTTCTGGAACTGCTCGGCAAGGCGCAAGTCCACTTGGCTGACGCCGGGAGGCATGACCTGCATCCGGAGCGCGCGATCGGCGGCTTGAACGTCGCGCGGGCTCATCTTGTCCAGGAAGGATGCAGCGCCGGCACTGATCGCGCGAACCCGTTGAAGGGGGTCCATCCCCTCGGCCCAATTGACCTCGATCTGGTGATAGCGGCGCTGCTCGATAATTTGCACATGGTGGAGCGGTCCTTTCGGATCGCGAAAGAATGCCAGCTCTTGCGCGGAACGCTCGGCGAGCTGGCGCATGTCGCCGGAAGTCGCTGCGAGGCGGTTCAGCTGCTCATACTGCCGCGCGGCCACGGCCTGCGCGGTCGGCAAGTAGCGATTGATCTGCTCCTTGGCCTGCTCGATGCTCATGGCGCGGCGCTCGCCCGCTGGCATAAGAGAATCCATGGCGGGCGGCATGGCGATGCCCGCGGGGCCTCGCGCCGGTTCCCGGCGCGATTGCTCCTGCGGCATCGCGTCCCGAATGACCTTGGCGAGCGAGGCATGATTGCCGGTATGGAAGCTGTCTCGGCTCGCCTCCATCCAATCCATCGGCCCCATTGCCTGAATCGAAACGAACTTCTCTGCCGCGAGGGAGTGAAGCTGCAAATGCAGGCGCATTGTGCGGCCGTTCCCTTCGCGGAACGGGTGAATGGCGTTCAGCTCGGAGATATGGCGCGCCATCGTGTCGGCGAAGCGATCACGGTCCATGGATTTGAGAGTTTGAAGATCCGGCAGCTGGCGGAACTCATGGTCCATGCTGCGCGCGATGAAGTGCGCCCGCGCAAAGGTGCTGCCCGGCTTGCTAATGTCCACGGTGCGGAATCGGCCCGCCCACTCATAGACGTCTTGGAACATATGCTTGTGGATGGCGCCATACTCGCGCGCCGTCATCGCCGGCGCGGCGCGCTGTAACGTCAGCTCACCATGCCGGACGACCGAGAAGAAGGCTTCTCGTTCCGAAAGAGTCTTATCGTCGCGTAAACCCAGCTTGTTCCTAAGAACGGTGCTGTCTCGCCAGGTATATGGATCACCCACCTGTCATGCAGCAATCTTCTGCCGCGACAGAACATCGCGGTTGTATTCCTGCGCTAGATTGATCGCCACATCGACGGGGATTTCAGTTTCTACCAATAACAAACAAAAGGCATGGTCATCGGCAAGCAATTCCAGCCCTTCAATTTTGGCATTTGCGAGTGCTTCGCAATAGACGTCCATGACGACAGGAACGTCTTCCTTGCGCCGAGGCTTGAAGCCCATCGCCTTTATGCGATTCTGATAGGTGTTGATGATATTTTCCATTTTGCACCTGATAACGACCTAGGCTGCAATATAGTTACCATATCGGGATATGTATATAAACCACTTGGGCAGACCGCAAAAATCCTAGTTCAAAATTGGGACGCCGCGATAACGCGGCGTCCGCCCGTTTTTTTGGCGCGGGGGACCGTTTCAGCCCCCTTGATCCAGCATCATCGCCAAGAGGTAATCGGCGGCATTCTGCGCTTCGCGCGCGGCCTCGAAAATGGCTCGCTTATCGTTGCGGAGCGCGGTCAACCAGTGTTCAAGGTAAGCTGCATGGTCTTCCCGTTCCTCGACCTTGAAACCGACGATGGCGCCGATGAAACAGGCTCCCAGCTCCGCCACTAACTCGTCCCTCGCATAGTCCGCGCGGCTTGTTGAAATCAGCGTCTTGCGGTTCAGACGGCTTTCATGGCCTGCAAGATGCACTGCCTCATGAGCGAGCGTGGCATAATAATCATCGGCGGAATGAAACACCTTGAAGGGCGGCATCTGAATGTAGTCGTCGCGGGTGTGATAGAAGGCTTGCGATCCGCCAACGCGATGATCTGCCCCCCGCTGAGTGGCCCAGAGACTATGATAGTCTGGACCACGAAAGGGACGACGAATGCCGAGCAAGAAGCACAAGCCGGAAGAGATTATCGGCAAGCTGCGTGAAGTTGAGATTGTGCTGGCGCAGGGCGCCTCGACCGCTGAAGCGTGCCGGCGGATCGCGGTCAGCGAACAGACCTATTAGGCCCAGTCGGCCCGAAGCTGCGATTTTGGCCAGGTTGAAGAACGAACACTGAACGCTTGATTGATTCTACCAGGACCG
>NZ_PHHF01000020.1 GCF_003034225.1 Edaphosphingomonas fennica
AGTGGACGACTTTTACGCCGCCCGCAGCCGGACAATCCCGCCGCTACCGTGGTCTAGTTTTCCACCGCCGTTCTCACGCATGCGAACATCGCCGACAAGTCTGACGAAAGCCTGACGAGCATTACCCAAATTCGATAGTGTCAGGCCTCGCAGCGTGACATATTTCACGAAATGGGTGCACCATCGGCAGCATAGGTCCGGCTCCGGTCGTATTCGTGGTCGCCCGCTTCGTCGACAAGATAGCCGGACACTTCTTCGGCGTAGTCCGCTTCAAGCACTCCTGTAGCACTCGGAATCAGACGAACACCGAAACCGTTGGCAAAGAGAAGGCGATCTGCCTCCTTCATTGCTGCAAACTGGTCATGTGCGGTCACGCCCAGTTTGACGCGCACGGTGGCATAGACGTGAACGAAATGGGTTGGCGCAGACATGCTGATCTCCCTTTGAGGCATTGGAATGATCGCGGGTGACAGGCCCAGATGCCTTGGCGCACGGCCGACATCGTCAGCCCCGATCGAGGCCGAAGTCATCAGCGGGGTTCGATGACGTCCCGCAATATAGTGCTGAGGGCATCATTGATCGCGTAAAGCACACCGCTATGGGCAGTGTCGCCCATGCCGTCGAGATAGAGATCCGGGATTAGATTGTTGACTGCATGCGTCGCATCATCAACGAGTTGATCGAATTCGTCCTCGGTCATGGGGCTATTCCTGACCAGGAGATGCGGACAGGCTCTCAACCTGTATCCGGAAGGTGGCGCCATCATTGAGCGTCAACCCGATCTCGACACCGTCTTCATTTTCACAGCTGGAGAGGATTTCCACGTCAGCACGGGTTCCATGCACAGCCGAGACGATATGATGGTGGTGATCCCCTGACGGCCGCCCTCCCACGTCGCATGCCTGCATGTGGGTCTCGAGCAACTCGCACAGCACTGCGGCGACTGTGCATGCTTTCGTCATGGACGATCCGTCAGTCATCTGCGTGCTCCATCCTGTCGTCAAAGAAGGTGCCGTCGTTGCCGAGCGCGGTGAGTTCAGCCTGCAGGGCATGGGGTGGGACATCGTCGGCGGATGTGATGGCGAAGGCGCCAACCATGTCACCGAAGTCCATTTCCTCGCCGATACGGGCGAGGCTCATGGTCGAGAGGCGATCCTCATCGCTGTCATGCATCAACAGCGTGACGCCAATAGTCACCTTTCGGATTTTCATCTTATGGGATGGACGCCTCCCGCAAGCGGGCCGAGCATGTTGCCACAGCGACCGGGAAGAGGAGTTCATCACATGCAAATGCTAGCGATCGATTTGGGCAAGCAGTCTTTTCACATCTACGGGATCACTTGCGAAGGTGAGGTAATCTCGCGGAAGGTTAGCAGGGCAAAGCTGGTCGATGCGGTGACCAGATTGCAACCGCAGTCGGTCGCGATGGAAGCCTGCGCCAGTTCACACCACTGGGGCCGCGTCTTCGAGGCGCTGAGTTATGCCGTTCGCCTGATCCATCCGCGTTTCGTCAAGCCATTCGTGAAGGGATCGAAGAATGATGCGGTTGATGCCGAAGCCATTTTCGAAGCTGCCAACAGGCCAACCATGCGGTTCGTGCCGCTGAAGAGCGTCGAACAGCAGGATCTGCAAGCTCTGCACCGAACGCGTGACAGACTGATCGTGCAGCGCACCGCGTTGATCAATCACACTCGTGGTCTTTTGGCCGAGTATGGCGTCGTCATGCCGGCAGGTGCGTCCCGGTTCCGGCTGCAGGTCGACAAGATGATCGAAATTGCCGAACTATCGCACTTGGCGAAGGACCTGTTCCTGAAGCTCGTCGAGGAGTATCGCGACTTGGATGCCAGAGTATCCACTCTGGATGACATGCTGGTTGATATCTGCCGGAGAGACGATCGTTGCAAACGTCTGACTACGCTGCCGGGGGTAGGACCGATTGTCGCAACCTCCCTCATCGCCGCAATTGACGATGGCCGACACTTCGCATCCGGCCGAGCCCTTTCTGCCTGGATTGGACTGGTTCCGCGACAATACACGACCGGCGGAAAGCCAAGGCTCGGTGGTATCGGGAACAGAGCCAATCATTACCTGAGGCGCCAGCTGATACATGGTGCACGGTCTGCGTTGCTGCGGATCGCCAAGCATGACGACCGGCGTTCAAAATGGGCGCAGGAACTGCAATCAAGGGCAGGCCACAACAAGACACTCGTCGCCATGGCAAACAAGACTGCTCGCATGGCCTGGGCGATGTTGCGAAGCGGCGAAAGTTACAAAATGGCGTGACCGTTCGGGCAGCGGGCCGCAATCTGATCAGAGGTTACAAATGCGAGGTGAAGACTTGATGGTGTAACGGCACGGACCGCCGCTTCACAGCCTGTAAGGAACGATGGCCCTCGAGGCCGCTCATCTTAAAAGGCACTGAACCGCGCGGATTCCCATCATGGCCAGGGGCGAAAACACCTCAATCAACAGGCCGGATAGATTCACGCATCCAATGCCGGAGCAACATCGAGAAACTACCTTGCGCGGGAGGCGTCCATAGAATCGTTCCTTCCCTGGATTGACGTGTTTGCTGGCCTTGGCCATGCCAGCCGCGTTGCACCGCCGAATGCCCGCAGGCGCGCTGCCATCGTGCTGCGCAGACGGGCGCGATTTGCGATGACGGTTTCCCATGCCAATGGCTCGCCTCGCGCCGTGACGAAGCCCGCGGCAGGCTTACCGTCGGCGGTTTCGATGACGATGCGGTGGCCGCGCGGGGGAAGCTTGCCGGCATAACGGGCCGTAAATTCTCCGAGCCGGCCCGTCAGGCCATTGACGGCCTTGCCCCAACGAATGTGGCCTGCCCCGACCGTCTGGCCCGCGAGAAACCCACGGTCGAGCCAGATACGAAAGTGCGTCCGTTGCTGGAGCGCGGTGTTCCGCGTTCGTTCCATTGTCCGGCAAAGCGGAAGCGCTGCAGCATGTGCATCGAGCAAAGCCAGATAATACCCTTGGGCAGCGACAAGGATGTCATCAAAGTCGCGATCACCGAGCAGCGCCCGCAAGCAGGCCTGGAGTGCGCGATCGGACGCGAGTACCTCCAGTGCTTCGGGACCACCGAGGGGCAGCGCCGTATCGGCTCTATCGAGAGGGTGAAAACCGGCTCCGGAAATGACGACGATGGTCGCCTCCCCGCAGCCCGAGCAGGAATCGAGAGCCGGACGAAGCAGGGCCGTTTTTGCCGGCGCGGCGACCAGTCCGGCTTCGGGCGCACCGATCAGGAGGAGGCGACGATGCCAGCGTGCCGGCCGCGGCACGTCAGTCGGCTTGAGCCATTCGCTGGGACGAGGCCGCGCGGGCAAAATGGCCGAAGACGTTGGTGTGCGATCCACCATCAAGGCGCGGCGCGCGGTGTCGAAGAGGTCATCGCGGTTGCCGCCACCATCGCAAAAGCCGTGATCATAGGCTTCGGCGCCCGCATCGAGTGGGCCAGGCTTGCGGCATTCGGGATCCCAGCCCGCATGCGCGGCATACCAGCCATCGGCATAGCGGACCGATCGATCCCAGTCATGGCCATGGAGATCGCGCGCGCGCAGAATGGCACGATCGCGATCATCCCCCCGTCCCTCGGCGACTCGTCTTGCGGTGAAGGCGAAATTGCGGGCCTGTCGTTCCGCCTCGACCATGTGCGCCATCGCTTCCATCACCGGCCGCAGTGCCGTGACACGCTCGCGCATACGTGCCATGCGCTGATCGAGTGGGGAATCGTTCGCAAGGTCCGGGAAGCGGCGCCAGGCATCAGCGAGCGCCGCTGCTTGTACCGGGCTTCGACCATGGGCAATCCATGCGTCGGTGTCAGCGGGGTCAAACGGCTCTGACATCATCGGTCTCCTTCGATGCGAATCCCAGGAGACGTGGCGGCGATGGTCGGAGGGGACAGCGTACCGCTCCGACAGTTTCTCGATCACACCCACAACTGGCATACGCGCGCGCAAGCCCGCGCCCGAAATCGGAATGCACCGAGATCAACGCTTGCCGTTCGAACGAACTTTCCGTGAAAGGTATATAGAGGCGATAGGAATAGCCCGACTCCTGGACGCCGATCCTGACGCGGACGAAAAGAATGCGCATGATCGCCTTCGTTCAGGCGACGAGACGGGGAACAACGGGCTGCGATGTGGACAAGCGAAGCTCCCGCCGGATTCGTGCGGCGAAGCGGCCCGGGTCGACAAGTTCGCGGATTGACGCCCAACAATTACGGTCTCCAAGATGATCGTCGCGGCCCTGCACCTTGCGAAAGCACACTTCCCGATCGGGACCGGAGAGGCCGAGCGAGAGTTGCACCCAGACATCCTCGCCGTGCAGCGTCACTTCGCCTGACACGGCGGGACCACCCTTGTTGGACCGGATATCGAAACTGCCCTCGTCGAGCGCGAGGGCGTCGGCCAGGCGGCGCATGGCGGCGCGCCCCTCCGAATGAAACAGGCGCTTGGCGGGCTCGTCATGGGCAACGCCGCGATAGGCGAGCGTCTTCAGAACCGGCCGGTTCCGCAGCTCGGCGATCCGCGCGATGCAGTCGCGCCGCAGATCCGCGTCCGGTGCACGCGTTTCGCACACCGTCCCCAGATGGCGCGCAAGCAGAATAACCGCCGGATCACGTTCGAGATCGATGCCGGCGTTGCGGCAATCGGTGATGGCGGCGTGGATCGCATGCAGCGCCGTGCCGATCGTGATCAGCGCGCTGGGATCGAGAGCCTGACTGTAGCGGAAGGCGAGATCATAATTCATGAGAGTCTCCGGGTCTCGAGCGG
This sequence comes from Edaphosphingomonas fennica, assembly GCF_003034225.1. GTDB lineage: Bacteria > Pseudomonadota > Alphaproteobacteria > Sphingomonadales > Sphingomonadaceae > Sphingomonas_E > Sphingomonas_E fennica. Next base: position 4,791 of record NZ_PHHF01000020.1, read on the forward strand.
TTCGGCCGCTCACACCTCCGTTCCCCCTCTCCTCACCTTCAGTCCGCTGATGCTGCGCCGTAGATGTCCGCTGCCCATTGCTCGGTCCACAGGGCCGTCATCTCGTCATGGTCGAGATCGCCGGTTTCGATGAGATCGCGTATCTCGCGGCGCGCCTGTGCGATCACCCGCTCCCAGGGGTCTGCCGGTTCGGGAGGTGGCGGCACCTCAGGTTGCACCGGCAACTGTCGCGAAGGCCGATCAAGGCGAGCATGCTGTCTGAGCAACCACTGCGTCATATGGTCCGCCACCAAGCGGTCGGTCTTGGCTTGACCACAACGTCGCGCGGCGATGCGCGCGCTGACCCCATAGGCCTGGCTGTCGATCGAGGCGATACGATGGGCGAAGGCGGTGAGATAGGGGATGGCGGCGCCCTTGACGCCGAAGAGATGCAGACGGGTCTGCCTTGGCAGCACCTGGTCGAGACGATCAACGACGGCGATCAGTCCATCCGCGCCATGGACAGGGCGCCGGCACATGCTGCCGACACCGACAAGCCCGGCGCGCTCGATCATATGCGCGAGCGCCACTGCACAGCGTTCATAATCACCGGGATGACGTCCCTGAATGACCGGCATGAAGGTCGCATCGATCCCGGCATTTTCAGCGCGCAGCCGGCATTCGATGTTGGCCCGGATGGTACGGGACATGCGGTCGAGCACCTCGTTGCGATCGCTGGCCACTTCCTGCTCGACGCAATAGTCGAGGCTTGCCCACCAGCGGAATGGATAGGCTGCGGCCAGGCCGACATAATCATCGACCGTCCAGGGATAGCGCCCATAGGTGACCATTGCGCTGAACCCCGCGCTGTCGAGGCTGAGGCTGCGAAGACCATGCGCATTCATGAGTGGCCGCGTCGTCCAGCCGGCCCATTCGCGCCAACCTCGCTTCGTCGACCAGCGCGACAGGGCATTGGCGGAAATCAGGACGGGCTGCTGAAGCTGTCGGGCGCGCCGCAGGAGCACCCCATCAGCAAGGTGCGGCAGTCCCACCATGACAGCGATCGAGCGTGACTTGACCGGATAATTGTTCATGTTATGTTCCATTCAAGGGAGATTTTTAATGACCGAGCAGGCCGCCCGCTATTTTGAACCGTTCGATCTCGATGTGACGCTGCGCGATGCCGCGCTTGACGATCAAAACCGCCCCACCCGCCGCATGCTGGCCAATGCGGCGATCGGTATGCATGTCGAGGATGCCTATTATTCGGTGCGCGAACTGCGCGAGGCGATGTCCTGGGTCCATGAGGGTGAGACGGGCGGCAAGCGCAAGCTCGCGTCCATCCTGAGCAATCCGGCAGGCGACGATTTCCAGCGCTGCATCTATTTCTGCCTCGCTGGCCGCGGCATCGTCGAGATGCTCGACGATCTGATGTGGCTCGAAGAGCTGCTCGAAGCGCGCGGCCGCGTCGCGGGCAGCATCCACCGCCGGAAAATCAGGGCACGTCCGCTGGTCTCGCCTTATGTAGCTGACGAACCGGATGGCCCTGTCGTCGCCTCAACCGAGAACTTCAGGCAAGGCCGTTCCTGGTGGGCCGATCCCGGCCTCACTGCCTGACGGGACCGCGCGGTACGCCGCTCCAGCCTTGGAGATCACCGCTCACAAGCGAGGCGGTCGCCGCGCCGCCACCGAGCCGGCTCGATCCACTGGCCAGCGAACGCGCCAGCCTTGTTTCGCTGCGCGGCGGCAAAGGCTTCGGTATATTGCTTCGCACGCGCCGGATCGGTTTTCAGGAATTGGGGTTGGGGAATGGCGAGACCCGCGCGGATCAGCGTCTCTCCGAGATCGCGGCCTTTCACGGTCACAGTCGCCACCGGCCGACCATAGCTCGAGCGGTTGGTGAGCCGGATTTGGGCGTCGGCTTCGCCCAGAATCCGCGCGGCATGATCCTGAGCCGCCTTGCCACATTCCCAGCACGACCGCGCCCGTTCACAGAGCTGACGGCGCTCGAACGCATCGACACCAAGGAGACGGAAATCGGCTGCAATCGTGTCGCCATCGAGCGCGCGAGCGGATGCGGTAAACCCCGGCTCATTGACGGGAGCACCCCGGACGTCGCATGCGGAGACAAGGAATAGGAAACACAGAAAACGATACATTCGATGTCTATGACAAAGGGCGCTGATCTTTTCCATTGCGTCGAACACGAAGTTCAGTCCCCAGGAAACCAGTCGAACGTCAAGGTGCGCGCGCCGGCCCGGCTTTCGAGTTCAAGGACGTCGGCAATGGTCCAGATCTTGCGGGATTCGCGCGCCAGGTCCGCGTAACCACCGTAGGTGCAGCCGCCATGCACGATGAACTGGGCGTGGATGTTCTGGGTCGCCGCTTCGGAGAGAAAGAAGCCCGCAACGCCCTTGATATATTGTGGCGGGAGAACGCCCAGCATAGCGTCGTAGAAACGCTGCGTGATCCGGCTGAGAGGAAATGACGCCAATGTTTCGGCGCGCGTGCGTTCGAAATAGGCGTTGGTGGACTCGACAACAGCGTCGGGATGGCGATCGCGGTGACGCGCGAGCAGCGCGGCTGCGTCCTCCCTGCTGTGTGCGTAGTCGAGGGGGAATTTCGAAGACCGCGCGGTAATGTAAAAGTTAGTGTCCATGGCGGATCCTTCCAGCTTGGAGAACACCGTCATTCATCCCCCTTCCCTCTTGCCATGGGTCGCGAGCGGCGGGATCATGGGCCTGGCTGCGTTGCAGCGGCGGTCAGCATGCGGATGGGCTTTGCTCCGGAAGACATGAATGGAGAGGGCTTCAGGCGACCATCTCGAGGACGATCAGGCCCGACGACGCAGGGTCGGTAGAGATGCGGAAAGGCTGCAGCGGATCGGTAGTGCGCAGGATGCTTACCTTACCCTGCGAATGATCGAAAATCCGGCTGGCGACGCGCAGGGCATTCTCGCGGCTGCAGAGCAACTGGCGTTTGGGAGACAGACAACGCCTGTCGATGGCCGTCGTCATGACCTGATCCCTTTCTCCTCGAGGATTGACGCTCATGCAAACAGCGTCTTGTGGATCTTGGTGACCGGTACGACCACCCAGGCGCGCGTCATGAGGCGACTGATCCGGTAGAAGCAGCCATTCTGCGGATCGCGAAGCACGAGCCTCCGGCCGCGCTTGCAGACGACGAACTCCTGCGCGACATTACCGTCGGTGAAGGTCACCGGCTCGGGAAGCCGGATGCGATCCCCGTCCGCGAGTTTGCGCGCGCGGTGCGCAAGGTTCGCCCGGCAACGTGCGCGCCAATCGAGCGCATATTCATGCTCGGTCGGGCTCAGCAGATCGAGGATCGCCGCGGGGCAGTCGGCCTCGCATGGCCCCATATTTTCGGTCAGTCGGGTAGGATTGGTGCTGCTCATGGAGTCAGCCCTGATCCCCCCGCCGAACCGCACGTGCAGCTTTCACCGCATGC
>NZ_PHHF01000036.1 GCF_003034225.1 Edaphosphingomonas fennica
ACGATCAGACCAGACAACCGATCCTACCGGCCATCATAGTCGCCGCTCAACCGGCCATCGTAGTTGTCGCCGCGCAGCATGAAGGCGCGGCAGAAGGTGATCGCGCCGCTGCTGGGCCGCGCCGTGCTCTTCAACACCGCGCTCGACAGCTATCACGGCCATCCCGAGCCGCTGACCTGCCCGCCCGATCGGGCGCGGCGATCGATCGCGCTTTATTATTACACCGCCTTCCCGGACGGGGCGGCCGCCGTTCCCGAACGCACGACCGTGTTCAAGCCGCGCCCCGGCAGCGGCGACAAGACCGACTGGCAGGTGCGCGGCCGGCATTTCGTGAACGATTGGGTGCCGCACCGGCTGCAGCCCTGGGCGCGCAAGGTGCTGGGGCGCATCGGCCTGAGCTGATCGGGACGGGCAGAAAGCCCGTGGCGGGGCGATCCGGGCCGGGGCCGGGCTGGATTCCGGCCTAGCGCAGGCGGCTGGCGGCGCGGGCCAGCGCCAATATCTCGGTTTCCATCGCGATGATCCCCGGCCCGCCGGAGCGCATCACCTGCCGGCCGGTATCGGCCATGCGGCCGAGCGCGGTGGCCAGCGCCTCGGGCGTCCAGCGGGTCAGGAGCCGGGCCACCCGGTCCTTTTCCTTCCAGAACACCGCGCGTCCCGCCGGGCCTGCCATCACCGCGTCGATCGACTTGCCCTCGGCCACCTCGGCGCGGAGCTGGATCAGCAGCAGCAGCTGGCGCTGGAAGGCACGGACGATCGGGATGGCATCGGTGCCGAGCGCGATCAGCCGGGAAAGCTCGTCATCCGCTGCGGCGACGTCGCCGGCCAGCGCCGTATCGACGAGGCGGCTGAGATCGCCTTCCTCGCTGTCGGCCCCCAGCCTGTCCAGCGCTTCATGGTCGAGCGGCCTGGGATGGTCCCGGTCGGCATCGAGGAAAGCCGCGAACTTGTCCAGTTCCTGCCCCAGCACCGCGCGGTCGCCGGCGCTGGCGGCCGCCAGCCGCCGGGCGACGTCGGGCTCGATCAGCAACCCCATCTCCCGCCCCAGCGCCACCGCGATGCGATCGGCGTCGCGCCCCTCGGGCACGTAGCTGGCGAAGGCCATGGCCGCGTCGTCCGCCGTGGCGAGCTTCAGCAGCTTCGAATCCTTGCGCAGCGCACCGGCGACGGCAACCACGGGATTGCCGGCCTGGGCAAGCGCCAGCAGCGCCTCGACCGCCTCCAATATCTCGTCGCCGGCCGGATCGATCAGGATATGCCGGGGGCCGCCGAACAGGGCGATGGCGGCCGCCTCGTCCGCCAGCAAGGCGGGATCCACCTTCAGCGTGGCCCCGGCCAGCGCCACCTTCTCGGCATCGGCGCCCAGCGCCTTGGCCAGCCGCTTCGCCAGCGCGCGCGACGCCGATTCATCGGGGCCGTGGAGCAGGTAGAAACGGATCGCGGGATCGGCGCGGTCCAGCGCCTGCTCGATCTGCCGCTGGCTGGCCTTCATTGCTCCGTCTGGGTGCGCTTGGCGTAGAGCGCGAGGCGGGCGACGATCTGGTCGGCGATCTGGTTGGAGAGATTCTCGAGCGCGGTCTGTTCGGCCGCGATGGTCGCATATTCCGATCCGACCACGTCGATGCCGGCATCGGAGCCGGCGGTGGCATCCAGCAGCACGGCGGTGCCGTCGATCAGCTTGTAGCGGGCGCGCAGCGTCCGCCGCTCGCGCGTCACGGCATTGTCGGTGCGGACGCCGAAGCCGGTGAGCTGGTCGTCCAGCTCGATCTCCAGCCGGTAGCGCTTCTCCCCCGGCCCGCTGGCGGCCAGCCGGTCGTTGATCGCGTTGCGCACCAGCCAGCCGGCCTGCCCCGGAATCGGCGCCACCTCGATATTGGCCAGCGATTGCGCCACCGCGCCCTTGCTGCCGCCGGCATAAAGCGGCTGCAGCCCGCAGCCCGACAGCATCGGCGCGGCGAGGCCGAGCAACGCCAGCGCCAGCAGGGAGGCGGGGCGCGCCGGCCTCATGCGACCAGATTCACCAGGCGATCGGGCACCACGATCACCTTCTTGGGCGTCTTGCCTTCCAGCAGGCGGATCACCTTGTCCGATCCCAGCGCCAGCGCCTCCAGCGCCGGCCGGTCGGTGCCCTTGGGGGCGACGAGCGTGTCGCGCAGCTTGCCGTTGATCTGGATGGCAATCGTCACCTCGTCATCGACCAGCAGCGCCGGATCGGCCTCGGGCCAGGGCGCATCGGCGACGAGGCCGGTTTCGCCCAGCAGGCTCCAGGCTTCCTCGGCGAGATGCGGCACCATCGGCGCGACGAGGCGCACGATCGTCCGCACCGCGAAATCGCGCGAGGCCGAAGGCTGGGCCTTCTCTATGGCGTTGGCGAGCTCGTAGAGCTTGGCGACGGCCTTGTTGAAGGACAGCGCCTCCACATCCTCCGCCACGCCGGCGATGGTGCGGTGGAGCTTGCGGTCCAGGTCCCTGTCCTCGCCCTCGACGCCCGCGATGCTGCCGGCCAGGCGCCACAGCCGCTGGACGAAGCGCCACGCGCCCTCGATGCCGGCCTCGCTCCAGGCGAGATCGCGCTCGGGCGGGCTGTCGGACAGCATGAACCAGCGCACCGCGTCCGCGCCATATTGATCGACGATAGGCCCCGGATCGACGACGTTCTTCTTGGATTTGGACATCTTCTCGACACGGCCGGGCGTCACCGCCTCGCCGGTCTCGACGATCACCAGCCCGCCGTCGCGATTTTCCACCTCTTCGGGGCTCAGCCAGCGGCCGTCGGGCGCCTTGTAGGTCTCATGCGTCACCATGCCCTGCGTGAACAGGCCGGTGAAGGGCTCGGCAATGTCGATCCGGCCGATTCGCTTGAGCGCCCGCGTCCAGAAGCGCGAATAAAGAAGGTGGAGGATCGCATGCTCCACCCCGCCGATATACTGGCCCACCGGCAGCCACTGCTCGGCCACGGCGCGATCGAACGGCTTGTCCTTGGGCGCGCTGGCGAAGCGGATGAAATACCAGCTCGAATCGACGAAGGTGTCGAGCGTGTCGGTCTCCCGGCGCGCGGGCGCGCCGCAGGACGGGCAATCGACATTCTTCCAGGTCGGATGGCGGTCCAGCGGATTGCCCGGCACGTCGAAGGAAACATCCTCGGGCAGCACCACGGGAAGCTGGTCCTTCGGCACCGCCACGGGCCCGCAGGCGTCGCAATGGATGATCGGGATCGGCGTGCCCCAGTAACGCTGGCGGGAAACCCCCCAGTCGCGCAGGCGCCACACGGTGGTGCCGCGGCCCCAGCCTTCGCCCTCGGCCCGGGCGATCACCGCCGCCTTCGCCCCTTCCACCGACATGCCGTCGAGGAAGCGGGAATTCACCAGCCGGCCGGGACCGGTATAGGCCTCGTCGCCGATCGGCGCGTCCGCCTCCTCGGGCGAAGGGGCCACCACCCGTTCGACCGGCAGCGCATATTTGCGGGCGAAATCAAGGTCGCGCTGGTCGTGCGCCGGGCAGCCGAACACCGCGCCGGTGCCATAATCCATCAGCACGAAATTGGCGACGAACACCGGCAGCTTCCACGTGGGATCGAGCGGGTGGATCACCGAAAGGCCGGTGTCGTAGCCCAGCTTCTCCGCGGTCTCGATCTCGGCCGCGGCGGTGCCGATGCGGCGGCATTCCTCCGAAAAGGCGGCGAGCCGGGCGTCCTGCTCCGCCAGCGCCAGCGCGATCGGATGATCGACCGAGATGGCGGCGAAGCTGGCGCCGAACATCGTGTCCGGCCGGGTGGTGAACACGTCGAAGCCGTCATGGCCGGCGGCCGGCGCGTCCAGCTTGAAGGTGAAGCGCAGGCCCTGGCTCTTGCCGATCCAGTTTTCCTGCATCAGCCGCACCTTTTCAGGCCACTGGTCCAGCGTGGAGAGGCCTTCCAGCAGCTCGTCGGCGAAATCGGTGATCTTGAGGAACCACTGGCTGAGCTTGCGCCGCTCCACCAGCGCGCCCGAACGCCAGCCGCGCCCGTCGATCACCTGCTCGTTGGCGAGCACCGTCATGTCGACCGGGTCCCAGTTGACCGCCGATTCCTTGCGATAGACGAGGCCGGCCGCATAGAGATCGAGGAACAGCGCCTGTTCCTGCCCGTAATAATCGGGCTCGCAGGTCGCCAGCTCGCGGCTCCAGTCGAGCGCGAAGCCCAGCCGCTTCAGCTGGGCCTTCATCGCGGCGATATTCTCGCGCGTCCAGCTGCCGGGATGGACCTTCTTTTCCATCGCCGCATTCTCGGCCGGCATGCCGAAGGCGTCCCAGCCCATCGGGTGGAGCACCTCATGCCCCGTCATCCGCCGGAACCGGGCCAGCACGTCGCCCATCGTATAGTTGCGCACATGGCCCATGTGGATGCGCCCCGAAGGATAGGGGAACATCTCCAGCACATAGCTTTTGGGCTTGGGGCTGGCATCGTCGGCGCGGAAGGTCTGGCCCTCGTCCCAGGCCGCCTGCCAGCGCTTGTCCGCCGCCTGCGGGTTGAACCGCGTGGTCATGGGGCGTCCGTCCTCAGCCGGCGACCGCGGCGCGGCGCAGGTCGCGCGCCTTGGTGAGGATGATCTCCTCCAGCTTCTGCACCGTCGCCGCCTGAACGGGCGCATCGGCCCACTGGCCGTTCTGCATCACCTGGCGCGAGGCCGCGACCCGCAGCGCATCGGCGCGCAGATCCTGGTCGAGCACCGTCACCGTCACCTTCATCCGCTCGGTGGCGAGCGCGGGGTTCACATACCAGTCGGTCACCAGCACGCCGCCATTGGCGTCCGCCTGCACCATCGGCATGAACGACAGGGTGTCGAGCGCGGCCCGCCACAGATAGGCGTTCACGCCGATCGTGGTGACGCGCGAGGCGGCGAGGTCCGTCTTCGGCCGCTCCTTGCCGCCACCGCAGGCGGAAAGCGCCACCAGCGCGGAAAGCGCGGCGGCCAGGGCAAGGGGAGAAACGGACGAGCGGGCCATGAAATAGTCCTTGGAAGGCATATGGTGTCGCGGGCCGTTATAGATGCTCCCGTCCGCCCCGCAAGCGCGGCATGCGGGCCGAATCCGTCCGCCGTGCGGCGGCGCGCTTGCGTCGCGCGGGCGCTTGGCCGGGCGGCGGGATGCTGGCATGCCCGCGCCGCGCCCTCCCCGGGTTGTGGAGTTGGTGCAACAGGCCGTGGGAATTTGCAGACGAGTGGTGGAACCCGCCTGCCCGTTCATGTTAGGCGCAAGTTGCAGGGAGAGTATGCAACCGTGTCTGTGAGTCGCAAAACTGCTGGATTGGCGGGGGTCGCTGCGGCGGCCTGCGCCCTGGCGTTTGCGCCCGCGATCGCCGCGTCGGTCAAGCCCGCGAAACAGCGGGCGCCGGCCATCAGCCTGACGGCGCCGGGGAGCCTCGGCTCCTTCACGCCCGCCGCCGCCAATCCGAAGCTCGCCGCCGCCTTCAACGGCGCGGGGCTGTCGGGCGGCGGGGTCGGCGGCGCCTTCCGCTTCACGCCCGCTTCCTCCGCCACGAATCGCCGGGGCGTGACGGTGGCGGTCCGCGCCCGCGCGACCACCAAGGAAGAAGCCCAGCGCCTGGCGATCACGCCTTCCACCAGCATCACGCCGACCGCCTATAATCTGGGCGTCGCCGTGGGCTGGAAGCGCTTCGCCCTTTCGGGCGAGGTCGCCCGCGTCGATGGCGGCCTGCTGCCGGGCCGCGAGGCGGTGGATGTCGGCGTCAGCTATAACGCGCCCAAGTGGAGCACCAAGTTCCAGCTCGGCGCCGATCGGCCCACCGACGTCCGATCCGGCCTGATCGGCGTGGATGAGGCGGTCTCGGCCGATCTCAGCGGTTCCTACGCGATCACCCGCAATCTGGAGGTCACCGGCGGCGTCCGTTACCGCCTCCAGCGCGATCGCCTGTCGATCGAGGATGACCGGCGCGACAGCCAGGCCGTCTATATCGGCACCGCCTTCAAGTTCTGATCGCCGGGCGGTGCGGAGCTTCCGCACCTGAATTCAGCCCTTCGCCGCTCCGATCCCCTGAGAATCCGGGCCCGTAAAGGCATCGATCCCCGCCCAGCCCGATGCGCCCAGGGCGCGCAGCCGCCGGTATCGCGGCGCATCCATGCCCCCCAGGGCAATCACCGGAAGGCGGCCGCGCCCGGCCAGCAGGCCGAAGCGCACCGGCCCCAGCGCACGGGCGCCGGGATGGGATCGGGTGGCGAATGCGGGGGACAGGAAGACCAGGTCGGCCCCATGCCGCGCGGCGGCGGCCTGCTCGGCCGCATCATGCGCCGGGGCGGTGCGCAGCAGCGGGCGCGCGGCAAAGCGATGCGGGGAGCGGCCATGCGCGCCGTCCGCCTTCCAGGCAACCGCCTCGCGCGGCGATCCGGCCAGCACCAGCACCAGCCCGCGCGCCCGCGCGATCCGGCGGACGCGCTCATAGATGGCGCGGCGATCGGGCAGGCCATAATGGCGGAAGACGATGCCCGCCCCGCGCGGCAGCCGGCCGAGCGCGGTCCACAGCGCCTCGCCCATCCGCGCATCGGTCATCAGCCAAAGGCGCGGGCAAGGCTGGCGGCAAGTCATGCGGCTCCCTATAGCAGCGACCATGGTTCCACACGAAGACTCCAGAGACGATGATGGCCTGCCGGCGCTTGAATCGGTGCGGGCGCGCATTGCCCGCGCCGCCCGCGTCGCCGGACGCGACCCTTCCGAGATCGAGCTGATCGCCATTTCCAAGACCCAGCCGGTGGACGCGATCCTCGCGCTCGCCGCGCAGGGCCAGGCGAGCTTCGGCGAGAATCGGGTGCAGGAGGCGCAGGCGAAGTGGCCCGCATTGCGGGATGCGGTGCCGGGGCTCCGGCTCCACCATGTCGGCCAGCTCCAGTCGAACAAGGCCGACGATGCCGTCGCCCTGTTCGATGCGATCCACGGCGTCGATCGCCCGTCGCTCGTCACCGCGCTCGCCCGGGCGATGGAGCGAGCCGGCCGCCGGCCGGATTGCTTCATCCAGGTCAATATCGGGGAGGAGCCGCAAAAGGGCGGCTGCGCGATCGCCGATGTGCCCTCGCTCCTCGCCGAAGTCCGCGCGGCGGGGCTGCCGCTCGCCGGGCTGATGGCGGTGCCGCCGGCCGATACGGAGGCCGCGCCCTATTTCGCGCTGCTGGCGAAGATCGCCCGCGATCATGGGCTGGCCGGCCTCAGCATGGGCATGTCGGGCGATTATGAGACGGCGGTGATGCTGGGCGCCACCCATGTCCGCGTGGGCACCGCCCTGTTCGGCGCGCGATTGGGCTGATAGCAAGCGGCCATGCGGAACAGCGGCGGCCTCGAAACGGTTTTCCTCGAGAATCGCGATCGGCTGCTTCGCTTCCTCGCCGCCCATGGCGCCGGCGAAGGCGCGGAGGATCTGCTGCAGGAATTATGGGTCCGCATCTCGGCGGCGCCGGCCGGGCCGGTGGCGCAACCGCTGGCCTATCTCTACCGGGCGGCCAACAATCTGATGGTCGATCGCCATCGCGCGCTCCGCACGGCGGAACGGCGCGACCATGAATGGAGCGAAGCCACCGGCGCCACGGTGCCGGGGGTTTCGGACATGCCGGGCGGCGAGCGGACGCTGATCGCGCGGGAAAGGCTGCGCCAGGCGGAGGCCGCGCTGGCGGCGCTGGGGACGCGGGCGGAAACCGTGTTCCGGCGGCATCGGCTGGACGGGGTTTCGCAGCGCGAGATCGCCATGGAGCTGGGCGTCAGCCTCTCCACGGTCGAAAGCGACCTGCGCCGCGCCTATCGCGCGATGATCGAACTCAGGAGCCGTCTCGATGCCGAATGAAACGGGGCTGAGGCTGGCGGCATGTGATTCCGTCTACAGGGCGTGGCAATGATGGATGACATGGCAATGCGCGAAGCGGCGCTCGACTGGCTGATCCGCCAGCGCGATCCCGCGTTCGGCGAATGGGAGGCGTTCGGCGACTGGCTGGCCGCCGATCCCGATCGCGCACACGTCTATCATGAGCTTGCCGCCGCCGACGCCGATGTCGGGGAATGGTTCGCCGCCGCGCCGCCGGCGGCCGCGCCTGTCGAAGCGCCGCCGGTCGCCAATCCGGTCACGCGCCGTCGCTTCGGCGGCTGGCTGGGCGGCGCCATCGCGGCGTCGCTGGTCGCGGTCTCCGGCTATACGGTGCTGCAGAACCGGGCCGATCCCTACAGCATCGAAACCGCGCCCGGCGAACGGCGCAGCATCGCGCTGGCGGATGGCAGCCAGGTGGACCTGAACGGCGGATCGCGGATCACCCTCGATCACCGCAACCAGCGCATCGCCACGCTCGATCGCGGCGAGGCGCTGTTCACCGTCGTCCATGACGATCGCCGCCCCTTCATCGTCCATGCCGCCGGCGCGGAATTGCGCGACGTCGGCACGGTGTTCAACGTCGTCAGCGATCGGGCCGGGCTTTCGGTCGCGGTCGCGGAGGGCGCGGTGGTCTATAACCCGCGCGGGGAATCGGTGGAGCTTGGCGCCGGCCGCACGCTCCATGCCCGCGCGAACGATTCGGTGGTCACGCTGGGCACGGCCGATCCCGCCGCGATGGTGGCGTGGAAGCAGGGCCGCCTGATCTATGACGGCACCCCCATCGGCGTGGTGGCGGAGGATATAAGCCGCAATCTCGGCCTGCCGGTTTCGGTCGCGCCCGACGTCGCGGCCCGGCCCTTCCGTGGCGTCATCGCGCTGGACGGCCAGCGCGACCGCTTCCTGGAGCGGCTGGGGCCATTGCTCGACGTCCGCATAGAACGGGGCGGGAAGGGATGGGTTCTGACCGCCAAGCAGAAGTGAGCCGCTCCGCGCCTTCATGGATGATGCTCCCGGCGTTGCTGATGGCGGCGCCGGCCGTAGCCGCGTCCGCGCCGTCCGTTTCGCTCCAGATTCCCGCCGGGCGGCTGGGCGATGCCGTGGCGGCCCTGGCCGGGCAGGCCGGGGTCAGCGTCAGCGTGCCCGATGCCGCGCTCTGGGCGCGGCCGGTGCCGGCGCTCAACGGGCGGATGACGGTGCGCGATGCGGTGCGGCGGCTGGCCACCGCGGCCGGCGGCCGCGCCGTCGCGCTGCCCGGCGACGGCTGGCGGATCGTCGCCGCGGCGCCTG
>NZ_PHHF01000029.1 GCF_003034225.1 Edaphosphingomonas fennica
CCCGGCACCATGAACCCGCCGCGACAATCTGTTCTCATCCTGATAGTCGCTGACCTCTCACCCAGATCGTCGCGCTATATCGCAGTCTCGGACAGAGATGCGGATTTCCGTCAGCGCCCTGTTCGACAGGCGCCAGACAACGATGCCCGAACAATGCCGTTACCGGGCCGTGGCGGGCGGGCTCCTTCCGGTCGGGTCCGCAGACCCAGGCTACCATGAGCTTCTGAAGGCGCGCGATCGTCTCCTGCTCGAGCTTCCGTGCGGCCGGTCCCTCGACGTAGCGATCGGTCGTGACGAGGCTGGCGTGATTGAGAACCGTCCCTGCCGCGCGCAGGTCGCCGCCAGAAGCCAGATAATGCTCCGTGGCGACGCTGCCGCGTAGTTGCGAGGCCGTGAACTTGGGCACCAGTGGTTTCGGTTGCTCCGGATGTGCGGTGTTCCAGCGTTCGATCCGCCTGTTGGTGCGGCCGATGAAGCGATTGATGAACCCGGGGATGCTGTCGGGCGCGATCAGGCCGGCAGGATAGTCGTGCCTGCGATAATAGGCCCGCGACAGATAGCGGATCAGGAACAGACATTCCCGTTCTTCAGGCGGAGCATGCTCGATCAGCGGCTCGGTCATCGCCAGCAGCATTTCGATCAGACGCGGTGCGGATCGCATTTTACGGCGGTCGAAGGACCGACGCTGCATTTTCGGAGTTCGACCGCCCCGCTGCTTGAGCCATTCCACCATGACCCGATGATCATCGAGTGGATGGGGCACGAGGCAGTCGCGGCGGATCGCCCGAAGAGGCTGGGGATTGGCGGCAAGCTGGATCGCCAGCGCGACAAAGAACGGCCCCATCGTGTGCGAGGTCAGGTGATAATGCTGAGCGATCGCCTCCTGACGTCCATGATGCTCGAGCGAGTTCGGGTTGATCCCGGCAGCGCGGATTGCCTCGCCGCTCGGAGCGATGCCGCCGCCGATCCGGTGGAGTTTCCACACCCAGCGCGCGAGCGCCTCTCTCGGACCAGTTCCCTCCGGGGGTTGGGGAGAGGCGATGATCTTCTGGCCGCGCTGGAACCGCGCCCATGCGATGTCGATCTCTTCATAGGCGGCCGCGAGGATCGTTTTCATTTCCGCTGCCGTGAGCCGGGCTTTGGGTTCTGGCGCCCACCCCGTGCTGGGGAACGGGCTGTAGGGGATGGCGAGCGCGCTCCCGAACAGATCCGGATCGGTCTGCTCGATGCGCTCGAGCAATGGTTTCAGGCTGGCGAAGCGTTGAGCCATCGTGGCTCGGCTGAGCTGGCGGCCTTCTATCGAGGGTGCCAGCGCATCAATGTAGCGCCGGATCGTGCCGGCGTTCACATCAGCAGCACAGCTTACGCCTTCTGTGCGTAGGAAGCGACCGAAGCGCCGGATCACTCTCCAGCGTCCGCGTCGTGTGGAGATCGAAGATCCGGCATCATGAACCCTGAACGCCTCGACAAAGGCGCAGGTGAGGTCATGTGGCATGTCGAGGGCGACCGGATCGAACGTCTGCACGACCTGTCCCCATTCATCACGAAAGGAGAAGCGTCGATCATCTGGCGCTTGCGCGGTCGATGCTCGATCGATCGCGATACGGCGGTCGATCCGTCCCTCAGCCAGCATCGTTGATCGCTTCGCCGTAGAGCCAGGCAAGGCTCTCGTTGATATCGGGTTCGTACAGCTCGACGCAGCGCAGGTAGATGGCGGTCGTCGCGATCGAGGCATGGCCCAACAGAACCTGGACGATCTTCAGCGGATTCAGCGCCGGATTGGCACGAGCCTGGATCTGAAGCCGCGTGAGCATCACCATCGCGAAGGTGTGACGGAGCCAATGCAGCGTGCCGGGCAACCCAGCGGCCGCGAACGCCTCGGACAGAAGCGCCGTCAGGCGTTTGCGCGTCATCGCACGGCCATGTTCATTCAGGAGAAGATTGGGCGGCGCCCTGTAGCGGGGATCGGCATTGCGCGCGCGCCGCACGATCCGGGCCCGGTCCTCTCCGATATACCAGTGCGTGCGATCAAGCAGGCGAACCGGCGGATAGACCGTTCGCGGCCGGTCGCCCTTGGTGATGCTGAGCGGCACGCCTACAAGCGGCGTCTCTTCCGGGTGAAGCGACCAGCTATCCGGTATCTGATCGACCGCCAGAGCACATAGTTCCTTGCGTCGAAGGCCTGCGCACAGCGCCCACTCCCCTGCAAGGCGCGCGGTCGGCGCAAGCTGCGCGAACAGCCTTGCCAGCTCATCGGGGCGCATTGGTCGTGGCAGTTGCTCCGGGACCGAGACCGTGAGGCTCCCGGTCGAACGGCGTCTGATCTGTGGCCCAACACGCGGTCCCCTGCCCTGCCGTGTCTGCAACGGTCGCGGGAACGCACGATGCCGGATGAAGTCGTGATCGAGGGCCCAGGAATAGAAGCGATAGACGGTGGCAACCCGGGCATTGATGGTGGAGCGGGCAAACGGCCGCCCGGTATGCTGGCTCGGCCCTTCGAGCATTCGGGATCGATAAGCTGCGAGTATATGCTCGTCAGCGACATCCCATTTGATGTTGGACTGCTCGAGCGCATCGAACCACTCATACAGGTGCTCGCCATAGGTCCGTACCGTCTCCGAGGCCTGGGAGTGGCCATGAACCTCGGCATGTTCGAGCAGATAGGCAAAGGCCGGCTCGATGATGGCCATGTTCGCGTCGAACAGGATGGGGAACCCGGCGGGAATGCCGGGCTCACCTGGAACGGCACGGATGATCGTCACCATGGATCACACCTCCGCCTCACGCACGCGGGATCAGGGCGGTTATTCTAGCATCATCCCGGCCTTTCCAGTTCGGACAGTCGGCTGAGCGAGCACTTTTTGGGCCGGGCGACACGACGCCTGTTCCAATTCATCCATATATCCACTATCTCGGATATATGGATACTGATTCGGCTATCACGGCCCTGGCCGCTCTCGCGCAGGGCACACGCCTTGACGCATTTCGGTTGCTGGTGCGCCACGAGCCCGAAGGATTGCCCGCCGGCGAGATCGCAAAAGCGCTCGACGTTCCTCAGAACACGATGTCCGCGCACCTCGCCGCGTTGACGCGCGCGGGCCTGCTGAAGTCCGAGCGGCAAAGCCGGTCGATCATCTACTGCGCCGACCTCGATGCGCTGCGCGCGCTGACCCTCTTTCTGGTGAAGGACTGCTGCGCCGGAAAACCGGAACTGTGTGCACCGCTCGTCGCCGAACTCGTCCCCTGCTGCTGACGGAGACTGCCATGTCCACCGATCGCGTGTTCAACGTCCTGTTCCTCTGCACCGGCAATTCGGCACGCTCGATCCTCGCCGAGAGCGCCATGAACAAGCTCGGCCAAGGTCGCTTCCATGCCTTCTCGGCCGGGAGCTATCCCAAGGGCGCGGTTAACCCCGACGCGCTCGCACTGCTGGAACGGCTCGACTATCCGACCGAGGGCCTGCGCTCGAAAAGCTGGGAGGAGTTTTCCCGGCCCGGTGCGCCGGTCATGGATTTCGTGTTCACCGTCTGCGACGACGCAGCCGGTGAAGTCTGCCCGGTATGGCCCGGCCATCCAATGACGGCCCATTGGGGCATCGAAGATCCAAGCCATGTCCAGGGCGGTGACATAGAGCGCGAACGCGCTTTCGTGATGGCGCTGAACTATCTGGAAAACCGTATCCGGCTGTTCATCTCGCTGCCGATCGACAAGCTCGAAGCCACGGCGCTGACCGCCAAGCTGCGCGAGATCGGCCATACCGAAGGCTCGACCACTCGCCGGGGAGATGCGGCGTGACCGACATCATCGTCTATCACAACCCGGAGTGCGGCACGTCGCGCAACGTGGTGGGCCTGATCCGCAATGCCGGGATCGAGCCGCATGTCATCGAATATCTGAAGACCCCACCGTCGCGGCCATTGCTGGTCCAGCTCATCGCGCGCGCCGGGATCACGCCGCGCGAGCTGCTGCGCGAGAAGGGCACGCCCTATGCCGAACTAGGCCTGGGCGATCCCTCGCTGTCAGATGAAGCCCTGATCGACGCAATGATGGCACACCCGATCCTCATCAACCGGCCGCTGGTCGTCTCGCCGCTCGGCGTGAAACTGTGTCGCCCTTCGGAGGCGGTACTGGACCTGCTACCCGCACCGCAACAGGGCGCATTCGCCAAGGAGGACGGCCAACAGGTCGTCGATGCGGCCGGCGCGCGGGTGATCTGAGGCATGGCGACCGTTCTCGACGCCACGCCGGCTCGTCCCGGCATCTCCTTCTTCGAGCGCTATCTGACCCTGTGGGTGGCGCTCTGCATCGTTGCTGGGATCGCGCTCGGCCATATGTTGCCCGGCCTGTTCGGCGCGATTGCCTCCGCCGAGGTGGCGCGGGTCAATCTCGTCGTCGCGGTGCTGATCTGGCTGATGATCGTGCCGATGCTGCTCAAGATCGACTTCGGCGCGCTGGGATCGGTGCGCCAGCATTGGAAGGGCGTCGGTGTCACGCTGTTCATCAATTGGGCGGTCAAGCCTTTCTCGATGGCGCTGCTCGGCACGCTGTTCCTGGGCTGGATGTTCGCGCCGTTGCTGCCGGCGGGCGAAGCGCCGTCCTATATCGCCGGGCTGATCCTGCTGGCGGCTGCGCCCTGCACGGCAATGGTGTTCGTGTGGTCGAACCTCTGCGACGGCGAACCCAATTACACGTTGAGCCAGGTGGCGCTGAACGACCTCATCATGGTGTTCGCCTTCGCACCGCTGGTCGGGCTGCTGCTCGGCGTCGCCTCGGTGACGGTGCCGTGGGATACGCTGTTGCTCTCGGTCGGCCTCTACATTGTCGTGCCGGTGATCGTCGCGCAGCTCGTCCGTCGCGCCGTGCTGGCATCAGGCGGACAGGCCGCGCTTGACCGGCTGCTGGCCCGGCTCGGGCCGGTGTCGCTCACCGCCCTGCTGGCGACGCTGATGTTGCTGTTCGGCTTCCAGGGCGAGGCAATCGTCGCGCAGCCCTTTGTGATCGCGCTCATCGCCGTGCCGATTCTGGTACAGGTCTATTTCAATGCCGGGCTGGCCTATTGGCTGAGCCGCCGTTTTGGCGTCGCATGGTGCGTGGCGGCGCCCGCCGCGCTGATCGGCGCGTCCAATTTCTTCGAGCTGGCGGTGGCCGCCGCAATAAGCCTGTTCGGCCTCAAGTCCGGCGCCGCGCTCGCCACGGTGGTTGGCGTGCTGGTCGAGGTGCCGGTGATGCTGTCGGTCGTGGCGATCGTGAAGCGGACACGCGGCTGGTATGAGAAGGGAGCCGCTGCTTGACCCGTATCAGCGAGTTGACCGACCCGGATCATCTGCCGGCGCTCGATCTCCGCTATGTCCATGAGCGGCCCGCGTTCGGGCTTGGTGCGGGCGATCCACCGCCGCGTATCCTGCTGCTCTATGGTTCATTGCGCGAACGGTCCTTCTCGCGTTTCGCAGTCGAGGAGGCGGCACGGTTGCTCCAGTTCTTCGGGGCGGAGACGCGCATCTTCGATCCGACCGACCTGCCGTTGCCCGATCAGGTGAAGGGCGACGATCATCCCGCCGTCCATGAACTGCGCGACCATGCCATGTGGTCGGAGGGCATGGTGTGGTGCAGCCCGGAGCGTCACGGCCAGATCACCGGTATCATGAAAGCGCAGATCGACCATCTGCCGCTGGAGATGAAGGGGATGCGCCCGACCCAGGGCCGCACGCTGGCGGTGATGCAGGTGTCGGGCGGATCGCAGTCGTTCAACGCGGTCAACACGCTCCGGCTGCTCGGCCGCTGGATGCGGATGTTCACCATCCCCAACCAGTCAAGCGTGGCGATGGCCTACAAGGAGTTCGACGAAGCCGGTCGCATGAAGCCCTCCAGTTACTATGACCGCATCGTCGATGTGATGGAGGAGCTGGTGCGCTTTACCGTGCTCACCCGTGGGCACGCCGTGCAGCTCGTCGACCGCTATTCGGAGCGGAAGGCGGAGGCGGCAAAGCAGGATGCCGCCCCCGATCTGGCATCGCAGTCGATCGCTTAAGTCGAGCGCCTCGCCAAGCGAGGGATCAGGCCGACCACCGCCAGCTCTTTGGGTTAGCGCGGCGGTCGGCCTGATCCCTCTCCGCATCCGTTCCTAATGAGACAGATCAGAGGACCGGACCTAAGAGGTCGCCGGATTCGATGAGTTCGCGGATTTGCTGCCGCGCTTCGGCAATCGCGGCCTCCCAGGGATCGTCGGGCGGCCCGGTATCCGGCGTCGGCGGCTGAATGGGAAGCTGGCGCTGCGGCTGGCGCAGGCGCGCATGCTGGGTGTGGACCCAGTACTCCATATGATCGGCGACGACGGCGTCGGTTTTCGCGAGGTTATGGCGCCTTGCCGCGGTCCTTGCTGCGACCCCGTAAGCCTGGCTGTCGATCGAGGCGACGCGGTGGCGGAAGGCTGAAAGATAGGGGAGCGCTTCCCCTTTCACTCCGAAAAGGTGCAACCGGGTAAGGCGCGGGAGCACGCGGTCGAGATGATCGACGACGGCCATCAGACCTTCGGGCCCATGGATAGGCCGCCTGCACATGGATCCGACGCCGATCAGTCCTGCCCGCTCGATCGTCAGGGACAGGGCCTCGGCGCAGCGCTCATAGTCGGACGGCAGGCGCCCCTGGATAACCGGCATGAAGGTGTCGAGAATCCCTTCGTCGTCGCCGCGCAGGCGACACTCGATATTGGCCCGGACCGTGCGCGAAATGCGGTCGAGCACCTCGTCGCGGTCGCCGGCGACCTGATGCTCGACGCAATAGTCGAGGCTGGCCCACCAGCCGAACGAATACGCCGCCGCAAGGCGGATATAATCGTCCACGGTCCACGGATAGCCGCCGTAGGTGACCATCGCGCTGAACCCAGCGCTGTCCAGGCAGAGGGTGTGGAGGCCCGCCGCGTTGCCGAGCAGGCGAAACGACCAGCCGGTCCATTCCCGCCACCCGCGGCGCCTCGACCAGCGCGACAGGGCGTTCGCCGAAATCAGGACGGGCTGCTGCAACCGCCTCGCCCGGTCGAGCAGCTTGCCCTCGGACAGATGGGGCAGCCCGATCATGACCGCGATCGTACTCGGCTTGACCCTCACCTTGTTCATATTATGTTCCCTGCGAAAGGAGATTCCCGATGGCCGATTCCGCCGCCCGCTATCTTGACCATTTCGATCTCGACGTGACGCTGCGCGATGCGGCCCTGGACGAGCAGAACCGCCCGACCCGGCGGATGATCGCCAATGCGGCGATCGGCATGCATGTCGAGGACGCCTTTTATTCGGTCCGCGAACTTCGCGAGGCGGTGAGCTGGATCCATGAGGGCGAACAGGGCGGCAAGCGCAAGCTGGCCTCGATCCTCAGCAATCCGGCCGGCGATGACTTCCAGCGCTGTATCTATTTCTGCCTCGCGGGCCGCGGCGTGGTCGAGATGATCGACGATCTGCTGTGGCTGGAAGAGCTGCTCGAGGCGCGGGGTCGGATCGCTGGCAAGATGCACCGGCGCAAGGTCAAGGCCCGGGCTCTCGTGCGTCCGTATGTTGCGGACGAGCCGGATGGCCCGGTCGTGTCCACATCCGACGATTTCCAGCAGGGCCAGTCATGGTGGGCCGATCCCGGCCTGCGTGCCTGAAATTCGGATCGATCGGGCAGAATGTGGCTGTCCGGTCGATCCAGGGTCAAATTTCGCGCCGGAGGCACGTGCTGCCGACCGGCACATAGGCTTTGCTTGACCCTTTGACGGGTGGCGGGTGCATAATGACGGCGTCAGTCGAATCGAGGTTGGCGCGATGGCCGGTGATTGCTGCGGTGGCGGATGTGGCTCGGACCGCTCCAGGGACGAAAGGTGGGAACGCGTCCTGCTGATCGCGCTCGGGATCAACGCCGGCATGTTCGCGATCGAGATGATCGCCGGCGTTTCCGCCCAGTCTGCGTCGCTTATGGCCGACGCGCTCGATTTCCTCGGGGACGCCGCAAATTATCTGATCAGCCTTGTCGTCGCGGAGCTCGCCTTGCGCTGGCGGGCGCGGGCAGCCTTGCTGAAAGGATTGACCCTTCTCCTTGTCGGACTTTGGGTGCTCGGGAGCACGCTCTGGATGGCCTATGCCGGGAGCCTCCCACAGGCCGAGACGATGGGCGTGATCGGAGTGATGGCCCTTGTCGCCAATCTTTGGTGCGCGCTACTGCTGTGGCGTCACCGCGAAGGTGACGCGAACCGCCGCTCGGTGTGGATCTGCTCGCGAAATGATGCGATCGGCAACGTGGCTGTCGTCGTCGCCGCGGGCGGGGTGTTCGGAACAGGGACCGCTTGGCCCGACATCGGCGTCGCCATCATCCTGGCCGGTCTCGGCGTCAGCGGCGGCTGGCAGATCATTGGTCACGCCATGCGCGAGCTCAAGACGCCTGCAGAGGTGGTCGCGGCTGAATGAAGCGAGCGTAGCCGGCCTTCAGCGTTCGCAGGTTAGCCGCTCGCCGCGCCGCCACCGGGCGGGTTCCAGCCAGCTTCCGGCGAAGGCACCGGCGCGCCGCCGCTGCGCTTCGGTGAACACGGCCGTGTAGCGCGCCGAGCGTGCGGGATCGGATCGCAGATACTGCGGCTGCGGAATGGCGAGCCCGGCGGAGATCATGACTTCGCCGAGGTCTCGCCCATCTATCGAGACGGTGGCAACCGGGCGGCCATAGCTCGAGCGCGAAGAGAGACGGATTTGCGCGTCGCCGCCTCGCAAGGTGCGCGCGGCGAGATCCTGCGCGGCCTTCCCGCATTCCCAGCGGGCGCCGGCGCGTTCGCAAAGCTGATGCCGTTCGAAGGCATCGACGCCGAGCAGGCGGAAGTCGGTGGCGACGGTATCGCCATCGAGGGCGCGCGCCTTGGCGCTGAACGAGGTGTCCTCGGCGGCATCGCTGGGCGTGCAGGCGGCTGACAGCAGGAGCGCTAGGACTACAAGGCGGTTCATGCGACCATTTCGAGTACGATGAGGCCCGGCGGAGCCGGGTCGGTCGACACACGGAAGGGTTGCAGGGGGTCCGCGGTGCGCAGGATGCTTACCCGTTCCTGCGAATGATCGAAAATCCGGCCCGCGACGCGCATGGCGTTCTCGCGGCTGCAGAGCAATTCGCGCTTGGACGACAGGCTGTTCCTTTCGATGGCGATTGTCATGACATGATCCACTTCATCACGAGGATATACGGATTGATGCTCAGGCGAACACCGTCTTGTGGATTTTGGTGACGGGCACGATCGACCAGGCCCGCTCCATCAGCCGGCTGATCCGATAGAAGCAGCCGTTTTCCGGGTCGCGCAGCATGAGGCTGCGTTGGCGTTTGCAGACGACGAACTCCTGCGCGACGTGGCCATCAGTGAAGGTGACCGGCTGCTCGAGACGGATGCGGTCGCCGTCCGAGAGCTTGCGTGCGCGCCGGGCGATGTTGGCGCGGCACCGTTCGCGCCAGTCGAGCGCATGCTTGTTGTCGGTCGGCGAGAGGAGGTCGAGGATGGAAGCGGGACAGTCGGCTTCGCACGGTCCCATGTTTTCGCTCAGTCGGGTAGGATTGGTGCTGCTCATGGAGTCAGCCCTGATCCCCCCGCCGAACCGCACGTGCAGCTTTCACCGCATGC
>NZ_PHHF01000010.1 GCF_003034225.1 Edaphosphingomonas fennica
CCAGAATTCACCAACCGGCGCGGCCACCTATCGGCCATCAAAATTGACGCCGACCGGACTCCGTAATCGTCGCGCTACAGTTATGTGCGCCCGCGCCGCCGCCTCCAGATCGGTGTGGTCGGAGCCGATGCCGGCCGTGACGACCAGCTTCAGCTTCTTCGCCTTGGCGATCCGCTCGGCGGTCAGATAGGCGGGCCAGAAGGGCTGGGAAATCACGATCTCGGCGTCGGGAAGATGCTTCTCGAACTCTGAATCCGGACCGTCCTTGTCGCTGGTGACGATCAGCTCATGGCCGTTCTTTTCCAGATACGCGCGCAGGCCCAGTTCGCCCGAGACGCAGCCGACCAGGTCGCCGGGCTTGAACCCGAGCGGCCCCTTCGGCGTCGGCGCGGTCTGGCCGTTGGCGTAGCCGGTGATGGTAGGGATGTCGTCCCGCGCATATTTCGGCGGGTAGCCATCGACCGGGTCGGGATAGAGAACACAGAGAACCTTGGCCATTGGAATGCCTCCTTGAATGGCTGGCCCGGCGATTTGCTCGCGCCGCCGTCAAGGAAAGCTGGACCCGAGCCCCCGGAGGGTCCAATCGTTTGCCCAAACCTCGTGATAACCGGAGATTATCAAGCCGGATCGGCCAAGGCTCCGTTGAGCATTGCCTCCAGGTCGAGATTGCTCGCGATCCGCCACGCCGCCTGCGACAGCACGGGCTGGTTCTCGCGGCGCAGGCGGATGAGGCAAACATCCTCGGTATGTCCAGGCGTGATGTGGTGAATCCGAAGCTCGCCGCCTTCGGCATGGGTCGACAAGACGCTGAGCGGCATGACGCTGAACGCTCGCCCGCTCCGGCATTCGACGAGCAGAGCGCGGATCGCGTTCGTCTCCAGCACAACCTTCGGCATCGCGCCCACGTCCTTGAAAATCTCTTCCAGCATCTGCCGGTTCTGCATGTCACGGCTCAGCAGGCAGAGCGGCAGGTCGGCGACGTCGGCCCAGCTCAATTCGTGCGGCAGCGAGGTCTGTTCGCTGGCGACGAGGACGTAGCGCTCCGAGAATAGCGGCATCACGTCATAGTCGTCGCCGACCAACGATCGGTCGTAAAGCATCCCCAGGTGGAGGTCCTGAGACTTCAGCCGCTGGAGAATCTCCGGCGTGCTGAGCGACATAACCTTAAGGGTGAGCTGCGGGAGGATTTCCCGATATTCCGCGCTCAGCAGCGTGGCGGCATGAATTGCGGTCGGAATACCACCAATCGACAGATGCCCTTGTGGCACGCTTCGCACCAGATCGGCTTCCTGCCTCAATCCCTCCAGCGAGGCCAGCATTTGACGGACCCACAGGATAACCCGCTCGCCTTCTGGCGTTATCCCCTCGAAGGTGCGGTTGCGCTTGATGATCGTGATGCCGAGCTCGCGTTCCAGTTCCCTGATCCCGTTCGACAAGGCCGGCTGCGAGACATGGCAGCTTTCCGCTGCGCGGCCGAAATGCCGATGCTTGTCCAGGGCGATCAGATAGTTGAGCTGGCGTATGAACATTCAGAACACCCAGGGCAGCCGTTGGCAGCAGGCGTATAGCTCAATGCCGCGAGAACCAACTCCCAAGGCAATTGTAGCCTAGGTTCAGGACCTATTAAATTGCTTGCGGGGTGGCGAAAGATGCGGCGGCAAAAGGACCCGGCCGCTGATTCAGCCAATCTGAATTGACTGCTCCCGCGACGGCTGATCGGAACTGACGGCAAGTCTCAGGCACCGCCGCTTTCGGGCGATAAGATAGGAACAGCAAACCTTGGCGCGGCGGCGAATGCAGTCTCGCCAAGAGTGTCTGCTCGCACCGGAATCGGTCATTCGTTCCCCATCGAGCGGCCCGGCAAGAATGCGCCCATTTTGGCCGTTTGCTCCCCTTCGCCAGGACTGGAAGCGGCCGTTCGCTTATGTGATAACGGCCCCCGCGCCTGATCTTACGGTCGGTTGGCCCGCACAATGACAAAGACACTGGTCACGGGGCAAACCTCGTGAACACGAAGTCATGTCCCTTCACGCGGGCTTCGTGACAAGCGAAGCAGGTTCGATGCTGGACTTCGTCCACCGGCTTCCCGCCGATGAACCGGCCAAAGCCCCAGCCCCCGGTTGCTGCGTACCGCCTGGAATCCTTGACCATGACCTGCACGGTCGTGGCGGCGCCTGGAATGGCGGCCGGCTCGAATTCCTGGGAGGGCGTGCGCTTCCAGGCAAGTTTGACCAGAACTGTCCCATCCGGGAACGGCAGGGTGCCGCTGCGATAGGCGTCGATCGCCGTCCTGTTCCCGACGATGGCGCGAAGCTCATTCAGCGGCTCCCCTTCCAGGGCGGGCGCGATCAATTCCCATTGGCGATACCCCTCGGGGAGCGAAACCCCGTAAATCGGCGAAACGGATCTCGCGTCGCCCTCCCCTTGCGCGCGTGATGCCATGGTCAGGGAGATGAACAGCGCTCCCACGAGCGGCAGGATGTGAACCGTCCTCATCGGTTGTCTCCGTCCTGTCCTCAGAGCCGATCGACGTCGATGACGGCGCGGGCGAACGCCCGCGGCGCTTCCTGCGGCAGATTGTGGCCGATGCCGCCCGATATCAGCCGGTGTTCGTATCGGCCGGTGAACTTGTTTCGATAAGCGGTGGGGTCCGGATGAGGTGCGCCGTTCGCGTCGCCCTCGAGCGTGATCGTCGGCACGGAAATCGCCGGGGCTGCGGCGAGCCGGGCTTCGAGCGCATCATAAACGGGCTCTCCCGTCGCCAAGCCTAGCCGCCAGCGATAGTTATGGATGACGATAGCTACATGGTCAGGGTTCGCAAATGCCTGAGCGGATCGCTCGAACGTGGCATCATCAAAGCTCCACTTTGGCGACGCAATCTTCCAGACGAGCTTGGCGAAATCATTCCGGTTCGCTTCATAGCCGAGCCGGCCGCGTTCGGTGGCGAAATAGAATTGATACCACCATTGCAGTTCGGCGGCCGGAGCAAAGGCGCGCGATTAGCGACCTGACTGCCGATCAGATAGCCGCTCACCGAGACCATCGCCTTGCAGCGTTCCGGCCAGAGCGCTGCGATCACATTGGCCGTCCGCGCGCCCCAGTCGAAGCCGGCAAGGATTGCCGTTTCGATGCCGAGGGCATCCATCAGGGCGATGATATCGACCGCGACCACCGCCTGCTGGCCGTTGCGTACCGCCCCGGTCGAAAGGAAACGCGTCGTGCCATAACCTCGCAAATGCGGGACAATCACGCGGCAACCGGCCGATGCCAGCAGCGGGATCACTTCTGCGAAAGCATGGATATCATAGGGCCAGCCATGCAGAAGGATGACGGCAGGGCCATCGGTCGGCCCGCTGTCGACATAGCCCACATTGAGGGCACCGGCGTCGATCTGCCTGAGTGGCCCCAGTGATGCGCCCGCCCCCGATCCCGACCGGGCAGCGACTGCCTGCACCGTCCCGGCCTGTCCCGCCTGCGCTTCCGCGCGGCTGGCCAGGACAAACGGGCTGGCAGCGATCGATGCCACCGCGATCTCCAGAAAGTTCCTACGATCTGGATGCGAGCCCATCGTTGCTCTGGTCTTGCTGGTCATGGGAATCTCCTGTTCGCAATGCGGGCCTTTCTTGTTGTCGCCGTCCTATGCGTGCGCACCAAGGAAGGAGGCAGTGCTATTCAGGAAGTCCGTGGAGGCACTCACCGAGGCCCATTCCTTCGCGTCTGCCTGCCTTGTCTTTTCGGCCTCCCCGATGGCATGGAGCGCATCGCTGCCAAGCACGAGGTGCGCGGGCAGCCTGTCGCGGCGTGTGAGCGCTACGATGACATCGGCTATCCTGACCGGATCACCGACCTCATTTCCCACCAGTGTCTTGTGTGAGGCGAGCCGTGCACCGACGCTTTCCGCATAATCGGGGAGAATCTCCTGCGCTCCGCCGCTTGCGATTGCAGCCCAGTCGGTTCGCATGCCACCTGGCTCGACCGAAATCGCGTTTACGCCGAAAGGCGCGACTTCCTTCGCCAGCACCTCGGTGAAGCCGGCGACAGCCCATTTGGCGGCCTGATAGGCGGCGAGACCCGCCGTGCTCACACGGGCACCAACGGAGGAAATGTTGATGATGTGGCCGGCACGATGCCAGCGCATTCCCGGCAGGGCCGCGCGGGTAAGATTGACCACACCATAGAAGTTCGTGTCGATCTGGGCGCGGAAGTCTGCCTCGGATGTCTGCTCGAAGGGCGCGACCTGTCCGAAGCCGGCATTGTTCACCAGAATATCGAGACGGCCGAAGCTCTCGACCGCGAAGTCGACCGCGGCCTCGGCGGCCGCCACGTCAGTCACATCAAGCGCGAAGGTCCGCAGCTGGTCGCCATGCTGAGCCTGCAAGTCGGCCAGGCGGGCGGGGTCGCGCGCCGTTGCGACGACATGATCTCCCGCCGCGAGCGCGGCCTCGGCGATGAAACGGCCAAGCCCGCGGGCGCTGCCGGTGATGAGCCAGATCTTCGACATGATTGGATCCTTTCAGGGAATGCGACCACTCCATCGGCAGTCATTGCGCTGTTGCCGCCCGCTCGATGAGCGCCGCGACCGGAGCGGGATGCGACACCATCACGACATGCGATGCGCCCTTGACCACGACGGTGTGCCTGGAGCGCGCGCGCTGGGCCATGAAGGCGAGGGCCTGCGGGGGAATGTTCCTGTCCGCATCGCCATAGACAAACCAGCAGGGTATGGTCCGCCATGCCGGTTCGCCCGACGCTTCGTTGAGAGCGGCCTGCGCGATCGGGCGCTGCTCCGCCGCCATCAGCCTCGCCTGGGCTACCGGGACGTCTGCCGCGAACTGCTCGTGGAACCTGTCGCGCTGCACATAAAGGTCGGCCCCGTCGCCCGGCAGCATCACTGGCGGGGCAAGCGCTGACCCGAGCGTGCTGCCGGGGAACTTGCCGGACAACCCGGCTGCGGTTTCTCCCGCATCTGGCGCGAAGGCGCTCACATAGACCAGCGCCTTGACGTTCGCATGGCCACCGGCGGCGAGGCTGATGACCGAACCGCCATAGGAGTGGCCGACCAGAACGATGGGAGAGGCAATGCTGGACAGGATGCTGGAGATATAATCGGCATCGCTCCGAACGCCGCGCAATGGGTCGGCGGCGGCAATGACGGGATAGCCGTCCTTCTCCAATATCTCGATAACACCGTTCCAACTCGACGAATCCGCGAACGCGCCGTGAACCAGGACGATGGTAGGCTTGGCCGGCTGCGCGAAGGCTTGCCGGCTGCCGAGCAGGGCGGCCGCTGCGACGGCAATACCCGCGATGAGCTTGTTCATGGGACAGGTTCTCCTGCGGATGATCAGACCAGGCTGATCGCGACGTCGATATTGCCGCGCGTGGCCCTGGAATATGGACAGGTCAGATGCGCGGCATCCACGATCGCCCGCGCGGTTTCGGGGTCCATTCCCGGCAAGCGGACATTGAGGCGCGCACCAAGCGAATAGCCGCCTTCACCCCTGTTCAAATCGATCTCGGCGTCGATCGCCAGATCGGCCGGAAGAGCGATCCCCATCCCCTTGGCGGCGATTCCCATCGCACCCTCGAAGCAGGCGGACCAGCCGGCGGCGAACATCTGCTCCGGATTGGTGCCGATACCCGGAGCGCCGGGCGTGGAGAGTTTGACGTCCAATCGGCCGTCGCTGCTGCGTGCCGCGCCTTCGCGGCCGCCAGTGGTGTGGACCTTGGCGGTATAGAGGGTCTTGATCTCACTCATGATCATGCTCCTTCATGAAAGCTGGTGTGCGGTCAGCGCAGCGGCCGGAATGCGGCACGCACTTCATCGGTGAAGATCGCCGGCTGCTCCCAGGAGGCGAAGTGGCCGCCATTGCCCGCCTCGTTGAAATAGATGAGGTTGCCATAGCAGCGCTCGGCCCAGCTCCGGGGCGCGCGGTAGATTTCGCCCGGGAAGACGGTCACGGCGACAGGCAGCTTCGGGATATTCACGGCGTTGAAGTTGTTCGAATGATCTTCCCAGTAGATTTGGGCCGCTGAGGTTCCAGTTTCGGTGAACCAGTAGAGCGAGATGTCGTCGAGCATCTCGTCGCGGGTCAGCACCCGTTCGGGGTCGCCCCCGCTATAGGTCCAGGTCGCGAACTTGTCGTACATCCAGGCGGCAAGGCCGATGGGCGAATCCACCAGCGAATAGCCGATGGTCTGTGGTCGCGTGACCATCATCTCCGCATAGCCCGCGCTGTTCTTGTAGAATGTGTCGAGCGCATCGAACGCGGCCTTCTCCTTGACGGATAGTCCGGCCGGCGCCGGTCCCTCAGCGGTCAGGATCGAGGCGATCTCGGGCGGCACGGTGCCGGGCATGTTGAGGTGGATGCCGAGCAGTCCCGGCACCTTCTGCAGCGCCATCCGCTGGGAGATGACCGAGCCGCAATCGCCGCCCTGCGAGACGTAGCGCTCATAGCCGAGCCGCTGCATCAGCGTCGCCCAGGCGCGACCGATATGGTCCGAGCCCCATCCCGTCGCCGTCGGCTTGCCGGAAAATCCGAAGCCGGGGATCGAGGGCACGACCAGATGGAAGGCGTCCTCTGCCTTGCCGCCATGCGCGGTTGGATCGGTGAGCGGGCCGATGACCTTCACGAACTCGAGGATCGAGCCGGGCCAGCCATGCGTCATGATCATCGGCAGCGCATTCTCGTGGCGGGAGCGGACATGGATGAAATGCACGTCGAGCCCGTCGATCTCGGTCATGAACATGGGAAAGGCGTTCAGCTTCGCCTCGATCTTCCGCCAATCGTAGCCCGTCGCCCAGTAGCGGACGAGCGGCTGCAACCTGCCAAGCGGCACGCCCTGCGAGTCGTCAGCCACCGTCTCCCTGGCCGGCCAGCGGGCAGAGGAGAGGCGCCGCCGCAGATCGGTGATCGCCTGGTCGGGGATGTTGATCCTGAAGGGGCGGACCGATCCACTACCGGTCTGGGCCCGCAATCCCGCAGGCATGAGGCCGACCGCTCCGGCGGCGGCCGAGGAGATGAGAAACCGGCGCCGGGTCGTGGATAGATCTGATACAGATGCTGTCGGCATCACCATTCTCCTGTGCGGAAAAGCGGTTGGTGACGCAGCATCTAGCGGGAGCCCGAAGGAAGCGCCCGTTATGGATTGTCATGTATTGCCAGCAGCCATGAGCACGCTGGTGGAAATGGAAAAGCGGATCGAAATCCGATGACCGACTTCTCGGCGCAGAGCAGCGACGTCCTGTCCTTTGGCCCTTTCAGCCTGGCAGCCAGCGAACGGCTTCTCACCAGGGAAGGCACCCCCGTGGAGCTCGGAGCGCGCGCGCTCGATATTCTGATCAGGCTGGCATCCCAGCCTAACGAAGTTGTCAGCAAGCGGGATCTTCTGGCCCATGTCTGGCCCGACATGATCGTCGAAGAAGGCAGCTTGCGGTTCCACATGGCGAACCTGCGCCGCGTACTTGGCGATGGCATCGACGGCGCTCGCTACATCACCACGCTGACCGGCCGCGGTTATTGTTTCGTGGCACCGGTCTCACGCGTGGAAGGCCGCAGCGAGCAGCGCGCGCCGACCCTGACGCGCTGGGCGCATGCCAATATGCCGAACCGCCCGATCGGTATCGTCGGCCGCGAGGATGATGTCGCGGCCCTGTCGCAGCAACTGCCGGCGCATCGGTTCGTCACTATCGTCGGCGGCGGCGGGATCGGCAAGACCACCGTCGCCGTGGAGGTGGGGCATACGCTGGCCGACAGCTTTGCCGGTGCAGTGTTGTTCGTCGACCTCGGCATGCTGAGCGATCCCGATCTGGTAGCAACCGCCGTGGCCTCGATGCTCGGCCTGTCCATCCAGTCCGAGGACCCGACACCCGGACTGATCGCCTATCTCAGGAACAAACGGATCCTGCTGATCCTCGATACATGCGAGCATCTGATCGATGCCGTGGCCGCCCTTTCGGCGCAGGTTTTCGCAGCGGCGCCGCAAGTCCACATTCTCGCGACGAGCCGCGAAGCGCTCGAGGTCAACGGCGAGCGTATTCACAGGCTGGTCCCGCTGGCCTGCCCGCCGGGCGATGCCGAGGCGATGGCGGCCGCCGTCCACAGTTTCTCCGCGACCCGGCTATTCATCGAGCGTGTGGCGGCGAGCGGGACCGGGCTGGATCTCGGTGATGCGGATGCGGCAGTCGTGACCAGCATCTGCCGCAATCTGGGCGGCGTACCCCTGGCTATCGAACTGGCGGCCAGGCGGGTCGGGGCCTACGGGCTGCAGCAGATCGCGACCCATCTCGATCAGAACCTGGCCCTGTCCTGGGCCGGGCCACGCAGCGCGCCGCCGCGCCAGAAGACCCTGCTCGCGACCCTGGAATGGAGCTACGGGCTTCTCTCCGAACTGGAACGAACGGTGCTCAGACGGCTGGCGATTTTCGTTGGCGATTTCACGATCGAGGCCGCGCTGGCGGTGGTGACGAACGACACTGTCGATCAGGCGGCTGTGTTCGGTGCAGTGGACAGCCTCGTCGCGAAGTCGATGGTCGCGACCCGGCCTGCCGGGGCGATGATGCGCTATCGGCTCCTGGACACGACACGCGCCTATGCGCTCGAGCTCACCGAGAGCGCTGCCGAAAGGGCCGAACTGGCTTCGCGACACGCCATCTATTACCGCGGCTGGCTTGACCAGACCGACGCGGCGGCACGCATCCTGTCGGACGGTACCGAACGTGCCGGCCATTTCGCAGCGCTCAACAACGTCCGTGCCGCTCTGGAATGGTGTTTCGGCGACGATGGCGATGTACGGATCGGGATCGACCTTGCCGCCGCCGCGGCGCCGGTATTCCTCGCCATGTCGCTCCTGTCGGAATGCCATCGCTGGTCGGAGCGCGCGCTGCTCGAACTGGACGAGACCGGACGCGGAGGGCGCGTGGAGATGCATTTCCAGGCCGCGATCGGCGTGGCGGTCATGTTCACCCGCGGTGGCCAGGACATGGCGCGCGTGGCGCTGCACCGGAGCCTTGCCATCGCCGAAGCAGCGGGCGACCGCTTGGAGGAATTGCAGGTGCGGGGCCCGCTACAACTCTTCTATATACGGACGGGCGACTTCAAGACCGCGCTGCACCATGCAAGGCGATGCGCCACCATCGCCCGCACGCTCGAAGACCCCGTCGCCATGACCATCGCCCGATCCCTCCTTGGCATGGCGCTGCATTTTGGCGGAGCGCTGGACGAAGCTCGCGCCGAACTGGAGGCCGCGCTGCACAGCACGCCCCGCGCGCAGCGGACGACCACGGTGTATATCGGTTTCGAATGCCGTACTCTCGCGGGCGCGGTGCTGGCGCGAACTTTATGGCTGCAAGGCCATCGGACCCAGGCGCTGGAACGCGCACGGCAGACCATCAAGGATGCCGCCGACGCCGATCATGCGGTGACATCATGCATCGCCCTGATCTGGGCGACCACGATCTTTCTATGGGCCGGCGATTTCGAGAGCGCGGAGGAATATATCGGCTCGCTCGCCTTACTCGCCGAGGCGAATTCCCTGACGCCTTATCTCGCCGTGGCCCATAGCTTCGCTGCCGAACTCGCCATCCGCCGGGGTGATGCCAGTGGCAGCATCGATCGCCTTCAGGACGGCATCGGCGAGCTTCGCGTGGCGCCCTACGGGATGCTCGACACCCCGTTCAACATCGCGCTGGTCGAGGCATTTGCGGGATCTGGACGCCTCGCTGAAGCCCGCGCCCTGCTCGACGACACGATCGCGCAGGTCAAGACGAATGGCGACACCTGCTACGAGCCGGAACTGGCGCGCGTGAAGGCCCGCCTTTCAGCGACGCCGGAGTAACGCCCTGTCCTGTCGAGAGCGTCTTCTCAGACTAGGGCCGGGACTCATAACCACCATGTGATGGCGGCGGCGAGGTGGATGCTGCCGAGGAAGACATCGGCGCGGCGGTCA
>NZ_PHHF01000060.1 GCF_003034225.1 Edaphosphingomonas fennica
CGGTCCTGGTAGAATCAATCAAGCGTTCAGTGTTCGTTCTTCAACCTGGCCAAAATCGCAGCTTCGGGCCGACTGGGCCTAGTTGGGCGCTTGATCGCGCCCTACATATCGATCGGAAGCGTCTATGAACGGCCAACGTTCAAAGACCCCTCGCAAACCACCTTCAAAGAATACCACGTCAAGGCCGAAGCAGCCTGCATGATGATCGTCAAGGACGGAGAAGTCGTGTCCAATGTTTCGCTTCTATAAAAGTAGACCGCGATGGCTGTTATAGGCACGATCATCGCAAGAGCGTTTCGATAAAGCTCAACGCGCTAGGAAGAGATGCAGGAATAGCAGCCCAAGGTATAAACCTTGCAAAGTCTAACGCAGTTGCCGTCTTTGGACGGCCAGCATCCAAAAATAGCTTAACGTGATCTAGTTTGGAATCTTGCACGACAACACCTCACGGCGCTGCCTTTGCAGCGCGGTTTGACCGAGGGCCTCAAGATCAAGTTACGAGAGTTGTCAGTGTCAGATTAGGATTGAGATCAGTTACAATGGCCCGGCTCCCATGTGGTCACAGCGGATTTCCGCGTCAAGGCCGACAAGCGCGGTTGTCCAACAACCACCTTGTACTGATGCAAAAATCATAGGTTCTGCATCGTGTCGGAAACGGCGGAAATCCGGGCGCTTCCGTGATGCATATATCTGATGCACAATGATCGCATGATCTACGGCTATGCGCGCGTCTCCTCCAACGGGCAGGACCTCACCCAGCAGGCCGCCCAGCTCCTCGCTGCCGGTTGCGTGAAGGTCTACCAGGAGAAGGCCAGCGCCGCGTCGGCCGAGCGGCCGAAGCTCAAGCGCGCGATCGGCGCGCTCGATGCCGGCGACGTGCTGATGGTGACGGCCACGGATCGCTTGGCTCGCAACACCCGCGACCTGTTAAACATCCTTCATGCGGTGAAGGAGGCAGGGGCCGGCTTCCGCTCGATCGCAGAGCCTATGGTGGATACGACCTCGCAGTTTGCCGAGGTCGTCATCGCCGTGCTGGGGATCGCAGCGAGCTGGGAGCGCCAGCGGATCGTGGAGCGCACCGCAGCCGGCCGCGACCAGGCGAAGGCCCGTGGGGTGAAGTTCGGCCGGCGAGCGGCCCTCACCCCTCACCAGCAGGCCGAGGCGTTACAGCGGCTTGCCAAGGGCGACACGCAGCGCGCCGTCGCGGCGCTGCTCGGGGTCGATCAGGCCACAATATCTCGGCTGTCGCGCCGACAGGGGTAATCGGGCTTAACCCTCATACCAATTCGTGCTAATTCGCTTTCAGGCCAGTTCAAAGCCGGGATAATTCGGGACTTATACGATTGTTCTTGCATAAGTGCGGCAACAATTCCTAATAAGCCTTGTCGCGCGGCGAATCAGTGCTCGGGACAATCGGCAACGAGGGGAATTGTTATGACGCGCTTGAAAGAAATGGGGGAAAGTGCCGCTTGGCACCTAATGGTTGGCGCCGCCCTCGAAGGCGCACGTCAGCAGGGATATGCTCTCAAGAAGCAGCCTGGCCGTGGTCTCTCCAACACCTATGAGCTGACCAAGGATGGCAAGACGCAGACTGCCAGCATCCGCACCACCCGCGACCGCTGGGTAGCTTTCCCGCCGCTTGATGATGGAAAGCGTTGGAAGACTCTTGATGACGTGGACCTTGTTCTGGTCGCTGCCGTTGATGATCGGCTGAACCCCCAGAACGTAGACGTGTATCTCTTTCCCGCCGACGAGGTGAAGAAGCGGTTCGATGCGTCCTATGCTGCGCGGATCGAGAACGGCCACACCGTCCGCAATAACTACGGCATGTGGGTGATGCTCGATAAGGGAGACAATGCGGTAATCAGCCAGGTCGGCCACGGGATCGCGGAAGAGTACCCGCGTATCGCGAATTTCAGTATCGATGAACTGGAAGGCACCGTGTCCAAGGATGTGCGGAAGATGGCCGATGAAGCCGCTCCGGAGCCCGAAGAGGCTATCCCGGCCGAGGCAGGCCCGTCGCTTAACACTGTTGCGGATGTGCTGGCTTTCGCCCGTGAGAAGATCGCCGTTTTGACCGGTATGCCCGGCGACACGATTAAGCTCGACCTCAAGATGGGAGTGTAAATCTCACTTGGCGGACGTGATCGCGGTCACTCGTCAGGGCGACCAAATAGGCGACCAAAAAAACCTCTTTTGGATTCCGTGGGGCCGGGTCCGGCTAGCAGTCCGATCACTCGGGCTTGAGCCTCACGTCGTTCCTCATCCGATTGATCGAGGCGACGGCGAAGATCGTCGATTGTACCATCACGATCGCGCAACTGTTCCAAAGCAGCATCAAGACGGGCTTGCAACACATTGGAATCCGACCCGTTACGGATGTCAGCATTGCTGTTGCGTAGCGTTTCAGAAGGCGTTCCGGTTACTGGTGCGGCTGACTTTGGAGGATACACCCGGTGCAGTTCGACAGGCTCGATTGAGAAAGAGCCGTTATCCTTCTTTGTCGCAGAAATTCTACCGCTGTTGATGGCACGCGATATGGAAGCCTTGCTGATACCCGTTGCCTTTGCGGCTTCTCCAAGAGTGTAAGCCATCTCATTCGTCCCTGTTGCAGATCGTTTCAAAACATAATCCGCTAACCGTTAGCAGAAACGGTCAGGTGGCGAAACGATCAGACCCGGCCCCACTTGGTGGCACACCCCGTAACCCATTTCGTCCAATCCGCCTTGAGAGCGTCCCCTACCAGTTTGCGGCGCTGTTCGGGGCGGACGCGAGCATACTGATCCGCTAGGCGCTGCACGGAGTGACCACCGCCTAGAGCCATTCCGATTGCATGAAGCTCCGGGGTCTTGAACTCGTCCACCTGATCGTCGGCCGGCCAGCGTAGGGTGTCCGAAACCGATAGCCGAGAAGCCGCCGAGGCGATTAGGCTGGCGGTGTTGACGATGGTTTCTGTCGTCCCTTCCCGGCGGGCCTTTCGGCCGCTGCTATGGCGTCCTGCCTCATCGGCCGCGGCGTCAGTGGCGTCGTCGTCCTTAGGGGTGAAGGTCAGGGTGACGTGGGTGATCTTGCCCCGCGCCCCGCGCTTTTCCGACCAGTCCATCGTGAAGGCGGCGAGCTGGTCAATTTCGGCTTTGCCAGGTGTCAGCACCAGACGCCGGAAGTCGGAGAAGTTAGGCATCGAATTAGAAGGTGCGCCAAGCCGCTCCCGTAGTTCATCGACCGTTCCGGACCATGTGGGGCTACGCCGTCCAGCCAGCAGGCAACCCATCTCATAGAGGGTGATCGCATACTTCGACCGGAAGGCGAGCAGAGCCGCCCGGTTGAGGCGAGCGTAGTAATCGCTCCCTTGCAGAATCGCCCTAGCCGGTGCCGTGAACTCCCACTCGACGGTGGCCCGGCCGTCTTCCGCATGTTCGTTGAGCGTCCAGGCAAGCAGGGCAGCGGTAAGCGTCGCCGCACGCCCTTGCGCCGAGGTCGAAGGCATTTGGAACTTCACATCCATCAGCTCATCGAGAGTGTCCTGGATCCGATCATTGGCGTTGTGGGTGCCTCGCAGATCGCGCTTAGCGATGACGTGCGATCCCGGTCGCCACGCTTCGCCGGCAGCTTTGGCGATTAGAAGAGCTAGGGTCTTGCGGGCCGCCAAAGAGGGTGACGTACCCGCGCCAAACCGTGCTTCGATGAACTCGCCGGCTTTGACAATGGCATGACCGTCACGAACCGAGATCGTGGAAGCCGCCTTCATCGTGCGGCCGATAGGGAGGTCGTCAGGCACGGCATAAGCTTAGCCAGTTACGACATAAGATCAATGTCAATGTCATAGATCGCATAGCCAACCCATTCCTCATGAGGGCACCCGATCCGTCGTAACTGGGCACCCCATTTGTCGTAGGTGCTCACCCCATTTGTCGTAACTGGGCACCCCATTTGTCGTAGGTTGCGCCATTTTTCCTTTGTAAATCAGATAACAAGCAACCCCTGAATCATAGAATCAGTAGAATCTAGAATCATCGCAGGCGCGCGAGATTGGCGTTGCATGATGACAATGCGGAATCGGCCTTCGGCCGATGCGCTGATGATGCGTGCCGGCTACGCCGTCACAGAGGCGGCCTATCGGCCGCTAGCTTGGCGAGGAAGGAGGCGGGGTGAGAGCGGTACCCGATCATTCACCGGGCGTCACACGGCGAGGGGTTTTGCCGTTGCCATCGTGGACGACGATCGCGGACACGCCCGAGGCGGCGATACGATCGATCAGACGACCGGCTTCCTCGTACTGGTCACTGGGCCAGTCGCGGGCGACGTGGACGGACACGTCGCCGATTTCCAGCGTCAGGTGCGAAATGGAGGGATCGAGGTCGA
Organism: Edaphosphingomonas fennica; assembly: GCF_003034225.1. Classification (GTDB taxonomy): domain Bacteria; phylum Pseudomonadota; class Alphaproteobacteria; order Sphingomonadales; family Sphingomonadaceae; genus Sphingomonas_E; species Sphingomonas_E fennica. The sequence continues at coordinate 4,363 of NZ_PHHF01000060.1, forward strand.
GCAACCGCGCCATGTCAGTCTGGGTGTCGAGCGTGACGCGCCGGAGATCATTGCCGGTCATGATGAGCTGCCAGGTGCGCGTGCGATCATCGAGGTTCATGGCAACAACCACCCGCTGTAGGTCTTGGCGTCGGGATTTGCGCCGAAGCACCAGTATGCCCCGTCGCGCTTCTCGCGCTTCCAGCCATGATCCTTGGGACAGGCGGCGATGGCGGGGATGGTCTGTTCGCTGGCCTGATCGATGCGGCGGGCGAGCTTGCCATTGGTGGTGTTAGCCCAGCTCGCGGCAGCCGTTTCATCACGGGCGCGGGCATAGCCTTGTGCATCGCCGGCCCCGTTACCCAAGTAGTAGCCGTAACCCCCGGCGATCGGCACCAGCAGGGCAAAGCCGGCAAGCGCGCCGTTCCACCACCTGTCCCACCGGCGCCGGCGCTGCTCATGGGCGCGGCGATCGGCGGCATCGGCTGCAAAACGATCGGCCAGGGCAGCGTGCGCGGCCGTGTCAGCGTCGATCCGACGCCGCAGGGCCTCCCCCGCCCCGGCAAGGCCGTCCGTGGCTCCACGACGCGCTCCGGCCTCCGCACGGGCCTCCAGGGCGGCAGGATCGACCAGGCGAGCCGCTATGGCCTTGTCACGGGCTTCCTCGTCCTCGGCACGCTGTGCGTCCCTAGCGGCGGCATCGGCGAGGCTGGCGCGCACGTCGGACACCAGGTCGCGCAGGGTGCCGAAGCCGGCAAGGACGCGCTGGATGTTGGTGTCGAGGTGGGAGAAGAAGCTGTGCGCCTGGGCGGTGTCGGCAGCATCGCGCGCACGACCGGCAGCAGAGGGCGGCGGGTCAGAGGGCGTGTCGAACTCGGCCGGATCGAACTTGCCAGCTGGGGGATCGGTTCGGCTGCCGCCACGAGCCATTCCCCTTCCGCGTCCCTGATCGTGGAGCTGGCGGGCCTGTTCGAGCAGGCGACGGGGATCGTCCTCGCGGTCGCGCTCCATCAGCGTTCCTCTCCGGGCAGCGTCCAGCCCTCGAACGGTTTCCTGTCCTGATCGCGGCTGATGCGGTGGGTCAGCTCGGAGACGATGCCGGCGAAGCGTTTGTCCTTGCTGGCGGCATCGATGAGCAGCCCGCCCAGGATGATCTTGCGGCGGGTATCGAGGCGACGACCTTCGGCAGCGACACGGGCATTGAGCGCGTCGAGACGGGCCTTGGCCTGATCGACCCGTTTGCGGGCCTGTTCGATCGCTTCTGGTGTCGGTGCCGCCATGTTTCCTACCCGAAAGTATGAATGCGAAGCGACTATAGCTCAACCCAACAAGCGAAGCCACCCGAGATGACGATAGGAGACAAGGGCGCACTTTAGCATTACTGCGTAATGCGTGCGGCAGGGATACCCTGCACCCATGTCGCTTTGCGACAGCGGGGCCTCCGCCCCACACCCCGACCAGCGCAACGCTGCTGGACCACGTTGAAGAAGGCAGGCGCAGCGATGGCGATCTACCATCTGGCGGTGAAATCGGTGTCGCGCTCGACCGGGCGCAGCGCGGTCGCGGCGGTCGCGTATCGTGCCGGCGTCTGTCTCGAAAATGAGCGCGACGGCCTGGTGCACGACTACACGCGACGGGGGGGCGTCGAAGATGCGTTCATCATCGCGCCGGAAGGCGCGGAGTGGGCGCAGGACCGCTCCGCGCTGTGGAACGCGGCCGAGGCGGCGGAGAAGCGCAAGGACGCCAAGGTGGCGCGGGAATACGAGCTGGGGCTACCGGCCGAGCTGGACGCCGGCCAGCGCCGCGACCTGGTTCGTGCTTTTGCGGAGAATATCCGCGACCGCTACGGGGTGGCGGTCGATGCGGCGATCCATGCCCCCCATGATTATGGCGACGATCGCAACCACCATGCCCACGTCACGACGACGACGCGGGAGGTCGGGCCGGAGGGGCTGGGGGCGAAGACGCGCCAGCTCGACGTGCGTTCGACGGCCTCGGTGGAGGTGGAAGCGATCCGGGAGCGGTGGGCCGGGATGGTCAACGACGCGCTGGAACACGCCCAGGTGGCCGAGCGGGTCGATCATCGCAGCTACGAGCGTCAGGGGCTGGATATCGAGCCGACCGTGAAGATGGGCCATGCGTCGGCTGCGATCGAGCGCCGCGCTGAGCGCGAGCAGATCGCGGCCGGCGAGGAGCCGCACGCCGTCACCCCGCGCGGGCAGATGAACGAGGCGATCATGGAGAAGCGAGGGCTGGGCTTCTACATCGAGCGTGGTCAGGAGCGGATAATGGAATGGTCCCACCAGCTCCGCGAGCGGGCCGAACTGGCGATGCAGGGCATGTCGAGCCTGGTCCAGGGCGCAGCGCGGGCGATGCGATCGGGGTTGCAGACCAGCAGCGATGGCGGGTTCGAGGCGGTGCCGGCGCTCGACCAGTCAGCCCAGCGCGACCAAATGCCGGCGATCGAGTTGGACCAACCGGGGCAGCGTGATCGCGATCGGCAGCGAGAGCAGGAGCTGGACCGTCAGCGTGGGCGTGACGGGCCGGATATCGGATTCGGGCGGTAGGGTTGCCGCCGAAGAATCGTTTTCGGCAGAGTGTAAGGTAACGCTTGACAAATGTCAGGAAATGCCTTACAATGTGTCTATGATTAAAACATACACCAGCAAGGCGCTCGAAGCCTTCGCCACCAAGGGAGATGGCTCAAAACTTCCCGTCCAGAACCACAACCGCGTTCGTCGCATCCTGCTCACGCTGGATGCAGCCGCGAAGCCCGAGGACATGAATGTTCCGGGCTTTCGCTTTCACGGGTTGAGCACCAAGCCCAAACGATACGCAGTCGATGCCAGCGGCAATTACCGGGTCACATGGGCTTGGGATGACGGCAATGCGATCGACGTGAACATCGAGGACTATCATTGAGGGGGCGTGCCCCCCTAAAAATCTGTCAGCCAATGCTTGACATGTAAGGCTTTAGTTTACATATAGAGCTTATATAGAGACGCATGATGATCCGGGATCGGCCCGGACAGGAGACAGATGATGAACCAGCTCGTATCCGGCCTTGCCCCGATGCACCCCGGTGAGCTGCTGCGGGAGGACATTCTGCCCGCGCTCAACAAGCCCAAGGCGGAGATCGCCAGGCTGATCGAGGTGTCGCGGCAGACTCTCTACGATATCCTCGCCGAAAAGCAGGATGTCACCCCGACCATGGCGCTTCGGATCGGCAAGCTCACCGGCACCACGCCCGAAATGTGGGTGAACATGCAGCGCAACTTCGACCTCCGTGTGCAGGCGGTGAAGGACGCCGATATCATCGCGCGTATCCCGACGCTCGAAGCGGCGTGATCCTTTTATCAGAATTTGCAGAAGGGCGGGGGTATGCTGAAACTGTGGACGGCCTTAGTGGTCGGCACGACGCTGACCTGTTCGGGACAGGTAGAAGCCCAACGGCGCGTTGTTAAAAAAGCTACGCCAGTGCGCGTGGCGTCGTCAGCATCAAGCGCCAGTGCTTACGCATCGAGTGTTGCCGGCGTCACCTGTGACAATGCCGCAGCCCGTGCCGCATCAATAATTCCGCTCGCACGCGTTCTTAAGCCGCTATCGAATATGGATACGGCACAAGGAAAAACGGAGTTCGAGACAACAGAGCAATTTGTCCAACGCCGAGGCGATACAGTTACGCGCCTACTAGGCGGAGAAAACATCGTAGCGGTAGTCCCACTTGCCGATCATTTCAGCTATAACGCTGAAACGCAACAAGCGCGGATTTCTCCGGCTCGGGAGAATCAGGACTATTCGGATACCAGCGAAAGCACGACGATATCCCTAGAAGCTTTCAAGGACTTCACGTCACTCGGCAGCTACGTGGGTAGCAACGCCTACGGAGCCACGGCGAGGGTGAAGGCTGGAATCTTCTCGCAGTATTATATCGACGTCGTAACCGCTGCACCGACCCCACGTGGGATGTGGAGAGGCTTCAGTGTACGGTCAGGGTTCTTGCAAAGGCACACTGGTCATGGATGAAGGAGATGATCTGGGGGATCATCCGCCAGGTATCTGCAAGAGCCTGATTTGCGAGAGGATCCTGGAGCTGGTCGATCCATGATATGCCATCGATGATCGTGCTTTGGCCAAGGATAACTGCAAGCGGCAGGCCGAAGTCTCGATCAGACACGAAGGGCTTCCATGCGTCCATGTCCAGATGCATTGCGGTGAAGAAGCCATTGGCAAAGTCTTCCAGCAGGACCTCGCCGTCCTCGGTCCGCATATAGATCGGCGCATAGACCTCAGGGCACTCGGCAAGCTCGATGCAGATCTGGTTGTAGCGCTTAAGGATCGTTCGGCGCGCGGGTGCCGATCGGGCGCTTTGGACGTGTTCGCGCAGGATGCGCTTGAGCCATATGTCCGGATTGATGATGGACGGGCCGGCAGCCAACGCCGCGAGGAAGCCATCGATCGAGGAGACACCGGCGACCGGCGGATCAAGCGTATCGAGCCAGATTTCGAGCTGCTCTAATGAGAGCGTTCTGCCGGATGCGGTTTGACGTTTGAAGCTCATGCTACCAGCGCTTCTAGCCGATCAGTCGCAGGGCGCCAGTTCCATGCCAACAGGCTGTGCAGATCGTTGATCATCACCTCTTCATTCACGATCCGCTCGAGCACATCGTTGAGCCAGGTGTAGGGATCAAGGCCGTTGAGGCGAGCAGTCTGGAGAAGCGAGGCAAGCACCGCCCAAGTCCGGGCTCCTTCCTCACTTCCGGCAAAAAGGCTCGACTTTCTGCCTTGGGCAACATTTCTCATCCCGCGCTCGACGGTGTTGGTATCGACCTCGATACGCCCGTCTTCCAGGAATAGCGTCAGGCCCTTCCAGTGGTTGAGGGTGTAGCGCATCGCCTTTGCCAGATCGGATTTGGGTGAGAGCCTGGGCAGCATGTCGTCGATCTGCGTTTTGATCGTAGCCATCACCTTACAGGTTTCCGCCTGGCGGGCCGCTAACCGATCTGCGGCATTGCCGGCACGCACCCGGGCCTCGATCACGTAGACCTCGCCGATCAGGCCGATGATCGCGGCGGCCACCGGCGACGGGGATTTACGGTAGGCGTCCACGAACTTGCGACGGACATGAGCAAGGCAAAAGACCAGCACGACCCCTTCCGTCCCCTTGCGGACCAGCGTCTTGTAGGCGCCATAGCCGTCGACTTGGAGGATGCCCCGATAGCCGGCTAGCTGCTGGCGCGCTTCGGCATGCCCGCGGCCGCGCGCGTGAATGTATGCCACCGCCGGTCGCGCCGGGCCTGACCAGGGACCATCATCGCAGGCATGTGCCCAGAACTGCGTGATCCGGGTTCGTTTTCTTCCTTTCTCAAGGACCGGCATCCGCGTCTCGTCACAGAAAATCCGCGATTGCGCATGGATGTACGCGAGTTGCAATTCATACAGAGATCTCAGCCACCATGCGATCTTGCGCATCCAGCGGCTTGGTAGGGCGCGATCGAGGATGGCGCCCTGTCCGGCCAGCATCTGAAGCTGCCGGTTGAGAGGGATTGACCATGCAAATCGCGCTGTGGCCATCCAGGCCAGCGTCGAGGTGGTGACCATCGAGCCCGGGATCGCACGCCGGGGCGCTGGTGCCTGAATAACCCCCTCACGGCAATTGCGGCAGGCATAGCGAGGGCGAACGGTACGAATGACGCGTACGATGGCCGGAACCCAGTCGAGGGCCTCACTGGCATCCTCTCCGATTTTGTGGAGCCTGCCTGCGCAGCAAGGGCAATCCAATGTCTGCGGATCGATCACCTGCTCTACCCGCTCAAGATGGGCGGGCAGCGCCATTATGCCGCGCTTCGCGCGCGGGCGCTTGATCACAGGCTTGTCTTCTGGCGCTTCATCGTCATTGGCCGCGACCGTCGGCGTGCTCACAAGATCGCCCAGATCCAGTTGCCCCTGATCTCCCAGAATGACGCTGGCGCGTTCCGATCGATTGCCGAATGCTTGTTGGGCCATGCCTTTGAGGCCCAGTCGGCCCCAAGCTGCGATTTTGGCCAAGTCGGAGAACGTTTTGGGAACGTGGCATTCGGTATTGACGATGGA
>NZ_PHHF01000034.1 GCF_003034225.1 Edaphosphingomonas fennica
TGACCGCCGCGCCGATGTCTTCCTCGGCAGCATCCACCTCGCCGCCGCCATCACATGGTGGTTATGAGTCCCGGCCCTAATGGCAAATGCCGTCCTGGAGCACAGGCTGGGTTTGGACGACGATGTCCGGATATATCTGCACGGGGACTATCCGAACCTGCAGTACAAGGGCGATCCCATCCGCATCCGTCACTTGCTGTCGCATACGAGCGGCCTGCCAAACATGTTGCCGGAACGGGCGAACACGGTGCTGGCGGACTTCACGGATCAGCGTACACCCCGCGAACTCAATGCCATTTACGCGCGCTATGGCAAGGCGGATTTCTTCAGGGACCTGCACGCTGTCGAGATTCGCCAGACGCCTGGAAAGAATTACGCGTACTCCAGTACCGGAACCGAGCTGGCGGCGCATATTCTGGAAACGGTTTACAAGCGCGACTACGAGTCGCTGTTACGTGGGTTCTTTCAAGATTCTGCGGGGATAAGCGGCCTCAAAATCCGGTTGAGCGAGGCGGAGGCGCCGCGGCTTGCGGTCGGCTATCACAGCGACAATGCGGTGCCGACCACGCCAATGCCGCAGTTGCCCTGGGGCGCATCCGGAAACGTAAAGGCGACTGCACCGGAAATGGTGGAGTACCTCAAATTCCAGTTGGCCGGCGGGCCCGTCGTGACGGAATCGCATCATGCCCTCGTCGAATTCGATTCCGAGTTCAGCATCGGCTATTTCTGGAACATCGTCAGCGGCGACAACTTGAAGGGCGTTTACTATGCGCATCATGGTGGCGTGCCCCGTTCGCAGTCCTACATCTACATCATGCCGAAGTACGATCTTGGCATATTCGTCATCACCAACCAGAGCGGCGACCAAACTGCGCGCGCGATGGAGACGGCGATAAATACGTTGGTCGAGAGAATTGCCGCGCGCGAGAATGCCGCTCGTTAGGGCATGTCCCGACAGCGCAGACAGGTCGGGGCCTCTTTCCGGTTTGGCGGTTTCATTCTGGCGGTCGTCATACGTGGCAGCGCGGCCTGACAATCCCTTAAGTCTCACGGCTCGCAAATCAAATGGCTGCTTACGGCGATCTACGGCCTGATTCCGCACAGTCCTCAACGTCGTCGACCCCCGAACGGCCGCTCGGGGCCGGAAATAACCGAAAACCCGACATGGGGCCGAATTTCGCCTCCCGGCACCCTGGCGGGAGGCGCCGACTTGGCCGCCATCCAGAGTTCGATTTCGGCTGCCTGATAACTGTCCTCCGTTCAGATTGAGAACGATGATTGATTTGGGGGGGACGGCGTCCAAACGCGCCATGTCAAGGTGTCGCGGCAAGCGGACATGGACCCGACTGCGTTAGCTGGATGTTTTTGTTGTCGCAGGTTCGCAAATCGAAGGGATATCGATCCATGGGTGAAAATCTGACGATCTGGACCCTGGATTGGGTGCCCGAGGCGCCGCGCGGGTTTGTCCGTGATCTCCGTTTGCGTTGGGCGGCGGAAGAAGCGGGGCTCAGTTACGACGTCGGCTTGATCCGTTTCGAGGATCGGCAAACAAACCATCTCGATCGGCAGCCGTTCGGGCAGGTGCCCTTTCTTGACGATGGCGAGATCAGGATCTTCGAGAGTGGCGCCTGTCTGCTACATTTGGCGCGCAAGAGCGAAGTCCTGATGCCGCGAGATGCGACCGGCGAGGCCGAAACGCTCCAATGGGTGATCACCGCGCTCAACTCGATCGAGATGGTCAGCGTTCCCTGGTGGTTCCTTGGGCTCTCGGGCGATCATGAAAATGGCCTGTCCGGCTGGGTGGATAGCCGGCTTGCGCACATGGAGGCGATATTGAGTGTCCGCGAATGGTTGGTGGCGGACCGGTTCACCGCTGCCGATCTCATGATGGCGGATGTGCTGCGCATTCCCGACATTCGCGCCCGTGGCGACCGGCCTGCGACGGAGGCCTATATCCAGCGTCTTGTTGCTCGCCCCGCCTTCAAGAAGGCGCACGCCGATCAATTGGCGCATTTCGCGGCGGCCGATGAAAACCGGGCCAGGAACTGACCGCTGTGGTTCCACCGAAGAAGGCGCCCGCAGGGTTGGAGCGTTCTGACCGTTTTGATCGACGGATTTTGGGCGCGCTCGTTGAGCGAGCGGCCATCCCCAATCGTCAGGGGATGGCCGAACGACGGGCGTGCCGTGCCATAGATGCTGATCGCAAGAGCGTTCGCTACCCGTCCCGGCGCCGCCGGAGATGGAACCGCGCGTTCGTTTGAGCGAGCTTTCCATTGAGCGGCGCCGGTTCGGGTGTTCAGAACATCCAGGAGAAGGTAGCCCTGCCACTATGGTTCTGGGTGGAAGAGGCGATATCCCCCGCATAGGAGATATCGAACCGCGCCTGGCTGGAAAGCGCGATGCCAAGGCCGATATCGGCGCTGAGCGCATTCCGGGCCACGGGCGCCCCCGTCACCGTGAAGGGCGTGCCACCGGCAAAGGCCAGAGCCGCTTCGGGGGTGCGATCGCCGAAGGCGTGGCGCCAGCCGGCCACCGTGCGCAGATCGGCCTTCACACCGCCCAGATCGAACCCATGGGCCAGCCGCGCGCCGAGCGTGGCGAAGCTGGTCGCCATGCGATCATGCCTGACGGCCAGTGCCGCCGCGCCGCCGCGTTCGCGCGCCGCCTCGCTATCGAGCACGACATGGGCGATTCCGACGAACGGTTCGACAGCGACACCACCCGCGCCGAAGCCGCCCGCATCGGTGATGGAAAGCCTGCCGTCGAGGGTCAGATCCCCGGTGACGTCGAACAGCGCCGCCGCGGAAGGAGCACCCAATTGCACCGCGATCGTGGACGCGTTGGCGAGCGTCAGGCTGCCCATCGTGAGCGTATCGCCCGCCCGCCCGCTCAACGTGCCGGCGCTTACCATGGTGACCGCGCCAACCTCGCCCGTGCCTTCCAGCGTCGCGCTGGAATCGACCAGGATCGAGCCGCCCAGCGTTCCATCGACGCGCAGCGCGCCATCCAGAACATGGGTGGAGCCGGCAAAGCCCGAATTGTCCGTGGTCAGGGTGAGCCGGCCGGTGCCGACCAGTTCAAATATGCCGCTGCCCGAAAGCGTGCCGGCATAGGTCCCGGCGCTGCCGCCGGCGAGGGTGAGCCACGCGCCGCTGGCGATCATGGCATCGCCTGCAAAGCTGCCCTTCGTGGCGGCCAGCCCTCCTTGCGCGATATCCCAGTCGAGGCTGGACGTGCCACCCAGCGTGAGCACCCCGGCACCGGTTTTGCGCATCGTGCCGTCAAAGCCGTTCTGCCCGCCGATATTGCCGGCGAACGTGCCCTGATGGGCCTCGTTGAAAATGACGAGACCGCGATTGACGAGGTTGCCCCGGATCGAAGCGCTGCTGCCCACCAGCGTGCCGCCTTCGACGATGGTGTCGCCGGTATAGCCGTTGGCGCCGGCGAGGGTCAGCGTGCCGTCGCCCGTCTTCAGCAGGCCACTCGCACCGGAAACCGTTCCGCCGAGCGTGACGGCGATGGACCCGATCGTATCGAGCTGGCCGTTGCTGTTCAGGACGATGGCCCGGTTGGAAGACATATCGTTCGTGAAGGCGAGCGCACCGCCGTCGAAAGCGATCCCGCCCGATATCCCAGGTTGGCGTCCTGCGAGATGATGACCGTTCCGTCGGCAATGCGGATGCCGCCGGCATAGGTGTTGGTGCCGTTCAGATGGAGATTGCCGGCGCCCGTCTTGGTGATGCCGGCGGCACCCGCGATGACGACGCCGATCGTTGCGGCATTATCCAGCACGCGGATTTCGGCATTGCCGTCCGCACGGCCCGATCCGTCCGTCACCAGCCGGCCGGTGCCGTTTAGCACATAGCCGGTATCGACGAACTGAAGACCCTGGAAGCCCTGATCGCCGATGACGGTGATGGCGCCACCGGTGAAGCTGCCGGCATCTTTGAACACCGCGTTCTTGCCAGCCCAGGCCACGGATATCGTGCCACCCTGGCTGAGCCACATGGCGCCCGTTGCATCCCAGCTGCCATTGCCGCCCTGCCAGTGCTGGAGCGTGTCATCGCCGGCCGCGACGACGAACAGATCGACCCGGCCCGATCCCGCCTGAATCTGATAGGCGGCCGGATCGGCGAGGGCGGGCGTGGTGCCGATGGCAAGGCCATTGTCGGTGAGCGTGCCGCCATAAGTGATCAGCCGGTAATAGCCGAAGCCCGCCGTGCCATCGGCCGGCGAGGCGCTCTGGCTGAGGTTGATGGTGCCGTCGAGCGTGAGGTCGCCTGTCACCGCGATGCGATCGCTGGCGCCGGAGGCCGGATTGGCGAGGGTGCCCGATCCGCCCAGTTCGAAATCGAGGATCGATCCGCCGACCAGCGACAGATCGCCCGCCACGGTGAGCGTGCCGATCGAATTGCCGGGGGCGAGGCGGCCGCCGGCGGCGATAGCCGTGTCGCCCACCGTGCCGGATCCGCCCAGCGTGGCGCCACTGGCGACGGTCAAAAGGCTGCTCGACGCGATCGATCCGTTCACCGCGAGCTTGCCCGCCGAAACCAGCGTGTTGCCGGTGTAGCTGTTGCCCGTGCCCGTCAGCGTCATGGTGCCGATGCCGGTCTTGGTGAGACCCAAGGCCGATGCACCGTCGATCAGGGCGCCGGAGAAAGTGGTGGTGGTGTTGTCCGCGCCCGTCGTCAATGTGGCGGCCGAAACGCCGTCATTGGTGACAGTGCCGGTCGCGTCACGTTCTCGTCCAGACTGATCTCTGACGGATCGTTCAGCGTATCCAGCCAGCAGCGAACTGGCTCGGACTTCTTGATCTGCTTGCGCTTGGCGCGCAGCAGCATCGCCAGCCTGCGGCCCTCGCCAGCGGTGACGAGGTAATAGCCGGTCGGCGTCCCGTCCTCCTTGCTCTCCGGCTCGATCACAAGGTTCTGGATCAGCCCCTTGTGCTGGATCGACGCGGCCAGCGCCTCGATAGCGGCCTCCCCATGCGGCACCTTGCGGGCATTGCGCGGGGACTTCTTGAGCTTGGCGAGCGGCACGAAAATCTCGACGCCCGACACAGGCTCGGCGGCAACGGTTTCAGTAACGGCGTTCATCTTCTTACTCCTTCAAAACCACACACACCCCGGAATGGGGTGGGCGGCGAAAGAGCGACCGGCAGGCCCGCCGGCGGAGCCGGGCAGCATCCGCAGGACCGGAACGCAGAGGAGGTAAGCGCGGAACGCGCGTTGCGGCCCGGCGCGGCGGGCCTAGAGGGAAGCGACGCCCACCCCATCTCGGTGAGTGCAACGACCGTCAACGCGATCGGGCCGGCGCAGCCCTGGCCCGATCTCCGCAGCTCAAACCATGTGAATCCGCCCAGCGGATTGGCCGATCGGCGCGGGATCGCGCCGCCCCGCCATGCTGATCGTCACCCGGCAGGGCCGAGACCCGTCAGAGGCTCGGTCGGAGCGCAGCGGAGATAGAGCGGCGGTCCCGCAGGGAGGCGTCCAACCTGCTGACCTTGCAATTTTTCACAGCATCGACTAATATGCAGTCATTGACTTATGGAGGCTGACATGGCGGTGATGACGATCCGGAACATCGACGATGTGATCAAGAAGCGCCTCCGCGTGCGCGCGGCCGTCAATGGTCGGTCGATGGAGGATGAGGCACGCGACATTCTGCGCTCAGCGCTCTCAACTGACGATCCACGACCCCGCAATCTCGCTCACGCGATCCATGAGCGGTTCAGCCCGCTGGGTGGCATCGATCTGCCTCCCATGCCGCGCGAAGCGATCCGGCCGCCGGTGGACTTCGGCGAATGATCGTCCTCGACACCAACGTCATCTCCGAGCTGATGCGGCGCGAGCCGGATGCGGCAGTGATGGCTTGGATCGCCGAGCAGCCGATGGCGGGCGTGTTCACGACGACGCTGACGCAGGCGGAAATCTTCTACGGATTGGCGCTTTTGCCGGAGGGTCGCCGCCGGGACGGGCTGATGGCGGCTGCGAAGCCGATGTTCGATGTCGATCTGGCGGGGCGTGTCCTGCCGTTCGATACCGACGCGGCGAATGCCTATCCCGACATCGCGGCTGGGCGGCGGAAAGGTGGCCAGCCGATCAGCCAGATCGACGCGCAAATCGCTGCGATCGTCTGCTCGCGAGGGGCGCGGCTGGCGACTCGCAACGTCGCCGACTTCGCCGACTGCGGCATCACGGTCGTAAACCCGTGGGGCGAGCCATGAACCGCGCCGCCGTCCGCCCCTATCTGCGCTACGCCACGTCGGAGCCTTTGCGCCAAGGCAGGACGGGCGGCACCGTGCCCGCATGGCCACTTTTCGCAAGCCTCGTCGCCGATCGCTACGCCGTCCCGCATACTGCCCGGACGATTTGCTCGATTACGCCCGATCGCCGGTCAGCGCGCCTCGGCCTTGTGCCGGTCGACCGCCCAAAGACGACCTTTCTACTTGGACCGTTACCGACGACTGGCCCGATCGTGTGCCGGTTACGAGCGTCGAAGTGGATGTGTTCGAGGCATGGTTCGGCGATGTGTTCGACGAGTTGTTCGGGCCATGCCAATGATGTGAGGAAGTTGCCATGACTGTGCCGCTGCGCGCCGCCCTCTATCTGCGCGTCTCGACAGCGCGGCAGGCCGAGCATGACGTTTCGATCCCGGATCAGCGCAAGCAGGGCGAAGCTTACTGTGTCGCGCGCGGCTATGAACTGACCGAGACGTTCGTTGAGCCGGGTAATACGGCCACGAATGATCGCCGTCCCGAATTTCAGCGGATGATCGAAGCTGGGACGAGCAAGCCTTCGCCATTCGATGTGGTGGTCGTCCACAGCTTCTCGCGCTTCTTCCGCGACGCTTTCGAGATGGAATATTATTACAGGAAGCTAGGCAAGAATGGCGTTCGCCTCGTCTCCATCACGCAGGAGCTTGGCGACGATCCGATGCACGACATGATGCGGCGGATCATGGCGCTGTTCGACGAGTATCAGTCTAAGGAAAATGCCAAGCACGTCCTGCGCGCGCTCAAGGAAAATGCCCGCCAGGGCTTCTGGAACGGCTCGCTGCCGCCGATCGGCTATCGAATTGTCGCGGCCGAGCAGCGCGGGGCGAAGGTCAAGAAGAAGCTGGAGATCGACCCGCTTCACGCCGACACGGTGCGGCTGGCGTTCAAGCTGGCGCTGGAAGGCGACGGCACGTCCGGCCCGATGGGTGTGAAGACGATCACCAAGCATCTCAACGAGCGCCGCATCTTCACCCGCGATGGCGGGCGCTGGGGCATCGGCACGGTGCATCGGATGCTGACCCGCCCGACCTACGCGGGCCGGCATGAGTTCAACAAGCGCGGCAAGAGCAAGGAATTGAAGCCGGCCGAGGAAGTGATCGCGGTCGAGGTTCCGGCGATCATCGACCAGGCGATGTTCGATGCGGTGCAGGCGCACTTGAAATCGCGCAGCCCGAAGGTCGCGCATCCGCAGGTCGTCGGCGGCCCGACGCTGCTGACGGGACTGATCCACTGCGGCAAGTGCGGCGGCGCGATGACGATCCGCACCGGCAAGGGTGGGCGCTACCGCTACTACACCTGCTCGATGAAGGCGCGGCAGGGCGCGACTGCCTGCGAGGGGATGACCGTCGCGATGGAGCGGCTGGATGATCTCGTCGCCAATCATCTGGCCGAACGGCTGCTCGATCCCGATCGACTTGAGGACGTGCTGTCGGAGGTTCTGGACCGCCGGCAGGACCGATCCGAGCGACGCCGGGAGCATATCGCTGAGTTGAACCGGCGCGCTGCGGAGACGGAGCTACGGCTGAAGCGGCTGTATGACGCGATCGAAAGTGGAGTCGCCGATCTCGATGATCCGGCGCTCAAGGATCGCATCAGCGGATTGAAGGCGACCCGCGATCAGGCGCGAGCGGACGCCGAGCGCGCCTCAGCGCTGCTCGTAAGCTCGGCGCAACAGGCGATCACGCCGACGATGCTGCGCGACTTCGCCTCTACCGCGCGGCGACGTATCCGGCTGGAGGGCGGCGGCTACCGACGCGACCATCTACGCGCGCTCGCCCAGCGGGTAGAGGTCGATAAGGGCGAAGTCCGGATCATGGGCTCAAAGAGCAACCTGCTGCGAGTGCTAGCCGCTAACGGCGTAGCCACGGCGGCGGGCGGAGTGCCCACCGTTGTTCCGAAGTGGCGGAAGAGGTGGGATTCGAACCCACGGACGGGTTGCCCCGTCGCTGGTTTTCAAGTTTGGGACACCCGGCCCGGCAGTAACCCGTAGCTGCACGCGGATGCCTTAAAACTCCTTGTAAGTCAATAATATAACCTCCTTGCAAGCTCGTGGCGGCACGTCGTAGCACTGTGCCGCGTGCTAGAAATGCGCTAGAAGGAGGTCATATGGTGAAGCTCACCAAGGCGTTTATCGAAAGGTCCAAGCGCCGGAGAAGGGTTATCAGGTCCATTGGGACGAGACGGTGAAGGGCTATGGGTTGCGGGTCGCTTCGCCCCCAGCACTGGGCAAGCCGCCGCGTCGGGTGTTCATCGTCATGGGACGGGTCGCCGGTAAATCGATCCAGTTCACAATCGGCGCATATGGCACCTACACCGAGGACGCCGCGCGCAAGCGGGCGCAGAAGCTGTTGCAGGACATGCGCGAGGGGATCGACCCGCGCGATGCCAAGAAGCACGACGCCGCCGTGGCGGTGACGCTCCGCGATGTGGCAGACGCCTACAAGGATCGACCGGGCAAATTGAAGGGTTCCAGCTCGGACGTGATCGAGCGTCACGTTACCACCACGTTTGAAGCGTGGTTGTCCAAGCCCAGCCGCAGCGCAGTCGCGCGAGGTTGCGGCATCGGATATATCCAGACGGCCGACGATCCGTATTCGTGCATCGACATGGACGTGAAGGATGGCACGCCGCGCGAAGCGCTTGATCGCTATCAGTCCATCATCGACCAGTTCGACAGCTATACAGAGCATTCCCAGTCTGGACGCGGCTTCCACGTTTGGGTGAGAGGCAAGATCGGCGATGGTAAGCGCCGCGATGGGGTGGAGATATATTCGCAGGCGCGATTCATGATCTGCACCGGCAACGTCGTGCGGGAACAACCTATCGCGGAACGGCAGGCGCTGCTCACCAACATGGTATCGCTGATGGTGCCAGAGCCACCCGCCAAGATTGAGCTTTGGGGCGAAGATCACGCGGATTGGAGCGCGGCGACACGCGCGGCAGAAGATGGTGGGGAACTAGGGCGCTTGTTCGGCGGGGACTGGGAAGGACGTTATCCTTCGCAATCGGAGGCAGATTTGGCCCTTATCAAGCTGCTCCTGCCGCTCACCGA
This sequence comes from Edaphosphingomonas fennica, assembly GCF_003034225.1. GTDB lineage: Bacteria > Pseudomonadota > Alphaproteobacteria > Sphingomonadales > Sphingomonadaceae > Sphingomonas_E > Sphingomonas_E fennica. The sequence goes on from NZ_PHHF01000034.1 coordinate 9,330, forward strand.
ATCCCCCGGCGAATGCTGGGGCACGTTTCGTATGTCGAAGCTCGGTGAGCGGAAGAAGGCAAGGCGAATCGACTACGCACAATCGACCATGGCTCTAGCCATGCAGCACCTCGCCAACGACGCCGCGAGCGTTCAGCACGGGCAGACGATGGCGGCGGGGCTGTTGTGGCAGGGGCCGCCGCCACATAGTCAGCGCCATTTCCGCCTGCTCAGTGATGGTGACTTGGACCGGCTCCCCGCGTTGCGGTGGCTGGTGAAGCGAATCATTCCCGATGCCGGCATCGGCGCGATTTATGGTGATTCTGGCACCTTCAAATCGTTCCTCACTCTCGACCTGATGGCGCACATCTCGAACGGAAATGAATGGTTCGGCAATCGGGTGCGGGCTGCCCCTGCCGTTTATGTCCCATTCGAGGGCCAAGGCGGCATCCCCAATCGCGTGAAAGCATGGCGGTTGGCGCAGGCGGCACGGCAGAACCCGGAAATGTTGTTTTCGGTCATCCCGCCCGATGACGTGCGAACCAACATTTCGGTCATCATGGAACCGATCAATCTGCGCGAGCAGGCGGACCGGGACACCTTGGTCGCGACGCTGACGGAGCAGGGCTGGGCTGGCGGCGTGTTGTGCATTGACACGCTAGCGCACGCTTCGGCAGGCATTGACGAGAATAGCAGCGCGATGGCGGAGATGATCAGCATTTTCCGCGATCTGCAATTGCGGCTCGGCGGCGTCGTCTTGTTGATCCATCACAGTGGCAAGGACAGTTCGCGCGGGATGCGCGGCTGGTCCGGCCTCCATGCGGCGATGGACTTTGTGATTGAGTGCCAGCGCGACAAGGACGACCCAGCGCTCGCGGCTGAATTTGTCCTCGCGAAGGTGAAGGACGGCAGCACCGGCGCTCGAACGCGATTCCGGCTAGAAGTGGTCCAAATCGGAATGGACGAAGACGGCGACTATATGTCGTCACTCGTTGTCGCTCCCACGCCAGCGGAAGAAGCGCCTGGTGCTGACTATCCTTTCAAACAGGACAGGAGTGCCGAGGACGCGGAGGACGAACAGTTCGTTTGGGAATGGGTGAAGCGCGCGGTCGAGAACGGCGAATATCCCAGCGGCAGGTCACTGGAGGGGCAGCGCGCCAACCAGATGAACCAAGAGCGCAAGCTCACGCAGGTCAGGCTTCGCGATGCCATCCACAGACTGCGGGCTGCAAGCCGTCTCGTAGATGCCGACGAAAAGGCTCCTTCGGGCAACGTCTATATGGTGACGCAGTGAGGGGCGTTGCCACGCACCTGGGGCGCGTTGAGGGTGAATTGTCGCTCTTTAACGCGCCCCGAACCCCACAGGGGCCAGCAGCACCCCGCAGGGTGCGTAGCTGGGTTACCCCTTTAGGGACAACGCACCTTTTCCAACGCGCATCAGCCACCGACATTCACGGGAAAAACTGCCGCCAGCTTATGGGGAGGTGCGTTGCGCGCGCCGTAGGTGCCGCACAGGCCGACAGCGCCGGGCGCTGGGGCACGAAACAGGGGTTGCCGCCCCCGTGGATACCCCTACCGCGAGTCAGCGCTGTAATCGCCCCATTTCGCCTCTGTGCCGCGCGCCAACTTCTGGATGCAGCGGCGGATATTCAAATCAACATAAAATAAACAGGAAATTATGCCCGCAAGCGATTGTTAGATATGACTAATGCAGAAATTAACACATTAACACCGGATCGCTGATCATTCGCAATTCTGCCTATTTTGAAACAGCCTTGAGCAATTCGGCTGGTTCCGTGCCAAGCGCCGTTGCGATCCTAGGGTCGGGACCCATAAACAGGATTCCCTTGGCGTCGGGAATGTGATTCATATGTGGACGCCCCCTTGGCAAGGGCA
>NZ_PHHF01000011.1 GCF_003034225.1 Edaphosphingomonas fennica
ATGCCCTTGCCAAGGGGGCGTCCACATATGAATCACATTCCCGACGCCAAGGGAATCCTGTTTATGGGTCCCGACCCTAGCCGAAGCGAGCAACCCCAACCTCATCCCCCCGGAGTCTTCTGAAATCTGTTCAAGCGTAATGAGGCGGATCGTACCAGAGTTGGAAAAGCTTGCTCAACATGAACTGGGCATCCAACCGTAGGGACATGCGGGTGTTTGTATAATCAAAAGCAGCGGGCAACATGGCCAAAGATAACACAATTCTGCCACACCGCCCCTCTTGCTAGACCTCATAAGGACCGGCTATCATTTCCAACAGAGCGAACGAAACGGCGGAACCCCGTTGATTTCCATGTAGCAGTTATCGTGTCTGTGGTGTCTCGCACGAATTGACATCGCAGGGGTCGCAAGTTCAATCCTTGCCACGCCCACCATGAAAAGCCCCGGCAGTCCAACGACTTGCCGGGGTTTTTTATGCGCGGATTTTATCGCGGCTTTCGCTGTCTCCGGTGAAGCGCTCCCGGAACGCGAAATTCGATCTTCGATGATCCTCTCGATCTCCGCGCAGGCAGCGCTCCTGGCTATCAGTGGATCCGACGTGCGCTGCGTATTTCAGCCCGGCGTTGCTACCTGCTACCTGCTGAAGGAAGGCAGGGCTCCATAATCCATCGCCTCCAGATCGGCGATCAGGCTCGGCCCGTCCGGCTGCCAGTCGAGGCGCCGGCGTGTCCATTCGCTTGACGAAGGCATGTCGTAGCTCATGAACGATCCCATCCAGCCGAAATGCTCCGTCGCCTTTTCGGGGGCGAGGGAGATGACGGGCAGGCCCAGCCCGTTCCCGATCGCTTCGGCGATCGCCCGCGCCGGGACGCCCGCCTCCGCGGAGGCATGGTAGCGAATGCCGGCCTCATGCTTTTCGAGCGCCAGCCGGTACAGCCGGGCGACATCGGTGACGTGCGCGGCGGGCCAGCGGTTGGCGCCATCGCCGATATAGGCTGAGACGCCCCTGGTGCGCGCTATGGCGATCAGCGGGGAGATCAGCCCCTGTTTCAGGGTGTCGTGCACCTGCGGCAGGCGCACCACCGCGACCGATGCGCCCTTTGCCAGCGCATCCGCGCCGGCCTTTTCCGATGCGATGCGCGGGTTGGGATTGTTCCAGTCGACGGTGTCTTCGGTAGCGGGCTTGCCGGGGCCGTTGCTGCCCATGCCGGTGCCGGACGTGATGATGAAGGGCTTGCCGGTCCCCGCAAGCACCGCGCCCAGGGCCTCGATCAGCCGGGCGTCCTTGGCGCAATTCTCGACGAAGCGGGAGAAATCGTGATCGAAGGCCGTGTGGATCACGGCATCGGCCTGCTCTGCGCCGGCCATCAGGCTCCGCGGATCGTCGATCGTGCCGCGATAGGGCTGAGCGCCCGCCTGTTCCAGCCGGCGGGCGCCATCATCGGAGCGGGTGAGGCCCAGCACCTCATGGCCCGCGCCGATCAGTTCGGGCAGGATATGCGATCCGATGAAGCCCGTGGCGCCGGTCAGTAAAACACGCATGGAATATCTCCGAATTGTCCGGGGACTGATCTCGGGCTAGATATCAACCTGTTAAAGTAGTGACCTTATCATGGTATAACGACCAACAGGATCGCATGGTGCCCGCCCAATCCGCCAACCAGCTCGGAACCTTTCTTCGCAACCGGCGCACCCGGCTCGATCCCGCGGCCTTCGGCTATACGGGCGGCCGCCGCCGGACGCCGGGGCTGCGCCGCGAGGAGCTTGCCCAGCGCGCGAATATCAGCCCAACCTGGTATACCTGGCTGGAGCAGGGGCGGGGCGGTGCTCCGTCCGCCGACGTGCTCGACCGCATCGCCAGGGCGATGATGCTGACCGAGCCCGAGCGCGAGCATATCTACATGCTCGGGCTCGGGCGGCCGCCGGAAGTACTCTACAAGCCGGTCGAAGGCGTTTCGCCTCGCCTGCAGCGTCTGCTCGACACGCTCGGGAGCCCCGCGATCATCAAGACGGCGATCTGGGATGTGGTCGGCTGGAACAGGGCGGCCGCCATGCTGTTCACCGATTATGCGAAGATCCCCCGGGAGGAGCGCAACATCCTGCGGCTGATGTTCGGCACGGCGCGGGCGCGCACGGCTCAGGACGATTGGCAAGGCGTCGCGCGCTGGGTGGTCGGTGCGTTCCGCGCCGATGTCGCGCGTGCCGGCGTGGGCGAGGAAGCGAACCGGCTTGTCGAGGAGCTTGTGCGCATCAGCCCCGAATTCGATGCGTTCTGGCGGGACAATGATGTCGTCGCCCATGGCGAGGGGTTCAAGCGCATCCACCATCCCGAAGCCGGCCTTATCGAGCTGGAATTCTCGTCCTTCTCGGTCGACGGCAGGCCGGAACTGGGCATGGTCGTCTATAATCCCGCATCGCCGGCCGACGCCGAGGCCATCCGGGCGCTGGTCGCCTCGGCGGAGACCACCACCTGCGGAACGCCGCGCGCGGAGTCGCAGCAGCAGCCATAGAGCCGCAATCGGGATAGCCCATGACACCGCGATAGATTGGGCGGTGGGGTTGATCTGCGGGGCGGGCGATCAACCGGTCGTTGGCGCGCCCGGATAGCGGTGCGCGAGGGCGGAAATCGCGCTGACGCAGGTTAATTCACGGCGCCGGGCGGGGTCTTTTCAGGGGCTGGAAGGTTCATGGAGGGGAATATGCCGGATTTCGGCGCTTCCCTTATCTCGGAGAGACTGCATGGCTACCGCCCAGACCGCGAAACCCGCGCCCAAGACCAAACCGGCTTCGAAGGTCGCCCGCAAGAATGTGCGTGCCGAAGGCAAGCCCGTCGATGCGATCAGGCTGCTCAAGAACGACCACAAGGAAGTGAAGGGCTATTTCAAGGACTATGAGACGCTGGAGGACGATGCCGCGAAGCAGGCGCTCGCGGAGAAGATTTGCCTGGCGCTGACGGTCCACGCGCAGATCGAGGAAGAAATCTATTATCCCGCCGCGCGCGAGGCGATCGACGACGACGATCTGCTCGACGAGGCCGAGGTGGAGCATGCCAGCGCCAAGCAGCTCATCGCGGAAATCCAGGCGATGAAGGCGGGCGACCGGCTGTTCGACGCCAAGGTGACGGTGCTGGGCGAATATATCGAGCATCATGTCGAGGAGGAGGAGAGCGAGATGTTCCCCGAGAGCCGCGACAGCGATCTCGACCTCAAGGCGCTGGGCGTCCAGCTTGCCGAGCGCAAGGCCGAACTCATGGCGCGGGCCCGGTAATAGACGGAACCTCCCCGGCGCCCCACCCGCCAGAAGCGGTCGACCCGTCGATCGCTTCCGCGGAGGGTATCTGCGATTGCCTCGTTATCGGCGGCGGCCCGGCGGGGCTGACTGCCGCGATCTATCTGGCTCGGTTCCATCTCGCCGTCATCGTGATCGACGCGGGGCAGAGCCGGGCGAGCCTCATCCCGCTGACCCGCAATCATGCCGGGTTTCCGGAAGGGATAACGGGCCCCGATCTGCTGGCCCGGATGAGATCGCAAGCCGGCCTCTTTGGCGCGGAGCTTCGCAACGGCCACGTAGATGCGCTCGAGCGGCGGCAGGGAGACTTCCTCGCCCGCACGGATCAATCGACGATCCGGGCGCGGACGGTGCTGCTTGCCACCGGCGTGGTCAATCGCCGCCCGCCCATGATCGATGATTCCACGCACGCGCGTGCGGTGGCCGCCGGCCGGCTGCGCTATTGCCCGATATGCGACGGTTACGAGGTGACTGACCGAGCCGTCGCCGTACTGGGAACGGGCGAGCGCGGGTGCAACGAAGCCTTGTTCCTGCGCAGCTACACCGCCAATGTCACGCTGATCGCCCCTGAGGCGGCGCGCCAACTCTCGGCACAGCAGCGGGCTTTGCTAGGCGAAGCGGGAATCGGCATTGCCGGGCCTTGCCGCGCGATCCGGCTGGACGGAAATGAGATCCTGGTCGATCTGGAAGCCGGGCCACGGGCATTTGACAGCCTCTACCCTGCGCTGGGCTCGGATGCCCGCTCGGAGCTTGCCGGACAGGTCGGCGCCGACCTGTCCGAAGAGGGATGCCTGAAGGTCGATGCGCATCAGCGCACCAGCGTCGAGGGCCTATATGCCGCCGGCGATGTCGTGCTCGGCCTCGATCAGATCAGCCACGCCATGGGCGAGGGCGGTGTCGCCGCGACCACGATCCGCAACGATCTGGCCCGGCAGACCCCGCTTCTCCGATAGATCAGGCCTCGGGCTGCGCGTCGAGATCGACCGCCAGTTCCCGTGGCCAGAAACGCAGCGCGCGGCAGGCTTCGATGAACGGGGCGGCGTCTGCGGCCTCGCCAAGCGGCAGGCAGGCTTCGTCGAGATCCTCGGCGATGCCGGCGGCGGCGAAGAGCGCCTCGGCCTCGGCGCCGATCCCGATATATTTGCAGTGCGCGAACGCATCGGTGACGAAATCCCTGGCGGCGGCGTCGCGCGACAGCAGCGCGGCGCCGTCCGCCGAGACCAGGATCGCGACCGCGTCGAACAGGACGGAGGGGCCGCCGTCGATCTTGTGCTTCGCGGAGACGGTCGTGCCGTCGGACAAGGTCACGCCGCCGATCTTGGGCGCGATCACCTCATAAACCGCCGCTTCCTTCTCAACCGCCTTCAACAGCGCCGTGAAGATCGCCGCATCCGCGCCATCGCTCAGCAGGATGCCGAGCTTGCGCCCCTTGAAGCTGGCCGGCCCGTTCTTGACGATGCTGAGCTTGTCGGAAGCGGGCAGATCGGCGATCGGCTCGCGCGCCGCCACGGCGGGATCGGGAAGCGCCAGCCCCAGGCCATCGGCAACGGTTGCCGCAAGCGTCGCATCGATGTTCAGCAGATGCGACACGACGCGCGATCGGATATCGGGCCGTTCGACCTTGGAAAGCTCGAACACCAGCGCATCGCCGATATGCTTCCGTTCGATCGGCGTCTGGCTGACGAGGAATTGCCGCGCCTGGCTGTAATGGTCCGCGAAGCTCTCCGAACGGATGCGCTGCTTGGGGCCGTCGGCGGTTTCGGCGAAGCTCGTGAAGCCGCGGGCCGGGTCCTCGCGCGGTCCGCCATCAGCCGCGCCCCAACTGTTGGGTTCATAGTTCGCACGGCCCTTGGGATTGCGCATCGCCATGTGCCCGTCCTGCTGGAAATGGGCCATCGGGCATTTGGGCGCGTTGATCGGGATATGGGTGAAATTGGGGCCGCCCAGCCTTTTGATCTGCGTATCGAGATAGGAGAAATTGCGCCCCTGAAGCAGCGGGTCGTTCGAGAAGTCGATGCCGGGCGGCACATTCTGCGTGCAGAAGGCGACCTGCTCCGTCTCGGCGAAGAAATTGTCGACCACGCGGTCGAGCACCAGCCGGCCGATGATCCGCACCGGCACGAGTTCCTCCGGAATGATCTTGGTGGCGTCGAGCACATCGAAGTCGAAGCCGTCGGCGAAATCATCGTCGAACAGCTGCACGCCCAGCTCCCATTCGGGGAAATCGCCGCCGTTGATCGCGTCCCACAGATCACGGCGATGGAAATCGGGATCGGCGCCGTTGATCTTGACCGCCTCGTTCCAGACGACCGATTGCAGGCCCTGCCTGGGCTTCCAGTGGAACTTGACGAAGGTCGATCTGCCCTCCGCATCGAGCAGCCGGAACGTGTGGACGCCGAACCCCTCCATCGTCCGGAAGGAACGGGGAATCGCCCGGTCCGACATGGTCCACATGATCATGTGGAAGCTTTCCGGCGTCAGGCTGACGAAGTCCCAGAAATTGTCATGCGCGGTCTGCGCCTGCGGGAAGTTGCGGTCGGGCTCGGGCTTGGCCGAGTGGATCAGGTCGGGAAACTTGATCGCATCCTGGATGAAGAAGACGGGGATGTTGTTGCCGACGAGGTCCCAATTGCCCTCCTGCGTATAGAGCTTGACCGCAAAGCCGCGCACGTCGCGGGCGAGATCGAACGAGCCCTTGGAGCCGGCGACGGTCGAGAAGCGCACGAACGCCGGCGTGCGCTCGCCGACGCGCTGGAAGATATCGGCTCGGCTGACATCGGCCAGGCTGTCGGTCAGCTCGAAGAAGCCGTGCGCGCCATAGCCGCGCGCATGCACGACGCGCTCGGGAATCCGCTCATGATCGAAATGGAAGATCTTTTCGCGGAAATGGGAATCCTCGAGCAGGGTGGGGCCGCGTTTGCCTTGCTTCAGGCTGTTCTGGTCGTCCGCCACCGGAATGCCCTGCTGGGTGGTGAGCGTCGCTACGTCGCCGTCGGCGGCCTGGCGCGTCTCGCCGCCGCTACCCTGTGGCTCGTCATAGGAAAAGGAGATCGCGGCATCGGCGGGCAGGGGCGAGGCCTTCTGCGGCGATTCGCCTCCGACATCCACTCCCGCCAGCTCTGGCGACGTCATGCCGCCGGTGGATTTCGCGGGTGACTTGCCCGATGCCGGTGTCCTGGCCATGGTGATATCCTCATCTTCGCTCGATGCCTGGACGAGGCGGCCGGCCGGGTTGGTTCCGGGCATGCGGCCGCGACGCCAATGGCGGGATGTGGCCTAAGAACCCAGGCAACGCCGGGCGGTTGCCGGGGCCGGGGCTAAATTAACCTGCGTCATCATGATTGCGCCCGGGCCGGCGCAACACCCGGCCACGTCGCCCGTTGGGGAGAAGCACGGCGCGACCGCCGATGCATCCTGGCCCACCCCGGAGGATGGTCTGCCGTGTTCACCGAACGTTTCCTGAGAGATAAACGTGGTGTCAGCCTCGAGGTTGATGAGCGCGAAAGGCTCGAGGCGGCCATTGTCGAGGTTCAGACGGTTGAACCCCGCAAGACGATCGCCCGCGCGGGCGAATCCCTTCAGCAAAGCACACTGCTGCTGGAAGGCATCATGTCGCGCTATATCGATGACCGGCGCGGCCTGAGGCAGCTCGTGGCGGTGCATGTTCCGGGCGATTTCGTCGATCTGCACGCCTATCCGCTCAAGATCCTCGACCATGATGTCGCGACCATGACCGCGGCGACGGTGGCGATCGTGCCGCACGTGGCGCTCGACGCCATCACGCGCGAGATGCCCCGACTAGCCCGCAAGCTCTGGTTCGCCACGCTCATCGATGCCGCCATCCACCGCGCCTGGCTGTTCCGCCTCGGCCGTCTCGATGCGATCGGGCGCGTGGCGCATTTCCTGTGCGAGACCAATGTGCGGCTCGTCTCGGCCGGCCTCAGCGATGGTCGCCGCTTCGCATTCGGCCTCACCCAGAATGATCTCGCCGAGATATGCGGCCTCACCAACGTGCATGTGAACCGGGTGATGCGGCATCTGCGCGAAGATCGGCTCTGCATTTTCCGATCCTCGCTCGTCGAAATCCTCGATCCCGAACGATTGGCCGAACGCGGGCAGTTCAATCCCGCCTATCTCTATATCGACTACGCCCCGCCCTCAAATCCGCCCTCAAATCCAAGGCCATAGCTTCATGCCCGCACCGCCCGCCGTTCCGCCGCCACAGACCAAAGCCGGTATCGCCAGCGCCGAAGATGGGCTCGTCGTCCTCGACGGACCCGACGGCGTGGCGGTGACGATGACGCCGGATGCCGCGACGCGGACCGGCCAGAACCTGATCTCGGCCGCGGAAATCGCGGAGCGGCAGAGGGCGGACAAGGATAGATCGGAAGGGCAATGATGCGCGGCCATGCCTCCGCCCGGAGCCGTCTGCGGCGGCGCATGCCCCCGACACCGGCATGCGCGCTGGCGATACGGGATTCGTATTGATCGGTGTTGATTTCGCGCGGCCGGCCGGAACGCCGACCATCGGCGCCGGTTGTTCGGGGCATGGTGCCAGCCGCTGGCTGTCCCGATCAGGAGAATGCCGATGTCCGTCCTCGACCGCCTCATAGCCGCCGTTACGCCGCCTGAGACCGAGCAAGCCCGCCTGGAAGCGCGCACGAAGGCGACCAGCGCAGCCGCCCCGGGCGATTGGCTGGACCAGATCCTGCAGCATCACATGGACCTCGAGGATGCCTTTGCCGAGGTGAAGGCCAGCGCGGATGCCGCGGGCCGCAGCGCCGCGCTAAACCAGCTCGGGCTCCTCCTGACCGGCCATGCGATCGCGGAGGAGGCGGTGATCTATCCCGCGCTCGCCGAAGATGGCGAGAAGGCCCATGCCGGCATGGGATATGACGAGCAGGCGATGGTGAAGGTCCAGATGGCGCTTCTCGAGAAGCTGGACCCCATGAGCCAGGATTTCATCGACAAGCTCGAGCATATCGAGGGCGCTGTCGCGCATCATATGTATGCCGAGGAGGGCAACTGGTTCCTCGACCTCAAGGAAAAGGCGTCGGCCGCGGATCAGGCCATGCTGACCAGGCGCTATGCCGAAGAATATGAGCGATATGTCGGCGCGGATATGCCGGCCTGATCGCCATGGTCCGCACGGGGCTAAGGCCTGTCAGGTCCGGTGCGTCCCGGCGCCGTGGGGCGGCTGGCCGGACCGGATGCCCGGCCAGTCCTTTCGTCATCGGCCTGAAACAGACGCTGGCCGACGGCGAAGGGCGGATCGCGGCGCGTTTCGATATCAATGATCTCGCCGGCGAGGTGTTGATCTCGCGGGATTCGGTGTGGGTCCTCATCCGCCGCGAAGGTGCCGGCGGCCTGGCGTTGCGTGCCGCATTCCTGCCGACCGCCTTCACCTGCCAGAAGGTTGCGGCGCATGCGGGCGAGACGATGCGGCTTGAGCTAAGAAGCGCCATGGGCAACCACTCCATCGTGCTCAGGGCCGGCGGCGATGCGCTCGAGCATATCCGCATGACGGCCACCTTCACGCCGTTGATGCCCGCCCTCATTCCGTTCATGCCGCGCGATCTCTATCCGCTTGACGGGGACGATGATCCCCTTGGGGCGGAAGGCCGTGTCGAGGCGGCGCAGCGCGGCCTCAACAGCGGGATGATCTATTTCCGCATCGACGAGCCCGCCTTCGGCAACGTGCTCTATTTCCAGAACCTGACGGCGATGAACGCTTATTATCGCGCCACCAAAACCAGCCCCGACGGCGCGGTCGGCGGCCTGTGGCCGGAACTCGGCTATCTGCTGCCGACGCCGGTTCAATCGGGCAAGCTGCCGTCCGACCCGCTCACCGCCGGGGTCGAGGTGACGCTGTCCGACGCGATCCTCGTCTTCCGCCATCACGCCCCGCCGCATGAGCGTGAATCCGCGCGCCAGTTCCTGCAGATGCTGGGCGAAGCCTATAAGCTTCTCGACCTCCCGCCCACGGATTATCGGGATTGGGTGGCGCGCGCCGAACGGACGCTCATCGATCTCGACAAGGCCCCGGAAGCGACGATCCGCCATTATGGCCATCGCTATGTCCATCCCTATACCGCGAGCGAATATCCGGACTCGATGGTGCAGATCTCGGTGCTGGCGGCGGTTTTCGATTGGGGGAGATGGCAGGGCGCGGCCCATCCGCTCGAAGCCGAACTGCGCGCCGGGCTCAGCCGCTTTTACGATCCGGAATTGAAGGCGCTCAGGCGCTACCTGCCCAATGTCGGCGGCGACAAGGACGCCGACGCGGTCGACAGCTGGTATCTCTACCACCCGATGCTCAACCTGGGGCGGATGGCGCTGGCGGGCGATGGGTCTTCGGCCAGGCTGTTCCTCGATTGCATCGACTTCAGCATCAAGGCCGCCCGGCACTTCGACTATAAATGGCCGATCCAATATAAGATAACCGACTTTTCCGTCATCACCGCGACCGCCAACGACGATCGCGGCCAGACGGATGTCGGCGGCCTTTATGCCTATGTCATGCTGCAGGCGCACGAGCTGACCGGCGATCCGCGCTTTCTCGACGAGGCAAAGGCAGCGATCGACGCGGCGATGGGGATGCGGTTCAACCTCAACTATCAGGCGAACCTCACCGCCTGGGGCGCCGCGGCCTGCATGCGGCTCTACCGCATCACCAATGACGTGAAATATGCCGAGCAGAGCTATGTCTATCTCGCCAGCTTCTTCCACAATTGCGAGATATGGGAGAGCGAGCTCGAGCATGCGGTGCATTACCGCAACTTCCTGAGCGTCACCTGCCTCCAGGACGCGCCCTATATGGCGATCTACGAGTGTTTCGACGCCTTCACCGCCTTCGAGGTCTATCTGGACCAGAGCGGGCCGGATCTCGATCCGGCGGTGCGGATGCTGGTGGCCGAATATTGCAGATATGCGCTCGATCGCGCCTGGTATTATTATCCGGATGTCCTGCCGGCCGGGATCCTCGCGACCGGGAACCGCAACGGCCATATCGATCGCAAGCTGTCGTTCCCGCTGGAGGACCTCTATCCCGATGGTCAATGTCCCGGTCAGGTGGGCCAGGAAATATACGGCGCGGGTGCCGCGATGGTGTTTGCAACCCGCAATTTCCACGCGGTGGAAGGCGCGCCTTTCAAGCTGTTCTGCGACCATTTCATCAGGGGAATCGAGCGCATCGGCGATCGGTCGCTAAGCATCATGCTGGACGGCGGCGAAACCTGCGTCGCCACCTTGAGCTTCGTTCGGGAAAAGCGCCGCAAGCTGCCCAGGACAAAAGTTGCGGCCGCCGACGGCGATGTCCTGCGCGGGCACCCGATGGGGGCTGACCGCATCGATTATCACGTGCCGGCCAGCGGCCGTCTCATCATCAGCTGGATCGACGGGAAAGGGTAAGCATGACCGAGCTATCCGACGCACATACCCAGCAGCCGGGACTGGCGGGGCGCAAGGCCATCATCACCGGCGGCACGACGGGGATCGGCCGCGCGATCGCGGTGCTGCTCGCCTCCGAAGGCGCGAGGATATTCGTCTGCGGCCGAACGCCCGAGCATCTGGATGACGCGCTGAAGCGCATCCGCGAGGTAGGCGAGGGGGACGGCATCAATGTCGACCTCGCCAACCGGGAGGAGGCCGAGCGGTTTTTCGATGCCGCCGAGGATTATCTGGGCGGCATCGACATTGCCGTAATCAACGCGGCGGTCCCGGCCGAGGCGCTGGCCGAAACCGACGATGGGGATACCGATTACCAGATCGCCGTGGATTTCGCGTCCTACCTCACCACCACACAGGCCGCCGCGAAGCGGATGAAGGCGGGGAGCGATATCGTCCTGATCGGATCGATGTCCGCCGTGTCGCGCAAGGGAGGCAATTCCATCTACGTGGCGGCCAAATCGGGCATCCAGGGATTTGTGTAGCGCGACGATTACGGAGTCCGGTCGGCGTCAATTTTGATGGCCGATAGGTGGCCGCGCCGGTTGGTGAATTCTGG
>NZ_PHHF01000057.1 GCF_003034225.1 Edaphosphingomonas fennica
CCAGCGGCAACCGCGCTGGCGATGAACCCGAACCGTGGTTTAGAATAGCGCTTCAGAGATCGCGGTCCAGCGGCAACTGAAGATGGTCGCGGCCGCCGCGTCTGCCCAGAATAGCGCTTCAGAGATCGCGGTCCAGCGGCAACCCTTCGTGCGCCGTCAATGGCTGCGCGACGAGAATAGCGCTTCAGAGATCGCGGTCCAGCGGCAACAATCCGGCCTCGATGCCCAATCCGACCTTGAGAATAGTGCTTCAGGCATCGCGATCCGGCGACATCTCTTATCGGGCGCAGGAATCTATCTTCCCGCCAAGGGTGTCGCCGTTGCCGGATTGTCGGCCTGCCATGCTCGTGCTAGCGTCGTGAAAACGTTACCACTGAAAGGCTCGCATGCGTTCCGTTTGTATATTGGGAGAGGCCGAGGCATCCGTCGCCGTGGATGCTTGCCGGGATGAGTTGAGGCGGCGTGGCAAGGCGGCGGCGATCGCGGTCAGCGATGGGCATGGCGAGTTGATCGCGCTTTGGCGGATGGATGGTTGCCCGCTGCCGTCGATCGTGATCGCGCAGAACAAGGCCTACACCGCCGCCCGCGTCCGCCGGTCCAGCGGCGATATCGGCCGCAGCGCGCAGGCGGACGGGTCCGACGTTCATTATCATGGCGATGCGCGCTATGTCGGCTGGGATGGCGGCGCACCCCTTCTCCATGGCGGCGAATGCCTCGGCGCCGTCGCCGTCAGCGGCCTTTCGGGCGAGGAGGATCTCGAGATCGCCCGGATCGGCATCGACGCAATTCTCAACCTGCTGGATTGATCCCTATGGCTTTTCCCACGCCCTATGCCGCCGCCCCCGGCCGCTACGATATTATGCCCTATCGCCGCTGCGGGCGTTCGGGGCTGAAGCTGCCGGCCATTTCGCTCGGCCTCTGGCAGAATTTCGGCGGCGACGACGTGTTCGAGACCGGCCGGGCGGTCCTGCGCCATGCCTTCGATCACGGCATCACCCATTTCGATCTCGCCAATAATTACGGGCCGCCCTACGGATCGGCGGAGGAGAATTTCGGCCGGGTGATGGCGACGGACTTCCGCAGCCACCGCGACGAGCTGGTCATCTCCACCAAGGCCGGGTGGGACATGTGGCCGGGGCCTTATGGCGACGTGGGCGGATCGCGCAAATATCTGATCGCCTCGTGCGACCAAAGCCTGAAGCGCATGGGCCTGGATTATGTCGACATCTTCTATTCCCACCGCGTCGATCCCGATACGCCGCTGGAGGAGACGATGGGCGCGCTCGCCACGTTGCACCGGCAGGGCAAGGCGCTCTATGTCGGCATTTCCAGCTATTCGCCTGAACTGACGCGCCAGGCGGCCGCGATCCTGGCCGAGCATAAGGTGCCGCTGCTGATCCACCAGCCCAGCTATTCGATGCTGAACCGCTGGATCGAGCAGGAACTGCTCGCCACGCTGGCCGATCTCGGCATCGGCTGCATCGCCTTCTCGCCGCTGGCGCAGGGCCTGCTGACGACCAAATATCTGAACGGCGTGCCGGAAGATGCGCGCGCCGCCCGGCCCGGATCGTTCAGCCAGTCGCTGATCACGCCCGACAATATCGCGCGGATTCGCGCGTTGAACGAGATTGCCAAGCGGCGCGGGCAGACGCTGGCGCAGATGGCGATCGCCTGGGTGCTGCGCGATCCGCGCGTCACCTCCGCGCTGGTGGGCGCGCGCACGGTGGACCAGCTCGCCGATACGCTCCGTTCGCTCGACAATCTCGCCTTTACGGCGGAGGAACTGGCCGAGATCGATACCCATGCCCAGGAAGGCGGGATCGACCTCTGGAAGATTTCCTCCACGCTCTGAACGGATGGTCCGTCCGCGCCGGCGCCTTGCCGCGCGGACGCGTTGCGGGCTAGAGCATGATCCGATCTGGCTGAATCGGACCATGCTCTAATTATCTTTTGTTTTCTGTATTTTCCGAGTCGTCAGATGGTGTCATCTGACTGGAAAATGCTCTGGCGGGGGAAGGGCCGGCCTGCCGTCATCATTGCCGGATCGAGGAGTGATCGCTTTGCCCAAACCCACGATCGTCGAGGTCGCCAGGCTGGCGGGTGTCTCCAACTCCACCGTTTCGCGCTGCATCAACAACCCGGAAAAGGTGGACCGCAAGACGCTCGCCCGCGTCCGCAAGGTGATCGAGGAGACCGGCTTCCGCCCCAATCTGCTGGCCCAGAGCTTCCGGCGCGGGCGCACCGACATCGTGCTGGTGGTGATCCACAATATCGGCAGCAGCATCTTTTCCGACATCATCGACGGCATTCGCGGGGTGCTGGGTGATCGCTATTCGATCATCCTGATGGAATCCCGGTCGGAGGAGCAGGGGCATAGCCGCTTCATCGATCTGCTGGTGGCGCGCCAGGTGGTGGGCGTGATCCTGCTCTGCTCCTCGCCGCCCTTCAGCCGGAAGCTGGTGGAGCTGGACAATTTCCCCCGCCTGCCGGTGGTGATCGGGCTGGAGCCGATCAGCGAGGATCTCGCCAGCCTGCCGAGCGTCCATATCGACAATCATCAGGCCGCCTTCGATGCCACCCGCTATCTGCTGGACAGCGGCCATCGCGAGATCATGTTCGTTTCGGGCGAGCGGGGATCGCTGATCACCCAGGATCGCGAGCGCGGCTTCGTCGCGGCCATGGCGCAGGCGGGCATTGCCGACGGCGCGGCGCGCATCCTCCATGCCGAACTCAGCATCCAGGGCGGCATCGCGGCGGCGCACCGGCTGTTCGGCCGGGAAACGCGGCCGACCGCGCTGTTCTGCGCCAATGATGATATCGCGCTGGGCGTGATGAGCGTCGCGCCGCGCTTCGGCCTTGCGGTGCCGGCCGATCTTTCCATCATGGGTTTCGACGACACCATCTATGCGGCGATGGCCAATCCGCCGCTATCCACCGTGGCCCAGCCGACGCGCGACATTGGCGAGCGCGCCGCCCGCCGCCTGCTGCGCGCCATGGAAAGGCCGGACGAGACGCCTGCGGGAACGGACGAACTCGCCGAGATCCTGCCGCACCGGCTTGTCATCCGCCAGAGCACTGCGCCGCGGCTCGCCTGATCCTTTTGGCGGCGATGAAAACGTTGCCATAAATTTGTGGCGAGGGCGCCGGGCGGATGATAATCAGCGCCTGCATGAAAGGGGCCTGAGCCCCGCAACCGGATCGGCTGGAGGATGAGGATGAAGGCAGGCAGATGTGCGCGGATGGTGTCCCGGCTGGCGTTGGCCGCTTTCCTGTCCGCCGGCGCGGGCCTGTCCGCGCAGGGCACGCAGGCCCCGGCCGCACCTTCCGAACCCATGCCCGTCCACCCCGGAATCTGGCCGGCCGCGCGCTCGCCCATCGGCCTCGATCCCGCGATCGAGGCGCGGATCGGGGATATCATCCGGCAGATGACGCTGGAGGAGAAGGTCGGCCAGACGCTCCAGCCCGAAATCCGCTGGATCACGCCGGAGGAGGTGCGCGATTACCATATCGGCAGCATCGAGAATGGCGGCGGTTCCTTCCCCAGGGGCAACAAGCATGCCTCGGTCGGGGACTGGGTGGAGATGATCCAATCCTATTGGGAGGCCTCGGTCGATCCGCGCGCCAACCATGTCCGCATCCCCCTGATGTGGGCGTCGGATGCGGTGCACGGCCATAACAATGTGCTGGGCGCAACGCTCTTTCCCCACAATATCGGCCTCGGCGCCGCGCACGATCCCGATCTGATCCGCCGCATCGGCGCGGTGACGGCGGCGGAGGTGCGCTCGACCGGCATGGACTGGGCCTTCGCGCCGACCATCGCCGTGGCGCGGGACGATCGCTGGGGCCGCACCTATGAAAGCTATTCGGAAGATCCGCGCATCGTCTCCCGCTATGCCGCCGCCATCGTCGAGGGGCTGGAAGGCAGCGGCAGGGCCTTTCTCGACCGGGATCACGTTCTCGCCACCGCCAAGCATTTCCTGGGTGACGGATCGACCGACAAGGGCCGGGACCAGGGCAATTCGCTGGTGTCGGAGGAGGAGCTGAGCCGGGTCGACGCGGCCGGCTACGTCACCGCCATCGGCGCCGGCGCGCAGACGGTGATGGCCTCCTACAGCAGCTGGCACGGCACCAAGATGCACGCCAACAAGGCGCTGCTCACCGATGTGCTGAAGACGCGGATGGGCTTTGACGGGCTGATCATCGGCGACTGGAACGGCCATTCGCAGATTCCGGGCTGCACGCTTTCCGACTGCGCGATCGCCTTCAATGCGGGCGTGGACGTGTTCAACGTGCCGACCGACTGGAAGGCGCTCTACCATAATATGATCCGCCAGGTCCGATCGGGCGAGATACCGATGGCCCGACTGGACGATGCGGTGCGCCGGGTGCTGCGCGTCAAGTTCCGCGCCGGCATCATGGACGGGGCGGCGCCCAGGGATCGACCCGGCACCCTCCGGCCGATCGGCACGGCGGAGCATCGCGCCGTCGCGCGTGAGGCGGTGCGCAAGTCGCTCGTGATGCTCAAGAATAACGGATCGCTGCTGCCGATCCGGCCGGGCGCCCGCATCCTCGTTGCGGGCGAGGGCGCGGATAATGTGGCGATGCAGACCGGCGGCTGGACGCTTTCCTGGCAGGGCAATGACAATGGACCGGCCGAATTTCCCGGCGCCACCTCCATCTACCAGGGTATCCGGCAGGCGGCGGAGGCGGCCGGCGGCACGGCGGAGCTTGCGCCGGACGGGGCCTTCGCCCGCAAGCCGGATGTGGCCATCGTCGTCTTCGGCGAGACGCCCTATGCCGAATATATGGGCGACCAGACCGACGTCGCGCTCCACCATGGCAACAATGAAAGCCTGGCGCTGCTGAAGCGGCTGAAGGCGGCGGGCATTCCCACGGTGGCGGTGCTGCTGTCCGGCCGGCCGCTCTACGTGAACCCGCAGATCAACCAGGCCGATGCCTTCGTCGCGGCTTTCCTGCCGGGATCGGAAGGCGCGGGCGTGGCGGACGTGCTGATCGCCGGGGCGGACGGCAAGCCGCGCCACGATTTCACCGGCCGGCTCAGCTTCTCCTGGCCGAAGCGGCCTGACCAGACGCCCCTCAATATCGGCGATGCCGATTATGATCCGCAATTCGCCTTCGGGTTCGGCCTTACTTATGCCGCGCCGGCCGAAACGCCGCGCCTGCCGGAGGTGGAGACCAGCATCCAATATGGCGATCGGGGCGTCTATTTCGCCAGGGGCGTCTTCTGGAACGGCTATGGCCTCACGTTGGGCGCGGCGGGCGCGCCGCCGGTCGCCTATGCCGGCAAGCCGGCGGGCGCGGGCGCCGTCACCGCCGGTCCCAGCCCGCGCGATCCGCAGGCCGTGCATCTCGGCTGGAACGGCAAGGGGGAAGGGTGGGTCGCCATCGCCGCCGCCGATCCCACCGATATCTCGCGCGAGGCGAACGGCTCGATGCTCGTCAGCCTGGACGTCAAGGTCGGCAAGGCGCCGTCCTCGGCCGTGCATCTGATGGTGGGCGATACGGCGCTGCCCATCGCCCGCCTGCTCCGCCCCGGCGCCAGCCATCTCGAAATCGCGCTGCCTTGCTTCAAGGGGCAGGATTTCAGCAAGGTCCAGCCGCTGCTTCGGCTGAAGACGGGCGGCACGCTCGACATGGACCTGATCGATGCCCGGCTGGTCGAAAACAAGACCGGCACGGTCTGCCCGGCGGAGGAGTGACGACGGGGTTCGATGAGCGTGACTCATCGAACCTTGATTAAGACCGCGGCGCCTGAGCCTTTCCAGGCGTGATGCGCCAGCATCTCGACGCCTTGGTATGGGGCGCGATCAGGCGGCTTCGTTGCAGAGCTGCTCGGCCGCCTGCCCGGCCGGGCGCCGGGCGAGCAACACCGCGCCCAGCCCCAGCGCCGATGTCGCGGCGCCGGCCAGCGCCACGGCGGGATAGCCCAGCCCGGCGGCGATCACCCCGCCGCCCAGCGCCGCGCCGATGGCATTGCCCAGGTTGAACGCGCCGATGTTCATCGACGATGCGAGGTTGGGCGCATCGGCGGCGGCGGCCATCACCCGCACCTGCAGCGGCGGCACCAGCGCGAAGCTCGCCACGCCCCACAGGAAGACGAGGATGGCGGTCGGTGCGGCATAGGGCATCAGCGCCGCGAACAGCACCAGCACGGCGGCGAGCGAGGCGAGCGTGACGATCAGCGTCATGTCCACCGAACGATCGGCAAAGCGCCCGCCCAGCCAGTTGCCCATCGTCAGGCCCAGGCCGTATGTCACCAGCATCGCCGTCACGAAGCCCAGCGAGGCGTGCGTCTGCTCGCGCAGGATCGGGGTGATGTAGGTGAAAACGGTGAACATGGCGCTCGCGCCCACCACGGTGAGGCCGAGGGCGGCCAGCACCGGCCCGCGCGTCAGCACCCGCAGCTCGGCCACGGCATCGCCGTCCTTCGGCACGGCCATGTCCGGCAGGGTGAGGCGCAGCGCCGCCATCGTCACCACGCCCAGCGCCGATATGCCCCAGAAGGCCGCGCGCCAGCCCATCTCCTCGCCCGCCCATGTCGCCAGCGGCACGCCCACGACATTGGCGATGGTCAGCCCCATGAACATCGCCGCCACCGCGCCTGCCTGCCGTTCGCGCGGCACGAGGCTGGCCGCCACGATCGATCCGACGCCGAAGAAGGCGCCGTGGTTCAACGATGTGATGATGCGGGCCGCCAGCAGCATCTCGTAGCTGGTCGATATCGCCGCCAGCAGGTTGCCCAGCGTGAAGATGGCGGCCAGCCCGATCAGCAGCGTCCGCCGCCGCATCCGCCCGGTGGTGAGCGTCATCAGCGGCGCGCCCAGCATCACGCCCAGCGCATAGGCGCTGATCAGCAGGCCGGCGGCGGGGATGGAAACGCCAAGGTCGTTGGCGATGACGGGCAGCAGCCCCATCGGCGCGAATTCGGTGACGCCGATGCCGAAGGCGCCGGCGGCCAGGGCGAGCAGGGGAGGGTTGATCTTCATGACGGGCTTTCCGGGTCAGACGAGCGGCGGGTTCAGGCGGGCGAAGCCCTCCTGCTGGCGATAGGGGGCATGCGGATAGGGCGGCATCACGTCGCTCGCGGCGTCCAGCCGGGCGACCTGCTCGGCCGTCAGCGACCAGCCGATGGCGCCCAGATTCTGGCGAAGCTGCTCCTCGTTGCGCGCGCCGATGATCACCGACGAAACCGTCGGCCGGCCGATCAGCCAGTTGAGTGCGATCTGCGGCACCGTTTTGCCGGTTTCCCCGGCGATGGCATCCAGCACGTCGACGACGCGATAGAGCAGCTCGTCCTCCACCGGCGGCGCGAAGGCGGCGGTTTCGTGGAGGCGGCTGCCGGCCGGGATCGGCGCGCTGCGGCGGATCTTCCCCGTCAGCCGCCCCCAGCCCAACGGGCTCCACACCAGCGCGCCCACGCCCTGATCGGCCGCCAGCGGCATCAGGTCCGCCTCATAGGCGCGGCCGATCAGCGAATAATAGACCTGGTGGGCGATGAAGCGCGGCCAGCCATGGCGGTCGGCCACGGCGAGCGCCTTCATCAGCTGCCAGCCGGGATAGTTGGATACGCCGACATGGCGCACCTTGCCGGCGCGGACCAGCATGTCGAGCGTGGCGAGCAGTTCCTCCACGGGCGTCGAGGCATCGAAGGCATGGAGCTGCAGCAGGTCGATATGGTCGGTGCCCAGCCGTTTCAGCGCGCCTTCCACGGCGCGGATCAGGCGCGATCGGGATACGCCCCAGTCGCCCGGCCCGTCGCCGGTCGGCAGGCCGGTCTTGGTGGAGATCAGCACTGCGTCGCGCCGGCCGCGGATCGCCTCGCCCAGCACTTCCTCCGAAGCGCCGTCGGAATAGACGTCGGCCGTGTCGAACAGGGTGACGCCGGCTTCCAGGCAGATGTCCACCAGCCGCCGCGCCTCGCGCGCGTCGCTATTGCCCCAGGCGCCGAACAGCGGGCCGGCCCCGCCGAAGGTGCCGGCGCCGAAGCTCAGCACGGGCACCCGGAGCCCCGACGCTCCCAATTGCCGATATTCCATCCGCGTCCCTTTCAACTGCTATAGGAGCGCATAGATGGATCGCCGCGGAGTCCGTCGGTAGGCCGGCTGGAGGCGAAGGATTTTTGAAATGGATGCAAAGATCGCCCCCGCCGCCGATCGCGCCCGCGCGCTGGAGATATTCACCGCCGTCGTCGCGGAAGGCAGCTTCTCCGCCGCCGGGCGGCAGCTCGGCCTCACGCCCTCGGCGGTCAGCCGCGCGATCGATCGGATCGAGGCGCGGCTGGGCGTGCGGCTGCTGTTGCGGAGCACGCGGGCGCTGGCGCTCACCGCCGAGGGGCAGGCCTATCTCGCGGCCGCGCGGCGCATCCTCACCGATCTCGACGATGCGGAGCAGGCGATCGCGGACCAGGGCGCGCCGCGCGGCCGGCTGCGGATCAGCGCCGCGCAGGCCCATGGCCGGCTCCGCATCGTGCCGTTGCTGGGCGAGTTCACCCGGCTCCATCCGCACATCCTCGTCGATATCAGCCTTAGCGACAGGCTGGTCGATATCGCCGGCGGCGAGGCCGATGTCGCGATCCGCCTCGTGCTCAACCAGATCGGCCGGCGCCTGACCGAGGACCTGCACGCCAAGGACCGGCGTCATCGCGTGCTGATGATGCTCGATGAATTCCCTGCACTCGGCAGGCTCGACTTCTTCGAGAGCGCGCTCGCCTTCATGGCGGGCTATGGCCTCAAATCGTTCCTGATCGCGCAGTCGTTGAACCAGATCGAGAAGGCCTATGGTCCGAACAACTCCATCCTCGACAATTGCCATGTCCGCGTGAGCTTCGCGACCAACGACGAGAGGACCGCGAAACGGGTGAGCGACGCGCTCGGCACAGCCACCGAGATGAAGGCGATGCGCAACTATGCCGGCCACCGGCTCAGCCCCTGGCTCGGCCACCTGATGGTGTCGCGCTCGGAAACAGCCCGGCCCCTG
This sequence comes from Edaphosphingomonas fennica, assembly GCF_003034225.1. Lineage (GTDB taxonomy): Bacteria > Pseudomonadota > Alphaproteobacteria > Sphingomonadales > Sphingomonadaceae > Sphingomonas_E > Sphingomonas_E fennica. The sequence continues at coordinate 8,998 of NZ_PHHF01000057.1, forward strand.
CTCACCCCTGGCGAAGTGATGCAGCTTCCACCGACCGATGAGATCGTCATGGCGGCCGGCGTGCATCCGATCCGGGCAAAGAAGGCGCGCTACTACGAGGATCGCCGCTTCACCGAGCGCGTCCTCCCATCGCCCGATCCGGCGAAATGCGGCCGGTCGACGCGCAAGGATGGCTGGTCCGACCTGAAGCCGCAGCGGCCCGACGCCGTGCTCCTCGCCGAGATCGTGAAGGCCGAGGACGCCGCCAATAGCGGCTTGCGGCGTGAGCCCGAGCTTCCCGATCACGTCGCCATCGCCAAGGAAACCACCGAGCAGAAACCGGCGGAGGAGTTCGCGATCGTTCTCGACGACGCACCGGAAGACGCGGCGCGCCAGCGCCAGATCCTGCGCCAGCAGATGCGCGGCGTCGCCCGGCAGGTCGCGCTCGATCCCAATGACGGCATCGATATGTGAGGCGGCCATATGTCCGGATCTCGACCTTGGGGAACCGCGATGCATATTCGATCAGGCTGGCGCGGAGGTTTCCCGCCGAAAGCGAGGTGTAGAATCCGACGGTGAGACGGCCGGCCTCGCCCCTACCCATTTCTTTGGCCGTCGCGGCCATGTGATCGACGGTTTCGACCAGGTGCCGTGACGTACGCAATATCTCGGCCCCCGCCGTGGTCAGTCGAACTCCCCCGCTGGTTCGCTCGAACAACACGACGCCCAGACGAATTTCCAATTGCGATATGCAGCGACTCAGGGTGGATTGCTTGACCCCGAGCGCCTCGGCCGCCCGCCGGAAGCTCCCATAGTGCGCGGCGGCGACGACATAGCGCAGGTGCCTCAACTCGATTTGCGCCCCCAGCGTCCGGAACTCCTCTGTGTTTCCGGTGACCTGCATCCGTGGCACTCCCGGAAATGCATGCCCCGGCCGAGCGGCAACCGCCTCAACCAATATGAGGAATTGCGCACTGGATCTTTCATGGTTCCAGGCGCAACCCACTCGGGTCGGCAGAACTGCTGACAGGACAGTAATGGGCCTATGTGACAATGCTATTGCGACGCGTTTGCATGTTCTCCATCCGAAACGGACGGGTTGTCAGCCGGAGCGCGAGACGGCTCCTGATGGAACTGCGCCGGTGCCGTTAGGCTGCTAGGCGGCCTGGAGAATACAGGCCGTAGCCAACCTTTGTGAGCAGGCCTTCTTCACACATGCGTGCCAGGTAGCAGCGAGGCACCCCGATGTCGGTTAGATCGCGCGTTCGAACCGTGCCTCGTTCAATTGCGAGGGCGACGGCCCTGTCCCTCAGAGAAGGCTTGGGGCCGCCGGCGAGGCGTAGCCTTTCCGCGCGATCCCGATCACGCTTGCGCATCTTCGGCGGTTCTGGCGTAGCTGGGAGTAGGGAAATCGAGAATTCGTAGTTCGCGTCTTCGTCGACCCCGGGGAGCCACTTCCGCTTTTGCGGAAGGGCTGCACCCTTTGCGGTCATCCGGCGCCTGACGCCCCTCTCTCTCAGCCCAGCCGAACCGACAGTTCGACATCCCCGCCGAAAGGCAGGGACATGTAGCCGTTCGCGATCGAGCGGACATGTTCCAGATATTCGGGGCTGAAATCCGCATTGTCCGCGATGACGATCGCGCCTGTGCGCAGACGGGGTTCGACCCGGCCGAGAATGTCGGGATAGAGGGCCTTGGCGCCATCCAGCAGGACCAGATCGATCGCCTCCGGCAAATCGACCGCGAGGGTCTGCAAGGCATCGCCTTCGCGGAATTCGACGAGATCGGCGAGGCCGCCGGCGGCCAGATTCGCTTTGGCGCGCGCGATCTTGGACGGTTCGAACTCGCTGGTGATCAGCCGGCCCTGGCCGCCATTATCGCGCAGCGCGGCGGCCAGATACAGGGTCGAAAGGCCGAACGACGTGCCGAACTCGACGATCGAGCGGGCATGGGTCGCGCGCGCCAGCATGTAGAGCAGCGTTCCCGTTTCCCGCGACACGGGAAGGGCGAACTCCTTGAGATCGCTGTAGAGCGCGGCATAGCCCGTCCTGCTCCGCAGCAGGCTGAGGCGTTCCTCATCGGACATGGCGGCGAAGGCGGGGCTGGCCATTGGCGATGCCGAATCCGCCTCGCGGAACAGGCGATCGAGCAGGGGCGCCACGGGGGCGCTCATGAGGGTGTTCATCGATTTTCTCCGATATCGAGCAGCGTTCATTTGCTCGATCGGAAGAATACGACTAATTCGTCGCATTCCCTATTCGCATTGGCCCAGCCTTATCGTGACCAACGCCCGAAACCCTGATGTTTCCTCGCGAAAACAGCCCAGGCAGGCACGATCGAACGATCTTGTCGCGGCGATTCTCGACGCCGCTGTTCAGGTTTTGACGAGCGAGGGAGCGCAGCGATTCACCACCGCCCGCGTGGCGGAGCGCGCGGGCGTGAGCGTCGGTTCGCTCTACCAATATTTCCCCAACAAGGCGGCCATCCTCTTCCGGCTCCAGAGCGACGAGTGGCGGCAGACGTCGGCGCTGCTGCGCGACATCCTCGAGGACGGGCGCGATCCGCCCGCCCTCCGGCTGCGCAGGCTCGTCCACGCCTTCGTCCGATCCGAGTGCGAGGAGGCGCAGATCCGGCAGGCGCTCGCCGATGCCGCCCCGCTCTATCGCGACGCGCCCGAGGCCAGGGAAGCGCGGGAGACGACCGCCCATATCTTCAAGGTGTTCCTGCAGGAGGCCCTGCCGGGCATATCGGCGGAGACGCGGACAGTGGCGGCCAGGCTGATAAAGACCACGCTCCGCGAAGTGGGCAGCGATTTCTCCGAGACCCCGCGCACGCCCGCGGAAATCCAGGTCTATGCCGATGCGCTTGCCGACATGTTCTGCGCCTATCTGGAGAAGCTGGCCGAGGCCGCCGGCCGCGCCGCCGATCCACCCTTGCCGGAGACGGGGCCAACCCGCTAGGACCAATCGACATTCAGATGATGGCAGGCCGTCAGGGCTGAATGTCGATTGGTCCCAACCCGATCCCCCTCCGATGATGACGAAGGCCGCCCCCCTGCCCGATCTTGCGATCCGCCTGCGCCGCACCGCCTTCAACCGGGCGCTGGCCGAAGCCGACCTGGCGGCGATCGGCCCGCTGCTCGCGCCCAACGCCATTCTCGTCACCGGCACGGACAGCGCGGTGATTTCCGGCCGCAAGGCGCAATTGCTGGCATGGAAGCGCGAATTCACGGCGCGGGAGCGGACGATCTACACCCGCACACCGGACACCATCCAGGCTTCGCCGGTGGAACCGATCGCGCTGGAACAGGGCCATTGGCAGGGCCTTGCCGCGGAAGGCGGGGCAGCGGTCGCTTCCGGCACCTATGCCGCCAAATGGCGCAGGATCGGCGCGGACTGGGTGATCGAGGCGGAAATCTACCTCACTCTCGCCTGAGGCGCCCTTCCCGGAGACGCCGGGCGATCACGCCAGCCGTTCGGCCAGGAAATCGACGAACACCCGCACCCGGGCCGGCATGTTCGGGCCGCCGGCGAACACGGCGTGGACCGCCTCCCTGTCGCCCGGATTATACTCCTCTAGCAACGGGACGAGCCGGCCGGCGGCGATATCATCCTCCACCCCGAAGAAGCCGACGCGCGTGATGCCGACGCCGTCGATCGCAAGCTGGCCCAGCGTCTCGCCATTGTTCGCCTCGATATTGCCGCTGACGGCGAGGGCATAATCGCGGCCGTCGCGCCGGAAGGGCCAGACCGGCTCCGCCCGGCGGAAATTGAAGCTGAGGCAATTATGGTCGTGGAGGTCCTTGGGAATATGCGGCGTACCGTGACGCGCGAGATAGGCCGGCGAGGCGACGATCACCCGGCCATTCTCCCCCAGCTTGCGCGCGGTGAGCGGGCTATCGGCCAGCGGGCCGAAGCGGATCGGGACCCATAAACAGGATTCCCTTGGCGTCGGGAATGTGATTCATATGTGGACGCCCCCTTGGCAAGGGCATTGTGTCG
>NZ_PHHF01000062.1 GCF_003034225.1 Edaphosphingomonas fennica
CCGACGTTCCCCGCTCGCAGCAGCGCCAGTGGCCTGGTTTTGCGCCGCCCAATGGCCGGTTTTTGCTCCGCCGTTGACACATGGGCAGCGGGATGTTGCGACGCTGGCCCTGCTAGGGTCAGCCGAGTAGCCTCGGGTCTAGCCGGAACGGCTCGTTGGCAATCACCGCCACGCGGACCATGTCGGCATGGTGGACGTTGAGCAGCATGTTCCACTCCTGCGGAACCACGACGCTGCGCACGCGCAGCGCCAGTGCATCTCCCGCGTCGAGAAAGGCATCACCTTGGGTGATGCAGGCGTCATCGTCGGCCGGATCGCCATCAAGGATGCGCAGCGGCGCGTCGTCGGGAATTTCGATCGTCAGCAGCCGGAGGTCGTCCGGGAGCAGCTCGGCCGGGAGGTCGAGATGCACCAGCACCTCCAGCACCGCGAGGCTGGGCGTCGCGGCGGTATAGACCATCGGCCGCCCGGCCGAGTTCCAGCGTCCGCCCCAAAGGCGTGCGCCTTCACCGTCGAGCGCAACATGGGCGGCCTTGCAGAGCCGATAGGCAATCACGCTGCGATGCCGTGCTCGATCCGTCCGAGGAGGGCTTCCACGGCGCGCGCGCCGCGATCGGTGTCGGCCATCGCCAGAGGCGTTTCGCCATCGAGCGCGCGATTCTCGCGGTTCAGCCAGGCCTGCGCCTTGTCGCGGTTGCCAAAGACTTCCTCGGCAGCCGCAACGATCCCCACAACCCGCAAGAGTCTGTCGGATTCATCCTGCTCCAGGGGCTGCGCGTTCTGCTTGCGCCGCTTGAAGGTGCGAAGGTTGATGACTTTGGGATCGAGCAGGTTGAACGACAGCCGGGCGGCTTCGAGAAAATGATCGACGGCCTGGGTGGGCACGCCGCGGCGGACAAGACGGACGATGTCCCTCTCGTTGTGGAGAGGCCCTGTTATCGCCTCCCCTCCAAGCAATTCCTGGATACGCGTCATTGCCGTCATCTTGCGCCTCACAATATGCCGAACCTTGTCCGGCATATTGCACATATAAGTTAGCGCCGGCTTATCGACAAGCGGCTTAGGCGGAATTCTCATCCATACGCACCACGACCTTGCCCTTGGCGTGGCCGCCTTCGAGGTAGGCGAACGCCTGTTTGATCTCGGAAAAGGGAAAAACGCGGTCGATGACGGGTTCGAGATTTCCGGCATCGATGAGCTGTCCGAGCTCGGCGAGTTCGGCGCCACTGGGATGCATGAAGAGATAGCGATAGGTGACGCCGCGTTTTCGGGCCTCCGCACGCGAGCCATAGCTCGCGAACCAGAACAGCGTGGCGAGTAGCGCGCCCCGTCCGAGGTCTTTGCGCGCGGTCACGGGCTCCGGCAAACCCGCGATGGACACGACTTTGCCGCCGGGCTTCACGACGCCGAAGGCTTTCTTGAGCGTTTCCCCGCCGAGCAGGTCGAAGACGCCATCCATGCCGCGAACATGATCTTCGAAAGCCTGCGCCGTATAGTCGATCACCACGTCGGCGCCGAGGCGTTCGACCAGCGCCTTGCCGCGCGGCGAGGCCGTGGTGATGACTTCTGCGCCGAGCCACTTGGCGATCTGGATGGCGAACGTCCCGACCCCGCCCGCGCCGCCGGGAATGAAGACGCGGCTGCCAGGCTTCAGGTGAAGTTCGTCGCGTAGAGCCTGCAGCGCGGTCAGCCCCGCGAGGGGAACGCTGGCCGCTGACTCGAAATCGAGCGATGCGGGCATGGGAGCCAGGAGGTCGTCCGGAATGACCGCATAGTCGGCGAAGGCGCCTAGAGCATCCTTGGCCACGCGGGCGAAGACGCGGTCGCCGACCGCGAAGCGCGTCACGCCGTCGCCCAGCGCCTCGACGACACCGGCGAAATCGTTGCCCATGACGGCCGGCAGCTTGTACCTCTGGACGACCTTCAACATGCCCTCGCGGATCTTGTAGTCGACGGGGTTGAGGCTCGCGGCCCGAACGCGCACGAGCACTTCATGCGCCTGGGGCACAGGACGGGGCATATCGCGGATTTCGGCCGCGTCCGGTCCGCCATATTTCTTGAGAACGAAGGCTCGCATGGCGCGTACCATGCCCGAAAAACCGCGGTTTAGATATGTGGCGGCGCCGGATGCGAGCGGGGAAAATCGATCGTCCTTGACGAATCCGACGTCTCAAGGGAACATAAAGAGAACGAACGAGTCGATAGTGATTGATGTCCGCCCTAGCTTCGCCCGACCAGCGGCCTTGTGCCGATCAGCTTGCTGCGCTTCGCGCGCAGCTCACGCAGGCCGAACGCCTGCGTGGGCCTGTGCTGGCATTCGGCGTGACGTCGCTTGATGAGCCTCTCGCCGGTCATGGCCTGGATAGCTGCGGGCTTCATGAGTTCGCGGCAGCAAGCGCGGCGCTGAGCGACGACGCAGCCACAACGCTCTTCGCTGCCGGAATTGCCGCGCGCTTCGCCGGGGCGCCCGGTTCCACGGTGCTATGGGCGCTGTCGAAATTCGACCTCTATGCACCTGGCCTCGAACAAGTGGGGCTCGGACCCGACAAGGTCCTTTATGCGCAGGGCCGCAAGGATAGCGAGGTTCTGGCGCTTGCCGAGGACGGCTTGCGAGACGGCGCGCTGGCCTGCGTGTTGGCCGAGGTAAAGGCGGCCGATCAGACGGCGACGCGGCGGCTTCAGCTTGCCGCTACCGACGGCGGAACGCCGATGCTTCTCTACCGGCGCCATCGGGCGCGTGACCGGTGTCCCTTCGATCAGCCATCCTCGGCGATGACCCGGTGGCGTATCGGCTGCGCACCTTCGGCGAGATTGCCCTATCCGGGAGTGGGCCGCGCTCGTTGGTCTGTCGAGCTGGTCCGGCAGCGAATCGGCCATCCCTTTTCTCTCGAAGTTGAAGCGTGTGATGACCAGGGTCGCCTCGCTCTACCTGCCTCATCTCGCGATCGAGCGGATACGCCGGAGCGAGCGCGTGGGCAGGCTGGAGCCGTCCATCGAGCCGCCTGACCGCGGTGTTCCGTTCGCCGAATCGCCATTCCGCGGCGTGGTCGACGACAATCCCGGTGCCTGTTCGGTTCCGCGCGGTGGTGGCTGGCGTCCCGGCGCGCGCTGGGCGCAGGATCCCGCGCGGTCCTCGGGGCGAACCCTGGAGGAGCCGAGTGCTCTTCCCGCACAACGGCGCCCGGCCAAGCATGAAGCCGGACGCCGGAGCGAAGGCGCGCATCATCCATTTCGCGCGATACCCCCGGATGAACGGAAACGGGGTCCTGCGGTAAACTCTTCCCGCGCACTGCCTCAGTGGACCCGTCCGCTCATTCTGATCGAACGGGTGGGCCAGAAGGAGGTCGTGACCGCCGCCTGTTCACAGGCGTTGGAACTGGGACTGGTGCCTGGAATGGCCGCCGCCCATGCCCGGGCCCTGGTCGCCGATCTCGACGTGCGCGACGCCGAGCCCGAGCGCGATCGCGACGTGCTCGACCGGCTGGCACTGCATGCAGTCGGGCGCTGGACGCCGACGGCCAGTGTCTCGGGCCCGGATGGCCTTTGGCTCGACCTGACCGGCACCACGCACCTGTTCGGCGGCGAGGAGCGCTTCTGCCGCCGGCTGCTGCGCTTTTTGCGGCGCTTCGGCTATACGGCGACGATCGCGATCGCCGGCTCGCCGGGCGCGGCGCATGCGTTGGCGCGCTTCAGCGGCGCGGCGACCACGATCGTGCCTGCTGGGTCGGAGACCGCGGCCATTGCCCAACTTCCGCTTGCCGCGCTCCGTCTCACACCGGACGCGTTGAGCGCGGCTTCAAGGTTCGGTCTCGAGCGGATCGTGGATCTCTATCCCATGCCGCGCGGGCCGCTGGCGAAAAGGCTCGGCCTTTCCGCCGTGACCAGGCTGGATCAGGCGCGGGGTCTGGTCGCAGAACCCCTTGTTCCCGTCGCGCCCTTCGAGATGCCTCGGGTCGAGCGTCGGCTGCTCGAGCCAATCGGCACCGCAGAGGCTATAATTCAGGTCATCGGCGACCTCGTCGACGATATGGCGACCGTTCTCGAGACACGCGGATTTGGCCTGCGCGCGGCGGTGCTGACCTGCCTGTGCGTCGATGGCCTCGAACAGCGGATCGGTCTCGGCACCGCGCGCGCGACGCGAGACGCGAAGCACCTCAAGCGCATGTTCGCCCTGCGCGTCGAGCGGATCGCGCCCGGCTTGGGGATAGAGGCGATGACGCTCGCCGCGCCGCGCGTCGAGGCGTTGCAGCCGGCAGCGATGCCATGTGGGCTGATCGACGGCGAGCGGACGCCGGACCTTGCGCCCCTGGTCGACCAACTGGCCGGACGCGTCGGCGGGGATGCCTTGTTTCGCATGGCGCCGCGCGAAAGCGACGTGCCGGAGCGTGCGGTGCGCCGAATGGGCGCTCTCGAGATTCCGACCGGCTGGTCGCGTTGGACGCGTCCGGCGCGACTGTTGGCACGGCCCGAAATGCTCTCGCATGTGGTGGCGCTGCTTCCCGACCATCCACCGCGCCGCTTCGTCTGGCGTGGCAAGGCCTATGAGGTTGTCGCCGGCGACGGTCCCGAACGCATTCATGGAGAATGGTGGCGGACCGCCCGCGAGATGTGGGCGGTCCGAGACTATTTCCAGGTCGAAGCCGAAGGCGGCGAGCGCTTTTGGCTGTTCCGCCGCGGCGACGGCGTGGATGTGCCGACGGGGGATCTCAGCTGGTACCTGCACGGGCTTTTCGGCTGATGGCGACCTATGTCGAGCTTCAGGTGACGAGCCACTTCTCCTTTCTGCGCGGGGCAAGCGCGCCGGAAGAGCTGTTCGCCGCGGCCGCGCTCCAGGGGCATCGTGCTCTTGGACTTGCGGATTGGGGGAGCGTTGCGGGTGTCGTTCGGGGCTGGGACGGCCAGAAGACGACGGGCGTGCGCATGATCGCTGGCACCCGGGCCGACCTCAGGGACGGGCGCGCGCTGCTGCTCTATCCAGTGGATCGGCAAGCCTGGGGCCGGCTGACGCGATTGCTCTCGATCGGCAAGGGGCGAGGCGGAAAGGGTCGCTGTATTCTCGACTGGTCGGATGTCGTCGAGCACGGCGAGGGCCTGATCGCCATTCTGCTGCCCGGCGAGCATGTTGGCGCGGCCGACCTCGCCGAGTTGCGGCAGGCCTTCGGCGCGCGCGGCTATCTGGCATTGTCGTTTCGCCGCCGGCCGGGCGACGGTGGCCGCCTGTACGTGCTCGATCGGCAAGCGCGGGCGGCCGGCGTGCGCTGCGTCGCGACCGGAGATGTCCTGTATCATGCCGCCGAACGCCGGCCGCTGCAGGACGTGCTGACCGCGATCCGCGAGAAGGCCACGATCGACGCGCTCGGCTTCCGGCGGGAACGGTTCATGGATCGCAATCTGAAGCCGCCCGAAGAAATGGAACGCCGCTTCGCTGCCTTCCCGGGTGCTATCCAGGCCAGCGCGGACATCGCCGATCAATGCCGGTTCGACCTTGGCGAGATACAGTATCAATACCCCTATGAGGAGGTGATGGCGGGCTGCACCGCGCAGCAGGCGCTTGCGCGCCTGACGGAAGAGGCCGCCGCGCGGATGTTTCCCGGTGGCGTGCCGCACGCTTACCGAAGCCAGATCGATCATGAGCTCGCACTGATCGATAAACTTGGTTACGCCCCTATTTTCTGACGGTAAATTCGATCGTCGCGGAGAGCCGCCGGCGGGGCATTCTCTGTCAGGGGCGGGGCTCGGCCGCCAACAGCTGCGTCTGTTTCCTGCTCGGCATCACCTCGATCGACCCTGTGCAGCACGAGCTTCTGTTCGAGCGGTTCGTTTCCGGCGAGCGCAAGGAACCGCCCGATATTGATGTCGATTTCGAGCATGAACGCCGCGAAGAAATCATCCAGTGGATCTACGAGACCTATGGACGTCATCGCTCCGCTCTGACCGCGGTCGTCACACGCTATCGCACACGCGGTGCGGTGGCCGAGGTCGGAAAGGCCCTGGGGCTGCCACGCGATCTCACCAAGATGCTGACGGGCCTGGTCTGGGGCTGGTCGGTCGACGGCATCAGCGATGAGCAGATAGCAAGCCTGAACCTCAACGCGAAGGACCACAGGCTTCGCCTGACGCTGGACTTGGCGCAGCAGCTCATCGGCACGCCGCGGCATCTGTCGCAGCATCCCGGCGGCTTCGTGCTGACGCAGGATCGGCTCGACGATCTCGTGCCGATCGAGCCGGCGCGGATGGAAGACCGCCAGATCATCGAATGGGATAAAGATGATATCGACGCCCTGAAGTTCATGAAGGTGGACGTCCTGGGGCTCGGCATGCTCGGTTGCATGAACCGGGCGTTCAACCTTCTGGCCGATCACAAGGGCATCGCCATCGGCATGGCGGATCTGCAGAAGGACGATCCCGCCGTCTATGCCATGATCCAGAAGGCCGACACTTTGGGCGTCTTCCAGATCGAGAGCCGGGCGCAGATGTCGATGCTGCCGCGCATCAAGCCGGCCAAATTCTACGATCTGGTAATCGAGGTCGCAATCGTCCGGCCGGGCCCGATCCAGGGCGACATGGTGCATCCCTATCTCCGCCGCCGTGAAGGCAAGGAGAAGCCCGAATATCCCAGGCCCGAGCTTCGCGCGGTGCTCGAGAAGACGCTGGGCGTGCCATTATTCCAGGAACAGGCCATGAAGGTGGCAATCGTGGGCGCGGGATTCACGCCAGCGGAGGCCGACCAGCTGCGCCGCGCCATGGCGACGTTCAAGCTCACGGGCGGGGTCAGCCATTTCTACGACAAGCTGGTGGGTGGGATGGTCGCCCGGGGCTATCCGAAGGATTTTGCCGAACGCACGTTCAAACAGATCGAGGGATTCGGCTCCTACGGCTTTCCGGAGAGCCATGCCGCGAGCTTCGCCAAGATCGCCTATGCGAGCTGCTGGATGAAACACCATCATCCCGACGTGTTCTGCGCCGCGCTCCTCAACGCGCAGCCCATGGGATTCTACGCGCCGGCACAGATCGTCGCCGACGCGCGCAAGCATGGGGTCGAGGTGCGGCCGGTCTCGATCAACCACAGCCATTGGGACTGCACGCTGGAGCCGGCGCATGGCAGCTTCCTCGCAGTGCGGCTGGGCTTTCGGCAGGTACGCGGCCTTGCCAACGTGCATGGCGCGGCGATCGTCGGGGCCCGGGGGCCGGCGCCCTTCGAAAGCATCGAGGACGTCTGGCGCCGCGCCGGCGTACCGCGTGCGGCTATCGAGCGTCTTGCGGAAGCCGATGCTTTCCTCTCGATCGCCGAGGACCGGCGGCAGGGCCTGTGGAAGGTGAGGGGCCTGGGCGAAGCGCCGCTGCCCCTGTTCGCCGCTGCCGACGCGCGCGAGGCGGCCGTCTCGCCGGAGGGCCTCGAGCCCGCGGTTTCCTTAAAGCCGATGACGGCCGGCCGGGAAGTCGTGGAGGATTATCGCACCACGCAGCTCTCGCTTCGGGGCCACCCCATCAGCTTCCTGCGCCCCGCTCTGGATGCGATGCGGATTGTGCGCTGCGCGGATCTCCCGTCGATCCGCGACGGGCGCAATGTCGAGGTGGCCGGTGTGATCCTGGTCCGACAGCGCCCGGGCTCCGCCAAGGGCGTGCTCTTCGTCACGATCGAGGACGAGACCGGCATCGCGAACGGCATCCTCTGGCCCAATAAGTTCGAGATCTACCGGCGGCAGGTCATGTCGGCTTCGATGATCGCCATGAGGGGCAGGCTGCAGAAGGAAGGCGAGATCATCCATATCATCTGCGATCGCATCATCGATCACGACGCCATGTTGCGCAGCATCGGCCGAGTGGATTTCGCGGTTCAGCCTGGTCGCGGCGATGGCGCGAAGAACGGCGGCGGCCCCGACCCCCGCGATCCCGCATGGACGCCGCGCGGCCGGACCCTCGCCTCCGCGCCCTTCGGCACGGCGGCGGAGGAAGATCAGATCGTGCGCATCCGCAGTCATGATTTCCATTGAGGCTTGCTCGGGCGGAGCAAAGCTCGGCTGGAACCGACTCTTGGCACGCGCTAAACCCTGACCAGGGCAGCGCGGGCCGGGAAAGCGGCAATGCAGCGCGGGTCGGCGCTATCGACCCGGTCAAGGCGCTGAGGCTTCATAAGGAGAATGCAGATGGACAGCGGCACAGAGCTTGCCATCCGGGCGGTTGTTCGGGGTCTCTTTCACTCCGACGCCATCAATGCCAACCAGGTACGCGCCGTGATGAGCGCCCTCAAGGATGCGGCCGGCGCGGCGATGGATCGGCGCGAGCCCGCAACGGCGAAGGAACTGGTGGCGCTTTGCAAGGGCGTTCACCTGGATACGGCGGTCAGCGCCGCCGAGGCCGGGTAGGCAAAGCCGTTCAGTCGTCGTCTTCGGTGTCCATGCCGTCGATGAACCCCTCGAACAGGCCCATTACGCTGCGCATGGAGATCTCTCTCTCGAAATCTTTCGGGTGTACGAATTCGTCTCGGAACCAGGGATAGATGTCGCCGGCGAAACAGCTCCCGAGCCAGGTGAGGGCCAGCTGGACGCCCGGCGAGCTTGTCCGGGCTGGATTGACGACGCAGAGAATCTCACGGCGCAAGCGAACCGGAAGGTCGAGCGGACGAACGCGGCGACTGATGGCCCGTGCATAGGTCGGCAGGATGCCGATACCGCCGCCGGTCGCGATCGCGCGGAAGTGGGCGGAACTGCTGTTGGTCCGGATACCGATCAGGCCGGCCGCGTCCGAAGTCCCGATGAAGAACGGCAGAAGATGGGTCGCCACCTGATCGGCTTCCTGCCAGACGAGCCGATGGTTCGGCCATTCATCGACCGACGTCGGGACGCCCGCGGACTGCAGATAGCTCTCGGCGGCGAACAGCATGAGATGCAGGCAGCCTATGGTGCGGACGATCGCGGTTCCGTCCGCGGGCGGCTCGAGCTGGACCGCGATGTCGGATTCGCCGCCGGCCACGTCGCTGCGCCGCATGTCGCAGTGCAGGTCTACATCCAAGCCTGGATTGGCGCGCTGGAATTCGACCAGGCGCGGCATCAGCCAGTAGGTTCCAAGCCCTTCGGTCACGGCGATCCGAATGCGCTCCCGCGCCTCGGCCGGCTCCTCCCCGGATTGCGAGCTTTGGCGCGAGAGGCGCATTTCACGCGCGATACGCAGAAGCTTCTCGCCCACCGGCGAAAGCTGCAATCCGGCCGGTTCGCGCCGCGCGATGATCTCGCCGAGCTTGTCTTCGATCCGCTGCAGCCGCCTTCGGATCGTGCCGACGGCATGTCCGGTCCTGACGGCGCCGGACCGCAGGCTCCCGGCTTCGACCACGTCGAGGAATAATTCCAGTTCTGTCCAGTCGAGACTACCCAGCTTTTCATGAAACGACTTGCCGCCGCTTGTAGAGCGGGCTGATGATCGGCGCGCGTCAACTTTCGCCGCGATCACCGGGCTCTTTATTCGGCTCGGTGCTTTCTTGGACTTAGGCAAACCGCCCCCCCTCCAGACCGGATCACAGCAGAATGCGCTGCAAGAGAGTCCATTCCGTCTGCCGAAAGCAACTATAATTTCGGCTGATCCGGATGATTTTACATTGCCTGCGAGCCTCACGGAAAGTCGGGATTTTCCGAATAGCGGACGTCGCGCGACCGGCGCTGCACATGCTCCCATTTCCGACGAGGCGGGTTTGGGGTGTGTCAAAAATGAACCGGCCCCGGTGCGGGATGGACTCGCCTCAAAGGCGGCTCGCGGCTCTAATTCGAGAACCCTTCCAGTTGCGAAGGGGGATGTATGTACCAGACGAATATCCAGGCTGCGGCGATCGACGGTTATCAGACGATGGCCTTCTCCGATCGCGTGCTGAAACTCTGCGCGCGCGCCGGCATCAGCCCGGCGACGACCCGTCCGGCGAAGACCGAGGAAGCGCTTGCGGCGCTTGGCGTCGCGCGGACGCACCTGGGCGGGCTCGTGCCGGACGAGGTGGCCGCAGCCGCCATCGCGCACAACCCGGAAATCTTCCATCTCGTCGAAGGCGATGCGGTGTCGGCCGAGCGCCCGGCTTTCCTCGCCTATCTTCCCCTCAATCGGAGCGGGGCCGAGGCACTGGTGAACGGACGGTTCCGGGGCGCCGAGCCAGACCTTGCGATGGTCTGCCGCGCGGACGAGCCGCCGTGCGCCATCTACATCTGGCTGATCTTCGCGCCGGGCGCCCTCACACCGGCGCTGCGCGCCTTGGCTCCCCTGTTGGGAAGGCTCGCTCCGGAAGGGTGCCCGCTCTTCACGCGCGGCGTTACCGGCCACACGGCGCGGCTGTTTCCCGCCATGGGCTTCGTGACCGCCCGCCATGTTTATCCGTCCGCGCCGGAAGACCTGCTGGCGCTCTCACCGCGGTCGGGCTTTCCCGCGTTCGAAAGCGATCGGCCCATTCGCGCGGCCGCGACCATGACGGTGCGGCTAGCGCGGACGATGGAAGACCTGCTGAAATGTTTCTCGATCCGGGCCGCCACATACATGGCGGAGCAGGACTGTCCGTTCGATGAGGAGTTCGACGGCAACGATTTTTGCGCGACGCACTTTCTCGGCGAGATCGATGGCGAACCGGCCGGCTGTCTGCGCGTCCGCTACTTCGCGGATTTCGTCAAGATCGAGCGCCTGGCCGTGCGGCATGAATTTCGAACGTCTAGGCTGTCGTTCCGTCTCGTCCGCGAGGCGATCGGCTATTGCCGGCGCAAGGGTTACGAGCGTGCCTACGGCCATTCGCGTAGCGACCTCACGCGATTTTGGGGAATGTTCGGCTTCAGGCCAGTGGCGGACCGTCCGACTTTCGCCTTTTCCGATGTCGAATATGTTGAACTGGAGGCAAGCCTGGGTGCGAGCGATGACCGGCTCGCGATCGGGAGCGATCCCTACACGTTGATCCGGCCGGAGGGCGATTGGGACAGGCCGGGGCCGCTCGACCGGTCCGCCCAGCGCCCGGTATCGCAAGGGTCGCTGCGCAGTGCGGCCGGCAACGCGCCGGCGTCGTCCCAATGAGTTCGCCGGAGGACAGGCCACTTGGCGATGTGCGATCCGCGGCGGACGCAGAGGCGCCTGCGGAACGCGAGTGGCCAAGCGCGCCGATGGCGGTCGGCGATATGTCGCGCCGCGCCCTTCCGGGAGCACAGCTTGCCGCCTGGGCGGTGATGGCCCGGCGGCTAAGGGAGGAGGTCATCGGGGGCGACCTGTTCTCCGATCCCGCTTGGGACATCCTTCTCGATCTCTATGCGGCGCTCGATCGTGGCGATCGCGTCCAGCTCACCAGCGTTGCGTCCATGGCGGGTGTTCCGCCAAGCACCGGGCGGCGCTGGGCGCGCAAGCTTGTCGATCGAGGCTTGCTCGAGCGCGAGAAGGATCGGCGCGATCAACGACAGACCTATGTTCGGCTCACCGCAAAGGGTCAGGAGATCATGACGGCGTTCATGGTGCGTCTTGCGGCCAAGGGCCTGCCGTCGCTTCTGAACTGATCAGGCGAGATCGCCCCGGTCGATCAGGACTCGCGGTCCGCGCGATGGCCGTCTCGAACTCCTCGCACCGGGCGCTCTTGACCGTTGCGAGGGAAGCGGGGCCGCGTAGCGCCCGAAATTGGACCTGAGCTCGCGCTTGGCGCGGTTGACGGCCCGTTGAATGAATGCGGCGCCGTCGCCGTCGCCGCGATCCATCTGATCGAGCAGTTCCAGGGCCTCGTCGAGGCGCTTGATGATCCCAACCAGCCTGCGTTGCGTCTCGCGGTCCGTCTTCATGCCCAGTGCGGCCTCCATGAAGGGCCGGTTCTGAACGGAAACCCGATGCCCCCGCGCTTGGCGCGGGAGCCGGGGCTGGTAACATGCACGGTGACATGCGCCTACGCCTTTAGCCCCGGGGGGCCTGGACATACGCGCAGGCACCCCGGCAAACCGAGGTTTGCGGGGCCATCGCACCGTGCGGGATTACCAGTCCCGGCGCCGCCACTACGCAGCGCGGCATCGACCTAACACAGGCCCGGAATCCGGCAAAGATATTGTTACGGAACTGGTTATTGCGTGGGCCGGGAAGCCGGAAACCTCGCAGTCGCCGACTGCTATCGAAGCAACGTTCGCGCGACGTCGCCGTAGCTTGCGGGGTGTATCCGATCCCGGGACGGGAACCGCGCCAGATCGAGGGTTTCATCGCCGAACGTGGCGGCTACCGAACTGACGACATAGGCCTGCTGGCGGGCATAGGGCAGAAGCCAGATCACGCGGCGCGTTCGCACGCTGGCACGGATGCTGAGGAGCTTCCTGGCGAGTGCAGTCCCCGCGGCATCATTGGACCCCATCGCGAAGATCGCGGCGCCAAAGCTTTTGGGCGGGCGACGCCAGCCGAGGATCTGCTCGGCGGTGGCGCGCTCGACGGCCTGCACTTCGCATTGGCGCGCATAGCGTGCGTTGATCGCTTGCGCGGTGCCGACGCCGATGCTGTCGCCGAGAATGAGGCATTCGAACATGGATGATGCCGCCCGCTCCCTCGCGTTGAGGATGTCGTCTGTTTGGCGTCAACGCAAGCGCAGCGTCTCGAACCAGTCCTTGGCGGGTGCTCCTTCGTTCATCCTTTCGGCCATCTTGCTGAGATCCGTTGACGCGAGCAGATAATGCTCATCCGCGCGGAAGAAGGAGCGGACGCGCTGGGCTTCGTCGTGCGGCGGCAGGGCCGGACCGAAACGCGCCGTCCATTGGCTATCGACGAAGGCGATGAGCTCGCTCCAAGCCTGTGCCTCGTCGCCGCAGACGGTGAGCGATTTGTGACCTTCGCATAGGATTACGAGAACTGTGGCGTGCATCCGGTCGTCCGTTGAAGGGCTAAGATAATTGGCGCTGGAAGTGGATTTCGTAGGTTATACTTCCGCCCTTCGCTCAATAAGTATTGGTACGGACCTCGGATTTCAGAAGGCTTCGTGCGCCTCGATAGTGATTACTATATGAAATAACATCCATAATGGATCAAAAATCATGTCCATTCTGGACCGGTTCTTTTCCCCTGGTCTCAGCGTCAGTGTCCGGAATAGAAAACCGCTTACTCGCCACACATGCGTCACTTGTGAGACTGTGCCCCATCGTAAGATGTCTATCGCCTGCACGGGGGCGTGCCAAGCCGCTTATTGCGACTCGCTCGCACTAATATCAGGCGCCGGAAGCCGAGCGCGCTTTAGGCGACTGCAGGGAGCGGATCTTATGCGGCAGCGGGTCCCGGCGGGCTGGGCTGCGGGCACCATTGCGCGATGACGCGCTCGGTCATCGCTGCACAGTCGTGGCCGGCAAACGGAAAGGTGCCGACAAGGGCCGAGCGCAATTCTGGCGCGAGCGAGGCACGGAGGCGGCGCCGCGCCCGGAAATTGCGGGTCTTCACCGTCGCACGGGGAATATCGAGGATGGCGGCGGCTTCCTCGGTCGAGTGCGCGGCGACAACTACGATGGCCGGTTGAGCGGCGACTATGATGGCCGGTAGGATCGGTTGTCTGGTCTGATCGT
>NZ_PHHF01000021.1 GCF_003034225.1 Edaphosphingomonas fennica
ACCGCCCCCCACCGTCAACTCCCCATAAGCAACTTTATTGCAATATTATCCCAACTCACTGAAAAATATAAGGGAATTTGATTAAGCCAGCCTTGAGGATCCCCCGCGATCCCGAATCAGGCTGCCGGCGGCCGTGGCGGCCTCATCCTGCAAAACCCGCTTTCCATCTGGGTTTTCGGAAGATTCCCACCTTCGAATCAACGCCCTATCGGATTCGCGGCCTCCGACTCACGCCACCAGGCCATATTCGGGATCGGCCCGAAGGCGGCTCGCATCGCGCAGCGGCGGCGCGCCGAACAGGCGGGCATATTCGCGGCTGAACTGCGACGGGCTGTCATAGCCGACCGAAAAGCCCGCCTGCGCCGCATCCTTGCCTTCCGCCACGATCAGGCGGCGCGCCTCCTGCAGGCGGATGCGCTTCTGATATTGCAGCGGGCTCATCGCGGTGACGGCGCGGAAATGATGGTGGAGCGAAGAGGCGCTCATCCCGGCTTCGGCGGCGACCGCCTCGATCCGGAAGGCTTCGGCGAAGTTGCGCCTGATCCAGCCGATCGCCTTGTTGATCTGGGCAAGCCGCCCGTCGCGGATCGCGATATGGCGCGCCTGCGCCTGCTGCTCGCCCGTGAGCAGGCGATAGAGTATCTCGCGCTCGGCCAGCGGCGCCAGCATCCCAATATCGCGCGGCGCATCGAGCAGCGCGACCAGCCGCGCCATCGCATCGACCAGCTCGGCCGTGACCGGGGTCAGCATCAGGCCGGGCGGCGTCGCCGGAGAGAGCGGCCGGGCGCCTTCTGCCATTTCCAGCATGATCGCCGACAGCATCCCGCAATCGAGCGCGAGGCGGACGCAGAGATAGGGCCGTTCCTCGCTCGCCTCGGTGACATGGCCGACCACGGGCAGGTCGGCCGAGACCAGCAGATATTTGGCGCGGTCATATTCATATATGCCCTCCCCCAGCATCGCCATCTTGCGCCCCTGGGCGACGATGCAGAGCGAAGGTTCCGCCAGCCCGTGCAGCGGCTCGGTGGGGCGCGACGAGCGGACCAGCGACAGGCGCGGGATCGCCGTGACGTGCGTGCCATCGGTGCCGGTGTTTCGTTCAATCAGGGCGGCGAGCCGATCGAGAGCTTCCATGCCGTTTCTCCTCGCCATGCTTAGTGCCATCGGGCGAGGCCGGGAAAAAGGGCCGGGCCGCGACTTCGCAGGATCGTGCAATCAGTTCGGAGCATCCGTCTACCGCCGGCGGGCCGGGCCGGGGCATTGAAGCTGCAACGGCGCCCTTGTTGCGCGCCCTCCCCCTCGCTCCATTCCAAGGATCAGCAGCATGTCCGACATTGCCGGAAAGGTCATACTCGTCACGGGCGCCAGCAGCGGCATCGGCGAGGCGGCGGCCCGCCTGCTCGCCGCGCGCGGCGCCCATGTCCTGCTGGGCGCCCGCCGGATCGACCGGCTGGAAACCATCGCCGCCGAGATACGCTGCGCCGGCGGATCGGCCTGCTACCGCCAGCTCGACGTCACCGATCGCGCCAGCATGGAGGCCTTCGTCGCCACCGCCCTGGAGAAGCACGGCCGTGTCGACGTGCTCGTCAACAATGCCGGCCTGATGCCGCTTTCGCCGATCGCCGCGCTGAAGGTCGACGAATGGGACCGGATGGTGGACGTAAACATCAAGGGCGTGCTGAACGGCATCGCCGCCGCCCTGCCGCGGATGAAGGCCCAGGGCAGCGGCCATTTCGTCAACATCTCCTCGATCGCCGGCCACCGGGTGATGGAGACGGGCGCCGTCTATTCGGCAACCAAATATGCGGTGCGTGCGCTTTCGGAAGGGTTGCGGCTGGAAAATCAGGATATCCGCGTCACCGTGGTTTCGCCGGGCGTGACCGAATCCGAGCTGGCCGGCACCATTACCCATGCCGAGACCCGGGCGATGATCGAACGCTATCGCGAGACCGCCATCCCGGCCGATGCGATCGCCCGCGCCATCGCCTTTGCCATCGAGCAGCCCGGCGATGTCGATGTGAACGAGATCGTCGTCCGCCCCACCGCGGCGCGCTGAGCGCCGGTGGCGCTCAGGCCGCGAGCGGGAAGCGGAGCATCCGATCGGCGAGCGGCACCCAGGCCTGGGCGGGGCCGCCGACCGCGCGGAGGATTTCGGGATGGCCGGCATCGAGCCCGCCGGTGAGCGCGCCGAAGGCCGGCAGGATCAGCTTGGTGGCGCTGGCGACGAAGCAGCGGCGGGCCACCTGCCGGCCGCGCATCGAAACGCGCAGCTTCGGGTGATAATGGCCCGACAGCTCCGGCCGGGGATCGGCGGGGTCGGCTTCGTGGCGGAGCAGCAGGCCCTCCACCTCGGCTTCCGTCGTCACCGCCCCGCCGCAGCGATCGACCATGCCGGCATCGTGATTGCCGGTGATCCAGGTCCAGCGCATCGCGCCCGCCATCCGGCGGAGCAGCGCCTCGGCCGGCGCAGGCAGCCGGTCGCAGCCGGCGGAATCGTGGAAGCTGTCCCCCAGGCACCATATCTCCGCCGCATCCACGTCGCGCGCGATGCGATCGAGATCGGTGAGGGTGGCCATGGAATCATAAGGCGGCAGCATCTGCCCGCCGGCGGCGAACCAGCTCGCTTTTTCGAGATGGAGATCGGCGACGAGCAGCGCGCGCCGGCCCGGCAGGAACAGGGCGCCGTGCGGCAGCGCGGCCAGATCGACTCCACAGAACGAAAAGCGAACCATGGGAGGCGCTATAAGGCGAGCCCCCCGCCCCGCGCTACCCCCACAATTCGCCGAGGAAGTTGCCGAACGCCTGCCAGGAGCGGCGATCGGCATCGGGCTGGTAGGCAAGGCCGGGACCGCTCGCCTCGGGCGAGGTGAAGGCATGGCCGGTGTGGCCATAGGCATGGATCTGCCAGTCGGCCCCGGCGGCCGTCAGCTCCCGCGCGAGCGCGACGGTCGCCTCCGGCGGGCAGAGCGGGTCGTCCCAGCCGTGGAACACGATCAGCCGGGCGCGGATCGGATCGGCATTGGCGAAGGGCGGCGGATCATAGACGCCGTGGAAGCTCGCCACCCCGTCCACGTCCGCGCCCGAGCGGGCGAGATCGAGCACGCACTTGCCGCCGAAGCAGAAGCCAATCGCGGCGACGCGCGCGGCGTCGGTTTCCGGCTGGGCGCGGATCGCCGCCAGCGACGCGAGCAGGCGACCCTGCAATATCTTCCGGTCGCCGCCGGCTTCCTGCATCAGCGCGAAGGCGGATTCCCGGTCCGCCGGCCGCCTGCCCTTGCCATAGACGTCAGCGGCGAAAGCGACATAGCCTTGCGCCGCCAGCGCCTTGCCGCATTCGATATCGAACGCCTTGAGCCCCATCACATTGGGGAAGACCAGCACGCCGGGGCGCGGGCCGGAAACGGCATCATCCCATATATAGACGCCTTCGAATGGGCCGCCAGGGCCGTCATGCTCGACGGGTCGGGTCTGGATCGTCATGGGCCTTCCTCCGGCAGGGCGGGTTCGTCCGCGTTCCTAGAGCCTTTTCGAAGCAGGTGGAATCTCCCGTGGCGCGGAAGGGCGCACCGGGCGGGCCGTTCGGCGCCGACGGCCCGGAAAGTGCGCCCGCCCCGACGGCAATCGTGCCGAGACACGTTGCGCCCGCCGCACGAGCCGCTAGTTAGCGGCCCGAATCGTCAAAATCCGGGAGCCGCCATGCCCACGCTCGTCCTGATCCGCCACGGCCAGTCCGCCTGGAACCTCGAAAACCGCTTCACCGGCTGGTGGGACGTGACGCTGACCGAGCAGGGAATCGCCGAGGCCAAGGCCGCCGGCGAGCTGATGGCCGCCAAGGGCCTGGATTTCGACATCGCCTTCACCAGCCTGCAGACCCGCGCGATCAAGACGCTGAACATCGCCCTGGAGGCGATGGGCCGGCTGTGGCTGCCGGTGGAGAAGGACTGGCGGCTGAACGAGCGCCATTATGGCGGGCTGACCGGCCTCAACAAGGCGGAGACCGCCGCCAAGCATGGCGATGCGCAGGTGAAGATCTGGCGCCGCTCGTTCGATGTGCCGCCGCCGCCGCTGGAAGCCGGCAGCGAATGGGATCTTTCCGGCGATCGCCGCTATGCCGGCATCGCCATTCCCAATACCGAAAGCCTGAAGGACACGATCGCCCGCGTGCTGCCTTATTGGGAACAGCGGATCGCGCCCGCGCTGCGGTCCGGCCAGCGGGTCGTGATCTCCGCGCACGGCAATTCGCTGCGCGCGCTGGTGAAGCATCTGTCGCACATCCCGGACGATGAGATCACCGAGCTGGAGATCCCGACCGGGCAGCCGATCGTCTACGAGCTTGCCGATGATCTTTCCGCGAAGGACCGTTACTATCTGTCCGAACGCTGAGGTGGCGCCCGCCGGCGCCGGCGGGCCGCAGACCCAGTTGCATCTAGCGCGCCGCGCCGTCCCGCATTAAGGACCGCGCTTTGCCGGGGGAACGAGAATGGCCGATGCCGGGCCGCTGATCGGGATCATCATGGGCTCCCGCTCCGACTGGGAGACGATGCGCCATGCCGCCGAGACGCTCGACGCGCTCGGCATCGCGCACGAATGCAAGGTCGTTTCCGCGCACCGCACGCCCGAGCGGCTTTATGAATATGCGAAGTCCGCCGCCGGGCGCGGCCTGCGCGTGGTGATCGCGGGTGCCGGCGGCGCCGCCCACCTGCCGGGCATGGCCGCATCGATGACGCGCCTGCCCGTGCTGGGCGTGCCCGTGGAATCCAAGGCGCTGAGCGGCATGGACAGCCTGCTTTCCATCGTCCAGATGCCGGCGGGCATCCCGGTGGGCACGCTGGCCATCGGCCGGGCCGGCGCGGTCAACGCCGCCCTGCTCGCCGCCGCGATCCTCGCCACCACCGACGAGGCGCTGGCCGCCCGGCTGGACGCCTGGCGCGCGCGGCAGACCGCCGACGTCGCCGAAACGCCGGAGTAAGGGCTGAGGATGATCGTTCCCCCCGGTTCGCGCATCGGCATCATCGGCGGCGGCCAGCTGGGCCGCATGCTGGCCCTGGCGGCGGCGCGACTCGGCTATCGCTGCCATATCTACGCGCCCGAGGCGAGCGGGCCGGCTGCCGACGTTTCGGCAAGCTGGACGCAGGGCGCCTATGAGGATGCCGATGCGCTGGCCGCCTTCGCCGCCACCGTCGACGTCCTGACCTACGAGTTCGAGAATGTGCCCGTGGCGCCGGTGAAGCTGCTGGCATCGCGCCTCCACCCCAATCCGATCGCGCTGGAAGTGGCGCAGGACCGGCTGGCCGAGAAGGATTTCGTCGCCGGGCTCAACCTGCGGCCAGCGCCCTATCGCGCGGTGGACGATCTGGAGGGCTTGCGCGCCGCGATCGCCGATCTCGGCGCGCCCGCGATCCTCAAGACGCGCCGCTTCGGCTATGACGGCAAGGGCCAGGCGCGCATCGCCTCCCCCGCCGATGCCGAGGCCGCCTGGGCGGCGATCGGCAGCCGGCCGGCGGTGCTGGAGGGATTCGTCCGCTTCGACCGGGAATTCTCGATCATCGCCGTGCGCGGCATCGATGGCGCCTTCGCCACCTGGGACGCACCGGACAATGTCCACGAAAACGGCATCCTCGCCCTTTCCACCGTGCCCGCCGGGCCGCTGGTGCAGGCGCAGGTGGAGGAAGCCGTGGCGATGACCCGGCGAGTCGCCGAGGCGCTGGATTATGTCGGCGTGCTCGCGGTGGAATATTTCGCCACCGCCGGCGGGCCGGTGTTCAACGAGATGGCGCCCCGCGTCCACAATAGCGGCCACTGGACGATCGAGGGGGCGGTGACCTGCCAGTTCGAAAACCATGTCCGCGCGATCTGCGGCCTGCCGCTCGGCTCCACCGCGCTCGCCGCGCCGCGAGTCGAAATGCGCAACCTGATCGGCGCCGAAGCGGACGACTGGCCCGCAATTCTCGCCGATCCGACCGCCCATCTCCATCTCTACGGCAAGGGGGCGCCGCGCCCCGGGCGCAAGATGGGCCATGTCACCCGGCTGCTCGCCGGCTGATTCCCGCTCAGCTCCGATTCATCGGTTCGGACAAAATAAGCATGGCCATGAAGACATATTTCCCCGTGATCGCCGGCGCGCTCGCGCTTGCCGGCTGTGCCTCCACCTCGCCCGAGGCCCGGGTGCGGGCATCGCTGATCGACGCCGGGATCGCCCCGCCGATCGCCGGCTGCATGGCGGAACGCATGGTCGACAGGCTTTCGATAACCCAGCTCAAACGCTTGCAGTCGCTGGCGAAGATGCCCGATCGCGATATCGGATCGATGACCATCGACCAGTTCCTCCACCACCTGCGCGCATTGAAGGACCCGGAGATATTCGCCGTGGTCAGCCGGGCAGGCATAGGCTGCGCCATAGCCGGCTGACCGGCCCATCTTTGCGCCGGATGCCGCGCGTGCGGGCTTTCATTCGCGACACTTTCATGCTTTAGCCCGGCGGATTTTGAACCGGAGCAGGCTGGGAGCGTCATGAACATCCACGAATATCAGGCCAAGGAACTGCTGGCGAAGTTCGGCGTCGCGATTCCCGCGGGGCACGCCGCCCTGACGGTCGACGAAGCGGTCGCCGCCGCCGGCAAGCTCCCCGGACCGCTTTATGTGGTGAAGGCCCAGATCCACGCGGGCGGCCGCGGCAAGGGCAAGTTCAAGGAACTGCCGGCCGACGCCAAGGGCGGCGTGCGCCTTTCCAAGACCCTGGACGAAGTGCGCGCGAATGCGGCCGACATGCTGGGCAACACCCTCGTCACCATCCAGACGGGCGAAGCCGGCAAGCAGGTGAACCGCCTCTACATCACCGACGGCGCGGACATCGCCAAGGAATATTACCTCTCCATGCTGGTCGATCGTAAGACCGGCCGGATCGCCATGATCGTCTCCACCGAAGGCGGCATGGACATCGAGGAAGTGGCGCACAGCACGCCCGAGAAGATCCGCACCATCACCATCGACCCGGCCGAAGGCTTCCAGCCCCACCATGGCCGCGCCGTGGCCTTCGCGCTTCAGCTGAAGGGCGATCTCAACAAGCAGGCCGTGAAGCTCGCCGGCCAGCTCTACGAGGCGTTCACCGCCACCGACATGGCGATGCTCGAGATCAACCCGCTGATCGAGACGACCGACGGCAAGCTGCTGGTGCTCGACGCCAAGGTGAGCTTCGATTCGAACGCCCTCTTCCGCCATCCGGATATCCTGGCGCTGCGCGACGAGACCGAGGAGGATCCCGCCGAGGTCGAAGCGTCGAAGTATGACCTCGCCTACATCAAGCTGGACGGCAATATCGGCTGCATGGTCAACGGCGCCGGCCTCGCCATGGCGACGATGGACATCATCAAGCTCAATGGCGCCTTCCCGGCCAACTTCCTCGACGTGGGCGGCGGCGCCAGCAAGGAGAAGGTGACGGAAGCCTTCAAGCTGATCCTCAGCGATCCGGCGGTGGAAGGCATCCTCGTCAACATCTTCGGCGGCATCATGCGCTGCGACATCATCGCCGAGGGCATCGTCGCGGCCGCCAAGGAAGTGAATCTTTCGGTTCCGCTGGTCGTCCGCCTCGAAGGCACCAACGTCCAGCAGGGCAAGGACATCCTCGCCAATAGCGGCCTGCCGATCGTGGCCGCCGACGATCTGGGCGACGCCGCCAAGAAGATCGTGGCGCAGGTGAAGAAGGCCGCCTGATCGCTCCTCCCCAGGGAAGATCGGAAGGCTCAAGGAGACAGCTCATGAAGCTATTGGTGCCCGTGAAGCGGGTGATCGATTATAATGTGAAGCCGCGGGTGAAGATGGACGGGACCGGCGTCGATCTGGCCAACGTCAAGATGTCGATGAACCCGTTCGACGAGATCGCGGTCGAGGAAGCCATCCGCCTGAAGGAAAAGGGCGTGGCGACCGAGATCGTCGCGGTTTCGATCGGCGAGGCGAAGGCGCAGGAGACCCTGCGCACGGCGCTGGCGATGGGCGCGGATCGCGCGATCCTGGTGGTGGCCGAGGGCGAGGTGGAGCCGCTGGCGGTCGCCAAGATCCTGAAGGCGATCGTCGACGAGGAACAGCCCGGCCTGGTGATCCTGGGCAAGCAGGCGATCGACGACGATTCCAACCAGACCGGCCAGATGCTGGCGGCGCTGACCGGCCGGCCGCAGGGCACCTTCGCCAGCGCCGTCACCGTCGAAGGCGACAGCGTGAAGGTGACCCGCGAGGTGGACGGCGGCCTCGAGACCGTGAGCCTCAAGGCCCCGGCGATCGTCACCACCGATCTCCGCCTGAACGAGCCGCGCTACGCCTCGCTGCCGAACATCATGAAGGCCAAGTCCAAGCCGCTCGCGCAGAAGACCCCGGCCGATTACGGCGTGGACACCAGCCCGCGCCTCAAGACCCTCAACGTCTCCGAGCCGCCCAAGCGGACGGCGGGCGTGAAGGTTGCGGATGTTGACGAGCTTGTCGCCAAGCTCAAGGCGCTGGGAGTTGCGGCATGACCGTTCTGGTTCTGGTCGAACATGACAATGCGTCCGTGAAGGATGCGACGCTCGCCGCCGTCACCGCGGCGGGCAAGCTGGGCGAGGTCCACGCGCTGGTCGCGGGTTCGGGCGCGCAGGCCGCGGCCGATGCCGCCGCCAAGATCGCCGGCGTTTCCAAGGTGCTGCTGGCGGACGACGCGGCCTATGCCCATGCCCTGCCGGAAAATGTGGCGCCGCTGGTCGTGGACCTGATGGCGAATTACGATGCGTTCGTGGCGCCCGCCACGTCGAACGGCAAGAATATCGCGCCGCGCGTCGCCGCCCTGCTGGACGTGATGCAGATCTCCGACATCCTGTCGGTGGAATCGGCCGATACGTTCACCCGGCCGATCTATGCCGGCAACGCGATCGCCAAGGTGCAGTCGTCGGATGCCAAGAAGGTGATCACGGTGCGCGGCACCGCCTTCGAGAAGGCGGCGCGCGAGGGCGGATCGGCAGCCGTGGAAGCGGTGGCCGGCAAGGGCGATTCGGGGCTGTCGAGCTTCGTCGGTGCGGAAATCTCCAAGTCCGAGCGGCCGGAGCTGACGTCGGCCAAGATCATCGTCTCGGGCGGCCGCGCGCTGCAGAACAGCGAGAATTTCCACACGATCATCGAGCCGCTCGCCGACAAGCTGGGCGCGGCCGTGGGCGCGAGCCGCGCGGCGGTGGACGCGGGCTATGTGCCCAACGACTATCAGGTCGGCCAGACCGGCAAGATCGTCGCCCCGGAAGTCTATATCGCGGTCGGCATCTCGGGCGCGATCCAGCACCTCGCCGGCATGAAGGATTCCAAGACCATCATCGCCATCAACAAGGACGAGGACGCCCCCATCTTCCAGGTGGCGGACATCGGCCTGGTCGGCGACCTGTTCAAGGTCGTGCCGGAACTGACCGACAAGCTCTGAGCCTTCGGCCTCGTTAAAATGTGAAGGGCGGCCCGCGACGGCCGCCCTTTTGCTGTCCGGTCCCGGCCACCGGAGCCGGAATCAGTGGAGATTGGGCGCCTCGGCCACGATCCGCACCAGCATTTCGGGCGAGAGCGGCGTTTCGAACTGGCAGCCGAGCCGCTGGTCGTCGGACCAGATCACGCGCGCGGCCAGCGCCGGAAAGCCCGGCACGCGCAGCCAGATCGGCCGGCCCGGCTCGACCCGCGCATAGCTGCGCGCCATGAAGCCGGCGAGCGAGATATTGGAGAGCACGCAGCCGATGCCGCGCGCGCCGGCCATGCGCAGGCTGGCATTGATATCGACCGGACGCCGCGTGTCGTTGCGCGAGTCTTCCGCCCGCTGTTCGTGAATCACCGCCAGTATACGCACGATCGTCCATCCGATTCCCAGGGGGAAGAACGAACGGAGGTAGCGATGGATGCTTAATTTTTTCCTTTTGCGGGCGCGAGGCGCAGCAGCGTGAAGCCGGCCAGCGCCGACAGCAGCGAGCCGCCGAGAACGCCGATCTTCACCTCGTCCATCAGCAGCGGATCGGCGAAGGCGAGGCCGCCGATGAACAGGCTCATCGTGAAGCCGATGCCGCAGAGCAGCGACACCCCATAGACCTGGAGCCAGGTCGCCCCGGCCGGGCGATCGCCGATTCGCAGCGCCACCGCCAGCCGGATGCTGGCGAAGATGCCGGCCTGCTTGCCGAGGAACAGGCCGAGCGCGATGCCGAGCGGCAACGGCGCGAAAAGCTGCTCGGCCCCCACCCCCTTGAGCGAAACGCCGGCATTGGCGAAGCCGAACAAGGGGACGATGGCGTAGGCGACCCAGGGATGGAGGCCGTGTTCCAGCCGGTGCAGCGGCGAATCATCGGCATCGGGCGCGGCCGGCGTGACGCGCAGCGGAATCGCCATCGCCGCCAGCACGCCGGCGATCGTCGCATGCACCCCCGACGACAGCACCGCGAACCACAAGGCGGCCGCCAGCAGCAGATAGGGCCAAAGCCGCATCACCTTCAACCGGTTGAGGACGAACATCGCCGCCCACAGCATGGCGGCGGCCAGCAGCGCTGCTCCCCCGATGCTGGCGGTATAGGCGACGGCGATGATCACCACGGCCCCCATGTCGTCGACGATCGCCACGGTGGTGAGGAACAGCTTGAGCGATGTCGGCGCGCGGCTGCCGAGCAGCGCCAGCACGCCGATGGCGAAGGCGATGTCGGTGGCCGAAGGGATCGCCCATCCCCGGACCAGTGCCGGCGCCGCGCCGGTGACGGCGAGATAGACGATGGCCGGCGCGATCATGCCGCCGGCGGCCGCGACGATCGGCAGGCCGCGATTCTTCCAGGTGGAAAGATGGCCGTCGAGAAACTCGCGCTTTATCTCCAGCCCCACCAGCATGAAGAACAGCGCCATCAGCGCGTCGTTGATCCACAGATGCACCGTCATCGGCCCCAGCTTGTCGCTGAGCACCGGCCCGGTCCGGTGATGGAGCAGGTGGAAATAGGATTCGGCCAGCGGGCTGTTGGCGACGATCATCGCCAGGATCGCGGCGGCGATCAGCAGGATGCCGCCGGACGCCTCGGACCGCAGGAAATCGCGCAATGCGGAGTTCGCGCCCCGCCGGGGAAGTGGGGCTCTCGTCACTGCCGGTCCTCATCAGCCTGGAATGGATCGCGATCCAGCCTAGCCGATGATCCGGGCGAACTGAACCGCCGTGCGGCGGATCAGGGCAGGTCGACCGGCATCTTCAGTTTGACGCCGGCCCCCCGCAGCCGCCAGCGGATGGCCGGCGGATCGGGCGCCGCGATGCGCAGCGGTTCGCCCAGCAGCCAGCGATCCCGCGCCATATCGGCCGGGCTCTGCCTTTCGACCGGCGATTTCCAGGCATCGGCAAGCAGCACCGGCATCGCCCCATGCCGGCCGGCCGCCGGCCTTTCCGGCGCGGCCACCGCTTCGGCGGAAAGGCCGAGCGGCACGAATCCCAGGATAAGGACCGTCCTCCAGTCCATGGCACGCTCCCTTACGGCGCATGCGGGTAGAAAGCGCGGAGACGCCCGGCGGTTCCCTTCGGCCCGGAAGGGCAGGCCCGGCGGCAACCGGGCCTGCCACGAGATCAGAAGTGGTAGATGATGCCGGCGGTCGGCCGGATGCTCTGGAAATCATAGGTGCTGGCTTCCAGCCGCAGGCGGACGCCGCTGGCGCGGGTGAGGCCGCCAAGGCCGATATCCTGCGGCCCGACCTCGACGCCCATGCCGTAGGACCAGTCGTCATCCTTGTTGCCGGGGCCGTCGGGATCGATCCACTGGCGGCCGCCCTTCACATAGATCAGCCCGCTCTTGCCGGCGCGGGCGCCGAAGCGACCATAGACGCCATATTCCCAGTCTATGCCGCTGAAGCCGCGCGCCCAATTGCCCTCGACGCCGACGAAGACCGGCCCGACCGGCACGTTGACGCCGCCGACCGCCTCGATCACCGCGCCGTCCACGCAGCCCGACGCGCCGTTGCAGTTGCGGGTAAGCGGGCCGCGATTGTCGCTGTCGAAATCATGATAGCCCGCCATCAGGCCGATATAGGGTTCCATGCCCAGCGGCAGGGAGCTGCCATCCTGGGCATATGCCGCAGCCGGCGCCAACAGGGCGGCGGCGGAGGCGATCATCAACATTTTGCGCATACTCATGATCCTTGCTGCCAAGGAGACGCGACGGTCATCCGCGCGCCGAGGACTCGCCCCCAAGCCCTCGCCCCGCACAACGCGGCGCGGTGTCATCCTGTTGCAAGATCATGGTTTTCGCCCGGAAACTGTGGCCCCAGCGCAACGGCGTGGAGACGGCAGGTGCGATTCCGGCGGCGGGCCGATCCGAGGGCGGGCGGAACGGAGGGCCTAGCGCCCCCGCCGGGCGGACCGTGCTGCCTTGGCCTTGCCGTAACGGGTGGTGCGGGTGCCGGGCCGGCCGCTGGAGGCATGTTCCCTGAGCGGGGCGCGATGTTCCTCGACCGGCAGGCCCAGCTCCTGCTGCTCCAGCCGGCGAATCTCGTCGCGCAGCCGGCCCGCTTCCTCGAACTCGAGATCGGCGGCCGCCTTGCGCATGCGGCCTTCCAGCTCCTCGATATAGGCGCGCAGATTGTGGCCGACCATGTGCGGCCGTTCCTCGATGCCGGTATCGACCGTCACCTGGTCCTTGGACGCGAGATGGCCGACGATATCGGCGACCGCGCGCTTCACGCTTTCCGGCGTGATGCCATGGGCGGTGTTGTAGGCCATCTGCTTTTCGCGGCGGCGCTGGGTTTCCGCCATGGCGCGTTCCATCGATCCGGTGATGCGATCGGCATAGAGGATCACCTTGCCGTCGGCATTGCGGGCGGCGCGGCCGATCGTCTGGATCAGCGAGGTTTCGGACCGCAGGAAACCTTCCTTGTCCGCATCGAGGATCGCCACCAGTCCGCATTCGGGGATGTCGAGCCCCTCGCGCAGCAGGTTGATGCCGACCAGCACGTCATAGACGCCCAGGCGGAGATCGCGGATCAGCTCGATACGCTCCAGCGTCTCGACGTCGGAATGCATGTAGCGGACCTTGAGCCCCGCCTCGTGCAGATATTCGGTGAGGTCCTCGGCCATCCGCTTGGTCAGCGTCGTCACCAGCGCGCGATAGCCCTGCGCCGCCACCGCCCGGCATTCGCGGACGAGATCGTCGACCTGGTCCTCGACCGGGCGCACCTCCACCGGCGGATCGATCAGCCCGGTCGGGCGGATCACCTGCTCGACGAAGACGCCGCCGGTCTGCTCCATCTCCCACGAACCCGGCGTCGCCGAGACCGATACCGTCTGCGGGCGCATCGCATCCCATTCGTTGAAGCGCAGCGGCCGGTTGTCGATGCAGCTCGGCAGGCGGAAGCCATATTCGGCCAGCGTGATCTTCCGCCGATGGTCGCCGCGCGCCATGCCGCCGACCTGCGGCACCGTCTGGTGGCTTTCATCGACGAACAGCAGCGCGTTCTCCGGCAGATATTCGAACAAAGTGGGCGGCGGCTCGCCCGGCAGGCGCCCGGTGAGGAAGCGGCTGTAATTCTCGATGCCGGCGCAGCTTCCCGTCGCGGCGATCATCTCCAGATCGAAATTGGTGCGCTGCTCCAGCCGCTGGGCCTCCAGCAGCTTGCCCTCGGCCTGCAGCTCCTTCAGCCGCTCGGCCAGCTCATGCCGGATCGCCTCGCTCGCCTGCTTCAGGGTCGGCCCCGGCGTCACATAATGGCTGTTGGCATAGACGCGGATATGATCGAGCGAGGCCGCCTTCTTGCCGGTCAGCGGATCAAACTCGACGATCTCCTCGATCTCGTCGCCGAAGAAGGCGATGCGCCAGGCCGAATCCTCATAGTGCGAGGGGAAGATTTCCAGATTGTCGCCGCGCACGCGGAAGGTGCCGCGGGTGAAGGCCTGGTCGTTGCGCTTATATTGCAGCGCCACCAGCTTGCGGATGATCTCCCGCTGGTCGACCGTCTGGCCCTTCTTCAGGTCGAAGATCATCGCCGAATAGGTTTCGACCGATCCGATGCCGTAGAGGCAGGAGACCGAGGCGACGATCAGCACGTCGTCGCGCTCCAGCAGCGATCGGGTGGCCGAATGGCGCATCCGGTCGATCGCCTCGTTGATCGACGATTCCTTCTCTATGTAGGTGTCGGTGCGCGGCACATAGGCTTCGGGCTGGTAATAGTCGTAATAGCTGACGAAGAACTCGACCGCGTTGTCCGGGAAGAAGCTCTTGAATTCGCCATATAATTGCGCGGCCAGGATCTTGTTGGGCGCCAGCACCAGGGCCGGGCGCTGCAGCGCCTCCACCACCTTGGCCATGGTGAAGGTCTTGCCCGATCCGGTGACGCCCAGCAGCACCTGATCGCGCTCGCCCGCCCTCGCCTGCTCCACCAGCTCCGCGATCGCGGCCGGCTGGTCGCCCGCGGGCTGGTAGTCCGAAACGAGCTTGAACGGCTTGCCGCCTTCCGCCTTGGGCGGCCGCTCGGGCCGGTGGGGGACGAAGCCTTCGCCGGTTTCCGGCTCGGCAAGGCTGGTGCGAATCTGGATTGCCATCGGGTGCGAATATGGGATGTTGCCAACCTGTTCGCAATCAGGCGGGCATTCGCAAAGGGGGCCCGGATGAAAATCGCCTATCTGCTGGTGCCGGCGCTGCTTGCCACCGCCGCCTGCGGCAAGAGCGGAACCGGCAACGAAACCGCCGGAACCGCGCCTGCCGCCACGGCTACGGCACCGTCCGGCGGAACCGTGAAGCTGAAGGCCGGCGCCTGGAACGGCACGTCCGAGCTGATATCGATGGAGATGCCGGGGGTGGACCCGGCGCTGCTGAAGAACGGCATCGGCCGGAAGACCGAGTTCCACAATTGCGTGACGCCCGAGCAGGCGGAGCGCCCGCCCGCCGATTTCTTCGCACATCCCGACGTGAAAAATGGAAACTGCACGTCGGAAAAATTCGACATGGCCGGCGGGAAAATCGACGCCGTGGTCGTCTGCGGCGCGCGCGAAGGGCAAGGCGAGCCGCTGCGGATGGAGATGTCGGGCACGTATGCGGCCGATTCCTACGACATGACCGTGCGGATGACGAGCCAGGGCGGCCCCGGCAGCAAGGGCATGACGATGGTGGCGCGTTCGTCCGGCCGGCATGTGGGCGACAGCTGCGAGGGTTGACGCTGGGCTGGCGGATCGTAGGATCGGTGTGCGGTGCACCATCCGCACCGCCGGACAAGCCCCGGCCCGCCTCGATCGAGGCTGATCCTGCTGAGTAGCGAGAAAGCCGATGCCTTTGCTGAATGTTCGCGACGTCCAGGGCTATCTGCATTTCGATCCCGAGGAATGCCGCGCCGCCGGCGAGGCGCTGGCGGCGGACTATGCCGCGGCCGATCCCTTTCCCCATGCGGTGATCGACGATTTCCTGGATGCGGATCTGCTGCGGCGGATCGTCGCCCAATTCCCGTCCACCGAGGGACGCGACTATTTCAATCGCGCGCAGGAACGGCTGAAATACCAGTTCCATCCCAAGTCGATCGAAAGCGCGCTGATCCGCAACCTGCTGGCCGAGCTGAACAGCGATGCCTTCCTGCGCTTCATCGAGGGGATATCCGGCATCAAGGGGCTGATACCCGATCCTTATTATTCGGGCGCCGGCCTGCATGAGATCCATGCCGGCGGGCATCTTTCCGTCCATGCCGATTTCAACATCCACGGCCGGATGAAGGTGGAGCGGCGGCTGAACCTGCTGATCTACCTCAACGACGACTGGCCCGAGGAATATGGCGGCCATCTGGAATTGTGGGATCGGGGCATGAATGTAGCGCGACGATTACGGAGTCCGGTCGGCGTCAATTTTGATGGCCGATAGGTGGCCGCGCCGGTTGGTGAATTCTGGC
>NZ_PHHF01000077.1 GCF_003034225.1 Edaphosphingomonas fennica
CCCGACGTTCCCCGCTCGCAGCAGCGCCAGTGGCCTGGTTTTGCGCCGCCCAATGGCCGGTTTTTGCTCCGCCGTTGACAGGGTTGCGCATGCAACCGACTAGCCACGCGGCAATGAGCGGGGATTCAGCCGTCCAGACCGGAAAACGGGGGATGGCGCGGGCCGGAGCGCAGCGACTACACGGCCCCCGTTTTCCGCCCTAGGGCTTGGTCTTGACGGTGAAGGGCGGCACGCCCCCAAAGAAAAAGAAGGAAGGCGGACGAAGGCCGCAGGAAGAGATTGCGGACGCAGGCCGCGTATACCCGCGCGCGGGATCGTCACCGGATGGCCGAGACGCGAACGGCGGCTCGGTGCCGCAAGCATCAGCGCGGCATAGAGCCCAATCCGGCACTTACGCCGGACGCGCCCGTTCGGACTTCAATTAAGCTTTGCTGGAATCGCTCGGGGCGAGGTTCTTTGCCCGATATTCGTCAACGCCGCGACGTGAAGCGAAGAGTGCGCTCGGCGAAGCTGGTCAACTCCTGATCGTTGATCGCGGCTGTCTGCCAGGCAGCATTGCTGTCATGGTGGAAGCGGTTGGCGTAGACGCGAAGACGATCAAGCTCATCAATGTCAGCAACGGCCATAATCGGGTTGGGCTGTCCGGCCCGCTGCCGTGCGATGGTGATGAACCGACCGAGCGTAGCGCCGGGAGGGAACTCAGCCGGGTAAGCAACGCGCAAATAGGCTTCGAGAATCGGACGAAGCGCCTGTGCAACGGCGCGCTCATTCGCGGGATTGGCAGCGCGAATGTGGCCGCTTACGAGCGCATGCCGCCTGTCGTGTTCGGTAATACAATCCTGATGCACGTCCCAAGCGGCCAGTGTGGAGCCGGTTCCATCGCGGTCAATCCTGAGCGCAGAGCGCGTCTGCGTGTCCGCCTGTTCCCAAATGGCGCACAGGAACGGCTTGGAGTGCGACAGGACAATGACCTGCCGGACCCGGCCCACCAGTCCACGCACCTCTTGAACCGTTGTCAGGGAACGGTGTTCGTCGAGACTCGTCATCGGGTCGTCGATGACGACGATCTTGTCGGCCAGATTGGCTTCCCGTTCCAAGGACGCAAAAAAGAACGCAAGCGCCAGAGTATTGCGGTCGCCCGCGCTCAAGGTTGTGCGAAACGACGGCCCGCCGTTGGCGGCGGTCAGCCCGACAGAGACGTTGTTAATGACAACGTTATAACTCGCCGAGGAGCCTGCGCGCGTGTTGACAGAGCCGACGGCTCCGAGCCGGAAGCCCGCATTGAAGCGGCCAAGGTAATCGTTGATCGACTGCTCGTAGAGCGGAAAGATCGTATTGCGGTATTGGTCAAGCGCGGCGCGCGCGGTGTCACGCAGCCCTTCGGTTCTGGTCTTTGCCTCTTTCTCCGCCACATAGGCGTCGCAGGCCACGTTGAGAGGAGCCGTATGGCGCGCTTTGACAGCCTGCACCCGCGCGAGGTCAGCGGTCAGCGCGGCGACATTCGCGGCAGCCGCCTGCTCTTTAACCAAGGCAATTCGATCATTGCAGGCGGTAAGTGTCGCCGACACTGCCATAACCGCCCGTGCGTCACGCTCGTAAGCCTCTACTGCGGCAATCGCCTCGGGCGGCAAGGTCATCGCTTCCAACGGGGCAGCCGCTTTCGCGCGCAGGACGGTCAGAACCGCATCGCGCGCCGCCGTCCAGTTCCGCAGGATTGCGGCGGTATCAACATCGATTTCGGGCACTTCCATGAAACCGCGCCAGAACGTTCCGTTCTGGACGGCGATGCGCACGGCTCGCTCGAAGGCTGCCTGAATCTCGCCGTCGTGCATGGCGGCGGTGGCCTTACCGGTTTCGACAATCGCGGATTTGAGGCCATTGTAGGCTTCGCTGAAATACGCTTCGTAGTGGCGAATGAGCGGAGAGTTCTCGAGTTCTTGGGCGCAGAACGGGCAGGTATCACCGTCTTGATCTGCGCTCGCGCCTGCGATGCGCGTCATACCTTCGCCCACCCAGGCTTCACCGCCGCGCCCGAGCCGCCGCAAATGGTCGCGCACCTGCGCGGCGGCTTCCGCCTGCAAGTCGGGCAGCGTCCGCGCGAGCAATTCGCGGACGGCGGCGATATCAAAACCGGGCAGGGAAAGCGGCAAGAACGCCTCACGCTGCCGGATGGCGTCAGCAGCCTGCGCGGCGGCCAGATTGCGCTCGGCTTCCTGAATCCGCGCGTCAATAGCATCGTCAGCGGGCAAAGCGCAGAAGGCGTCCACGGTCAGGCCCGCCCGCTGAGCGGCGGGAATAGCGGCCTCCTTCTGCCGTAGCTCGCGATTATGCTGCTCGATAGCAACAATGTGCTGTTGCAGGGTAGCGTTGAGCGCGACGCCCTGCGCGCCGAGAATCAGTTCGTGAAGATTCTGGCGGTGGCTGGTGTCGATCTCGATGCCCGAGCAGATGTTTTCTGCGACAAAGGCATCGTCAAATACCGCGATGCGCGGGAGGGGCTGCTGCCAGCCGCCATTTTGGTAAACGGCTTGTCCGCCGCCTACGGAAAGAACGACATGAGGCGGATGATCTGCGCCGAGACGATGCCGATCCTGAATAAGGGCGGCGTCGCCCGTGCTGAGTGAGCGAAAGATCGTGGCCAACGTGGTTTTGCCGCGTCCGTTTTCAGCATAAATCAAAGTCAGCGGCGTCAGCGCAAGCTGCGCTCCAGCAATGACCGAGTCAAACTGGCCGACATTGCGCAGCAACTGGAAACGCTCAACCGTCATGACACCCCCTCATACCTGCCCATATCCAACTTAGCGGCAATCGAGGGCGGTTTCAGTTTAATTCGCAACATGATGCCACAATCGAAGGGTAATTTTCTTTCGATGTAGAGGTATGCCGAGCCTTCCGGAACAACGGCATGTCTGCGCGCGGGATTTTTAGCGGATGGCCGAGACGCGGGGTCGCGGCGGCTCGGTGCCGCAAGGCATAAGGCCCACTCCGGCAATGCCGGACGCGCCTGTATTGTCAGTGATTGGAAACCGTCGAAACGCTGCGCGCCAGCAAAGCTGCCGCTTCCGCTTGCCGATGTGTGCCTGTCTTGGCCAAAATCCGTTTGAGATGGCTGCGAACGGTGGCAAGCCCGATGCCCATACCTGAGGCTATATCCTCAAGCGAGGCCCCACGTCCGAGGGCAGCGGCAACCGCTGCCTCCGTGCGGGTCAAGCCGAAGAGTTCGCGCAACCGCGCCACTGTGATCGGCGCTTCGGGGTCGCGGATAAATACCAGCACACAAGGTCGCTGTTCGCCAAAGGCGGAAGCCAAGGGGCGCAAGGGGGAAACCTCAAGGGCCAGCGGCATGCGATGCGGACGCGGAACGGACAGCGCCGCGCCGGGATTGGCAATCTTGCCCCGCGCGGTATCCATCGCCCCGCGCACCAGCGCCAAGAGCCTATCGTGAAGGGCGGGCGGGCGCAGCGCGAGCCGTCCGCTAATAACCGCAAGCTCCGCATTTTCGCGGAGCAGCTGCTCCGCAATGCTGCTCGCCTGAATGACGCGGCCTGTGCCGTCCACCATCAGCACGCCGGTGTCCAGCCTGTCGAGCGCCTGCAAGGCGGCGGCATGGGATTGCGATACCGCCGCAAAGCGCTGCCCGAGACGCAGCGCCCGCTGCAAGTGCGGCAACACCAGTGCCGCCTGCTTCCGTTCGTGGTTGGTATAGGCTCCCGCACCCTGCGGCCTGTGGATGCCGAGAACGCCAATCGCCCCGTCCGCTGCGGGGAATACCGCCCCGAGCATATGATGAATATCCAGATGCCGGAGCCATTCCTGATAAAAGCCGCTGCGCGCCTGTTCCTCGCGCGTCACCAAGTCCTCGTCGGTGATGATCCGCTGCATGCCGTAGGCCACGCTGCGCTCAACCCATAAATCCTTGCGGTGCCAGTCGTCCGCCCAAGCCTGTTCCCGCTCGGACACCATGAGGTTGCCGGTGCATTCGAGAAGGTTCACGCGGGCACTGTCACTGTGCAATTTAAGAACGGTGCTGGTCGAGCCGAGCGTTTCCGCGATGCGCGTGGCTGTTCCCGCCCAAAGGCTATCGTCCACCGCTGCATCGTATAGATGCGCAATCAATCCCGAGAGGCGGGGTTCAAGAACTTCTTGGGACAGCATGGCCGCGTAACGCCCCCTGTGTTTATGCGGTTACAAAGTTAACCTTATCCGCTCTTCAAATAACCCCGCATGAACAAAGCCGAATATCAGCATTGCTCAAGGCGTCGTGATTTCTCCCCTGTTTAGGGGACGAATGCCCCTCCGCGCCACCTTAACCATAGCGGGAAGGATTTTCACGCGCGGAGATGTCATGAGCCAAACCCGTTCCCTCATCGTGCCGCTGCTGCTCGCAGCGGGGCTTGCCGCCTGCGGCCAGAACGCCGCGACGGCAGAGAATACCGCCGCCAAAGAGGGGGCGGCGGAAGCCGTATACGGTGGCACGGCGGGCATAACTGCCGCCGAAACCAGTACCACATCCTCGGCAAACCAAGCTGCCGCGCCCGCTACGCCGGAAGCCGTTCCGGCCAAGGCGCAAGCGGCCACCGTCGCGGCGCTGCCGCTCAAGCGCGGCTATTACGTCGAGAGCGATACGCCGTGCGGCCAAGCCTCCAACGCCACCACAACGCTGCTGCGCCGTGAGGGCATCGGCGGCGCGCGGGACTTCTGCGAGTTCAAGAAAATAGAACAAACGGGGCCGAACACCTACCGCGTGACGGAAGCCTGCGGCGACTTGCAGGACAGCGCCCCGCCGGAAACCAGCACCTCTATCTATACCCTCACGGGGGATACGGCCTTCACCGCCAAGAGCGAGCATGGCTGGGAGCGTAGCGCCCGCTACTGCGCCCAATCGAGCATGCCGCCTGACTGGCGCGCCAACGATATCAGCGACGTGACGGGCTGACGCCGCCGCGCTCCATCCATTCCCGTAAGGAGATACCCGATGCAGCGAAGGGCTGCGCTTCGTTCCGCTTTCATCGGCGCGGCTTTGGCCACACTCACGCCCGCCTTCGCGCAAACGGCTTCGACGCCTACGGCCAAGATGGACATTGCGGGGGTGCGCATCGGCATGACGGAAGCGGAAGCCCGCGCGGCGCTGATGGCCTTCGATGCCAGCATGCGGATTATCCGCACCACCTCGCGCTATAACTATTCTGCCGGAGAAGGCAGGCCGGAGAATCTCTCCACGCCGGAATTTCTCGACAGGCTGGAAGTCCAGCCTGCGCGCGGCGGGTTTGAACTGTTCATCGTGTATTTCGCGACGCCGCCGTCCGAACCGCGCGTCATCGCCATTGAGAGGCCCAATCTCGCGCATACGCAAAACCCGCCGACGCAGCAGCAATTCCGCGCAGGCCTTCTCGCCAAATACGGCCAGCCATCCTTTGCCGAGCCGCACCAGCTTGTCTGGGAAGAAGCAGGCAAGCCGCGCTGCGCCTTCACCCGCCGGGGAAACCGCCCCTATGTCGGGCACGAACTCTCCCGCAACCGGATTGTCCCGACGTTCCAGAATGAACGGCGGTATCAATCGCTCGGCCTGACGCTGGCCAGCGATCCCGCCGCCTGCGGGCAGGTGCTCACCTATAGCTATGACATTTGGAGCGGGCCGGTGCGCGCGGCCAAAGCCTCCCTCATCGACCTCGGGGCGGTCTGGTCGGCGGAGACACGCAGCAGCCAATGGGTGAACGGCCTCAAGGCCGAGGCCCAGCGCAAGGTGGATGCGCAGGCGCAAGCGCCGAAGCTGTAGCAGGAATGAAAACCGTAAGGGGATGATATGGGACTGACCACACTAAGCGGAGCCGTCAGCGGCATTCGCCATTCGACTGAAACGCGGGGCACGGTGGGCCGTAATGGCGGCTCCGTGAAAACCGGACAGGTCATCGCGTTTCGGGTGGGCGAGCGCTCCGCACAAATCAAACTGGCCGATGTGCCGGACATCCGCGATGGCGATGAGGTAACACTGGCCGGACGCGAGAAGAACGGCGTGTTCAAGGCGCTGGCGCTGCGCAACGACAAGACGCGGGCCGTTTACAGCATCCCGACGACGGTTGGCTATCTGATGGGCGCGACGCTCATCGCGCTCGGCGTGATGACGCTCATTTTCCTGATTGGCGTCGTGTTTATCGCAGGCGGTTTGTGGACGCTCTACGAGGCGTACAGCTACACACAGGCGGCGAACATGCTTAGGGGGTGAAGCGCTTCCAGCCGCACGGATGGCATTCAGGCGGTTATGCTCCGGCGGAATCGAGATTCGGGGCAAGTCAGAAACTGGGGCGGGGCAATCTCCCTGCGTGTCCGCCCCCATACGTCCTTTGCATCATGCACCCTGCCACCGGCTTTGCCTGCTGGGTGCAAGCCCTCAAGGGCTCCTTCTCTCCGTTGCGGTCCTACGGATGCACCCGGCAATCCCGCTGGCGTCATCGGGAGGCATGAAAGGCCGTAGTGGTTGCGGCCTCAAGCAAAAGGGAGACAGCCCATGCGCCTCATCGTCGCTTCCGAACTCGACAACCTGCCGGAAACCGCTCTGCACTCCAAATTCTACACCGTGCAGCAGGAACTGGCTTTCACCGCGCCTGCCACCACCGAGCGTGCAAATGCGCTGGCGTCCCTCGAAAACATCAACCGCGCGATCATCACACGCCGCGTCAAAGGGCCGGGCTTTTAAGCCCTGCCCGCAAGAGAAAGCCGCCAGCGGGAGCCGCTGGCGGTCTTCTCCGTCAATTCGGCTACGGCCCCATAGGCTTGTTGAATTTCCCGCGCAGCGATGGCGGCTTAGGCGATGATGGCGATGCGGGTGTTTGCTGTGCCGACTTCGGCGGCGGTGGAGGTAGGGGTTTCGGTGCAGGCGGCGGCGACGGCTGCGCCAGAAACTTCGACCTGAATCCCGTGCGGGCAAGTAGCGCGCGAAGGCCGCGTGCGCGGCGGTTTTTCACGCTGC
Source organism: Edaphosphingomonas fennica (assembly GCF_003034225.1). Classification (GTDB taxonomy): domain Bacteria; phylum Pseudomonadota; class Alphaproteobacteria; order Sphingomonadales; family Sphingomonadaceae; genus Sphingomonas_E; species Sphingomonas_E fennica. The sequence continues at coordinate 6,968 of NZ_PHHF01000077.1, forward strand.
GCTTCTTGGCCGGATTCATGAAACGCGAGAGCACGCGCCGCACGGTCGGTATGAACGTGGGCACAAGCTCGGGAGGGTCTTCAAACCCTTCGCTGTCCTTCGCGGTCGCGCCTGTATCCACCTGTTCCTGCGGCGGCGCAGCGTCCAGATGCAAGAAGCGCGACATGGCGGCGGATATCGCCGCCAAATCGGGAAGCCAGCCGAACAGTCCTTCGGTGGCGGCTTCGCCCTGCTGACCTGTGGCAACCTTTTTCTTCTTTTTCTTGCGGCCCGGTTCTGGTTGCAGGAAACGCGAGCCGCTTACTTTGCGGGTCTTGGCGGCGGTTCCGCCGCGCGCCCCTCCTGCCGTTGCCGCTCTGCCTCGCGGCGGTCTTCTTCGACCTGCGCGAGCAATCGCGCCGCGCGCGCCGAGTCGTGGAATCGCTGATGACGCTCTTGCGACGGCCTTCGCCGTTTTCCCGTCGCCACAGCGGATATTCCGACCAGCGGTCTTGCGTCACCAGATGAATCTGTGTGCTGCCGACATAAGCCTTGAGAGGGCCGTCGATCTTGCTTCTTATATTTTTGCAGCGGGCTTGGCTGACCTCGCCCGCGTTGGCGCGCCGCTGTTGGGCGTCGGCATATTCCTCCGCCACCTGCGAGAAGGGGCGGTTGAATACGGGAACATCGTGTTTCACCCGAAAGCGGATATCGGCATACTCGTCCATCGCGCGGTCCCGCGCCGTCTGCCGGTCTGCCGTCCGCAGCGAGATTGTCTTGTAGCGGTCTTCGTTCTGGATTCTGATCCGGCAATAATACTGGTCGTGCCCGACGTCGCCGCGTCGGAAGATGATAAGGCCGGGCTTGATCTGCTCTTTATCGAGGATGAAACTCATTTCTCCGCTTCCCACTGTGCAGAAACTGTGCAGATTGGCGGCGTAAGTACTTGATATGCCGTACCTGTGTAGGTTCTGTGTGGGTCATTGTAGCAAAAAATGTTGTTTATTTGTAGTGGCTTGTTATAATCCCTTCACCCGCTCCAGTTTCCTATCTTATTTTATCATCCGATGATGACGGGCGCCCCTCCAGGGGCTTGGCCCGGTTTCTTTGTGCGCTGTCGATGGCCGCCCGTCCGGCGCAACAGACGCGGCGGGGATATCCGCAACGCGTGTGGCCGGGCATGCAAGAAGCAGAGGTCCGGGCCGCCGGCGATGTCGGCGGGCGGCCCGGACCGGCGATCAGTTTCCGGTCACCTGGGCGATGATGGCGCGGGCCTTGGTGATCGCCTGCGACGTCGAGAGCTTGCCGGCCTGGATATCGTCCGCGAACGCCATCAGCCGTTCGCCCGAGGCGGAGCCGGTTTCGGCGACCTCGGCCACCGACACGCCCTTGCCCCTGGCGATCGCGGCGTCCCAGGCGGCGCGCACCGCCGCCCAGTAGCTGCTGGTGGCCGCCCAATAGGCGTCCGCCGCCTTGACGTCATAATCGCTCGCCTTGACGTAGGTGTTCAGCACCGATTCCTGGACGAAGGGCACCAGCTTGCCGCCAACCTTGCCGTCTTCCGGGCCCATCTTGATATTATCCTGCCAGTGGATCCAGCCGGCGGGCGACGGCGAATGGCGGTTGATCGCGAGATAGCGGTCATAAGGCGGCATGCGGACCGCATCGCGCCGCGCAAGCGGGCGCCATGTCCAGTTGCTGCGCCAGCGGCGGACGCCGCCTTTCTCGGTCCACTGCCCCCAGCCGCCGTAGCGCGGGCTGTCGTCAGTCTGCCACACTGTCTGCGACCAACGGCCCGCGCGCATCCGTTCGGGCACATCCTCCAGCACCCATTTGCCGTTGCCGGCATAAACGAGCACGGATTCGGGCTCATAGACCCAATCCTGCCGCCAATGCTTGATGACCATCGACTTGCCGTTCTCCCCCGGCACGACAAGGAGATGCTGGAGGACGATGCGGCGCGGGCTGTCCTCGATCACGCGGACGCTTTCGTGCCCGCCGGATATCTTGGACGGGATCGGCGTGTAATCGGCCCGCCAGGGCGTGGTCTCGCGGAAATCGAAGGTGACCTTGTAATCGCCGGCCATGGCGAGGATCGAGGCGCGATCGGCGGCGAGCGCGGCGGCCTCGTCCGCCGGCGCGCGCACGGCGACGGGGCCGTCCGCCAGCGCGGGCGCCATCGGAATCGCCGCCGCCATCACGGCGGCGAGCGCGGTGCGGAAGAAGGCGCTGTTCATTGTCCGTTTCATTCTGTCTCCCCTCTCTTATCAGAAGCGCACGCTGAGCGAGACGCTCGCATTGCGGCCGGGCTGGGTGTAGGCGTCCGCCACCGCCAGGGTCGCCGGGGTGGCGGCCAGGCCGCGCACGTCGCTCCACCAGGCATATTTCGTGTCGAAGATGTTGAAGATGCCGGCGCGCACCGTGAACATGTCGTTGAGCTTCACAAAGGCGGTGGCATCGACGATCGTGAAGCCATCCGGCGTGTAGCAGGAAGACCCGCACTGCCCGGGATCGGTGCGCCGCGCCTCCTTGCCCGCCGAATGGGTGAGGATGAGCTGGCCGCCGAAGCGATCCGCTTTGTCGCGATAGCCGATGCCGGCGACCAGCTTCAGCGGGTCGATGCTCATCAGCGGCGACCGCGCGCCGTTATCGCCGGCGACATTGCCGGTGGCGTAGGAGATGGCGATCGTGCCGGTGATGCCGATCGCGCTGCGCCCTTCCAGTTTGCCTTCGATCCCCTTGATCTTCACCCGATCGAGATTGATGAACTGGAAGATGATCGGATCGGTCGGCGTGCCGGCGTGGCTGCCCACCTGTTCCTGGCTGATGAAGTTGCGGTAACGCCCCCAGAAGCCGGTGACGCTGGCGTCGATCGCCGCGCTACCGAAACGCAGGCCGCCTTCCACCGTCTCGCTGGTTTCGGGCTTCAGATCGGGATTAGGGATCGATCGGTAGGCGAAGAAGGGCGAAGTCGGGTTTTCGAAGAACTGGTTCACCTGGCTGGGCAGCGGCGCCTTGAAGCCCCTGGCATAGTTGGCGAACAGGCTGGCCCCGCCGCCGATCTTGCCGACCACGCCGATCTTGGGCGACACGCGCGATCCATCCTGGCTGGCCGCCGCGAACTGGGGCAGCAGCGGATCGGCCTTCGGATTGAGATCGTAATAATCGAAGCGCAGCGCCGGGAAGATCGTGATCGCGCCATCGGCAAGCGCGATCTCGTCCGCCAGATAGGCGCCGACAAGCGTGTAATCGGTAACGGGGAAGGCGCGGCTCGGGAAAGTATCCGGCGCGGTCGGCACAGTGCCGTCGCGCAGCCCCTTCTGCCGCGTGGAGGAGATATCGGCGCCGTAGACCAGGCGGTGGGCAAGCGGCCCCGTGGCGAAATCGCTGCGCGCCTCCGCGCTCGCCCCGATCACCCTGTTCTCGAAGGTGTTGAGCCGGGTGCGATCGGCGGCGGTATATCTGTCTTCCGCCGTGAACTGGCGGGCCTCGCTGTCCTGATACCAGAGCGCGACCTGCGCGGAATCGACAAGGCCCGAGCCCTGATAGCGCCAGTCCAGTGAGACGCGGGTGCGCTCCGTCCGGTCGGCGGCGGTAAGGCCGATCACGGCGGTGCCCGGCAGCGGCCCCGTGGCCGGCGGGACGGCGATGCCGCTCAGCACATTGGTGTCGACATGATCGTTGAGATAATCGACCGTCAGGCGCACGCGATGCGCATCGTTGGGCGTCCAGACGATCTTGCCCAGCACGGCATCCGACCTGGTGTCCTGCGGATTGGGCTTGGTGCGGGTCGCGTTGGGCGCGTCGTTCGTCCCCTCATTGTCCAGCTCGTGCCCGTCGCGGCGGGTGTAAGCGACCAGCGCCGACCAGTCGCCCGATCGGCCGGCGAGGATCGCGGTTTCGCTGAACTGATCGTCCGCGGATTCATAAGCGACGCGGCCCAGAGCCGCGAAGTCCTGGTTCTTGAGGATATCGGCGGGATCGCTGGTCGTGAAGCTGACCGCGCCGGCCAACCCATCGCTGCCGTAGAGCGCGGAAGCCGGCCCGCGCAGAATCTCGACCGATTTGACGAGGCTGAGATCGACATAGTCGCCCCGGCCCACCGCCTGCGCGCCGAAGCTGAAATCGTCCGGAATGCGGATGCCATCCACCTGGATCAGCACGCGATTGCCTTCGAGCCCGCGAATGTTGAAGCCGGCATTGCCGTCGCGGCCGGTCGATCCCTGCGCGGCGCCGAAACGGGCCGGCGCCCGGCGGACGCTGACGCCCGGTTCATAGCGCACCAGATCCTTGACGTCGGAAACCAGATCGTCCGCGATCCGCCGATCGTCGATCACGCTGACCGTGGCCGGGACGTCGAGGATCGATGTGGGGATGCGCGTGGCCGTGACGGTGATGGTGTTGCGCGCATCGATGCGCACCAGCGGATCGCCATCCTGCGCGGCTGCGGGCCCCGCCAGCGCCAGCGGAGAAAGCATCGCCACGGCCAGTGCCGTGCGGCCCGCCGCCCGCATCCACAGCCCCGTGCACCCACCGGATGCCTTTTCCCCGAACCCCTTGGTCATTTCGCGCATTAGCCCCTTGCTCAGATGATAATGAGATAGATTCGCATTATCATCCCGCTAAGGTCACGCGCTGCGGGGGTCAAGCATGGCGACATGATTATCCGGCGGACGGGCGCGCGCCGATCGGCCCGGCATCCACCGGAGCCACCTACCGCCGGCGCCTGCACGCTTTGCAGGCGGCCAGCGGTTAGGAAAGCACGCCCTTAGACGGCGGCCTCGTCGAGGATCGAAATCGCGCCCGATTGCCTGTCGAACAACCGGCGGTAGCGGCCGTCGGGCCGGCTGAGCAGCGTCTCATGATCGCCATCTTCCACGATGCGCCCGCCTTCGAAGACGAGGATGCGATCGAGCGACCGCACGGTGGACAGGCGATGGGCGATGACGATCGCGGTCCGCCCCGCCATCAGCCGGGCCATCGCCTGCTGGATCAGCGCTTCCGATTCGGAATCGAGGCTGGATGTCGCCTCGTCCAGGATCAGGATCGGCGCATCGGCCAGGAAGGCCCGCGCCAGCGCGACGCGCTGCCGCTCCCCGCCCGACAGCTTCACGCCACGCTCGCCCACCAAGGTGCGATAGCCGCGCGGCAGCCGGCTGATGAAATCATGCGCATTGGCGAGCCGGGCCGCCTGCTCGATCTCGCCCGCCGTCGCATCGGGCCGCGCATAAGCGATATTTTCCGCGAGGCTGCGGTGAAACAGGATCGGCTCCTGCGGGACGATCGCGATCTGGGCGCGGAGCGACGCCTGGCTTGCCCGCGCCACATCCTGCCCGTCGATCAGCACGCGGCCGCCGGTCGCGTCATAGAGGCGCTGGATCAGCTTGACGAAGGTCGTCTTGCCCGATCCCGAATGGCCGACCACGCCGACCCGCTCGCCCGGCGCGATGCTGACATCGAGCTGGTCGTAGAGCGGCCGGTCATGGCCGCCATAGCGGAAATCCACCCGTTCGAAACGGATCGCCCCGGCCTCGATCCGGATAGGAACGGCATCGGCGGCATCCTCGATCCCCAGCGGCTCGCCATGCATCAGCACCAGTTCCTCCATCTCGTTCACCGAGCGCTGGAGGTGGTGCACATGCTGGCCGATATCGCGCAGATAGCCGTGGACGACGAAATAGGTGGTCATCACATAGACCACGTCGCCCGCGCTGGCCCGCCCCTGCCACCACAGCCACAGGGCAGTGCCCGTGACGGCCGATCGCACTGCCCACAGCAAGGCGAGCTGGCCCGTGCCGCTCCATGTGTGCCGCATCCAGGTGCGCGCCGTGCGTCGGCTCCATTTATCGACGAGGCCGGCGAGCCGTGCATCCTCGCGATGCTCCGCCCCGAACGCCTTCACCACGGCATTGGCGCCGATCGCATCCGCCAGCACGCCGCCCATGCGGGTATCCCACGCATTGGACAGGCGCGAGGCCGGTGCGATCACCTGCGTCGCCAGCAGCACGGTGAGCATGATGTAGGCGATCGCGCCCACCGCCATCACCAGTCCCATAACCGGCCAGTGCGCGCCCAGCAGCAGCATCGTGCCCACCAGCACTACGAAGGAGGGCAGCAGGGCCAGCAACAGCACGTCGTTCAGCGTATCCAGCGCCCACATGCCCCGGCTGATCTTGCGGACCACCGACCCCGAGAAGCTGTTGGCATGCCAATCGGTGGAGAAGCGCTGGACGCGGTGAAAGGCATCGCGCGAGACATCGCGCATGATGCCGAGCGTGAAGGGCACGATCCCCCACCAGGCGAAATGGCGCAAGACGACCATCGCCAGCCCCAGCGCCATCATCCAGGCGAAGGCGCCGAGCGCGGCGGCCCGATCGCCCCCGCCGGCCGAAAGCGCATCGATCAGGCGGCCGGCGAACATCGGCACGAAGATTTCGGTCACCGTCGCCAGCGACATCGCCAGGGCGATGCCGATGCCGAGCGCGCGGCGCCGCGCCCAGTGGCGGAAGGTGAAGGCCAAGACGGCGCGGATGGCGCGCGCGCCACCCCGGGATTTGATATCGGCCATATCGTCGATGCGGCGCGCGGGGTGCGCGCCCTCCGTTTCACATGCGGTCAGTAGGGGGAAGCGGGCTCGGCGGCCCGGCTTCGGCGTGCGTCAGCCGCGAATGGCGGAACGCAGCGAGGGGCGCTTCAGCGACAGCATTACCATCCAGCCCTCCCTCGATTAACGGAGCGCGCGCAGTAGCATGGGATCGCCCCGCCGCCAACCCGGCCGCGGGGCGCGCCGTCACATCGCCAGCATCCACAGCGCCATGGCGATCATCATCAGATTTTCGGTGAGCGAGACGAAACCCAGCGGCACGTTGCTGTCGCCGCCGACACAGGCGCATTTCAGCGTGCGCCGATCGATATAGACGGCCTTGAACACCGAAGCCGCACCGATCGTGCCGATGAACAGGGCGACCGGGATCGACAACCAGCTGAGCGCGCCCGCCGCCATCAGCACGCCGGCCAGCGCCTCCGCAAAAGGATAGATGCGCGCATAGGGCACCCAGCGCCGGGCCAGCAGGTCATAGCCGAGGAACATGGTGGCAAAGCCTTCCACGTCGCGCAGCTTGAGCATCGCCAGCACGCACATGCTGAAGGCGATGAACCATTCGCCGGCGCGGACGGTGAACGGCGTGCCGAACGCGGCATGGCTCGCCGCCAGCGCCATCAGCGCCGTCATCGCGAACAGGGCGATGACGGGCGTATAGCTCAACGCCCCGGGATCGCGGACCTTGAGGCCGAGATGGCGGCGCAGATCGTCATGGCCGCCGATCCGCTCGCCATCGATGAAGATCTGCGGCGTCGTCTTCACGCCATGCGCGGCCTTGAAGGCGTCCGTCTCCTCCCGCGTCGTCAGCAGGCGATCCTCGATCCGGTAGCCCCGGCTGAGCAGCAGCGCCCGCGCCTTCAGCCCATAAGGGCAGACATGGCCGGGCATGGCCATGCGATAGAGTGTTGCCGTGGGGGCGGAAGGGCGGCTCATTTCCTCGGATCTCCTTGTCGCGCGGTCGATCCTGCCCATATGGGTTCCGTACCATGGTACGGAGTCAAGCAGTGGCTGGAATGACGATCGGCAGGCTGGCCGAGGCCGCCGGGGTGGGCGTGGAGACGGTGCGCTATTATCAGCGGCGCGGGCTGATCGATCTGCCGTCACGGGGCGGCAGCCGGAACGCGGACATCCGCCGCTACGATGCCGGCCATCTCCGCCGGCTGCGCTTCATCCGTTCCGCGCAGGCGGCAGGCTTCACCCTGGAACAGATCGGCGAGCTGCTGGCCCTCGATGCCGGGCAGGACCGCGATCGCGCGCGGACGCTGGCGCGCGAGCGGATCGCCGCGCTCGACGCGAAGATCGCCGAACTGCGGGATGCCCGCGCCGCCCTTGCCCGGCTGGCCGACCAGTGCGGCGCTTCCGCCACCGGCCCCTGCCCGATCATCGCGGCGTTCGAGCCGGATTGATCCCGCCCCGCGACAATCCGGGCCGCGGCATGGCTTCACAGGCGATCGGCAAATGCTCTAGCAGCAAATATATGTCCGCCGAGATCGACCCCTTCCACGCCATCGCCATCAGCCGCCTTGCGCACAGCCTGAAGGCGGCTGGGCGATCGATCATCCACATGGAGTTCGGCCAGCCTTCCACCGGGGCGCCGGCGCGCGCGATCGCGCGGGCGCATCAGGTGCTGGATACCGATGGCATGGGCTATTGGGAGAGCCCGGCGCTCAAGGAACGGATCGCCCGCCATTATCTGGACAGATATGGCGTCACCATCGATCCCGAGCGGGTGATCCTCACCTGCGGCGCCTCGCCCGCCTTCGTGCTGGCGCTGAACTGCCTGTTCGCGCCGGGCGCGCGGGTGGCGCTGGCCCGACCCGGCTATGTCGCCTATCGCAACAGCCTGAAGGCGCTGCACCTCGAACCGGTGGAGCTGCCCTGCGGCGAGGCCGAGCGCTTCCAGATCACGGCGACGGCGCTGGAGCGGATCGATCCGGCGCCGGATGGGCTGATCCTGGCGAGCCCGGCCAACCCGACCGGGACGATCATTCCGCCGGCAGAGCTGGCTGCGATCGCCGATCTTTGCCGCCGGCGCGGCATCCGGCTGGTCTCGGACGAGATCTATCATGGCATAAGCTATGGCGAGCCGGCGCAATCCATGCTGCAGCACGCGCCGGACGCCTTCATCGTCAACAGCTTCTCGAAATATTTCAGCATGGCGGGCTGGCGGCTGGGCTGGCTGGTCGTGCCGGAAAGCCATGTCGCCGCCGCGCGGGCGCGAATGGGCAATCTGTTCCTGACGCCGCCATCCTTGTCGCAGCATGCCGGGCTTGTCGCCTTCGATTGCGAGGAGGAGCTGGGGGGCCATATCGCGGTCTACCGCCGCAACCGGGCGCTGCTGCTGGCGGCGCTGCCCGGAATGGGCCTGCGCCGGATCGCGCCGCCGGACGGCGCTTTCTACATCTATGCGGATATCGGGCATCTGACGACGGACAGCCTGTCCTTCTGCGCGCGGCTCCTGGAGGATACGGGGGTTGCGACGGCACCCGGCGTGGACTTCGACCCGGTCGAAGGCCATCACCACATGCGGATCAGCTTCGCGGTATCGGAGGAACTGGTTGAGGAGGCTGTGTCGAGGCTGGGACCGTGGCTTTGAGAACGGCGGTGGAAAACTAGACCACGGTAGCGGCGGGATTGTCCGGCTGCGGGCGGCGTAAAAGTCGTCCACTTTTTC
>NZ_PHHF01000087.1 GCF_003034225.1 Edaphosphingomonas fennica
CCTCCGCCCTTCACCGACACCCCAACAACCGATTCTCATCTTGATTGTCGCTACGCTCGCATCCTGTCAGTCGCCGCGCACTGCGAGGTTGCCTTGCCTGTCCGGGGCTGATCGTTCCGCTTGATGTCGAGCGGTTCGCGCGCGTGCTGCAAGCTCGCCGGCATCTTCTCGACGCCCGCGATCAGATCGATCCGGCTCGCTGGGCGTTGTTCTATGCGCCCAGCTTGCAGGTGCTCGAACATGATCTTCTTCCGGCGTTCCCGCCCGACTTGAGGGAGGAGGCAGAACAACGGGCCGCGATGCTCCCCGATCTCCCGGAACTGGAATGAGCGTTCCGCTCCTCGCCTTGCCGCAGGCCTCGCTGCGCGTCTCTCCGCACTCGATGTTCGGCGACGACCATTGGCAGATGGCGACAGGCGTCGTGGGTCAGCGGGACACCACCTTCCGCGTCGACTGGGGGTTCACACTGCCCGACGGAAGCCGGTTCAACGAGCCGCATTGGCGGACGCTGCGCGAGGCGAGCAAGCATCTGCTCTGGTCGTTGCACAGCGATCCACCTCCCGGTCGATCCGCGCTCTCGTTACGTTCGCTTGGAACGCAGGGAACGCTCCAGCGGGTCGTGCTGGAATGGATGGCGGGCCGCGGCCTGGCTCGATGGTCGGAACTGGATGACGAGGCCATCCGGCATCTATTCGATGATCTCGCCCAGCGCCCGAGAGACAATGGCACGATGGCGCTATCGACCGCGAGCAACTACCGCACGCTGCTGCGGGCGTTTTACCAACAGCGTGAGAAGCTTCCCGACACCCCGAAATCCGCGCCGCCTGCGCTCAATGAGCTGGGCCGTTGGCGCCCGGTCGAGCGGTGGCCCTATACGCCTGATGAAATCGCAATGCCGCTCGTTGCGGGAGCGCTCCATCTCATCGGCGAGCCAGCCGATACCATCCTTCATATGCGTGACGACATACAGGCGCTGCACGATGCGGCTTCCGCAAAAGGGCATGCAAAACCGGGGCGTTCCAGGCGCATACGCCGATACCTGCACGCTGCTCCACCGATCGAGTTTGTTCCTGGGCAGGCTCAGCCGCTGACGGTCCAGCCGATGCTCACCTTCAATGGCATGGTGGCCCGTCTCTACGAGGCTTGCTTCATTGTCCTCGCCTATCTCGTTGGGCCGCGCGCTTCGGAAATCCTATCGCTGGAAGCCGGTTGCATCGAGCGGGTGCAGGGCGAGCAGCAGAAGATGTTCGCCTATCTGACCGGCACGATCCGAAAGGACGCTCCAGGAGACGGAGTGCCGCATCGCTGGATCGCCCCCGAACCCGCCGTTCGCGCCATCGAAGTTCTTGAGCGCCTATCGGCACCATGGCGAGCGATCGACGGCCGACAATATCTCTGGCTGCTCCAGGTCCGCCCGGGGAGCGCGATCCGAACCTCGGCATTGCCGATCGAGCCGCTCACCAGTTCGGCTATGAATATACGCCTGAATGACGGCATTGGGGCCGCGCTTCGCCTTCCCGAAATCAACGGTGAAAGCTGGAGGCTTGCCACCCACCAGGGCCGCAAGACCTTCGCGCGGTTCGTGGGCCGGCGCGACAGGACCGGTCTCGCGGCATTGGCCAAGCATCTCGGGCATGTGACCCGCGCCATGACCGACCGCGCCTATGTCGGCACGGACTTCGAGCTGGTTGAACTGGTCGACGCCCAGGCGGCACGAGAAACCCGCGCCGCGCTCGAAGAGTTGCTGGTCGCGCCTCGCCTGGGCGGCAAGGCGGGGCGCGATCTTGCGGCGCGATCGCCGTTCCGCGGTCGCACGCACGATGGCGACCTCGATGCCTACATCACCCGCCTGTTGGCCGATACCGACATCAGGCTCGGCGTCTGCGACTGGGGCTACTGTCTCTACCGTCGGGAGACGTCTGCCTGCCTCGGGTCCGACAAAGAGCCCAATCCCGTTCTCCGCACGCAGGGCACATGCGTCACTTGCGCGAACTTCGCGGTGAGCGAACGTCACAAGCCGGTCTGGGAAGCCCGCCTGAAACGAAACCTGGCTCTCCTGGAAAGAACCGACCTTGACCCTGAAAGCCGAAATCTGGCGATCACGCGGGTCGAGGAGAGCCGCCGCGTGATCGACGATCTCGATTTGCAGCCCGCCGATGGCAACCTCGGCTGATACGCCCCAAGGGCGTCGCCGCGAGCGGGTCGCTACCCGCCTGCGGGAAGCTCTCGCCGTGTTGCGCGCCGATCCTGAATCCGAAATCTCCGTTGCGGCGCTGGCCCGGCACGCCGGCATCGGACGCAATGCGCTCTACACCAATCATCGCGCTGTGCTTGAAGATCTCCGTGCCCTTCAGGCTGAACGATCTCCGGCTTCGGGTCAGGATGAGGTTCCAAAGCTGGATGGAGGAAAGGGGGAGGCGGAGGTGCGGATCCGGGTGCTGGCCACCGAGAATGCCTCTCTCTTGCGGCGCGCGTTGATCGCGGAGAGCCGCGCGAAGCGGTTGGAGGAGCGCAATGCCGACCTTGTCCGCGAGCTTCGGGACCGACGCAATGTTGCTATGCTGCCGATCGCCCCGCCGAATGCGTCCGAAGAATAGCCGCGCGCGGGGCTAACCAGACGTCCGGTTAGCGAGCGCGCCCGAAAACCCTTCAAGGTCAGCCAACTGGACCTAATCGGACAGGCCGAACCAGACCTAAGATCTTGATCATGACGAAACCACCACCCCGTGGATCGAGCAATGGGCTGCCGACATCTATCGCGAGCGCATGACGGGCTGAGCCTCGGATGGGACTGAAAAAACTGGAGAACGCGTTAGAGGACCAATGCGGAAGGAAACAGTATGCAGGCTTGGACGATTCAGGACGCAAGGGTGCGCTTCAGCGAGATGCTTCAAGCATGCACGGTGGACGGACCCCAGATGATCACCAAGAGAGGTATCGAGGCGGCGGTTCTGGTGCCGGCCGCCGAGTGGCATCGACTTCAGAGCCGCGTGCGGCCGACACTCAAGGAACTCCTTCTGGCGCCCAGCGGACGGGGCGATCTCGTTATTCCGCCAAGGGGGCGGGGGACACGCCGCCCGACGTCCTCCTACTGATGTTCCTCCTCATCACCGATATCGTTCACGTCACCATGTCGCTTCTGGCTGTCGTCGACAGCGCGCCGCTGACGAGACCAATGCGTCTTGGCCCGCAGCCAGAGAAGAGAGGGGATGCGAGGGCAACCTGACGGGAGTTAGAGCTCCTGCAGATCGAGGAGCCCCCATGCCCCACTCCTTCATCGTCACCGAGCGGATACCCGCTCGCTCGAATCGCGCGGAGGTCCGCAATCCGATCCTGACATTGCCTGCGGTCGCTAAGCTGCGGGCGCTCGACCCTGATACGCGCGCACTGCTGCAAGACTTACTCCTCGAATTGCAGCAGGATGCGCGGCAGCGCGCCGAAACGAGCTGGCGCAGCCGCAAGCCGCCGCTCGCCTCGTACTGGGCGGCCTGCGGTGTCTATGCGGGTCACATTGCCCGCGCCATCGGACCCGGCGCGGGCCGAATCCGATCAGCCAGGCGGAGATGATCGCAAGGGCGCTTCGATTGCACACCTTAAGCGCTCTGCAGGCTGCCGTCATTGGTTGACACGATCCGGGGCGCCTCGGCGGGCCAATCTCCTGTTTCGAGGACGGGTAGCCTCTCGAAACCCGCGAGATCGAGCGTGAGCGAGAGTCGCTGCGCGCCGAAGCAGACGACGTCGCAAGGAACGGCGCGCAGCGTCTCGTCGATCCCGCCAATTCCGCCCCGAGAGATGACCACATAGCTTATCCTCGCCGAAGAGGACTCGACCAAGGCTTCGACCGCGCGCCCGATACGCTGTCCGTGGCAGTCATCGACCTCCATGCCGGCAAGCCCCGTCGCGGTGAACAGGTCATCGCTCGAACATCGGCGGCTGGCCTTCTCGGCGGACTTGCCGCCCTCTTCATATCTGCGCTGCTCACCCAGCCATCGCCACGCGCCCACCATGTTCACGACGGTTAGGAAGCCGTTCGTCGCGAGCAGATTGGTTTGCCCGGTCGAGAGACCCACCAGCGACCAGCAGATCGATCCGATCGTGAACACGAGGAACCCCGAGCCCGTGACCTTCGCCCCGAGATTGGCCGCTGTCATCATCGCGGCGATCATCGTTGCGATCGGAGCGATCCAACCCGCGATATCTTCCATCCAGTTCCTCCGCCGCCCCGGCTCCTCGCTTCGCGAGGACGCAATACACTCTCGATCGCTTGCTGTCGTCTTTCGGCGACGGGCCCTTCCATCCCGCCGGGCGGAAAAGAGGGAAGGGGGACCGGGGGCGCGAGCGGAAGGACCGCTCGAGATTCTCGGAGGACCCCATGAGTTATGACGTGGCATTTCGCTATGCCCAGGCGCTCGATCCCAGCGCACTGATCACAATCGGCACCACGCTCCATGCCATCCAGGCGGCGATCACCGATTGCCGCAACGCCGGCATCGAGGTCGAAACCGACCCTGCCGTCATTCTGCTCGTGCGCCATCTCTCGCAGGTCTGTGCCGATCGGCCAGCTGATGCGGAGCTACGCCGCGAATGCATGGCGCGGATCGCGGACCTCAAAAACCGGCCAATGCTCAAGACGCTCGCCCTGCGCGGCGTCGCCTATGACGAGCCTGCCAAGCGCCTCTTCCATTCCGAAGGCCGCGCCGCGATGCGCCGCCTTGCCGACGCGCTCGGCCTTGAGGAGGGAAGCTTCGACATCCGCTCCAACAAGGCGGGACCGGCGGTGTCGGGCGAGATCACGCTGCATGCCGACATGCTCTGGGTCCAGTTCTCGCTCGGGCCGTTCGGGCCCGACCGCGAGGTCTGCTTTCGCAAAGTCCGCGATCGCCAGGATTATATCGGCGAACGCAACCATTGGGCGTCTGTCCGCGAACTGGTCGAGCCCGATCGTTTCGCCGCGCGCATCCGCCGCGATCTCAATCTCCCCGCCGCCATCCCCGCCGCGCCGCGGCTGGTCGCCTGAGGGAGGCGCCGATGCGTATCCTTCTCACCCGCACCCGGATCGGCATGGAACCACCCAGCTACTCCTTCCGGGTCTATGTCCCCTTCACCGAGATTTCGCTCGAGCGCCAAGCGCTGATCTCGATGCACTCCGACTACGGCATGGGTGCCGGCCTCCTTGCCCGGCTTCCGGACGTCATCGCGCCGATGTCGCATCTCGAATCCGCGCCGGGCCTCGATAAGCACAACCTTGGCAAGCGCATCGATGGCGTTGCCGATCGCCTGGGGGCGATCCTGCTCGGACAGGTCTTTCCCGAGATGGCGGAGCGAACCGTTCCGTTCCGTCTCAGCGTGCCGGCCGGCCCCGCCAATGCACGGCTCTTTGCAACGATCGACAACCTGTCGGGACGCTACGAGCCGCTCTCGCGTGCGCTGGAGAACCTCACCGCTGAGGGCCTCGGATTTCACCGGGAGAGCGACCGATGATCTCGGAGCCGTTCGATCCGGCCGATGAGGCCACCTGGATCGCTCGTGGCCGCCGGCCGGACCACGCCGCCATCCTGGCCGATGCCTGGCGGCGTTTCCCGGACCTGCCCAACGAGGCCGATCGGGAAGCCAGGGGCGCGCGGATGCGGCAGCGGGCGCTCGCGCTGCGTCCGGTCATGGACGCCATGTCTAAAGCCGCCGATGCGGAGCGTCAGGACCGCAATTTCGCCTTCACCGAAACGCGGATTGCCAGCGGCAAGGGCGACGATCGCGATCGCGCCATCCTGCGCGCGCGCAACCTTCATCGCTACGACTGGGACCGGGCCGTCCGCTACGCGTCGGGATGGTATGCCGCCACCGCCGGGTGGGAGCCGGAGGCACGGCGAGGGCAAGGCGAGACGCCCGCGACCCTGGCCTACGAGCAGGGCTTCGCCGATGGCGGCGGCAATCGCGACGACCTCTTCGATACCGCGCGCCGCGCCTACGACGCAGCTTCGTTGCCCGAGGCGCAGCCGGTTCCCCCCACAGGGCGGCCGCTGCCGAGCAACTGGCCCAAGCCGACCGACGATCCGCTCCCCACGCGGTGGGCGCGTCGCCTCCTTATCCTCGGCGCGCCCGAAGCGGGATGGATCCGCGAAAGCGCGGCCGAGCAGATCGAGTCCCCGCTCCTGCTCCCAGCTCTCCAGGCGAGCGAGGGGCAAGACGAACTCGCCATCCTCGTGATTTCGAGCACCGGCTTCCATGCGCTCCAGAACTCCATGCCAGACGCGGCCGCGATCGAGTCCTTGAGCGGCGACGCTGTCTCGTTTGATCCCCAACTGGAAGACCAGCTTCGCAGCCTTCTCGCTGGCCGAGATTTCGACGATATCCTGATCGCCGCCCAAGGCGACTATCTCGCGCTCCTCGACCTGCATGCGGTGGCGCTGCCGCTCTGCCGGACCATGGAGCGCACCCGCAACACCTTGCTGCAGCAGCGCGCCCACTTCCGCATCTGGCTGGATCGCGGGCTCATGCCGGGAGAAAGCCTGGGCGCCGGCCACATCCGCTGGGGCAAGGCGGTGAAGGGTCTCACCGGCAAGCTCGGCGAATTCACGGCCCGTTATGCCGGGAAGCAACCCGGCGGCGGCCACCGCATCACCGTCGAGACGCCGGACGGGCAGCTTGCAAACGGCTATGTATCGGCCCGCGGCGAACCGCTGTCCCCCGAGACCGTCATCGGCAACCGGGCTCATCTGCGCAAGGCGATGGCGGCCCGCCTGCGCGCCTTCGGTGGAGCCACGCGGCTTGTCGCAAATCGCGCGCCTGATCTCCTCGACCTTGCCACGGCCTGATCCCGCGCGCGTGCAAGGGGAGGGGGTGTCCGGGAAATGTGCCGGCGGATTGAGCGGCCGGTGCCCGCATTTTCGTCCACTTACAGGAACCCGACCCATGCCCGAAACCAATGTCGTCTGGCGCCCTGCCGCCGCCCCCGCCGACGCCAGGCTCCTCCCGCAACTAGAGCACCTCTTCGTCGCACTCAGCGAGAGCGAATATCATGCGGCCACAATCCTCGCGTTCGATCCCGACGCGCATCTGTCAGCAGGCCAATTGGCGGCGGATGATCACGAGCCGCGCGACCGCCTTCTCGCCGGCGATGCGATGAGGCTGCGCGGCTGGATCATCCTTGCCCGCGCCTGCTGCGAGGCCAAAGATCAACATGACGACAGGGCGCGTCTGGAAATCTTTCTCGCCGAGCGCGCGATGCCCGTCGAAACAATCCTCAAGCCCGAGATCGGTGCGCGTGTGCGTCTCCGGCGACATCCGCGCGTCGGCGGGGACCGCTATGCCGGCCGCGAGGGCGTGATCGTGAAAACGCATTTCGCGGGCTTCTACGTAAAGCTCGACATGACGCCGCGTGAGCGCAGCCAGAAGACCGAGCTGGTCGAGACAGACTATCTCGAAGTCCTGACTCAGCCCGCGACCGCCTGAATTCGCGCCCATCGCGGAGGAGGATCTCATGATCGATGCTTCAGACTTCTACGCCGCCATCGAGCGCAACA
Organism: Edaphosphingomonas fennica; assembly: GCF_003034225.1. GTDB lineage: Bacteria > Pseudomonadota > Alphaproteobacteria > Sphingomonadales > Sphingomonadaceae > Sphingomonas_E > Sphingomonas_E fennica. The sequence goes on from NZ_PHHF01000087.1 coordinate 7,521, forward strand.
TCGCGCGGAGCGGTCAGCATCTCTTCCTGATCTTCGCCGACGGCGAGACGCCCGCCTTCGCCTACAGCATCGGGAACGCGCTGCAGGGCCTGCCGGAACTCCTGCTCATCGGCAACTTCTCGCCCCGCTTCGCCGGCTCGATCATCAACGAGCTCGGCCGGAAGATGCGCGACGCGCGCAGACCGCTCGAAGGCGACATCGACGTTGGCGGCCGCTTTCCTGCCCGCGTGCGGCAAGCCTCGGCCCAGGCCCGCCAGCGCTTTACGCTCCAGGTGGGGCGCTACCTTCGCCACGAGGAATATGACGTGCTGCAGGTGCTGCTCTGCGATCCGGACGGGGTCTATCCAGGCGAACCGGGCTGCGCGCCCGCCTACGACGTGCCGCTGGCCTGAAGTTCGCCGCTCGCCGCCCCCACACTATTGGCGAGGACCTACAGGAATCCCTCGGTGCAAAAGCGAAGGAGCTTCGCTCGTGAACCCCGCTCTCGCCAATGAACTGGCCGCCCGCGCCGCCGATGGCTGGCATCCCGTCACGCTCAGCGAAATCAAAGCGCAATTGCGCGGTCTGGGCTATGCGCTCGATCGCACGCTGGACTGCCGGTCCACGGCCCAGATCATGACCGGTCCACGTGCCGGCAAGACCTACCCTACGCTTTCGACCGGCATCAAGGAGGCCGACACCGGCCGCAGCGCGTTCCATATCGAGGCTCGGCGCGACGCCAAGTTTCGAGCGCTGCAGGAACTTCGCTTTGACGTCGGCCTCTATGCCGTCCTGGGCGGCGCGATCATGGATCTCTGATCCTGGGCCGATCGGTCCAGCATTCCCGGGACAAGGGTCGTCGAGCGCTTCGACCCTGGCCCACACCCCCAATTCCTCATCTGGAGACCGATGATGTCGGAGCCCACTCATTTCGTTCACGTCTATGCGACCGTCCGCGTCAAGATGGCCGTCACGGCCGCCAGTCACGAAGACGCCATGCGCGCCGCCGACGAGGCCCTGTTCGCCAGGGGATTCGGCGTGCGCTTGATCCCGATCGCCGAGGGCGCGCTCGACGCCGACTATGCCGAGGAAGTGACCGGCTATCTCGTCGACGAGGCCGGCGACACGGAATACCTGCGCAGCGCGAATTATGGCCACGACTATGCGCCCGACTGGGGCATGCGTAGCCGCTCGAGCGAATGACCTGAAAGCTGCAACATTCTCCCGCCAAAGCGGCGGGCAGGCTCCACAAACCCGCATCTTGACGATTTCCCGGATTTTCCCTATATTCCATATTACCGGGCAGATACGAGCCCTCATGATCCGGGAAAATCGTAAAACATAGTCGGGACGGTAAATCAGTACGAAGGCGCGACAGATATCCCAAGCGGTGGATCAGAAAATTCGGCCTAAATCGTTGGTAGTTATATCCGAACCTATTTTCGCACAGGCATCACTTCCGGACGTAGAGATTGGAGCCCAAAGCTCATGGCGAAGAGCATGGAAATCGTTCCTTCAGGTGAATTGCAGAAGCAATTCGGCCGCTACTCTGACGAGGCGATGATCCGTCCCGTCGGCGTCAGCAGGAACGGGCGGTTGCGTTTCGTCATGGTTCCTATTGACGACTATGAGCGCCTGCGTCGCCGTGAACGAGTTGCAGGCCGTGCGGAGGATTTGGATGAAGAAACCCTCGACGCGATCCGGGCCGTCGAGCCCGCGCCCGAGTGCGACGAAGCGGAAGCTCGACTTAGCGCTTCCTAAGCCGGGCGAGGTTATCAATTACAGCTATCTTTGGGAGTACGAATACAAGGACGGTCGCGACGAGGGCGTCAAAGATCGCCCCGTTGCCGTCGTGCTAGTCACCCAATCCGACGATGGGTTCGATCAAGTTCATGTCGTGCCCATGACGACCCGGCCTCCCACCCGTGGTCAGCAAGCGGTGGAAGTTCCCCAGGCAGTAAGACGTCAGCTTGGTCTCTCGGGCGAACGCTCATGGGTCATCGTCACCGAATGGAACAGGTTCACTTGGCCTGGTTACGACATACGGCCGGTGCGCGGCCGAGAGCCGTCGATAAGTCATGGCTTTCTCCCCTCGGGACTCTTTCGACAGATCCGCGATGCCCTGATCGCTGCGGCGATCGGACGACCTGTCGATCGAGATCTCTGAGGCCGTGCGCCGCGCACGACGATGAAAGGCTGCAAAGAAGCGAATTGGGGAGGTACTGAACGTGGACAATGAGGATCGCGCACGCGGCACATCGGATCGGCGCATCGCGCTTCTCATCGATGCGGATAATGTCTCCCACACGAAGATCGCGGCGATGCTTGCGGAGCTCTCCAAATACGGCACCGCGAACATTCGGCGTGCCTATGGCGACTGGGCCAAGCCGGGCCTCAAGGGCTGGACCGACAAGCTGCACGATTTCGCGATCCGGCCAATCCAGCAGTTCAGCTATTCGACCGGCAAGAACGCGACCGACATCGCGCTCGTCATCGACGCGATGGAACTGCTTTATACGCAAAAGCCCGACGCGTTCTGCATCGCATCGAGCGATGGCGACTTCACGCCGCTGGTCATGCAGCTCAAGGCCAATGGTCATGAGGTCTATGGCTTCGGCGAGCGCAAGACGCCCACGCCCTTCGTCAACGCCTGCACCACGTTCCTCTATCTCGATGGTCTCGAGGATCCGAGCCAGCCAGCGGCACCTGGCGAAGCCCCCGACACGCCTGTCGCGGCCAAAACCGAGACCAAAGCCAAGGCTAAGCCCAAGCCTTCGGCCGCCAAGGCCGCGGAAAAGACCCTGGCACAGAATACCAAGCTCGTGACGATCCTGCGCGGTGCCGTCGAAGCTTCCGCGCGCGAGGATGGCTGGGCGCTCATGTCCGCGGCGGGCAGCGCTGCGAAGCGCCAGGCCCCCATCGATCCTCGCAACTACGGCGTGAAGAACTTCACGGCGCTCTTCACCGCGACCGGGCTGTTCGAGATCCTCAAAGGCGAGAACGGACAGAGCTACGTCGCCGACAAGCGCAACAAGGATCGCACGCCACGTCCCGGCGGGTGATGCTCCCGGCGCGCCGATAGCGAACACAGGCGCCGAACGAGCAAAGGGAAGGGGGATCGAGTGGGCGGAGGCCAGACAGGCCGAGCCCAGGAGATCCCATCATGGCAACAGTCGTTTCGATCGACCCTTCCGCCGATCAATGGTCCGTGCCGATTGGCAAGCACAGCCGCGGCGCGCTCATGCTCAATCTCGAACGCCTGCTCGCGGGCCGCTTGCTGATCCAGGGCAGCAGCGGCGCGGGCAAGAGCCGAACCTTGCGCAAGATCATCGAGGAGGCCTTCGACTTCACGACCATCGTGCTCGTCGACCCCGAGGGCGAATTCGGCAATCTCGCCGCGCATATCGGCGCGACGTCGCTCAAGGGCTGCGAACTGACGTCGGACGGCCTGACGGCGGCCGCCGCGCGCGCGCGGCAACACCGGCTCTCGCTCCACGTAGATCTCACCGATCTCGACCCCGACCAGCGCATCATCAAGGCGGCCGCCCTGTTCGCCGGGCTGATCGGCGCGCCGCGCGAGCATTGGAGCCACACCGTCCTCGTCTGCATCGACGAGGGCCATCTGCTCGCGCCGCATCATGCGGGATCGGCCCGTGACGCGGAGACCCGCCGCCTCGGTGTCGCAACGCTCACCGACCTGTGCGCCCGCGGCCGCAAGCGCGGCATCGCGCCGGTCATCGCCACCCAGCGCCTCGCTAAGCTCTCCTCCTCGGTGATTTCCGAGCTGCAAAACTTCCTGGTCGGCCTCAACGTCTTCGACCGCGACATCGCGCGCGCCGCCGACCTGCTCGGATTCTCCGCCAAGGAAGCCGACCGGCTGCGCAAGCTCGCGCCCGGCGAATTCTTCGCCATGGGTCCGGCCATGTCTCCGCTCCCCGTCCTGGCCCACATGGAAGAGACGATCACCGAGCATCTCGGGGCGACACCCCGGCTGACCGCCGCCGCCGCGATCGACAGCGACGAAGCCGAAAGACTGCTCGACCTCTCCGCCCTGCGCGAGGTTTCGAGCGGCGGCCGTGACACCACGCTGACCCTCAAGGGCACGCGGGCGCTCGACGCGTTCCTCCTCGATCCATCCGCGCCGCACGCGGCCTCGATCATCGGCGCGCTCAAGCGCATCGCCCCCAACGCAACCACGGCAGACGACCTCTCCGGCCACCTCGGCTGCCCACGCGAGGCCATCGACAATGCGCTCGACATGCTGGCTGCGATCGCGGCAGTCGATACCATGCCGCGCGGGGAGGACCGCATCGCCCGGCTGCACGCACGGCTCAGGGCCAAGATCAGCGACATACCCGTGGTGGCGCTCGCATGAAGCCGCTCGATCTGGGCGCCGATGTCGTCGAGCTCGCCGCCGCGCCAGGCCCATTCACCCGACCCCAGCCGCTGCGCGAAATGGCCTATCGTGCCGATGCCTGGACGCCGGCCGAAACCGAACGGCTCCGGACGCTCTTTCTCGACGACACCGCGATCGCCGACATGGCCCTTGCGCTTGGCCGGGGCAGGGCGGCGGTCGCCGAACGGATCGCTCTGCTCGGGCTTCGTCGCAACTCGGCAAGGGCCTGGACCGAACTCGACGATGGCGAGCTGACCCGCCGCTATGGCGGCGAACCGACCGCGACCATCGCTTCCGATCTCGGGCGGTCCTGTTCGGCGGTCTATGCCCGTGCGCGGATTCTCGACCTGACCGAGGGCAATCCTCCCGAATGGTCGCCCTGGGAAGATGCCCAACTCGTCGAAGGGTATCGCCGCGGCGTGCCGCTTACCCAGATCGCGACGCTGATCGGCAGACCCTTTGGCGGCCTGTCGAGCCGGGCCGGCACCCTCGGGATCGTCCATGCGAACCATCCGCCCGATTGGTCCGCACAGGAAACGGCGCGCGCGCTGGAGCTCGCCGAAGCAGGCCACCGCTATACCGCGATCGTTGACATGCTTGCCGGTGAGGGCTTCCCGCCGCGCACCATCCGGGGCTTCGGGCTCGCGATCCGCAAGCTCGGATACGGCCGGGGCTGGGGTCGGGCCTGGACGCCCGAAGAAGACGCACTCCTCCAGAAAGCCTATGGCGAGGGCACCAGCCTGACGCCGCTGCGGCGGCAGCTCGGCCGCACATCCGGCTCGCTGCGCCACCGCGCCGAATATCTGGAGCTGCGCGGTCGTCATGCCAACCGCAACGGATGGCGCGTCGGTCCGGACTGGACCGATGCCGAGGAGACGCGGCTGCGCGCGGACTATGGCCGTGTTCCGACCAAGCTTCTTGCCGCGCGCATGGGCCGGACCAAGGCTGCGCTCACCTCGCGGGCAAGCAGCCTCGGGCTCGTCCACGGCTACATCCGGCCGTTCAGCGACGAGGAAACGCGCGCCCTCGACATCGCTTTCCGCACCGGGGTTTCGATCGCGGATCTCGCCGTCGCTCTCGACCGCAAAGCCATGTCGCTCAGCAAATATGCGACCAACCACGGCTACCAGTTCGGGCGCAGGCCGAGACGCACCGTGACACTGGAGGCCCTGCTCGCCGCGGCGTGATTCCGCCGCCGCCAGCCGGCTTTCTCGGACCATTCACTCAGACAAAACGCATCCGCTTGCCCAGCGGGCCTGCGCTCGGGAAATCCTCATGCCGCCCCAGGATCGATACATCAGGAACGTCCTCAAGCTGTTCGAGGCCCATGGCCATCGCCACGATTGCTACACGCTGTTCTCCGATTGCATGGAGCTCATCGCGATCAGCATCTCGAACAGCGTCGACATCCGTTCGCGCGACCATCGGGAGGCACGCTATCTCGAGATCGTCGGCCGCTATGATCGCCCTACGGTCGAGATGTTTCCGCGTATCCTGGGCGAGATCACCATGGCGCTGGAAACCGCGCCGGGCGATGTTCTGGGCAGCATCTTCACCGCGCTCGAGATCCACAACAAGAGCCGGGGCCAGTTTTTCACGCCCTATCCGGTCTGCCAGATGATGGCCGAGGTCACGCTTGGCGATGCCCAGAGCGCCCGGGCGTTGATCGCCGACAAGGGCTATGTCCGCGCGATGGAGCCCGCCTGCGGCGCCGGCGCTATGGTCATCGCGCTCGCCCAGACGATGCTCGCCGCCGATATCAACTACCAGCGCCATCTTCACGTGACCGCGGTCGATATCGACCCGCGCGCGGTCCACATGGCCTATATCCAGTTCTCGCTGCTCCACATTCCGGCCCACGTCATGGTCGGCAACTCGCTCAGCAACGAGGTTCGCGAGCACTGGTTCACCCCGGCCCATATCCTGGGCGGCTGGGGTGCCCGGCTTGCCAGCCAGCAGCCTTCCCGAAACGAGCCGATATCGGGAGGGCCGGTGGAACCGCGCGCCGGCCCACTGCCTCGCTTGCCGCCCCCGCAGCCCCCCGCACCTGTAGCCGCGGCACCAGTCCGTGCCGAGCAGCTCAGCCTGTTCTAGCCCCAGGCGTTCTTCGCCGCCACATAGCTGCCGACCACGATTACCACCGCGGCGAAGACCTTTTCGAGCAGGCCCTTGTGCGCCGACAGGCCCCGGCCCGCGGCGATGCCGATCGCCGATCCGGCCATCCCGCCCACGACGAGCAAGGCTGCGATCCGACAATCGACGAGGCCGGACAGCGCGTAGGACGCCGCCGTGGTCAGCCCGAGCGCGGAAACGACCACCAGCGACGTGCCGACCGCGATCTCGACCGGCATGGCGGTCGCGGCGATCAGGGCCGGAACGATCAGGAAGCCGCCGCCGATCCCGAAAAAACCTGCCGCCAGCCCCACGCCGAGCCCGGCCGGGACGAGACGCGGCAGGAGTTCACGCGCGCTGGCGCGCGTCAATCGCACCCCTGGAAACTCCGGTCGTCGCCGCTTGCGCAGCATCGACAACCCGACCCCGATCATCACCAGCCCGAACAACGTCAGCAGGCGCCCCCCGTCGAACGCCTTCCCGGCCTCGGCGCCGATCGCCGCGCCAACGACCCCCGCCGCCGCGAAGACACCGGCGCAGCGCCATTTCACATTTCGCGCCCAGGCATGCCCGGCGAGGCTCGCCAGCGCATTCGCCGTCACGCCGACCGCCGCGGTGCCGATCGCCATGTGCGGCGAGCGAAGCCCGACCGCGTAGACGAGGAGCGGTAGTGCGAGGATCGAGCCTCCGCCTCCGACCAGTCCCAGAACGAGGCCGATCAGAACGCCCGAGCCGAGCGCGGCAAGGTCGCCAAGTCCCACCAGGATCAGGCCAGTCCGCGGTTCCACGGCATCCGCCGGAAGAGATGGGCGAGCCCGCACCAGCCCGTCGCTCCGGCGAACATCAGTCCGGTGCCGACGAAAGCGGACAGCAGCAGGAAAGCCGGTATGACGAACACCCCCAGCACGACCCCGAGCAAGACGAGGCTGCCGGCGGCAAGCTGCACCTGGCGTCCGATCTCCAGGGGCTGCCCGCGATCGATCACGGTCTCGAAGCCGCTCGCCTTCCACGCGTCGAGCCCGCCATCGAGCACATGGCAAGGCGCGCCCTTTGCCGCGGCCTCCAGGGCCGGTCCGCAGCCCTTCGTTCGCATTCCCGACCGGCAGTGGAAGATCAGCGGTCCGCTTGGCAGGGCCTGCGCGCCGAGGTCGGCGAGCGGAAGGTTGACGGCGCCCTCAATGCGCTCGCGCGCATATTCGTCCCTGCCTCGCACATCGATCAGCGTGGCTCCGCCCTGCAGGGCGGCACGCGCCTCAGCGGGGGTCATCGATCCGACGGCCATGGTCTCACTCCTTGCAATATAGGTCGTAGAGGCTCGCGAGCAGCGCCTGGACGCGCGGATCGGCGATCCGGTACCAGAGCGTCTGGCTCTCGCGCCGGAAGCTCACCAACCCCTCGTCGCGCATCCTCGCGAGATGTTGGGACAGCGCGGACTGCGACAGCCCGACATCGACCGCCAGATCGCCGACGGTCCGCTCGTCATGCTCGACGAGCTTGCATAGGACCATGAGCCGGCGACCGTTGCCGATCGCCTTCAGCACATTGGCTACGCCCTCCGCCTTTCGCTCGAAGCTGGCGAGATCCATCGGCGCTTTCAGCATCGCAGCTCACTCCATTAGGAGTTGCTAATGTAGCAGATGCTTATATATTAGCAACAGCTAATGGAGGTCCGAATGCACGTCGATCCCGTCATCGAAGCCTTTTTCGACGAGGCGACCAACACGGTCAGCTATCTCGTGGCCGACTCCGGGACCGGCATGGCTGCCGTGATCGATCCGGTGCTCGATTTCGACATGGCGAGCGGGGAGGGCGATGTCCGATCGGCCCAGCGGATTCTCGATCGAGTGCATGAGAAGGGCTGGCGGATCATCGCGGTGCTCGAGACCCACGCGCATGCCGATCATCTCTCGGCGGCGCCTTTCATCAAGGCCCGCACCGGCGCGTGGGTCGGAATCGGCGAGCATATCCGCGACGTCCAGCATATCTTCCGGCCGGTCTTCGCACTGGACGATCTCGTCCCGGACGGTCGCGACTTCGACCGGCTGCTGCGCGACGGCGAAACCTTCGCCGTCGGCGATCTCACCATCGAGGTGCTCCACGTCCCCGGCCATACGCCTGCCGATCTCGCCTATCGGATCGGCCCCAACCTGTTCGTCGGCGACACGCTGTTCATGCCGGACTATGGCACGGCGCGCGCCGATTTTCCCGGCGGCGATGCCCGCACCCTCTTTCGCTCGATCCGCCGCGTGCTGACCCTCCCCGACCAAACCCGCCTGTTCATGTGCCACGACTATAAGGCGCCCGGCCGCGACGACTATCGTTGGGAGACGACGGTTGGCGAGCAACGCCGGGCCAACGTCCATGTTCACGACGGCGTCGATGAAGACGCATTTGTCGCGATGCGCGAGGCGCGCGATGCCACCCTGGCGGTGCCCCGGCTGCTCCTCCCTTCGATCCAGGTCAACATTCGGGCCGGCCGCTTTCCAAAGGCGGATGCCAACGGCGTCAGCTTCCTGCGCATCCCGGTGAAAGACCCGCGTCACGTCCTGACGCTCGTGTGAATACCGGCCTGTAACGCTGCTCGAAACACCCTCCGACTTGCCCGCCACTATGTTCAATAGTGCTCACTTTGGCCGCAATTTTTGTAGCTTTCCGCAATAATCGCGCTATGGGGCCGCATGAATTCCAAGGACACGCTTCAGCTTGATTTCACGCGGTCGCACCGGCGACCCGTGAGCCCGGAACCGCGCTCCTGGCGCGGGTTTCGGGCCGAGCGGATCGTGCTCGATTCCGACGAGCCCTATGAGTTCCGGACGCTCGGTGCGACCCACTATCTCGCCCTCCACGACATGCGGCTCGACGACGGCGAACTCTACATCGATGGCCTGTCGCCCGTGCGCCGGACCGATCTCCGCGACACGCTCACATACGCGCCGCGCGGCTGCACCCTCGCGGGCTGGGCCAAGCCGCGCCCCGGCCCGAACAGCTTCACAGCTTTCTATTTTGAGCCGGAACAGGCGGCCGACGGCCTCGACGCGCGATATGCACGGCTCGACCCGCGCCCCTTCGCCTATGCGCGCAACGCTGCGCTCTGCGCGACCATGAACAAGATCAAGGACGTCGTCTCTTCCCCCGATGCCGACAGCCTCTATGCCGAGGCGCTCTGCCTGACGGCCGCAATCGAGATACTCGGGGTCGAACAGCCCGCGACGCTGGGTCAGTTGACCAAGACCCAATTGGGCCGGGTGACCGACTATGTCGGCGCCAATCTCCACAGGCCGATCAGCCTCGACGAACTGGCCGGCGCGGCCGGCCTCAGCCGATCGCACTTCTCGCGCGCGTTCAAGGCGACGACCGGGCTGGGGCCTTACCGCTTCGTCACCGGCCGGCGGATCGACCGCGCACGAGCCCTGCTGGCACATAGGGACGGGCCGGGCATCGGGGCGATCGGCCAGGCGGTCGGCTTCGCGAATGCCGGCGTCTTTCGCCGCGCCTTTCTGCAATCCATCGGCATGACACCCCAGCAATATCGCAAGGAGCGATGCTGACCGGGGGGCATTCAGTTACGCGTTCAAGGGGGGACAGTGACCACAGACAGTTCATCAGGCTCGTTGCTCGGCTGGCTCGGCTTTCGCGGTTCGCGCGCTGGGGACAAGACCGGCGCCGCGGCGGCAGGGCGCGGCGGCAATCCCGCCACCAACATATTCCAGCAGGCACGCGCGCATCTGCTCGACGAGATCGGGTCATTCCTGCTTGCCTACGAGCTCGACATCACGCCGAATAATCTGATGGCCGCGCATGGGGCCTTCTCCGGATCCAATCCGGGCTTGGCCCGCCAGATCGCGCATCAAGTCGCCTCCGGCATAGGGATTACCCAGCAGTGGCTCGATGAGGTCACCGCCGCCGACCAGGTGGTCGACAAGCATGACGGAATCGAATTCCTGATGACCAAGCTCGAGACGACGCTGGAGAATTTCTCGAAGAACACGACCGCCGCTCGAAGCGCCACCTCGGACTATAGCGACGAACTCGAGCAGCACGTCGCCGAACTGGTTCAGGTCCAGGAAACCGGCCACATCATTTCGAGCCTTGCCGATCTCGCCAAGGCGATGCTCGAACGCACCCGTCACCTCGAGGCGGACATGCGTCGCAGCGAGGACGAGGCGACGACGCTGCGCCGCAACCTCGAAAAAGCCAAGCGCGACGCCGAGGTCGACCATCTCACCGGCCTGCCCAACCGCCGCGCCTTCGAAACCGTCCTCGACCGCGAGCACAAGGAAGCCAGGGCCGCGCTAGACCCGCTCGTCGTCGCCTTCTGCGACATCGATCATTTCAAGCTCGTCAACGACACCCATGGCCACGACGCCGGCGACCGGGTCCTGCGGCTCATCGCCGAAATGCTCTCGGAGATCTCCGACGACAATTGCCATGTGGCCCGGCATGGCGGCGAAGAGTTCGTCATGCTCTTTCGCGGCGCGACCCTCAGCGAGGCCAGATCGCGGCTGGACGATGTCCGCGAAAATCTCGCGGACCGGAGGCTGGTCAACCGCAAGACCGACGAACCGTTCGTGCGCGGCGACAACTACGATGGCCGGTTGAGCGGCGACTATGATGGCCGGTAGGATCGGTTGTCTGGTCTGATCGTAG
>NZ_PHHF01000009.1 GCF_003034225.1 Edaphosphingomonas fennica
CCAGAATTCACCAACCGGCGCGGCCACCTATCGGCCATCAAAATTGACGCCGACCGGACTCCGTAATCGTCGCGCTACACATCGCCGCCACGCCCGCCGCGGCCTGGTGGGAATATGGCCATGAAACCGTCGCCAGCATCGCCATGGCGCAGGTGAAGCCCTCCACCCGCGCCGCGATCCGCCGGCTGCTCGCCCGGTCCGACCTGCTGGAAACGCCCACCTGCCCCGCCCACACCATCGAGCAGGCGAGCGTGTGGCCCGATTGCGTGAAGCCGCTCGGCGATCGCTTCAGCTATGCCTATAACTGGCACTATCAGAACGTGAACATCTGCAAGCCGTTCGCGATCAAGCCCAATTGCCCGGACGGCAATTGCGTTTCCGCCCAGATCGAACGCAATGCGCGGCTGCTCAAGGATCGCACGGTGCCGGTGCGCGAACGGGTGATGGCGCTGGTATTCCTCGTCCATTTCATGGGCGATCTGCACCAACCGCTCCACGCCGGCGACAAGGCCGATCTCGGCGGCAATCGCGTGAAGGCGGCCTATGGGGTGATCGAGGGCCGCGCCAATCTCCACTCGGTATGGGATGGCCTGCTGGCCGATCGCGCGCTTTCCACGCCACCGGGCGGCGCGAAGGGGCTGCTTGAGGAATATGGCCCGCCGGCCCGCGCCACGATGCGCGAAGGCACGGTGGAGGATTGGTCGCGCGAGAATTGGCAGGTCGCGCGGGATTCCGCTTATGCCAGCGTGCTGGGCGATCCCTGCGCCCCCACGCCCGACCAGCGCGTGAAGATCGACGAGGCGACGATCGAAAAGCTGATCCCGGTGCTCCGGCTCCAGGCGGTGCGCGGCGGCGTCCGCCTGGCGCGGCTGCTGGACGAAGCGCTGGGGTAAGGAAAAGGGGAGGGACCCGGCCGGCCCCTCCCCCTTCGGATCACATGCCGGTGATGACGACCGAAACCGCGCGGCGGTTCTGGGCCCAGGCGGACTCGTCCGAACCTTCCACCGCCGGACGCTCCTTGCCGTAGCTCACGGTCGAGATGCGCGAGGCGTCGATCTTGGTCGCCAGATAATTCTTGGCCGAATTGGCGCGGCGATCGCCCAGCGCGAGGTTATATTCGCGGGTGCCGCGCTCGTCGCAATGGCCTTCCACCGTCACGCGCACGTTCGGATATTTGGCGAGCCAGTCGGCCTGCCGGTCCAGGATGGCGCGCGCCTCGCTGTCGAGGTCATATTTGTCGGTGCCGAAGAACACGCGGTCGGAACCCACCTGCTGGAGGAAATCCTCCTTCGATCCGGGCACGACGGTCGACGCCACCGGGCCTTCCGGCTGCGTCGTCTCGGGCGCCGGGGTGGATTCGGTGGGCGGAGCCGGCGGCAGCTGCGCCGGCGGCTTCTTGGAACAGCCGGCCACGGCGACGAGAGCCGCCGCCATCAGCAGCTTGGTCGTCAGGTTCTGCATGTCGATCTCCTTGATTTTAGCGACGAGTTGTTTGTTTGGAACGATGAACCGAAAGCAGGGCAACGGTCAACCCATTTCAGGGCAGTAACGGCCCCCAGGCCGGATCGGATCCATCCAGCGGGGTAGGAACGCGTTTTTCGTTGACGCCGGTCAGATCGACCGACCACAGGTCGGCCTTGCCGGACCCTTGCGCCGTGCGGAAGAACATGATGACGCGGCCGTTGGGCGACCAGCTCGGCCCTTCGTCCTGCCAGGCGTCGGTCAGCAGCTTCTCGCCCGATCCGTCCACACCCATGATGCCGATGCGGAAGCCCGCACCGATCTTGGTGAAGGCGATCAGGTCGCCCTTGGGGCTCCAAACCGGCGTCGCATAGCGGCCGGAACCGAAGCTGATCCGCTGCTGGCCGGATCCGTCCGCGCTCATCACATAGATTTGCTGCGTGCCCGAACGATCGCTTTCGAAGACGATGCGGCTGCCGTCGGGCGAGTAGCTGGGCGCCGTGTCGATGCCGGGCGACGTCGTCAGCCGCGTCGCCGGGCCGCCGCTCGCCGATACGCGATAGATGTCGGTGTTGCCGTTGATCGCCATCGAGAAGACGATGAAGCGGCCATCGGGGGAGAAGCGCGGCGCGAAGGTCATGTTCGGCTGGTCCAGCACCAGCCGCTGCCGGCCGGAACCGACGTCATAGACATAGACGCGCGGCCGATCGTTGACGAAGGACATGTAGACGATCGATTGCTGGTTGGGCGCGAAGCGCGGCGTCAGCACGATATTCTGGCCGTTGGTGAGGAAGCGGTGGTTGGCGCCGTCCTGGTCCATGATCGCCAGCCGCTTGATGCGGTTCTTCTTCGGCCCGGTTTCGGAGACGTAGACCACGCGGCTGTCGAAATAGGGGCCTTCGCCGGTCAGCCGGGTATAGACGGTGTCGGCGCATTTATGCGCGGCGCGGCGCCATTGCGCCGGCTGGACGACGAAGCCCTGCCGCGCCATCTCCGTCTTGGCGAATACGTCATAAAGGTAGCAGCCGACGGTGATGGTGCCGTCGCCATTGGCCTGGGCGAAGCCCTGCACCAGCGCCTGCGCGCCCGTGCCCACCCAGAAGGGGAAATCGGGCGCCGTCACCTGCGCGAAGTTCACCTGGCCCAGCGCGTTCGGCCCGATCGGCTGGAACAGGCCGCTGTTGCGCAGATCGTTGGTGATCACGTCCGCCACCTGCCGCCCGAGCGCTGAGGTATCGCCCGCCGCCGTCTGCACGATCGCCGGCGTCGGCATCGACGGGATAGCGATCGGCATGGGCGAGGAAATACCGCCCGTGATGTCGACCGTGATGGATTGCGCCGCCGCTGGCAGCGGCGCCGCCAGCGCCGCGGCCAGCAGCAGGGTTCGCATCGGCTTCATCCCTCGCGGGTTCGTCCCTGTCGGGTTCATCATCGTCTCCCGTTCCTTGTTCATTGCCCGGCCCGTCATGCCGCCCCGCCCGGACTGAATGTCAGCTGAAACTCGCTCCAGCCATTTTCGTAAAGGTCCGCCGGCAGGCGGATCGGCTGGCAGCGCAGCACGGCGAGCGCGGCTGCTTCCGCCATCCGCTCCGCCTGCGCCGATATCTCCGGCGTCACGCCCGATTGCCGCGCCACCTGCGGCAACCCGATCAGCGTGCCGTCCGGCGCGTAGCGCACGGTAAGCGTGGTCGCGATCGTCCGCGCCGCGCCCGCGCTTCGGGGCGAGCGGTAGCAGCGCTTCACCTGATCGGCCGCCACCTGGATCGCCCGCATCGCCGCCGCGCGCTCGGGCGCGGGCACCGGCGCCACCGCCGCCCCGGCCGTCCGGGGCGCGGTGCACCCGGCCGACACGAACGGCAGCCCCAGCGCCAGGGGGATGGAGGCGCGCCATGCCTGCCTCATCCCAGTTGGCTCGGAATGAAGCGAAGCTGGAAATCGTTCCAGCCGCCTTCATAAAGCTCCGCCGGCAGCTTCACCGGCGTGCAGCGCAGCACCGCGCGCCGCGCGATGTCGCTCATCTGCCGGGCATAGGAGCGATTGGCATCGTTGACGCCGGTCTGCTCGACCATCTCGGGCTCGATCGCCACGGTGCCGTCCGGCTTGTAGCGCAGGCGCAGCGTCGTCACGATGCTCATCGCCGATGTGCCCTGCAGCGATCCCAGCTCGTAGCAGGGCTTGAACTGACGGGCGAGCGCGGCCGCCAACCCCTGCATCGCCGCCCCGCTCACCGCCGCCCGCGGGCTCGCAGCCTTGCCCTTGGGATCATCGGAAATGCCCTTCAGGAAATTGGCGCCCAGCCGCGATCCAGCGGGCTTTTCCGCCTTGCCCTTGGTTTCCCGGTCGGGACGGCGGCGATCGCTCGCATCCTCCTTGTCCTTCGCCGGCGCCTTTTCGGCGGGCTTGGGCTTTTCCGCGGGCTTCGGCTTGTCGGCCGGCTTCGGCGCGGGTGTCGGCTCCGCCGCCTTGGGGGTCGGCGCGGGCTCGGGCGGCGCAGGCGTCGGCTCGGCGGGCGCGGGCTCCTCGGGCGGCCCCGTCTCGGGCGCTTCCGATGGCGCCGGCGCCTCGGTCGCCGGATTGGGCACCGCCGAACGCAGCCCCACTTCGTCGGTCAGGATCACGTCGAGCGGCTCGTTCACCGCCGGCGGCAGGCGCACGGTGGTGAAGATGCCGAGCGACAGCACCGCGAACAGGGCGGCATGCCCTATCAGCGCAACGCCGAAACCAGCCTTCTCCGCGCGATCGATCACGATCTGTCTTCGCCCGCCGTAACCAGCGCCACCTTGTTCAGCCCGGCGCGGTTGAGCTCGCCCATCACCCGCATCACCCGGCCATAATCCAGGCCGCGATCGGCGCGCAGGAAGATCTGGGGCGCATCCTTGCCATGGCCGCGCGTCGCCGCGATGTCGCCCAGCCGCGCCGCCAGCGTGGATTCCAGCACTTCCTGATCGTCGAGGAACACCTTGCCGGTCCCGTCGATCGAAATCATGATCGGCTGGTCCTTCTGGTCCAGCGCGCCGGCGCGGCTGTCGGGCAGGTTCACCGGCACGCCCGTCGCCATCAGCGGGGCGGCGATCATGAAGATGATCAGCAGCACCAGCATCACGTCCACCAGCGGCGTGACGTTGATCTCCGCCATCGGCGCGCGGCGGCCGCCAGGCCCGCGGCCCTGCACCGGCCCCATGCCCATCAGCCCTCGACCTCCAGCTCGCGGCTCAACGTCGCATGGAAGCCGTCGGCGAAGCGGTGGAGGCGCGCCTCGATCCGGTTCAGCACATGGGTCAGGCGGTTATAGGCGATCACCGCCGGGATGGCCGCGAACAGGCCGAGCGCGGTGGCGAACAGCGCCTCGGCGATGCCGGGGGCCACGACGCCGAGCGACGTGTTCTGCTGGGCCGCGATATCGGTGAAGCTTTTCATGATGCCCCACACCGTGCCGAACAGGCCGACGAACGGCGCCACCGATCCGATGGTGGCGAGGATGTTCAGCCGGTCGGAAAGCCGGTCCACCTCGGCCGCCACGGCCACGCCCATCGACGTCGCCAGCCGCGCGCGCGTGCCTTCGCGGTCGATGCGGTCGCCCTTGGTCGATCGCCGCCATTCGGAAACGCCAGCCGAAAACACCTTGGCGCTCGGCAGGTCGGAACGGCCGGGACCGTCATAGAAGCGGTCGATATCCTCCGCCTTCCAGAATTCGCGTTCGAAGGCCTCGTTGGCCTTGGAAATCCTCCGAAGGCGCGTGCCGTGGGCCAGGATGATCGTCCACGTCCAGATGCTCGCCAGCACCAGCCCGATCATCACCGCCTTCACGACGAAATCGGCCTGCATGAACAAGGTTACGGGGGATAGCAGCGATTCCGTGGGCGCAATGGTCATGATCGGTCAGAATTCCCTTTCAGCCGTTCGAATATTTCGATCCAGCCACGTGGCTGCCGCCGTGGCCGACCGTCGGGGGAGAGGAAGGCCGCGGTGACGTCCGCTTCGGCGACTACCTCCCCACCCCGCATGACTCTCTGATGAATGACGCACGAAGCCGCGCGAATTTCCCTCACTTGCGAAACCACCAGCAGCGCATCGTCCAGCTTTGCCGGCCGGCGGTAGCGGATGGAAAGGTCCGCGACGGCATAATAGCCCTCGCCCCCTTCCTGCGCGGCGCGCTGGTCGATCCCGGCGACGCGCAGCATGTCGCTGCGGGCGCGTTCCATGAAGCGCAGATAATTAGCGTGGTAGACCACGCCCGAAAGATCGGTGTCCTCGAAATAGACGCGCAGCGCGAAGCGGTGCTCCGTGCCGACGAAGCGGCCCTCGAAGGGCTGATCCAACGCATCCTTAACCATGGCCCAGCGGTCTAGCTTGTCCGATTCGCGACCGGAACCCCAAAGTCGGCGCTAATGCCGCCTATTTTCCGTCGAACAGGCCGGCTTCCGCGCCCGGCGGCGGATTGAGGCCGAGATGCTTCCACCCCAGCGCGTTGAGGCAGCGCCCCCGCGCGGTGCGGGCGACGAGGCCGAGCTGGATCAGATAAGGCTCGATCACCTCCTCGATCGTGTCGCGCGGTTCGGACAGGCCGGCGGCCAGGGTCTCCACCCCCACCGGCCCGCCGCGATAGATGTCGGCGATCATGGTGAGGTAGCGCCGGTCCATGGCGTCGAGGCCGAGCTGGTCGACCTCCAGCCGGTTGAGCGCGGCATCGGCGGCCTTGCGATCGACCAGGGCATGGCCCGCGACATCGGCGAAATCGCGCACGCGGCGCAGCAGCCGCCCGGCGATGCGCGGCGTGCCGCGGGCGCGCCGGGCAATCTCCGTCGCGCCATCGGGCGCGATCGCCAGGCCCAGCAGGCCCGCCGCGCGCGTCACCACGCGCTCCAGCTCGTCCACCGTATAGAATTGCAGGCGCACGGGGATGCCGAAGCGGTCGCGCAGCGGCGTGGTGATGAGGCCCTGCCGGGTGGTGGCGCCGACCAGCGTGAAGCGCGGCAGATCGATCCGCACCGACCGCGCCGACGGCCCCTCGCCGATCATCAGATCGAGCGCGCGATCCTCCATCGCCGGATAGAGCACCTCCTCCACCGCCGGGCTGAGCCTGTGAATCTCGTCCACGAACAGCACGTCGCCATCCTCGAGATTGGTGAGCAGCGCCGCGAGATCGCCAGCCTTGGCGATGACGGGGCCGGACGTCGCGCGGAATCCCGATCCCATTTCCTTGGCGATGATCTGCGCCAGCGTCGTCTTGCCCAGGCCGGGCGGGCCGAAGAACAGGACATGATCCAGCGCGTCGCCCCGCGCCCGCGCGGCCTCGATGAACACGCGCAGATTTTCCCGCGCCGCCTTCTGGCCGACGAACTCGTCGAGGCTGCGGGGCCGGAGCGCGGCGTCCACGTCCTCGGGGCGGCGGGCGGCGGTGAGGATGCGGTCGGTATCGGTCACGCGATCGCCGTAGCGGCCACTGCCGCCGCTTGTCGAGGGCCGGCGGTTGACACGAAGTTGAGGAAGTTGAGGATTGCCATCCGGTCCGCCCGGACCATGGCGCAGGCCGGCCGGGCGAATGGAGAGGAAGAGGCGCGCGAGACGATCACCGCCGGCAGGCTGCCATTTCAGGTCCAACATTACCAGAGGGGGGAACGGGCGATGGACATGACGAGACGGGGCGTGCTGGCGGGCGGGGCCGCCTTGCTGCTGGCGTCGCGCGCGGGCGCCGCGCCCGCCGGCTTCGACGACCGGCTTTATCGCAAGGCGATCGTGATCGACGGGCTGGGCGCGGTCAGCGATCCCGATTTCAAGCCGGGCATGACCCGCTTCACCCCGCGCGGGCTGGCCGAGATGCGCGCATCCGGCGCCACCGCCATCCAGATGACCGTCGCCGATCCGGGCAATGACGTATCGCTGGAGCAGGCGGTGCAGGCCCTTGCCGGCGGCGACCAGGTCATCGCCGACAATCCCGATATCCTGCTCCACGCGCTCACCGCCGCCGATATCCGCGCCGCCAAGGCATCGGGCCGGATCGCCATCGTCTATGGGCTGCAGGATTCGGCGGTGATCGGCCCGGTGCTGGATCGGGTGGCGCTGTTCAGGGGGCTGGGCGTCCGCGTGATCCAGCTCACCTACAATCTCCGCAACCTTTCCGGCGACGGATCGCTGGAGCCCGCCAATGCCGGGCTATCCAGGCTCGGCCGCGCCACGATCGAACGGATCGAGGCGGAAAGGCTGCTGCTGGACCTCTCCCACGGCGGCCAGCGCACCATCGCCGAGGGAATCGCGGCGGCGAAGCGCCCGCTGACCATCAGCCATACCGGCTGCCGCTCGCTCCACGACAATCCCCGCAACGTCTGGGATGCGGAGCTGAAGGCGCTTGCGGACAAGGGCGGCGTGGCCGGCGTCTACTGGATGCCCTTCCTCGTCCCCGGCGGCAAACCGACGAAGGACGATCTGATCCGCCACATGGCCCATGCCGTGGACGTGTGCGGCGAGGATCATGTCGCAATCGGCACGGACGGCATGCTTTCCGCCACGGTGATCGACGACGATGCACGCGCCAACCAGAAGAAATTCTACGAGGATCGCGCCGCCAAGGGAATCGCGGCGCCGGGCGAAGGGCCGGACGTCTTCAACCTAGTGATGGATTATAACAGCCATATGCGCTTCCGCATGCTGGCGGACGATCTTGCCCGCGCGGGCTGGCCGGCGGCGCGGATCGAAAAGATACTGGGCGGCAACCTGCTGCGCCTTTATGGCGAGGTGTGGGGCGGCTGATCCGTCCCTTTTTGCACAGAGAAGCCCGCTCCTTGCCTCACAAGCCCCCCGTCCTCCTGCTCGTCCAGGAGCCGCCGCACTGGATGCTCGACGACCTGCAAAGCCGGTTCGACCTGCGCACCGCGCCCGGCCCCGGCATCCGCGCGGCGGTGACGGGCGGGGCCGAGGGGATCGACGCCGCGACGATCGACCGCTGCCCGGATCTCGCGCTGATCGCGGTCTGCGCGGTCGGCTATGACAAGGTGGACGTGGCCCATGCCCGCGCGCGCGGCATCGCCGTCACCAACACGCCCGACGTGCTGACGGAGGATACCGCCGACACCGCCATCGCGCTGATGTTCGCGGTCTATCGCCGGGTCGCGCTCTACGATCGCTATGTCCGCGACGGCCGCTGGGAGAAGGAAGGGCCGCCGCCGCTGGCCCGCAAGCTCACCGGCCGGCGCATCGGCATTCTCGGCCTCGGCCGGATCGGCAGCGCGATCGCAAAGCGGTGCGCGCCCTTCGCCGGCGAGATCGCCTATCACAGCCGCACCCCCGTTCCGGGCGCGCCCTATCGCTACGCCGCCGACACGGTGGCGCTGGCGGCCGGCGTGGACGTGCTGGTCGTCGCCACGCCGGGCGGCAAGGGCACGGCCGGGCTGGTCGACCGCGCCGTGCTCGACGCGCTCGGGCCGGACGGCACGCTCATCAACATCGCCCGGGGATCGGTGGTGGACGAGGATGCGCTGGTCGCGGCGCTGGCCGAAGGCCGCCTGGGCGCCGCCGGCCTCGACGTGTTCGCGCACGAGCCGCATGTGCCGGAAGCGCTGCTGGCGATGGAGAATGTCGTCCTCCTCCCCCATCAGGGCAGCGCCACCGTCGAGACGCGCAAGGCGATGGCCGATCTGGTGATCGCGAACGTGGAGGCGTTCTTTGCCGGAAAGCCGCTGCTGACGCCGGTGGGATAAGCCCCCCGTCATTCCCGCGAAAACGGGAATCCATGGACGGCGACCGGCCCGACGGAACCTCCAGCGCCCCAGGATGAGGATTCCCCCGGCTTGGCGAAGCGGGGAAGGGAGGACGCCCCTAGCGCGCCGCCTTCCTGAGCGCGAGGCGCACCAGCGCATCGAGCGTCGCGCCCGGCCCCAGTTCCTGCTCGGCGGCCGCCACCGCCGCATTGGCCTCGGCGGGGCGGAAGCCGAGATTGGCGAGCGCGGAGAGCGCATCGCCCGCGGCGCTGCCCGCCGGTGCCGCCACAACCGCGCCCGGCACGCCGATCGCGAGGCCGCCCACCTTGTCCTTGAGTTCGTTGACGATGCGCATCGCGAGCTTCGGCCCCACGCCGTTGGCCCGCGCCACCATCGCCTTGTCACCGCCCGCGATCGCGCGGGAAAGCTCGTCGGGCGCCAGCGCGGAAAGGATCGCCAGCGCCACGCGGCCGCCCACGCCCTGCACGCTGGTCAACAGGCGGAACCAGTCCCGCTCGCCCGCCGATCCGAAGCCGAACAGCGTGATCGCATCCTCGCGCACCTGCATCTCGGTGAACAGCATCACCTGCCCGCCCGCCGCGCCGAGGGCGGAAAGCGTGCGGGCGGAAGCCTGCACCAGATAGCCGACGCCGCCGACGTCGATCACCGCATAATCGGCCGTCGTCTCCGCGAGCAGGCCGGTCAACCGTGCGATCATGCGATGATCCTCTTCATGGCCCTGGCGCTCGCCAGATGATGGGCGTGGGTGATGGCGACGGCCAGCGCATCGGCCGCGTCGGCGCCGGCGATCTTCACGCCGGGCAGCAGCCGCGCGACCATGGCGTGCACCTGCTGCTTTTCGGCGGCGCCGGTGCCGACCACCGCCTTCTTGATGAGACGCGCGGCATATTCGCCGACCGCGATCCCCTGCCGGGCGACCGTCAGCAGCACCACGCCGCGCGCCTGCCCGAGCTTGAGCGTGGATTGCGGATTGGCGTTGACGAACACCTCCTCCACCGCCGCCGCATCGGGGCGGTGGGCCAGCAGCACGTCCGTCAGCTGATCGTGCAGCGCCACCAGCCGTTCGGCCAGCGGCGCGTGGGTTTCCGTCTTCACCTGGCCGTTGGCGATATGGCTGAGCCGGTTGCCGTCAGCCGCGATCACCCCCCAGCCGGTGGTGCCGAGACCGGGATCGAGACCGATGAGGATCATGAGCCGGCAAGCCCCTCCCCTTCAGGGGAGGGGTTGGGGTGGGGCCAGCGGTCAGGCATGGCCAAGAGTTTGGCAAGGATCGCGGTCAGCACAGCCTCCATGTCGCACGCCACGTCCCGGTTGGTGAAGCGAAGAGTTTGGAAGCCCTTGCCCGCGAGCGCCGCGTCGCGAGAGGCATCCAGCTGCCGATCGTGCGTATCGCCATCGACCTCGATGATCAGCCCTTTCGCCGGGCAGAAGAAATCGACGATGAACGGCCCTATCACCGATTGGCGACGAAACTTGAAACCGCCGAGCTGCGATCGGGAGAGGTGGCGCCAGAGATGCTTTTCGGCGGGCGTCGGATCATTACGCATGCCACGGGCGCGGTTACCAAGTTCCCACGATTTCACCCGGCTTCCCCACCCCAACCCCTCCCCTGAAGGGGAGGGGCTCAGATTCCGATCACCCCAGCTTTTCCATCACCTCGTCGGAGACGTCGTAATTGGCCCAGACGGTCTGGACGTCGTCATCGTCGTCGAGCGCGTCGATCAGCTTGAACAGCGT
The DNA here is from genome assembly GCF_003034225.1 of Edaphosphingomonas fennica. Taxonomy (GTDB): domain Bacteria; phylum Pseudomonadota; class Alphaproteobacteria; order Sphingomonadales; family Sphingomonadaceae; genus Sphingomonas_E; species Sphingomonas_E fennica. Next base: position 10,914 of record NZ_PHHF01000009.1, read on the forward strand.
CGCGGCATCGCCTTCGCCCACCGACACCAGCGTCTGCGGGCGCCAGGCGAGCTTCACGCCCTCGGCATCGCCGAGCACGGCTTCCAGCGCCTTGGCGACTTCGTGGAGATTTTCCGTCGCGGTCCAGATCTCATGGCCCTCGTCGCTGGAGGAGACATCCTCCGCGCCGGCCTCCAGCGCCGCCTCGAACACCTTGTCGGCATCGCCCGCGCTGGCCGGATAGTTGATCAGGCCCATCCGGTCGAAGCCGTGGCTCACCGATCCGCTGGCGCCCAGATTGCCGCCATTCTTCGAAACGGCGGTGCGGACGTTGGTGGCGGTGCGGTTGCGGTTGTCGGTCAGCGTCTCGATGATCAGGCTGACGCCGCCGGGGCCGAAGCCCTCGTAGCGCACTTCCTCGTAATTCTCGCCGTCGCTGCCCGCCGCCTTGTTGATCGCGCGCTCGATATTGTCCTTGGGCATGCCGCCGGCGCGCGCGGTGAGCACGGCCGCGCGCAGGCGGGCGTTCATCGCCGGATCGGGCAGGCCCATCTTGGCGGCCACGGTGATTTCGCGGCTGAGCTTGGAGAACAGCGCCGAGCGCTTCTTATCCTGCGCACCCTTGCGGTGCATGATGTTCTTGAATTTGGAATGGCCGGCCATTGCCGTCGCGGTCCTGTGCTGTCTGTCGGAATTGTGCGCGCTCCTTAGCGGGAGGCAGCCCCTTCGCGCAACGGCAACGCGATCTTCCACGCCACCACGCCCAGCGCGCAGCCGATCGCCAGCTGCACCGCCGATACCGCGCCATCGACCAGCGACAGCGCCGCCAGCGCGCGCGCCGGCAGGGCGATCTTCACCGCGACCAGGGTGAGCGCGAAATGCACGGCGGCGAACGGCAGCACCAGCGCGGCATAAGCCAGCCACAGGGGCACCAGCCGCCCCTGCTGGCGGGCGAAGATGTGGCGGAGGGGAAAGCCCGCATCCCCGATCGCCAGCGCCGCCTGCCAGGCGAGGATGGCGATGGTGAAGGCATACCAGATGGCGGTGGTGATCATGTGCGCCAGCCAGATATCGGCGATCGCCGCATCCTTGCCCGTGGCGATGGTGCCCAGCGCCGAAAACAGGCCGAAGCCGATCGCGAGCAGGATCGTCACGCCCAGATAGCGCGCCAGCGGCGCGCCGGGGGCGAAGGGCCGGGGCACGCCGGCGATGCGGCGGATCACCGCATAAGCCAGCCAGAACACGGCGATGACCCGGATCGCGGCGGCGGCGATGAACGCGCCGGACATCTCCCCCGGCTGCGGCTTGGTCGCGAAGTCGATCAGGTTGGTGCCGGTGGTGATGGCGAGCGCGATCAGCCAGATGTCGGCGGTCATGTGCGGCGGCTTCAGATGGGCGATCACCGCGCGGCGGACGCCGGCAACGTCCGGCTCGATCACGGCGCCGCTCAAAGCTTCACCGCCGTGCCGCTCACCGAAACCATCAGCATCGATCCGTTCTGGCCCAGCACCTCATAATCGATGTCGACGCCGATCACGGCATCGGCGCCGAGATCGCGCGCCTCGGACGTCAGCTCCTCGAACGCGGCCGTCCGCGCATCGCGCAGCGCCCCTTCATAGGCGCCGGACCGGCCGCCGACGATGTCGCGCACCGAGGCGAACAGATCCTTGAACAGGTTGGCGCCGACGATCACCTCGCCGGTGACGATGCCCAGATAGTCGCGGACCGGGCGGCCCTCGATCAGCGTGGTGGTGGTGACGATCATCGCCGGGCTCCCCATTGCCGTTGCAACCCCTTACTGCCCGATCCGGCCGCGCGCCGCCAGCGGCCGCGCGAGGAAGGCATCGAAGCTTGCCGCCATCTCCCCCGCCATCCGGCGGCCGGCGTCGCTGCCCAAGGCGCGATCCCGATAAGCGGCAAGGCCGGGGTCGGCCCGGATCGCGGCGGGATCGCCGAAGCGATCGCATACGGCCAGCATCGGCATCAGCGCGGCATCGGCATGGCCAAAGCGGTCGCCCTGCGCCCAGCGCGCGGCCGCATCCCGGAAATGGGCGATGGCGCCCAGGCCGCGCATCACCCGGCGCATCGCGCGGGCGACGGCATCCCCGCCGCCCATCCCGAACAGCGCATGGCCCAGCAGCATCGAGACGCCGGGACCGATCTCCACATCCACCATGCGGGCGGCGAAGGCGGCGCGGGCGCGGGCGCGCGGGTCCGCCGGCCATAGCGAAGGGCCGGGCAGGACGGCATCGAGATAGTCGGCGATGGGGCCGGATTCGGGCAGGATGAAGCCGCCATCGTCCAGGCAGGGCAGCTTGGCCAGCGGGTTGATCGCGCGATAGGCGGGCGATCGCCAGTCGCCGTCGGGCGGCGGCGGCAACAGGGCGAGATCATGGCCCTTGGCCCGCGCCACCATCAGGCAGCGCTGGGCATAAGGCGAAAAGGCGACGCCGTAGAGCTTCATCGCTCCGCCGGCGCCGGTGCGGTCATGTTAGCCGAGGCCAAGCGCCGCCTTGTAGGTTTCGAGCAGGGCCTCCGCCTCATCGCGGGCATGCTTCTCCATCTTCCGCAGCCGGACGATGGCGCGCATCGTCTTGACATCATAGCCCTGGCTCTTGGCTTCCAGATAGACGTCCTTGATGTCGTCCGAAATGCCCTTCTTCTCTTCTTCCAGCCGCTCGATGCGCTCGATGAACAGCCTCAGCTGATCGGCCGCGACATTAGGTTCGCTCATCCGGTCGTTCACTCCTGATTCGGTGGAAGCGGAGCCTCTAGAGCGGTTTCGCCCCGCACGGAACCGGTCTCGTCTTCCGGGGCCGCATTTTCCGCGCCGTCCGCCCGAAACGCGAAAGCGCCGCCGGCCTCGCGGCCGACGGCGCCTCCCTGCGATCCGGGTCCGTCTATGCGGCCGTTATCAGGCGGCGATCGCCACCCGGCGCGGCGCGCGCAGGCGCATCGCGCCGCCGACCAGGCCGAAGCCCGCGATCAGCATCGCCCAGCTCGCCGGTTCCGGCACCGGGGCGGAGACGACGTCCTGCCCGATCAGCGTGACGGTGGCGGAGATGGTCTCGGTGATGGGATGACCGAAATCGAGGCCGCCGAGATTTTCCAGCGCCACCTGATAGGTCGCGCCGTTGGCGGTGATCGTCGTCGGCCCGTCCCAGGTCAGGCCCCCGGCGGCGGTGAAGAAGGCGACGGCATACCAGCCGCTGGCTTCCCCCGGAGCCGAGCCACCCGGCGTGAGGAACGAAAGCTGGGCGGCCAGTTCCACCGCGCCGGCGCCGATGCCGCCGATCGAGATGTCGATGAAATCGAAAGTCCAGCTCTCGCCGATCTCCAGCGTCTTCAAGCTCGTCGGCAGATCCGCGAGCGTGGCGGAGAAGTTGCTCCACCCCAGCTGATTATAGGAATAATTGACGTAGGTATTGGCGGCGCTCTGGTCGATCTCGAACGTCACCGCCGCATTGGCGGGCGCGATCGCGGCAAGACCGAGGCTGGCCGCGGCGGCGATCTTCAGGAACATGGATTTCACGCTACTACTCCCCTCTGGAATATAACGCCGAGAGCAAAGCAGGAATCGTGCCAACAACGGCAATTCTAGTGCAAAACACTGTTAACTATTACGAGATGTAAACTAGCCCGACAGGAGTAGCGCGGGAGCCCAACCCTCCCGCGCCATCCGAACATCAATCGACGGGGAAGGGCTGGCGCTTGCCGCCGAGCTTGTGGACGGTGCCGTGGCGCATCACGAAATCCACCGTTTCCAGCCGATGCACATCCTCCAGCGGGCTTCCCGCGACGGCGATGATATCGGCATCCTTGCCGGGCTCGATGCTGCCCAGCCGGTCGGCGCGGCCGAGCAGGTCGGCCGCATCCAGCGTCGCCGCGCGGATCGCCTGGTCCGCGGTCATCCCCGCTTCCAGCATCAGCGCGAATTCCTGCGCATTGTCGCCATGCTTCGACACGCCGGTATCGGTGCCGAAGGCGATCTTCACGCCAGAGCGCACGGCCAGCGCGTGATTCTTCTTGGCGGCGGCGGCGGCGGCCTCCGCCTTCACCAGCGTCGGCGCGGGCAGCGCGCCGGCCCGGGCGTTGCGCAGCGCCGTCACCGGCGCGATCATCGTCGGCACCAGATAGGCGCCCTTCGCCTTGAACAGCTTAACCGTATTCTCGTCGAGGAAGCTGCCATGCTCGATCGAATCGACGCCCGCCTCAAGCGCGGTCTCGATCCCTTCCTTGCCATGGGCATGCGCGGTCGCCTTGCGGCCGAAGCTGTGCGCGGTCTCGACGATGGCGCGCATCTCGTCCGGCGTCATCTGCCGGCCGAGCCCGCCGGCGACGTTGGAGAGCACCCCGCCCGTCGCCGCGAACTTGATGACTTCCGCCCCGTCGCGGATCTGGGCGCGCACCGCGCGGCGGCATTCGTCGGCGCCGTCGCAGATATTGGTCTGATGCTGGTGCATCGCCTCATAAAGATCGCGGTTCACGCCGTTGGCGTCGCCATGCCCGCCGGACACGGAGATCATCTTCCCCGCCGGCACGATCGTCGGCCCCGGCAGGTCGCCGGCGTTGATGGCGTCGCGCAGCGTGGCGATGCCGCGCGGCTCCCCGCCCAGATCGCGCACGGTGGTGAAGCCCGATTCGAGCGTGACGCGGGCATGGCGGGCGGCGATGACGAATTCGTCCTCATAATCGCGCCCCGGCCCTTCCAGCCGTTCCTTCAGCGGATCGCCGTCGCTGTAGAGGTGGACGTGCATGTCGATCAGCCCCGGCAGGACGAAACGGTCCTTGAGGTCGACCAGTTCGGCCCCGCCCTCCGGCGCGGCGAAGCCGTCGCGCACCTCGACGATCTTGCCGTCGCGCACGATCACGGTGGAGGCGCCGCGCGGCCTGCCGCCCGGCCGGTCGAGCAGCGCGCCCGCGTGGATATAGGTGACATGCGCCGCCGCCTGGGTGGCCGAAGCCGCGGGCGCGGCCTGCGCATGGGCGGTCCCGGCCATCAGGATCGCCGTGCAGGCCGCCAGTATCGTCTTTCGCATTTTTTGTGATTCCCCCTTTTGATCCATCACCTTATCCCGGTTCGGGCGGATGGGAATAGGGGAACGATAAAATCGGGCCGCCACCCGGAAAGAGCGGCGGCCGCCCCCGCCGCTCAGCGGGACGGATCGGTCTGGGAGGGCGGATCGCTGGCGGGGAAGCTGTCTTCCAGCGACTGGTCCAGCCCCTCGTCCAGCGCCTCCTGCTCGCGGGTGCGGTTCAGCGCCATGCTCGCTTCCATCTTCGCGATCTGCTCGGGCGTGGCCGGCGTGTTGTTGCGCGCCTTCCATTCGCCATAGGGCATGCCGTAGACGAGGTGGCGCGCCGTCTCCGCATCGAACTTGCCGTGCGAGGCTTCGGAAACCCAGTCCGCCAGGCAGTTGCGGCAGAAGCCGGCCAGCCCCATCAGATCGATATTCTGGGCGTCCGCCCGGTGCCGCAGATGGCGCAGCAGCCGGCGGAAAGCGGCCGCCGCGGTCGCATCGTCGATCACATCTTCCGGGCGCTGGACCGTTTCTGTGGGTTTCATGGCGCAAACTCCAAACTTGATCTGTCGCAAATAGGGACTAACGAGCCGGCTTCATCCCGCAAGCAGAGGATCGATGCCGATGGCAAACAAGTTCGCCGCCCAGGCCCGAGAGCGCAAGGTCCGCGTGCTCGCCACGCTCGGTCCCGCCAGCGCGACGCCGGAGATGATCCGCAAGCTCTATCTGGCCGGTGCCGACGCATTCCGCATCAACATGAGCCACGGCGGCCATGACGACAAGGCGGCGCTGGTCACGGCGATCCGGGCGCTGGAGAAGGAACTGGACCGGCCGACGACGATCCTGTTCGACCTGCAGGGCCCGAAGCTGCGCGTCGGCACCTTCACCGACGGCGCCGTTCACCTGCGCACGGGCGATCCCTTCCGGCTGGATCGCGATCCAGCGCCCGGCGACCAGCATCGCGTGCAGCTTCCCCACAAGGAGATATTCCAGGCGCTGCGCCCCGGCGCGCGATTGCTGCTGGACGACGGCAAGCTGGTGCTGCGCGTCACCGACGTGGACGAGGATCGCGTCGACACCATCGTCGAGGTCGGCGGCCCGCTTTCCAACCGCAAGGGCCTGAACGTGCCCGACGTGGTGGTGCCGATGGCGGCGCTCACCGAAAAGGACCGCAAGGACCTTGCCTTCGCGCTGGAGCAGGGGGCCGACTGGATTGCCCTGAGCTTCGTCCAGCGGCCCGAGGACGTGGCCGAGGCGCGCCGGCTGATCGGCGGCAAGGCGGCGCTGCTCGCCAAGATCGAGAAGCCGGCCGCGCTGGACCGGCTGGAGGAGATATTGGAGCTGGCCGACGCGGTGATGGTGGCGCGCGGCGACCTTGGCGTGGAGCTGCCGCCCGAGCTGGTGCCGCCCGCGCAGAAGCGCATCGTCGAAACCGCGCGCCGCATGGGCCGGCCGGTGGTGGTCGCCACCCAGATGCTGGAATCGATGATCCAGTCCCCCTCGCCCACGCGCGCCGAAGTGTCGGACGTCGCGACCGCCATCTATGACGGCGCCGACGCGGTGATGCTTTCGGCCGAATCGGCGGCGGGAAGCTGGCCGGAGGAAGCGGTGGCGATGATGAACCGCATCGCCGTGTCGGTGGAGCAGGACCCCGGCTATCAGGCGCGCCTCCACTTCACCGAGACGCCGGCCGATCCCACCACGGCGGACGCGCTGGCCGAGGCCGCCGGCAATATCGCGCGCACGGTTTCGGCCGCCGCGATCATCTGCTTCACCCTTTCCGGCTCCACCGCGCGCCGCATCTCGCGCGAGCGGCCGGACGTGCCCGTGCTCGTCCTCACCCCCAGCCAGGCGACCGCGCGGCGGCTCGGCCTGCTCTGGGGCGCGCACGCCGTCCACACCCGCGACGTCGCGAGCTTCGAGGAAATGGTCGGCAAGGCCAAGCGCATGGCGCTCCGCCACAAGATCGCCCATGCCGGCGATCGCATCATCGTGATGGCGGGCGTGCCGTTCGGAACACCGGGATCGACCAACGTGCTCCACGTCGTTCGCCTCACCGGCCAGGAGCTGAAGGGGCACGGCGCCTGAGGGATGCGACGGGCCGGCAGGCCGCTCGCCTCACCCGGCGACCAGCACCGGCCTGGCCCGATAGAGCGACGGAAAGGCCTGCCGGAGCGCGGCGATCTTCGGCAGGTCGTTGACGCGGATGTAGAACTGGTCGGGATGCCGGGCCAGATAGTCCTGATGATAGGGCTCGGCCGGGAAGAAGGCCTTGCCCGGCTCGATCCGCGTCACGATCGGGCGGGGCCAGGCCCGCGCCTTGCCGAGCTGGGCGATATAGGCCGCCGCCACCCGCCGCTGCGCCTCGCCGGCGGGCATGATCGCCGATCGATATTGCGGGCCGACATCCGGCTCCTGCCGATCCTGCTGGGTGGGATCGTGCACCACCGAGAAGAAGATCTGCAACAGCCGGCCATAGCTGATCTGGCGGGGATCATAGGTGATGCGCACCGCCTCGGCATGGCCGGTGGCGCCCGACCGGACCGTGCCGTAACGCGCCGCCGCCCTGTCCCCGCCGGCATAGCCGGACACGGCGGAGGTGACGCCCTTCACATGCTGGAACACGCCCTGCACGCCCCAGAAGCAGCCGCCGGCGAGGATCGCCGTGTCGGAGGATGCGGTGGAGGGCGGATCGAGCGCGGGCGGCGGCAGGCGCACCGCCGTCTCGGCGGCGGTCGCGGCCGAAAAATCGGGCCGCGCGATCGGCGCCAGCATGCCGACCGCGACGCCCGTGGCCAATAAAGCTGCGATCAGATGGGTCCGCGCCACGCTGCACCTCGCATATCCGCGATGATGGATAAGTGGGCGGGCAGCGGCCGGTTGCAAGGCCGGCGGTGGAAAAGGCCGCCCCTTTCGCCTCCGGTCGGGGCGAAGGGGCGGCCCCTGGCTTATTTCAGCGCGGCGCAGGCCTCGGCGATGCGATCGCAGGCCGTGGTCAGGATCGATTCGGAGGTGGCGTAGCTCACGCGGAAGGCCGGCGAGAGACCGAAGGCCCCGCCATGGACGGCGGCGACGCGGCCTTCGTCCAGCAGATAGCCGATCAGCATCTCGTCATTTTCGATGACGAGGCCGGCCGGTGTCTTGCGGCCGATCAGGCCCGAAACGTCGGGATAGACGTAGAAGGCGCCTTCGGGGACCGGGCAGTGGATGCCGTCGATCGCGTTCAGCCGGCCGACCACCAGATCGCGGCGGACCTGGAAGGCGCGGGCGCGATCCTTGAGGAAGCCCTGGTCGCCGTTGAGCGCCGCCGTCGCCGCCGCCTGCGCGATCGAGCAGGGGTTGGAGGTCGATTGCGACTGCAGCTTGGCCATCGCCTTGATGAGCCAGGTCGGCCCGCCGGCGAAGCCGATGCGCCAGCCGGTCATCGAATAGGCCTTGGAGCAGCCGTTCACCGTCAGCGTCCGCTCATAGAGGTCGGGCGCGACCTGGGCGATCGTGGTGAAGTGGAAATCGTCATAGACGATATGCTCATACATATCGTCGGTCATCACCCACACGTGCGGGTGGCGGCGCAGCACCTCGGCCAGGGCCTTCAGCTCGGCTTCGCTATAGGCCGCGCCCGAGGGGTTGGACGGCGAGTTGAGCAGCACCCACTTGGTCCGCGGCGTGATCGCGGCATCGAGCTGCTCGGGCGTCACCTTGTAATTCTGCGCGGCGCCCGCCGCGATCATCACGGGCACGCCGCCCGCGAAGGCGACGATGTCGGGATAGCTCACCCAATAAGGCGCGGGGATGATCACCTCGTCACCCGGATCGACGGTGGCGACCAGCGCGTTGAACAGGGTGTGCTTGCCGCCGACGTTCACGCTGATCTGCGCGGGTTCGTAGACCAGGCCGTTGTCGCGCTTGAACTTGGCGGCGATGGCGGCCTTCAGCTCGGCCGTGCCGTCGACATTGGTATATTTGGTCTTGCCCTGCTGGATCGCCTCGATCGCGGCCGCCTTCACGAAATCGGGCGTGTCGAAATCGGGCTCGCCGGCCGAAAGACCGATCACGTCGATCCCCTTCGCCTTCTGCTCCAGGACGCGGCTGGTCATGGCAAGCGTGGCGGACGGCTGGATGCGGCCGAGCGCGGCGGACGTGAAGGTCATGGATCGTGTCCCCAGGGGATTGACAGGCGCGCGGGCCTATAGCCTCCGCGCCCCCTTTCCTCAACCGCGGCGGCGCAACATTGGACAAGAAATTGGTGGCTGCCGTGAAGCTGGATTGCGCGGGGCCCGGTTTTGGGAGTGGGCCGGCACCGCCCGAAAACCGCTAGGGTCGGGACCCATAAACAGGATTCCCTTGGCGTCGGGAATGTGATTCATATGTGGACGCCCCCTTGGCAAGGGCA
>NZ_PHHF01000015.1 GCF_003034225.1 Edaphosphingomonas fennica
ACAAACAGGCCGGACATATGAAAGCAACCGATCAAACCCGTCGCGACACAATGCCCTTGCCAAGGGGGCGTCCACATATGATTCACGTATCTTCGATGGGAGCGCATAGCGCTTCCATCTCGAACGATCAGGCTCTAGGGTGCGCGCCGTTTCCCTTCCTGATGCATGAGAGAATCCCACGGCGATGACCCGGCCGCGCTTCAACCGCATACTCCTGAAGCTTTCCGGCGAAGTGCTGATGGGGCAGGGGCAGTTCGGCATCGATCCCGAGACGGTCGCCCGCGTCGCCCAGGAGATCGCCGACGTCGCCAAGGACCATGAGCTCTGCCTGGTCGTGGGCGGGGGCAATATCTTCCGTGGCCTGGCCGCCGCCGCCAAGGGCTTCGAACGGACCAGCGCCGACTATATGGGCATGCTGGCGACGGTGATGAACGCGCTCGCCGTGCAGAACGCGCTGGAGCAGATCGGCGTCGACACCCGCGTGCAATCGGCCATCCCGATGAACACGGTGTGCGAGCCCTTCATCCGCCGCCGCGCCGAGCGCCACATGGAAAAGGGCCGGATCGTGATCTTCGCGGCCGGCACCGGAAACCCCTATTTCACCACCGACAGCGCGGCCGCCCTCCGCGCCGCCGAGATGAATTGCGACGCGCTGTTCAAGGGAACCTCGGTGGACGGCGTCTATGATGCCGATCCGAAGAAGGTGCCGGGCGCGAAGCGTTATGACAGCGTCACCTTCAGCAAGGTCCTTTCGGACGACCTGAAGGTGATGGATGCGAGCGCCGTGGCGCTCTGCCGCGACAATAATATTCCGATCGTCGTCTTCAACATCCGCGAGCGGGGCAATCTGGCCCGGGTGCTGGCGGGCGATGGCGTGGCGACGATCGTCCAGAACGAGGGAGTGTGATCGATGCCCGCCTATAACAAGGCCGACCTGGAACGCCGGATGCACGGCGCGGTGGAATCGCTGAAGGGGGATTTGCAGGGCCTGCGCACCGGCCGCGCCAGCACCTCGCTGCTCGATCCGGTGACCGTGGAGGTCTATGGCGCGCAGATGCCGCTCAACCAGGTGGCGACCGTCAGCGTGCCGGAACCGCGCCTAATTTCCGTGCAGGTGTGGGACAAATCCAACGTGACGCCGGTGGACAAGGCGATCCGTTCGGCGGGCCTGGGCCTCAACCCGATCGTCGACGGCCAGACGCTGCGCCTGCCGATCCCCGACCTGACCGAGGAACGGCGCAAGGAGCTGGCCAAGCTCGCCGGCCAATATGCCGAAAAGGCCCGCATCGCCGCGCGCAACGTGCGCCGCGACGGCAATGACGCGCTGAAGGCCGACGAGAAGAAGGGCGAGATCAGCGAGGACGAGCGCAAGCGCGCCGAAACCGAGGTGCAGAAGCTGACCGACAGCACGATCGCCGAGATCGACGCGGCGGCGGCGGCCAAGGAAAAGGAAATCCTCGGCAAGTGAGCGCCGCCTCGGCCTCGACCCTGCGGGCGAGCGACGGCGGCGCCGGGCTTCCCCGCCACGTCGCCATCATCATGGACGGCAATGGCCGCTGGGCGAAGGCCCGGCACCTGCCGCGCGTCGCCGGCCACCGCAAGGGCGCCGAAGCGGTGCGCGCCACCATCCGCGCCGCGCGCGAGCTGGGCATCGAGGTGCTGACGCTCTACGCCTTCTCGTCCGAGAACTGGCGCCGGCCGGAGGAGGAGGTTTCCGACCTCAAGGGCCTGCTGCGCCATTATCTGCTGGGCGAGATCGAGGAACTGGCCGCCAACGGCGTGCGCCTGCGCGTGATCGGCGAATATCGGCGGTTCGGCCCGGAGCTTGCCCGCCTGCTGGACGACGCGATCGAGCGGACGGCGGGCAACCGGGCGATGACACTGGTGATCGCGCTCAATTACGGCGCGCAGGACGAGATCGTCCGCGCTGCCCGCGCGCTGGCCGAGGATGCTCTGGCCGGCCGGATCGACCCGGCGGCGATCGATGCGGAAACGCTGGACGCGCGGCTGGACACGCGGGAACTGCCGCCGCCCGACCTGCTGATCCGCACGTCCGGTGAGCGGCGGCTTTCCAACTTCCTGCTGTGGCAGGCTGCCTATGCCGAGCTGCTGTTCGTCGATACGCTGTGGCCGGATTTCGGGCGGGAAGCATTGTTCGCGGCCGTCGCCGATTATGGCCGGCGCGAGAGACGTTTCGGAGGGCTATGACCGAACTGACGCAGCGCGTGCTGGCCGGGATCGTGATGATCGCCGTCGCATTGGGGGCGCTGTGGGCTGGCGGCATCTGGTTCGGCCTGCTCGCATCGGCGGCGGGCCTGCTGATGATCGGCGAATGGGCCGGGCTGCTGCGGGCCGACCGCTGGCGGACGCGGGTGATGCTGGTGCTGCTGGCCCTGTTCCTCGTCCAGACCCTGCTGATCGCCAATGGCGCCGCCGGCCAGTTCGGCCCCGGCCTGGTGGGGATCGTGCCGGCTACGATCTGGCCGGGCGGCGGCGTCGTGACCATGGCCATGGTGCTGGTGCTGCTGTTCGCGCTGGGTGCGCTGCTCACCCGGCGCGTCGGGCTGGCGGCGGGCATCCTCTATGCCGGGCTGCCGGCGCTGGCGCTGATCTACCTGCGCGAGGAACGGGGCCTGCTGCTGACGCTGTGGGCGATGGCCCTGGTGTGGGCGACCGATATCGGCGCCTATTTCGCCGGGCGCGGGATCGGCGGGCCGAAGCTCGCGCCGCGCATCAGCCCCAACAAGACCTGGGCGGGCCTGATCGGCGGCGTGATCGCGGCCGAGCTTCTGAGCCTGGTCATGGCGATATTCTTCGGGCTTTCGTGGATCGCCGTCTATTTCGCGACGACGCTGGCGGTGGCCGCGCAGATCGGCGACCTGTTCGAAAGCTGGCTGAAGCGCCGGGTGGGCGCCAAGGATAGCGGACGGCTGCTGCCGGGCCATGGCGGCGTGATGGACCGGCTGGACGGGCTGGTGCCGGTGGCGGTGATCGTGGCGGGGCTGGTGATCCGGGGATGGCTGTGATGCGCACCGTCAGCATATTGGGCGCGACCGGATCGGTCGGCACCTCCACGCTGGACCTGATCGATCGCAACCGCGACGCCTTCGAGGTCGTGGCGCTGACGGCGCATAGCGACGTGAAGGGCCTGGCCGACGCCGCGCGGCGGACGCGGGCGCGCTTCGCGGCCATCGGCGATGCGGCGCTGGGCGCGGCGCTGGCGGAGGCGCTGGCCGGCACCGGGATCGAGACCGGGGCGGGCGAAGGCGCGCTGATCGAGGCGGCCGCGCGCGATGCCGACTGGACGATGGCCGCGATCGTCGGCTGCGCCGGCCTCAAGCCGGTGATGGCGGCGCTGAAGCGCGGCGCGACCGTGGCGCTGGCCAACAAGGAATCGCTGGTTTCCGCCGGCGACCTGATGACGCTGGCGGCGCGCACCCATGGCGCGACGCTGCTGCCGGTCGATTCCGAGCATAACGCCATCTTCCAGTGCCTGGATCGCGACCGGCTGGACAAGGTGCGTCGCATCATCCTGACCGCGAGCGGCGGGCCGTTCCGCACCTGGAGCCCGGCCGAGATGGCAGGGGTGACGCCCGAACGCGCGGTGAAACACCCCAACTGGTCGATGGGCGCCAAGATTTCGATCGATTCGGCGACGATGATGAACAAGGGGCTGGAACTGATCGAGGCCCACCACCTGTTCCCCGTCGGGCATGAGCGGATCGACATATTGGTCCACCCGCAATCGGTGATCCATTCGATGGTGGAATATGTCGATGGATCGACGCTGGCGCAGCTCGGCACGCCCGACATGCGCACGCCGATCGCCCACGCGCTCGCCTGGCCGCAGCGGATGGCGGCGCCTGCCGAGCGGCTGGACCTGGCCCGCATCGGATCGCTGAGCTTCGAGGCGCCGGACCCGGTGCGTTTCCCCGCACTGGCGCTCGCCCGCGCCGCCGTGGAGGCGGGCGGCGCCCGGCCGGCCATTCTGAACGCCGCGAACGAGCAAGCGGTGGCCGCATTTCTCGGGCGGCGCATCGCTTTCCTCGATATTGCCGCAATCGTGGCGAAAGTTCTGGACAGTTATGATCCATCGTCGCCTACCAGCCTCGATGAGGTATTCGCGATCGATGCTGAGGCGCGCAGGCTCGCGACGGCAATGATGGAGGAGAAGGCCGCGTGATAGAGACCCCCGGCATCCCGCTGACGATTATAGCTTTTCTTCTCGTCATCGGGCCGCTGATCTTCATTCACGAGCTTGGCCATTATTTCGCCGGCCGGATTTTCGGCGTGAAGGCGGAGGCTTTCTCGATCGGATTCGGGCGCGAGCTTTTCGGCTGGACCGACCGGCGCGGCACGCGCTGGCGCGTGGCGGCGCTGCCCTTGGGCGGTTATGTGCGCTTCGCCGGCGATATGAACCCGGCCAGCGCCCACAATCCCACCGCCGAATGGCTGGCGATGCCGGCCGAGGAACGGGCGCGGACCTTCCAGGCCAAGCCCTTGTGGCAGCGCTTCATCATCGTCGCGGCCGGGCCGCTCACCAATTTCCTGTTCGCCATCCTGGTGTTCATGGCGGTGTTTGCGGTGAACGGGCAGGCGCGCACGCCCGCCCTGGTGGCGACGGTGCAGGCGGGATCGGCGGCGGAAGCAGCGGGGCTGCGCCCCGGCGACAGGATCACCACGGTCAGCGGCCAGCGGATCGAGCGATTCGAGGATATTCCCGCGATCGTCGCGATCCGGCCCGGCGAGCGGCTGGGGCTGGAGGTGGTGCGCGACGGGCGGCCGCTTTCGCTCAGCGCCACGATCGGCGTGGAGGTGGAGCGCGATCGCTTCGGCAACGAATTCCGGCGTGGCCTGCTCGGCATCAGCCCCGGTCAGCCGGTGTGGGTTGAGGTGCCCTTCTGGCGCCTGCCGGGCGCCGCCATCGAGCAGACGGGCAATATCGTCCGCATGATGGTGGATACGCTGGGCCAGGTGATCACCGGGCGGCGTTCGGTGAAGGAACTGGGCGGGCCGTTGAAGATCGCCCAGATTTCCGGGCAGCAGGCGACGCTCGGATGGTTCGATTTCATCCTCTTCATGACGATGATTTCGATTAATCTGGGATTCATCAACTTGTTGCCAATTCCATTGCTGGATGGTGGCCATTTGTTGTTCTACACGGTCGAGGGAGTGGTTCGGCGGCCGCTGAATCCCGCGATCCAGGAGTGGGCTTTCAGGACGGGGCTGGCGGTGCTGCTGGCTTTCATGATCTTCGTCACCGTCAACGACCTGGCGTCTTTTGGGGTGTGGCAAAGGCTTGCCGGGTTGATCGGCTGACATCGATCGGGCAGGGCAGGCGGCGGGACCGGCGTACCTTTTGGGGGGCGCCTGATTTGAAGACCAGTTGGGACAAGGGCGGGTACGCGTGACGGCAATGAAGGCACGGACCATCGGGGGCGAACGGCAAGCCATGAACTCGCTCCGGCGGATGGGACCGCTGCTGCTGGTGGGAACGATTTTGGGCGGAATGCCCGTCGCCGCCGCATATGCACAGGATGCGGCGCCCGCGGCGTCGGCGCCGGCGGCCGCGGCATTGCCGGGCAGCGGTGTGGTGCGGACCATCGCCGTCGCCGGATCGCAGCGGCTGGAGCCGGATACCGTCCGCTCCTACATCAAGCTGAAGCCGGGCGACCCCTATACGCGCGAGACGCTGGACCAGGCGCTGAAGGACCTTTACGCTACCGAATTGTTCGCCGACGTCCAGATCCGCGACGATCACGGCGCGCTGACCATCCAGGTGCGCGAGAACCCGGTGATCAACCGCATCGTCCTGGAAGGCAATAAGCGCCTGAAGGAAGAGAAGATCCGGCCGGAGATCCGGCTGGCGCCGCGCCAGATCTTCACTCGTTCCAAGGCGCGCGCCGACGTGGCGCGCATCATCGAGCTCTATCGCCGGCAGGGCCGTTTCGCCGCCACCGTCGAGCCGAAGATGGTGCAACTCGACCAGAACCGCGTCGATATCGTGTTCGAGATCAACGAGGGCGCGAAATCCAAGGTCCGCCAGATCAACATCATCGGCAACCAGCATTTCTCGGCCGGCGAACTGGAAGGCGAGATGGCGACCAAGGCCTCGCGCTTCTGGCGGATATTCTCCTCCAACGACAGCTATGATCCCGATCGCCTGGCCTATGACCAGCAGAAGCTGCGCCAGTTCTACCTGACCCAGGGCTATGCCGATTTCCGCGTGATCTCCGCCGTTGCCGAGCTGACGCCGGACAAGCGCGATTTCATCATCACCTATGTGATCGAGGAGGGCGATCGCTACAAGTTCGGCGATATCGACGCCGAGAGCGAGATCCGCGACATCAAGCCGGACACGCTGAAGGCACTGATCCGCATCCGCAAGGGCGACTGGTACAACGCCAAGACGGTGGAAGATACCGTCGACGCCATCACCGAGACCACCGGCCTCTTGGGCTTCACCCCCGACGTCCGCCCCGATTTCGTGCGCGACAAGGACAAGCTCACCATGTCGGTCACCTTCAAGGTGAACGATGCGCCGCGCGTCTATGTCGAGGACATCGCGATCAACGGCAACACGCACACCAAGGACAAGGTGGTGCGCCGCGAGTTCCGCCTTTCGGAAGGCGATGCGTTCAACAGCTTCCGCGTCAAGCGCTCGCGCGATCGCATCCAGTCGCTCGGCTATTTCCAGGAAAAGCTGGAGATCGAGCAGAAGCCCGGGTCGGCACCCGACCGCGTGGTGCTGGAAGCGAATGTCGAGGAGAAATCGACCGGCGAGCTGCAGGTCTCGGCCGGCTTCTCGAGCCTCGAGAAGTTCATCGTCGATCTTTCGATCCGTGAGCGTAACTTCATGGGCAAGGGCCAGGAAGTCCGCGCCGGTGTCAATTATTCGACCTATTCCAAGTCGATCGAGTTGGGTTTCACCGAACCCTATCTGATGGACAAGAATATCGCGCTCGGCTTCGACGTGTTTCGGCGCGATTACAACTCGTTCAACTATTACGGCAACGATCGCCGGACCACCTACGAGCAGACGACCACCGGCTTCCAGGTGCGCGCGGGCGTGCCACTGACCGAATATGTCAGCCTAGCGCTGCGTTACGGCCTGAGCTTCGACGACGTCTCGCTCGACAAGAACACATTCTACATGGTGAACTCCCAGGGCGAACTGGTCTGCGATCCGCTGCTCGCAGGCCGCTATCTCTGCGATGCGCTGGGCAAGCGGACGACCTCCTCCGTCGGCTACAGCCTTGTCTTCGACAATCTGAACAACCGCGTTCGTCCCAGCCGGGGCCAGCGCGTTGTGTTCAGCCAGGATGTCGCGGGCCTCGGCGGCAGCGTGCGTTATGTCCGCTCACGCATCGATGCCGACAAATATTGGAATGTCGGCAGCGGCTTCATCTTCTCGCTGGGCGTCGAAGGCGGCGCGATCCTGCCGTTGCAGAGCAGCCCGGGGCCGGGCGTGGACGCGGTGCGGCTGACCGATCGCTTCTTCCTGGGCGAGCCGCAGATGCGGGGCTTCGCGATCCGCGGTATCGGTCCCCGCGTGCTGCGCATCCCTTACGATGCGGATGGCAAGCCGATCACCAACCGTGACCAGATGTATGACGACGCGCTGGGCGGCCGTTATTACTATATGTCGCGCGCTGAACTTGAAATTCCGCTTGGTTCGGGTGCGCGCGAGATGGGGTTGCGTCCGTCCATCTTCCTTGACGTCGGTTCGGTTTTCGGCGTCAAGAAGCCGTTGCCGACGGCTACGTTCGAGGACACGGATGGCGATGGCAAGCTCGACCCCGTGACGCGGCCGGTGCGGGATAGCTCTGGCAATCCGCTATATCTGATCCCGGAGGGGCAGACGAATGCCGGCACGTATACGACCTGCGTCACCGGCCAGAAGAACGACGCCGGTACTTGCGTAGGCAGTGTTCCCAACAATGCCGCGACCAATTCCTATGGTCCATGGGACGAGAAGTTCCTGGGCGATACCTGGAAGCCTCGCGTTTCCGTCGGATTCGGGGTCAACTGGAATTCGCCCTTCGGGCCGTTCCGCATCGATATCGCCAAGGCGCTGGTCAAGCGTGACGGCGACGATACAAAGCTCATCACCTTCAACGTAGGGACTCAATTCTGATGAAGACCATTTCCAAGGCGGCCGTTCTGCTTGCCGCGATTGCCGCCCTTCCGGGCGTGGCTCAGGCCCAGAAGGTTCCGGGGGCGGTGATCGTCACCGTCGACACCCAGAAGATCTATGCGGAATGCAATGCCTGCAAGGCGGCGCAGACCCAGCTTCAGAGCCAGGCGCAGCAGCTGCAGCAGCTGCAGGAATCGCTGGGCGCCCCGATCCGCACCGAAGCGGAAGCGATTTCCAAGGCGGCCGGCGGCAAGGCGCCCGACGCCGCGCTGCAGCAGCGTATCCAGGCGCTCCAGACCAAGGAGCAGCAGGCCAACCAGCAGCTGCAGCAGCGCCAGCAGCAGTTCCAGCGCAACCGCGCCTATGTCGCCCAGCAGATCACCGAGAAGCTGAACCCGATCGTCACCCAGGTGATGCAGGCGCGCGGCGCCAACATCGCGGTCGACACCGGCGCCACGCTGGCGGCCTCCGCCGGGCTGGACGTGACCAACGACGTGATGACGCAGCTCAACTCGCAGCTGCCGAGCGTCAACACGACGGCGCCGGCCGCGCCTGCGCCCGCGAGCCGCTGATCCGGTGAGCGAGACGACGGACGTGGCTGGCGACGCGGCCGGGAATCGCGGCCCGCTGGATATCCGGCGGGTGCTGGCGGCGCTGCCCCACCGCTATCCGATGCTACTGGTCGATCGCGTCGAGGAGCTGATCCCCGACCGGTCGATCGCGGCGATCAAGGCGGTGACGATCAACGAGCCCTTCTTCCAGGGCCATTTCCCCGGCCGGCCGATCATGCCGGGCGTGCTGATCGTCGAGGCGCTGGCGCAGGCGGCAGGCGTGCTGGCGGTGGAATCGCTGGGCCTCGCCGGTTCCGGCAAGCTCGTCTATTTCATGGCGATCGACGAGGCGAAGTTCCGCGTGCCGGTGGAGCCGGGCGTGCTGCTGCGCCTCGAGGTCGAGTTCGTGCAGAAGCGCGCGACGGTCTGCAAGTTCGCGGGCCGGGCGCTGGTGGACGGCAAGGTCGCCGCGCAGGCGAACTTCACCGCCATGATCGCGGACCCGCCGGCGGCCTGAATCCTCCGGCGAAACGCAGGATCATGAAGGGGCGGTTCCGCATGGCGGGGCCGCCTCTTTCATTCGGGACGACGGGCAAGCGCGCCTTGTCAATCGCGGCATCTGCCGCTATGGCCGCGCCTTCATTGCCCAGGCTGGTCGGAAACCAGCCATTTCAGGAGCGAAATGATGAAGAAGGACATTCACCCCGACTACCACATGATCAAGGTCCAGATGACGGATGGAACCGTCTTCGAGACCCGTTCGGTCTGGGGCAATGCGGGCGATACGCTGCAGCTCGACATCGATCCGACCGTCCACCCGGCATGGACCGGCGGCAAGTCGACCCTGCTGGATTCCGGCGGCCAGGTCGCGCGCTTCAATAAGCGCTTCGGCGGCCTCACGCTCGGCAAGAAGTGATCGCATGGGCGGCGGAGCCACGAGGCTCCGCCGTTCTGCCATATCGGGCGCGACGGCGCCCCGGCGCCGCCTGAAGGTGCCATTTTCTTTCCCGTTCGGATGAGACCGGCCGCATGGCCCTGATCGAACGCCTCGCGCGGCCGCTATTCTGGGCGGCGCTGATCTTCGCCTATGGCGCGGCGATCATGCCGCAGGCCGAAGCGCCGCACATCGCCGCTTCCGACAAGATCGAACATATGATCGCCTTCTTCACCCTGGCGCTGCTGGCGGGGCTGGGCTGGCCGCGCCGCGCCCTGTGGCGGACCGGGCTGGGGCTGGCGGGGGTGGGTGCCGCGATCGAAATCACCCAGGCGATCCCGATGCTGCACCGGGATGCCAACGCCATGGATTTCCTGGCCGATTGCGCGGCGATCCTGTTCGGCCTCGGCATGATCGCTGCGATCCGCCTGCTGCCCGCTTATCGCGCGCCCACCGATTGATCTGCCGTAGCGAATATCTTAACCATAAAGATATAAGCAGGAAAACGGACCGTCGGCGGCGCCGTGGGGATGGCATCGATCGGCGGGGACAAGGGGGTCGCCATGTCCTTATTATGCCGATTGGGGCTGCATCGCAGCGAGACGCCCGGCGTGTGGAATGACGGGCTGTTCTTCGATCGCTGCCGGGCGTGCGCCGAACCGCTGATCCGGCGGCCGGACGGCCGCTGGACACGAGTGCCGGACGATTATGTCGTGATATGGAGCGATCGGCGGCCCTGCCACCAGGGCTGATGTCGCACGGCCGTCAGGGAATGTCGGCTGCTTCCTGCCGGGCCTGTTCGCGTTCCGCGCGCGCCTGGCGCATGAACATCTGATAGCAGCCGGTGGCGCCGCCGCTGCCGACTGGCGAGCAGCTGTTGGGCGTGCCCGCGCGGCTGACCCATTCGAGCTGGCGCACCGTGTTGGACCAGCTTTGCTGGGCGGGCTCGGCCTTCTTGCCCCTGAAGCGCTTGGGCACGCGATAGCGTTCGCTTTCCGGCTCGCGCCCGCACACGACGATCTCGTCGCTGGTGCTGCGCGGGCAGGGATCGTCGCCATAGACGACCAGCGAGGAGACTTTTTCCGGCGGGGTTCCGGTTGTCGCGTCCTGGGCGTAGGCAGGCAGCGTGCCCAGCAAGCCCAACGTGACCAGGCCGAGGCGGATGGTGCTGCGCATATGGTCTGTCCTCAAGGATCGGGAGGGGTGCGGCCGGTTCAGAAGGGGACGCCGGTCTTCTCGCCATTGGCGGCGCGCTCGTCCCGCGCCTTGCGGAACATTTCGCGCATGCAGCCCGATGCGCCGCCGCTGCCGACCGGCGAGCAGCTCTGGGCGCCGGAGCGGCCGACATATTCGAAGCTGCGCGCGCGCTCATTCCAGGCATCGTTGCCCGTGAGTTCGGAATCGCGGAGGTCCTTGGGAATGCGATACCGCTCATTTTCGTCGAGGCGGCGGCAGACGACGATTTCCTCGCCATTGCTGGTGGGGCATTTGTCGTTGCCGTAGATGGTCAGCACCCTTTCGGATCGCTGCGCCTGCGCGACGTCGAAGGGCATGGCCGCCGACGCGGCGATCACGAAAGCGAGGCTGGCGATCACGGTCTTCATCGTGCCGATCCTATATTGTCCTGCCCCAACGTCTGAACCAGGGGCAGGGATGCGTCAAATCCGCTTCGAAAGCGCTATCGCGGCCCGGCAGCCGAGACGGATGGCGCCGGAGAGCAGGGGATAAGCGGGCGCTTCCTCCGCGCCTTCGGCCAGCGCGATCTCGCGATGCTCGACCTCCTCGGCCCGGAAATCGGCGATGGCCTCGCTGAGTTCGGGGTCGCCGGTGCCGATCCGTTCGAGCTGCTCGCCATAATGGCGGTCGATCTCCGTCTCGATCGCCGCGGTGCAGGCCATCGCGGCCTTGGGGCCGATCAGCGCCGTCGCCGCGCCCAGCGCGAAGCCCGCGACGTTCCACAGCGGCTGGAGCGCGGTCGGCCGCACGCCGCGTTCGGCGATCATCGCATCGAAGCGGGCGCGGTGGCGTTCCTCCTGCAGGGCCATGCGCGCGATCAGGCGGCTGCCCGGCGCATGATCGCCCATCACCGCAAGTTGCCCGGCATAGATGCGGGTCGCGCCATATTCACCGGCCTGGTCGACCCGCAGCATCGAGGCGCGGGCTTTTTCGTCGATCGGCATCAGCGGGGGCGTTTCAGGCATAGGGCCAATATAGTCGCTCCGCCGGCAAGCGAAACGATCGCATTCCATCCGGCGAGAGAAATTCCGAACAGCGACCATTGCACCTCATCGCAACGGACCATCGGCGCCGCCATGATATCGGCGAGGACATCGCCCGAATTGCCGATCGTGCTGCAGCGGGTGAGCCCTTCCCACCAGCCATATTCGACCCCGGCGTGAAAGACGCCGATCGCGCCGCTGGCCATGATCGCCAGCGCCGCCAGGATAATGAGCGGCCGCGCGGCGGGGCGGACGAGAAAGGCGAGGAGCGCGATCGCGATCGCCGCATAATGCGGCCAGCGCTGCCAGTGGCACATCTCGCACGGATAGAGGCCGCCGATGAACTGCGATCCCAGCGCGCCCGCCATCAGCGCCGTGGGGATCAGGAGGGCGAGCAGGCGGGCCGTGGCGAATCTGGTCATGGGGAGGGCGGAGATCCCTTGGGATTGCGGCTCCCCTCACGCGGCCTTCCGGGCCGGGAGGGGAGCCGGACGAGAGGTTTAGCGGCCGCCCTTGGGGCCGGCGCCCGCTGTTACGGTGCCCTTGGCCGCGGCGCTGGTGGTCGCGGCGGCGGCGGTTGCAGGCGCACCGCCGAGGCGGGCGAGGGTCTTCACCGCATAATCGAGCTGGAAGTCCGAAACGCCCTGCTTCTCAAGCTGGATGGCCGTCAGCTGGAAACGGGGATCGGCCTTGGTGTCGTCCTCCAGCACGCTTTCGTCGAGCTTCGCCTCGTTGATGAGGTGGCGGCGCAGATCGGCCTCGCGCAGGCGCGGACGATCCTTGTAATCGGGATCGGTGAGCTGTGGCACGCGGATATCCGGCTGGATGCCGCCTTCCTGCACCGAGCGGCCCGACGGCGTGAAATAGCGCGCGGTGGTGAGCCTGAGCGCGGTATCCTCGGTCAGCGGCAGCAGCGTCTGCACCGATCCCTTGCCGAAGCTGCGTTCGCCCATCACCAGGCCGCGCCGGTGATCCTGGAGCGCGCCGGCCACGATTTCGGCCGCCGAGGCCGATCCCGCGTCGATCAGGACGATCACGGGCAGGCCATGGGCGAAATCGCCGGGGCGGGCATACCAGCGTTCGATATCGCTCTTCTCCCGGCCGCGCTGGGAGACGATCTCGCCGCGATCGAGGAAGGCGTCCGAAACCTCGATCGCCTGATCCAGCAGGCCGCCGGGGTTGGAGCGGAGATCGACGACATAGCCGAGCGGCTGGCCGCCGACCGCCTTGTCGATCGACACCAGCGCCGCGCGCACCGCTTCGCCGGTCTGCTTGTTGAAGGTGTTGATGTTGACGATGCCGACCTTGTCCTTCACCTCCCACTTGACGGGCTTCAGGGTGATGACCTCGCGCGTCAGCGTCACGTCGAAGGGCTTGTCGCGGCCCGGGCGGACGATGGTTAGCTTCACCTGCGTGCCCGGCTTGCCGCGCATCTGATCGACCGCTTCGTCCAGCGTGCCGCCGTAGATCAGCTTGCCGTCCAGATGAGTGATATAGTCGCCCGACTTGAGCCCGGCCTTGTAGGCAGGCGTATCCTCGGTCGGCGCGATGATCTTGACCGCGCCGTCCTCCATCGAGACCGTCAGACCCAGGCCGCCATAAGCGCCGTCCGTCTGCGTGCGCAGATTCTGATAGTCGCGCGAATCGAGATAGGAGCTGTGCGGATCGAGGCTGGCGAGCATGCCGTCGATCGCGCCCTTGATCAGCGTCTTGTCGTCAACCTTGTCGACATATTCCGATCGCACGCGATCGAAAACGCTCATGAACTGATCCATTTCGCGGAAAGTTTCCGCATCGGCGGCCGCCAATGCCGACGTGACGGTGGGAACCAGCGCAACAGCGCTGACGAGCAAGGCGGAACGCAACAATAATCTGGCCATCGACAGGGTGCCTTCGCTGGATATTGCCACCACGTTACAGCCTTTCCCTCTCCGGCAACAAGGCTGCCGGATGAAAAGCCTGGGCGGGGGCATGGTCGATCACCGGCGATGAAGATGCGGTGAACGGGATGAGGGGGTAGGGGAGGCGGGGTGCGGGGCGTGCCATCAGCCCCGCCCCAGCAGCGGAACGATATCGATGGGCTGGCCGGCGCGGCGCAGCTCGACCGTCACGCCGCCGGCGCCGCCATGGGCGCGGCCGATCGGGCTGCCCTGGTCCACCGCCTCGCCCACCCTGGCGTTGAGCGCGGCGAGGCCGGTGACAAGGCTGGTCCAGCCGCCGCCATGTTCGATGATGACGATATTGTCATAGCCCCGGAAGGGGCCGGCATAGGCGATCCGGCCACGCGCCGGCGCGACCACAAGCGCATCGGCCCTGGCGCCGATGGTGAGCCCGCGGGCGCGGACGCCGGCGTCCGAAATCTCGCCGAGGCCGCGCACCAGCTTGCCGGTAACGGGCAGGCGATAAGCGAGGTTGAGCGGGCCTTCGGGCGCGGGCTCGGCGGGTGGGGCCGCCGCCTGGCCCGGAACGAGCGGGCGGAGGACCGGGCCGGGGAGCGCGGCCAGCCGATCGCGCGTGCGCGACTGGCTGTCGAGGCGCTCCATCAGGTCGGCGACGGTGCGGGCCTTTTCGCCCAGCGCCATCGCCCGATCGGACTGGGCGAGCGAATCATCGGTGAGCGCCTGGGCGCGGATGCGGTGCCGGGTTTCGAGCCGGGCGAGCTCCGCGCGTTCGGCCTGCAGCCGATCGCGGCTGTCGCGCAGACTGGCGGCCGCCTGATCGGCCTCGCGCTGGAGGGCGAGGCCGTGGGCGACCTCCCGCCGGAGCCCGGCGGTGCGATCGCGGATTGCCGGCACCTGTGCATCGAGCAGCGCGCGGACATGGACGACATCGGCGATGGAGCCGGGCTGGACGAAGGCGAGCGCGGTCGGCCGGCGCGCCATCGTCTGCAACGCGGCCGTGAGCCGGACTATCGGGGCCTGCTGCTCGGCGAGCCGCGCGCGCTGGCGGGCGCGGAGCGCGGCCACGTCGCCCATCCGCTTCTCAGCGGCGGCGATCTCCGCCTCGGCGGCGATCACGCGGCTGGCGACGGCGGCTTCCGCAGCGCGGGTGCGGGCGGCGTCCTCTGCGGCGCGGGCGGCCTGTTCCTCCAGCCCCGCCGCGCGGGCGGCGGCGGCATCGGCCTGGCGGCGGATCTGATCGGCCGAAATCTCGGCCGCCGTGGGCACCCGCGCGATCGCCAGGCCCGCCACGGCGCCGGTGGCGATGGTCGCGGCGATTAGCAGGGGGCGGGCCATTGCGATGCGCTCAGCCTTCGCGATGATAGGGGTGGCCGGCCAGGATGCTGGTCGCCCGCCACAATTGTTCGGCCAGCATCGCCCTGGCCAGCATGTGCGGCCAGGTGGCGGCGCCGAAGGCCAGCAGCAGATCGGCGCGTTCGCGATCGGCGGGTTCCAGCCCGTCGGCCGCGCCGATCAGGAAGCGGGCCTCGCGCCGGCCGTCGTCCCGCCAGCGGCCCAGCTTTTCCGCGAACGCCAGCGAGGGCAGTTGCTGGCCTTTCTCGTCCAGCGCCACGAGGATGGAATCATTGTCCAGCACGGGTGCGCGGCCGCCCTTGTCGGGCAGCTCGGTAACGCGGGTCGGCCAGGCGATCCGCTTCAGATAGCGATCGACGAGCTCCGCCTCGGGGCTGCGGCCGATCTTGCCCCGCGCGACGATGTGGAGCAGCAACGCCTCAGGCTTCGCCGGCCGGGCGGCGTTCCTCCTCGAAACCCCACATGCGTTCGAGATTGTAGAAGCTGCGGACTTCGGGGCGGAACAGGTGGACGATCACGTCGCCCGCGTCGATCAGCACCCAGTCCGCCGTCGGCAGCCCTTCGATACGGGCGATGCGGCCGGTTTCCTGCTTGATGCGATCGGCGAGCTTCTGCGCCATCGATGCCACCTGGCGCGACGAACGGCCGCTCGCGATCACCATGTGATCGGCGATGCTGCTCTTGCCGGCAAGCGGGATGGTTACGGTCTCGACGGCCTGGTCGTCGTCGAGCGAGCGGAGCACGAGCTGGTGAAGCGCGGCCGACGGCTCGGGTTCGTTGGTGCCCCGAAGGGCGGCGGTACTGGCGGGCAAAGGGCCTCCTAGTCGATGCACCGGCGCGTCACGGGGTCGCGCAGGGCCTGTTGATGATATGCGTGAAACCAAAGCGGGTCTTCAGCCCGCAAGCGCGTGGCGGAACCGGGATCTGGGCGAAAGCGCAGCAGCACGAGCGCCGGCGGTCTCCACGTCGTCCAGTTTCTCGCCTGGCTTGCGGGCCGGACGAAACGCCGCAGCCAGCCCATCGCCCTCGTAGCGTGAGCGGCCCCATCATAACCCGGACGGGCGATTACGGCAATCGGAACCGTCCGCGCGATCCTGCGCCAGTCCCGCCAGCGGTGGAACTGGACGAGATTGTCCGATCCCATCAACCAGATGAAGCGGCGATCGGGGTAGAGGCGGACGAGCTTTTCCAGCGTCTCTGCGGTGTAGCGGGTGCCCAGCCGCCGCTCGATCGCGGTGACGCGGATCGGCGCGCGCCGGGCCATGGCGCGGGCGCTGGCGATGCGGGCCGACAGGGGGGCCATGTCGGGCGCGCCATCTTTCAGCGGGTTGCCAGGGGAAACCAGCCACCATGCCTCGTCCAGCCCCAGCGCCTCGATGGCGGCAAGGGTGATGCGGCGATGGGCGCGATGGGCGGGATTGAACGACCCGCCGAGCAGGCCGGTCGCCCTTCTGCGATGGCTCAAGGGCGGAGCTGTCCCGTGCCGCGCACCACCCATTTATAGGTCGTGAGCCCTTCGAGCGCGACCGGCCCACGTGCATGGAGACGGCCAGTGGAGATGCCGATTTCCGCGCCCAGGCCGAATTCGCCGCCATCGGCGAACTGGGTGGAGGCGTTCCACATCACGATCGCCGAATCGACTTCCGCCAGGAAGCGTTCGGCGGTGGCGGCATCCTCGGTGACGATCGCGTCCGTGTGGTGGGAAGCGTGGGCGGCGATATGGCCGATCGCCTCGTCCGCCCCTGAAACGGCCCGGACCGCGCAGATGGCGTCGAGATACTCGGTATCCCAATCCTCGTCCCCCGCCGGCAGGATCCGGGGATCGAGGGTCTGGATTTCCGGGGTTCCGCGCAGTTCGCAGCCGGCATCGAGCAGGGCCTTCACCACGGCCGCGCCCTCGGGGAAGGCGCGGTCGATCAGCAGCGTTTCGGTCGCGCCGCAAACGCCGGTGCGGCGCATCTTGGCGTTGACGGCCAGCGCCACCGCCTTCGCGGGATCGGCGGCGGCATCGATATAGGTGTGGTTGATGCCGTCGAGATGGGCGAGCACGGGCACGCGCGCCTCGGCCTGGACGCGCGCGACCAGCGATTTGCCGCCGCGCGGCACGATGATGTCGATAAGGCCGGCGGCCTTGAGCATCGCGCCCACGGCCGCGCGATCGGTGACGGGGACGAGCTGAAGCGCGTCCTCGGGCAGGCCGGCGGCGCGGAGCCCTTCGATAAGGGCGGCGTGGATCGCCCGGCTGCTTTGGATCGCTTCCGATCCGCCGCGCAGGATCGCGGCGTTGCCGGCCATCAGGCAGAGCGCCCCGGCATCGGCAGTGACGTTGGGGCGGCTTTCGTAGATGATGCCGACGACGCCCAGCGGCACGCGCACCCGGCTCAATTCCAGGCCGTTGGGTCGCGCGGCGCGATCGACGACCTGGCCGATTGGATCGGCAAGGGCGGCCACCGCCTCCAGCCCGGCGGCGACGCCTTCCAGCCGCGCGGGATCGAGCCTCAGCCGATCGAGCAGGGCGGGCGACAGGCCGTTTTCTCGGCCGCGCGCCATATCGGCGGCATTAGCGGCGAGAATCCCGGCCTCGTCCGCGCGCAGAGCGGCGGCGGCGGCGCGGAGCGCACCGGCCTTCACCGCGGTCGGCGTGCGGGCCAGCACCGCGGCGGCGGCGCGGGCGCGGCGGCCCATATCCAGGATCAGCGCCTCCGCATCCGGGACGGGCGCATCCGTGGCGGACGTAGCGGTGGACGAAACGAGGGTGGCGGCGTCTGTCATGGCCGGAGCCCTATCACGTCGCCCCTCGCTTCGCCACGGTCACGCCGCTATCCTGGGCACATGACCGGAGAATTCGAAGCAGCGGCGAATGTCGCGACCGGAGCCCTTGCGGCTCATGCGATCGAGGGCGAGCG
This sequence comes from Edaphosphingomonas fennica, assembly GCF_003034225.1. GTDB lineage: Bacteria > Pseudomonadota > Alphaproteobacteria > Sphingomonadales > Sphingomonadaceae > Sphingomonas_E > Sphingomonas_E fennica. The sequence continues at coordinate 18,002 of NZ_PHHF01000015.1, forward strand.
GCTTGGGGGCCGCCGCGCCACCGATGACGGCCACACCCACGAAAGCGCCTGCCTGAACTGCGGCACGCCGCTTGCGGGCCATTTCTGCCAGAATTGCGGGCAGGCGGCGCACCTGCACCGCACGGTGATGGCGCTGGTGCACGATATCGCCCACGGCGTGTTCCATTTCGAAGGGAAGATGTGGGGCACGCTGCCGCTGTTGTTCTGGCGGCCGGGGGAGCTGACCCGGCGCTACATATTGGGCGAGCGGGCGAAATTCGTGTCGCCGCTGGCACTCTTCCTGTTTTCCGTATTCCTGATGGTGGCGGTGTTCTCCTGGGTCGGCCTGCCGATCCGCGGCGCGAGCGGGCATACGGTGGAGGAGGTGGCGAGCGGGCTGCAGGAGGCCCAGCGCGAGATCGGCAGCGAGAATGACAGGTCTGCCATCCGCTTGAAAGAATTGCAGGCCGCCCGCGACGAGCTGAAGGCGGCGGGCGACAACACCCGCGCGCTGGACCGGCAAATCGCCGATCTGCAGCGTGAGCTGGCGGTGACCAACCTCATGACCGGCCGGGTGGCCGAGCAGGCCGCCCTGGCCGGCAAGGATAGTGCCAAGGCACCGGTTGCCGAGCCGACCCATTCCGGGATCAACGCGAACACCGGCTGGCCCGCATTGGACGAAGGCATTGAGAAAGCATCGAAAAATCCGGCGCTATTGCTCTACAAGCTGCAATCCTCCGCCTATAAATTCTCCTGGGCGCTGATCCCGATATCGCTGCCCTTCATCTGGCTGATGTTCGCCTGGCGCTGGCAGTTCGGCCTCTACGATCATGCCATCTTCGCCATATATTCGCTGGCGGCGATGACGCTGATGATGGTGACGATGAGCTTCGCCGCGCTGATCCTGCCGGCGACCGCGATCATCATATTCATGACCTTCTTTCCGCCATGGCACATGTATCGCCAGCTGAAGGGCGCCTATTCGCTCGGCTGGTTCAGCGCGCTGTGGCGGACCTGCTTCCTGCTGTTTTCCGCGACCTTCGCGGCGACCCTCTTCCTGCTGCTGCTGCTGGCGATGGGCGTGACGGGGCATTGAGGAAGGCGGACGGGAGACGCAGATGGCTTCGGTGATCGACAATCCGGCGCAGCACCGGTTCGAACTGGCGCTGGACGGCGACAATGTGGCGGCGGCCTATTACCGCATCGACGAGGAAGGCCGGGTGGTGCTGACCCATACCGAGGTGCCGTTCGAATATTCGGGGCAGGGGATCGGCACGAAGCTGGCGACCGGCGTGTTCGATGCGATCCGCGCGAGCGGGCGCAAGGCCGTGCTGAAGTGCAGCTTCATGAGCCGCTTTTATGCCGGCCACCCCGAATATTCGGATATCGTCGATGGATGAGCGGGCCCAGGAAGGGCGCGGCACGGGCGGGGAGAGCGGCATGAGCGACAAGGTGGAAGTGACTGTGAGCGAGACGGGCGCGAGCCCGTTCGCGGTGCGGATCGAGACCGGCGGGCATAGCCTGATCGGCGACGAGCCGGTGGCGATGGGCGGTGCCGACCTCGGCCCGTCGCCCTATCAGATGCTGGCGGCGGCGCTGGGCGAATGCACGACGATGACGGTGCGCTGGTTCGCCCGGCAGCAGCAATGGCCCGTCGACCATATCGAGACCGACGTGACGCACGAGAAGGCGGCCGTGGAAGGCCGGCCGGGCAAGACGGACGTTTTCCGCAAGACCGTGCGCATCCGTGGCGATGCGCTGACCGGCGAGCAGCGCACGCGCCTGCTGGACGTGGCCGCCAAATGCCCCGTCCACCGGACGCTGGAGAACAGGTCCGCGATCGAGACGCTGGCCGGCTGATTGGGGGCCGGCTGATCGGGGGCCGGGTGATCGGGATCAGGCCGCGCTGCTGATTTCCGGCAGGCCGATGCCGGCGCCGCGCAGCCGCTCCGCATCGCGCGAGGGCGGGACGCCGAACATGCGGGCATATTCGCGGCTGAACTGCGAGGCGCTTTCGTAGCCGACCCGGTAGGCGGCGCGCGTCGCATCCGCGCTGATGACGAGCAGCCGCCGCGCTTCCTGCAGGCGGAGCACCTTCTGATATTGCAGCGGGCTCATCGCCGTGGCGGCCTTGAAATGGCGGTGGAAGGAAGCGGGGCTCATGCCGGCGATCTCGGCCAGCGCCTCGACGCGGAGCGGCTCGTCGAAATGCTCCCTGATCCAGGCGATCGCCTGGCGGACCTGCGACAGGCGGCTGTCCGCCTGGGCGATCTGCCGCAGCACGCCGCCCTGCGGGCCCCGGAGCAGGCGATAGAGGATTTCGCGTTCGTGCAGGGGCGCGAGGACGGCGGCATCCTCCGGCGTATCGAGCAGGGCGAGCAGCCGGAGGCAGGCATCGAGCAGGTGCGGCGTGACCGGGCTGACGGCGAAGCCGGCGGTGCGGCCGCCGGACGCGGGCGGGGCATCCGGCAGCAGCGCGGCCAGCGCCTCCCGATCGAGCGTGAGGCTGAGCGCGACATAAGGGCGATCGGGGTGCGCGGCGACAACTACGATGGCCGGTTGAGCGGCGACTATGATGGCCGGTAGGATCGGTTGTCTGGTCTGATCGTAGG
>NZ_PHHF01000083.1 GCF_003034225.1 Edaphosphingomonas fennica
AAAAGTGGACGACTTTTACGCCGCCCGCAGCCGGACAATCCCGCCGCTACCGTGGTCTAGTTTTCCACCGCCGTTCTCAGGCCAGCCTCATCGTCGAAGGGTTCCTTTTCAATGTCAGCGAACCATTCGAGATCGCCCGCCTTCCGGCTGTCGAGATGTTGTCGCCTGAGACTCAGGCGCTTTTGTCCTTGTTGTTCGCGACCACGGCCTGCGGGGTGTTCCGGAAGCTGACCGCCATGCGATTATAAGCGTTCATCAGACTGATCGCGGTCGTGAGATCGACTAGCTGCTTCTCGTCGAACACCGCACGGGCTGCTTCATAGCTGTTGTCCGGGACGCCGGTTTGGGCGACGCGCGTCACGGATTCTGCCCAGGCGAGTGCAGCGCGTTCAGTGGGTGTGAACAGGCTGCCGCCTTCCTCCCACGCCTGCACGAGCGCGATCTTCTCGACCTGCACGCCCCTATTGATCAGGTCGCGCGTGTGCATGTCGAGGCAATAAGCGCAGTTGTTGATCTGCGAGACACGAAGGTAGACGAGGTCCACAAGCTCCGCAGGCAAGCCGCATTGCGCGACATAGCCATAGACGCCGCCAAGTGCCTTGGCCGCATTGGGCGCGACCTGATTATAGTCGATCCGTTTGGTCATCTTGCAGCGCCTCGATCTTATTGGATCGGCGTGGTGAGCGCCTTGTCGTCGGTATCGACTACAAACACCGCCAGCAGTTTTGCGGGCTCGGTCTGACTCGCATTGCGGCTGACAGAATGGGTCGCGCCGGGATCTTCGGACCAGCTTTCCCCGGCCTTGTAGATGCGCGTCTCGCCGTCATTCACTTTCGATTCTATCTCGCCGGAGAGGACGTAGGCGAAGATGAACGCCGACTTTGCATGGGTATGCGGCGGCGACGCCGCGCCGGGGGCATAGTCGACTTCCACGGCGATAAGCGATTTGCCGGGAATGTTCGGGATCGCCTGCTCGAAAGCCGGCACGACGGTTTCCGCCTGGGCGTCATGCGCCGCGACAGGACCGGCCATCGCAAGTGCGGCGCACGCGCCAATCCGGGCCAGGATCTTCATGAGCATCTCCTTTCAGGCCTCGAAGGTGGCATGCATCCAGTCCACAAAAAAGAACCAAGAATGCCGATAAATCGTGTACCTCATACCCATGAGCAAGCCATTGGAGCTGAAGCTGGACCGCGCGGCGAAGATCCCGCTGGCCGAGCAAATTCGCAGAGGTGTGGCAACGGCCATCGAAGACGGCGTGCTGGAACCCGGTGCGCGCCTGCCGTCATGGCAGGATCTCAGTGTGCAGCTCGGCGTTGCGCGCGGGACCGTGAAGACCGCCTATGAAAAGCTAGCAGCCTCCCAGCTGGTCGAGGCCTCGCGGGCCGCCGGCACGCGCGTGGCGCGACGGCCGCGCACCACGGCAAAGGTTGAGCCGCCGCCTGCAGCGGACTCGTTCATGAGTGCCTATCTGGAGATGACGCAGGGGCCGGCGCTCTTCCAGATGGGGGTTCCGGCCGCGGACAATTTCCCGGCGACCCTCTTCGCCCGCATCCGCACCCATGCGATCCGTGCTGAGGCGAGCGCCCCACCACTTTATCCCGACCCGCGCGGCGAAATTGAACTGCGGCGTGAAATCGCCGGCTATCTGGCGGTCGCACGCGGCATATCCTGCCAGCCCTCTCAGGTCATCATCACCGGCGGCTTCAGCGCAGGGCTGGGCCTGACGCTCGCCGCATTGCAGGTGCATGGTCAGACGGCATGGGTCGAAGAGCCGGGCTTCCTGTGGTCGCGCAAGGGGCTGGAACTCGCAGGGATGACGCTCGCCCCGATCCCGGTCGATGCTGATGGGATCGACGTCGATCACGCCATGCAGCGCTATCCTCACGCCCGGTTGGCGCTGGTGACTCCCGGCCAGCAGGCGCCGCTGGGGGTGACGCTCTCGCTCGAACGACGTCTTCGCCTGCTTGAATGGGCGCAGGCGACCAAGGGGTGGATCATCGAGGATGATTATCTGAGCGAACTGCGCCTGTCGGGCGGCGCCGCGCCCGCGCTGGCATCACTCGATCGGAACGGCCGGGTGATCCACATCGGATCGTTCAGCAAGACGGTCAGCCCCACTTTGCGACTTGGCTTTCTGGTTGCGCCTGTCGCGCTTGCCGCGCGCTTTGCGGAGGTGGCGGCCTGTCTCGCTCCGGCACCCGGTCCTGCAACCCAGCTTGCGATGGCGGACTTCATGCACGAGGGGCACTATATGCGCCATCTGCGGCGCACCAAGCGGGCCTACGCCGCCAGGCGGGACGCTCTGCAGGGCTGTCTTGAAACCTTCGTGGATAAGGAGAGGCTGGCGACAGTCGGCCTGGCCATGCTGCTGAAACTGGAAGCGGGCGTGTCGGACGTCGCTATCGCACGCGAGGCCGCGCCGTTTGGCATGTCCCCTGTCGCATTGTCGAGCTGGTACTCCTCCGAGCAGCAGGCACAATCCGGCCTTCTCCTTGGCATTGCCACCGCGCATGCGAAGAACCTGACCCAATCATGCGAACGACTGTTCGAGATTATCAAGCGTTTCGGCCATCCCGACAGGGTTCGGAGAGCCTTGCCCTGATCGGCTCGCCCCGCTGACGGCAACGATCACTGATGGGTGAAGCCCGGCCACGCATCGAGCGATGCTCTCGGCGTGTCCGGGCTTTAGTTCTCAACTGCGCGCCTCGAACCTTCGGGGCAGCGGGACCGATCCGATCAGATCGTGCCGGCGGGTGCGACCGCCGGAAAGTCCTTCTCAGGATCGAAGACGTTGTTGAAGAAGTTCGTCAGGGAATACATCGCAACCAGAGCGACGATCTCCATCACGTTCGCGTGGGTGTAGCCTGCGGCGATGACGGCCTCGAAATCGGTGTCGCTCACCTGGCCGCGGGTCTCGATGACTTTGCGCGCGAACTGCACGGCGGCGTCGCGCCTGGCCCATTATGTCGAAACACAGATGGCGGGAGACGAACATGACGACTGAAAAATCCGAACTGACGATCTCGCGCCTCATCGGCGCCCCGCCGGTCAAGGTCTGGAAGGCGTGGAGCTTGCCTGAGCATCTGGCGAAATGGTGGATACCCGCTCCCATCGAATGCAAGGTGGTCAAGCTTGATCTGCGCCCCGGCGGCGGCTTCGAAACGCTGATGCGCGAAGGCGATGGCGACTTCACGCCGCATCTCGATGCCTGTTTTCTCGACGTGGCGCCGGAACGGCGGCTGGTGTGGACCACCGCGCTCGCCGAAGGCTGGCAGCCGATCGAACCCTGGTTGGCGTTGACCGCGATCATCACGTTCGAGCCTGAGGGATTGGGCACGCGCTATTCAGCCCGAGTGCTGCACAAGAGCCCGGCCGATAGCCGCAAGCATGAGGAAATGGGATTTCAGGAAGGCTGGGGAACGACCATCGACCAGCTCGCGGCCTTTGCACAGCACCTGGACTGACATCGACCTACCGCGATGGCGATACTGTGCTGTGCATTCCCGGGCGCGCGGCACCCGCTCCGCACCCGCCAGGTCCGAGCGCGATCAGGCGGGAATATAGGTCAGCCGGATTATATCTTCGCCGATCCGGTCGCTGGCCGCGAGCCGCAACCGCGGCCGGGGACCGGCGAAGAACGGCTTGCCGCCGCCCAGCACGACAGGATGGAAGTAGAGTCGATATTGGTCGACCAGCCCGAGGTCGCCGAGGCTGTGCGCCAGTTCCGTCCCGGCGACTTCGATGTCGCCATCGTGCCGGTCTTTCAGGGCGCGGATCGCCGCTTCGACATCATCGCCGATAAGGGTGGCATTGGGACCGACGGATGTCAGCGTGCGCGAGACGACCCATTTGGGCAGGCTTCGCCACGCCGAGGCATAGGCTTGTCGGTCCGCATCCCATTCGGGATCGTCCTCATCCCAATAGCGCATGATTTCATACATGCGGCCGCCGTAAACCGCTGCGGCGAGGCCGCGTACATCGTCGATGAAATGACGAAACAGCACGGCATCAGGGGCAAACCTCATGTGGTCGACATAGCCGTCCAGCGACACGTTTAACGCATATATGAGCCGCGCCATGCAGATTGACCTCTCCGGGTTGCCGGGACGGACGTCTCGTCCGGCTGTCAGCCTATCATGCGGGGAGCGAAACGTCGCTATGTTCATCGCTCATCGGCGCGAAGGCTCTGACTTGCTCGCAATACGTTCATCCAGAACAAACTGGTTGATGTCGAAGCGAATGGGCGCCTCGAGCGGGAAACGCAGCGTGTCCTTCTTGTACCGGTAGGGACCGACCTTCGTCGTCTGTAATTTGATTGCGTGATTATAGTGCAGCGCAATCGCGTCAGCACCCCCATCGCAGGTTGTGTCGGGCGTGGTTTCGCTTCCACGGCATAGGCGACTTAACTGTCCGCAGGACCGTCGAATTCTTGATGGTCCTGCGCCGGGTCAGCAAGCGCAGTTTCGCGGGCGGAAACGCGAGTTCTCCTGTGTCAGTTCGCCGGAGCCCGAACATGCCGCTCGGGATCGATCACGAACCCGTGGCGCCCGGCGGCATATTCCTCAGCCGGCACCAGATAGCAGCGGGACGCCGCGTGATCCCGTCGCCCGCCCGGCGTGGCGATCGCCTCGACATATTCGGGATGCCGGTCCGATCGCACGGCCGAGATCACCACCCAGTCATCGGCGTGCTCGCGTTCGAACCGCTGACGATCACGGGTAAGGGACTCTTCCGGCAAGAGCGGACGGCCATGCACGGATTCCCAGGCGTCAGGCGCCCAATCCCGCAACGTCCTGTCGGCCAGTTTCTTCTCCCGATCGGTGAAGAGATCGGGATAGCCGATGGCGACCCGCGCCCAGTCCGCGTCTTCCTCATACCACCCGCCCTTGATCCGCAAGGCCGAATGAAGGCCGGCATTGCGGGCGCGATCGAGTTTGAAACCGCCATGCGAGGCGGTGGAATGAAAGACCACGCCATCGGCATAGATGGTCGCACCCTGCGACATGCCCCAGGGCGTGGAGACAGGCATACGCGTCTCCGTGCGGGCCAGGGCCTCGCGCTGGCGTAAATGGACTGCGATCGCCTCGACATGGGCGCGAAAGGCGGCGTTATCGGTAACGATGCCTTCGCTGCCAAAGACATCATTCTCGGTCCACTCACAGATCGGCCGGGACAGGCGCCAGCCCGACGCGAGGCGGAAGCCGCCGCGCGCCGGAATGGCGATATAACCCATGTCACCGATGCGCGCGGCCAGATGACCATCTGCGGTCGTGCCATAGTCGATGGCGATCGCGCTCATGCCGCCCTCCCGATATCCGAGGGCAGGATCACCGGGTCGGGATCGGCGACGATCTCGGCGCGCAGGTCGGAATAGCGATGGCGCGCCATCCATTCTTCGGCTGCCGTCATATGCGGGGCGAGATAACGCAGCTCATCGCGCCCGTTGAAACTGGAGAGCACGCGGACCATCCCGGCCGCCGGTGTCTCGGCGATTTCGAAGTGCAGAGGGCTGTCGACAGAATAGTGCCTGCGCACCACGATCGCGACGATGCCCTGGCTGCCATAATTGCCCAGATGCAGGCAGAAGCTGGCGGGCGACCGATAGGTCGCGCGCATCTGTTCCGGCGTGCGTTCGATCAATCGCCCGATGCCGTTCTGCTCATTCCACGCTCTGAGCTTGCGGGTGAAGCGCTCGGGCGGGCGCGGCTCGCCGTTGGAATAGCGGATGAGACTGCCAAGCGGGGCGGTGTCGTAGATCAACTGTGCGGACATGTTCACGTCTCCTTGAAACGCGAAAGCCCGGCGCGTGGCCGGGCTTTCGAGGGTGGGATGGGAAAATGGAAGAGTCAGGCGGTGGCGGCGCGCGCGATCCGGATGGCTGCCATGGCGGCGCCGAATTCGATCTGCCGAAGCTGCTCGTCGAGATTGAGCGCTCCGATGGCCTCGATGCAGCCCTGACGAACATGGGCGTCCGCGACATCCACCACGGCAACATCCGTCTCGGCATAAGCCTCCTGAACGCCTGTCACCACCGACCGCACTTCGGCTTCATCGAGCATCAGAATGGCATGACGGCCATGACCAGGCGCACAGGCCAGATCGCCATATTCGGCGCGATCGAGCAGTTCGCCCTCCATCTGGATGGTTGAACTCGACAGGATCCGCTCGGCGGTGACCACGGTGATGCCGCCACCGAACCCATCGGGCCGCATCTTCGTGCAGGTCCAGGCCGAGGTGATGGTGACATGGTCCAGTTGCTCGCAGCGTCGGACGACGGCTTGCAGGATGGCGGCCTCGCCCAGATCGGAAAGATCCAGTTCCAGTTCAGCCTCGTCCAGCTCCGCCTCGGCCACGGCCTTGCGGACCATCTCCACGATGGGGCCGGAAGGCATGGGCTCGTCGGCGAGCATGTCCTTGAGATCGGCGATATCGAGCCAGATCGTGCTCGACGGCCCTTCGCTCGCATAGAAGTAGAGCGCATCGCCGTCCGGCTCATGCTCGAATATTGCGGTGAGCAACGCCAGTTCGAGGCGGGTGATGGCGCTCGCCGGAATGCTCGGCCGAACGACGGTCGGGCTATGGTAATCGGCCATGATATAGTCTCCGGATATGTAAAAGCCCGGCGCGCGGGCCGGGCTTCGAAGGTTGAGAGAGGATTGCGGGGTCAGAGCCGACAGGCCGTCACCAGTTCCTGATGGTCGCGATGGGCCTTGAGGATATCCCGGTAGAAAGACTTGCGCTGGTCGCGCAGGGCCGGATCGCGGCGTGAGGAACGCCGGATCATGCCGGCGGCGGCGCGCACCACGGCCGTGTCGGCTTCCCAGACATGAACGTGAAGGTAGCTGTAGAGCAGCATCACATTCACTCCTTCACTGCTGCGAAGGGGTCGACCTCGCGATGGATCGGCTGCGCCCGGCCCATCCAGGATTCGGGGCGGATACAGCGCACCCAATCGGCAAAGCCCGGAATGAATCCGAGATCCTCTCGCACATGCTGCTCTCCGATCAGGCGGACCGGGACGGCGCGACCGGTCGATATAGTGATGGTCGCGCCGAAGGTCCGTTCGAGCTGGAATATGCCCTGAGCATGATGGCGCAGCGCCCGGTGCCGAAAATCGGCGATGATCTCCTTGGACTGGTCGAACCACTGATGCAGCGGCAGATAGTCTTCCGGCTCGCCGCCCCATTTGCGGACCGACGACAGGGCGTGGTGATAGCAATGTCCCATCATCGCCTCCTCACCACTGATGGCCATAATGTTCGGACGTGCTGATCCGCTCATTATAGTCGAGTTCGATCCGGCGATCCGCGACATGGAAGCTGAACTCGCCATAGCCGCCTTCATTATTCTCCCAGCCACAATGCTTCTGGCCGAGCAGATCATAGGCCATTTCCTCGACCGCCTCGCTGACCGACAGCCTGTTCGTCACCGGCTCTGCGGTGTCGTGCGACAACTTGAGTATCTCGACTGTGCCGGCGGGCAGATCGGCGGGCTCGTCCCCTCGGAAGGAGGCGATGTCCTCGATCTGGCCGCTATCGCCGTACCCATCGAAGGTGACGGTGACGAGCGTGATGCCCGCCGAGGCGAGGTGCGCGAACAGTGCGGCCTTGTTGGTGGGAACGAGCTTTGCGGCGGCTGCATCGCGCTCGGCCATGCGTGCAAGAATGGCGGCCATGTCGATGGCCGGTGGGGACGCGGGATGCGTCATGACGGGTCTCCTGAAACGAGAAAGCCCGGCGCGATGCGCCGGGCTCGAAGGGTGAAGGCGATGGAAGGGACGGCCGGGACCGCCCCTTCTCGCGATGATCAGGCGGCGGCCGCATAGGCGTCGCCATCCTTGTCTCCGGTCTCCTCCTCTTCGAGGAACGCCGGCAGTTCGCTGGCCTCGGCGTCCAGTGCCGGTTCGGCCTGGGGCTCGTCCAGCAGGATAGGCGTGCGCATCGGTTCCGGCAGCCAGCCTGCATCTTCGAGCAGGCGCTCGGCCTCATTCGCCATGTCGGCCTTCTTGAGATGGTCGATCATCTCGGCGAACTTCGGCCCTTTGGCCTCCGCCACATCGGCGAGGATGCGCGGCTTGGTCACGCTCTGGAAATAGCCCGCGACCGTCGGCCGCCAGCCCGCGCCGACCAGATCGAGCCCGACCGCGCGCGCCAGCACATGGCTGTGGGCGATGCGCCGCTCGATGCTGTGCTTCGAGACCCGGCCATTGTCATATTTGGGCACCACTTCCTGCTGCGCGTTGAGCACCATTGCGGCACAATGCGCGAACAAGGCGGCCTGCTCGGCGCCATCAAGCTGGAGAAGCATGTCCCACAGCGCCTTGTCATCGTCGGGCAGCCGGTCTTCCCAGCGCTTGTGCCGCTCGGCAATCGCTCGCGCCGGGGCGCTATCGCGAAGGCCCGTGGGCGAAAAGCCGAAAGACGCCTTGTTGAGCGTGACCTGCAGGCAGGATTCCCGGCTCGCCATGTAGAAAGTGTCGAGCACGAACGCATGCAGCACCGCGGCGAAGGCGGTGGACGGCGACTGTGCCAGCGCATCCTGCAAGGCCAGCGTGCGCCAGGCGGTCAGTTCGGCGACCAGACGATCCGACAGGGGCTTGACCACCTCTTCATCGGAATCGTCATCATCGCCCGCGCTGGTGATCGGGACGACGTTGGACGCCGTCGAACCGGCAGGTGCATCCGCTCCGCCTTCCTCACCGCCATGCGGATCGCTCGCATCGTCGTCGGCCCCGGCATCGCCTTCTGCCTCGACGACCGGTTCATCCTCGGGCCGGACATAGCCGCGCTCGATGCACAGCGAGCCATCGACCTCAATCGATATGAACGTGCCGGCCCGCGCCATCTCGTCCGCATCGAACGTCATCGGCCGCTCGACCAGCACCGCGATCTCGGCATCGATCGCCTCCATCCGCGCATGCACCTCCTCGGGGACATCGGGATCGTCGGACCATTCCGCCTCGATCTGTTCGACCTCGGCTTCCAGCGCGGCCAGTCGGGCGTCTTCCTCGGCCGTGCGGGCCACCGGCACGCCATCGATCTCGCGCATGCCGTTGGTGACGCCCCAGGGCAGATCCACCGCCGTCGCGATCCACTTCCAGCCTTCGGCGCCGATCTTCTCGCCCTCGGCCTGGAGCTTCTCGGTAACGAGGCGGTCGAGCAGCGCCGGATCGGTCAGCCAGCCGCCGTCGTCCTCCTCGAACAGGTCGCGCATCACATGACCGCCCGCCGCGACATAGGCGTCGACGGTCACGAACCGCACCCGCTTGTCGGCAACGCGGACCGTATCCTCGGTCAGCTTGCTGCGGATATAGGCCGCCGACCGGTTGTAGCTGTGGGACAGCAGTTCCCAGACCTGCTCCTGGCGGTCATGATCGTCGGAGACCGAAAAGGCCATGAGCTGTTCGAGCGTCATGCCGTCCTCGGCATAGATCTCGTGCAGCTTTGGCGAGACCGAGGCGAGCTTGAGGCGCTGGCGCACCACGGCCGGGGTCACCATGAAGCGGGCGGCGATCTCTTCGACATCCTGTCCTTCGTCGGCGAGCAGCTTCATCGAGCGATACTGGTCGAGCGGATGCAGTGCCTCGCGGTGGGTGTTCTCGGCATAGCTGTCCTCTTCGGCCGAGACGGCATCCTGGGCGGGCCGGACGACACAGGGGATCGGCGCATCCTTGGCGAGCCGCTTCTGCTTCACCAGCAGTTCGAGCGCCCGGAACCGCCGGCCACCGGCCGGCACCTCGAACCGGCCGGTCTCCTGACCTTCCGCATCGAGGATGGGCCGCACATTGAGGCTCTGGAGCAGCGTGCGGCGGGCAATGTCGGCCGCCAGTTCGCCGATCGACACGCCGGCCTTCACGCGGCGGACATTGGACTGGGACAGTTGCAGACAGTTGAAGGGAATATCGCGCGAGCCGCTGAGAACGAGTTTCTGAGGCGCTTTGGCCATGGGACTTCTCCATGACGGGCCGCCGCGAGACTCTCTCCCGGCTCCAAGCCCGTCACGAAGGCCCCGGCCTTCCTCTCCCTCTATCGGCCTGCCGCAGGCAGGGCGCGATGAAGCCGGCCCCTGTCATCGACAACCCCTGTCATCGACAAGCTGCCTGACGTTCGGCCGGCTGACCGCAAACAGCTCAGGCTTCCGCTTTGAGGTCGCCGGCCTGAGGCAGCGGCACGCCGAAGCTCCCGCGTTGCACGCCATGGCGCGGTGACAGGGTGACGACATTGGCGCGCCCCTCGGCATCGATCTGGGTGAAGCGCATGAGATCGCCCTTGAGAATCTCGATGGTCACCGGCGGAAGTTCGTCCTTCGGGTCATGGAAGATCTGGCGATTCCTGGGCATCGGCGCCTCCTTGGCAGACGCGATCATATCGCAATCTTGAGCCGCGATCAGCCCAATCCTTCATCCTCTCAGACGGGTGAAGGTTTCGAGGTGGCCGCCGCCCGATGGAGGAGACGCTCGGCCTCGATAAGCGATCCGGTGCGCCGCGCCGCATCGGCATAGACCGACAGGGGAAGCCGGCCCTCGAAGTGGAGGTCGCGTTCGATGCCGAGCCCGAAGGGAAGCCGAATCGCTTCCAGTGCTGCGAGGGCAAAGCTGCCCATCTCGGGGCAGCCAAAGCCGAGGTCGGCAATGCCGAACAGAATCCCGTCCTCGTCCAGCTCCGTCGCCAGCCAGGTTGCCGCACCGACGGGATTGAAGAAGCGGACCACCGGCACCGGATCGGGCGTCGGTTCGCCCCGGCGCAACGCCTCACTGCGGGCCCGGTCGTTGGCGCGAAGCTGATCGCGCAATTGCGGTGTGAGGAGGATCATGCCGCGACCCTCCCGTCGAGGGCGCCGGCGGCGGGATCGTCAGGATCCTCGTCGTCATTGGCGGCGGTGGCCGCTTCGGGGCGGAAGGCGAGCAGATAGTCGGCTGCTTTCGAGGCGGCGCTGGCGGCGCGCAGGATGGCCCGATTGTCCTCGCGGATGATCTCCAGCCAGGAGCCGATATAATCCGCGTGGCGGACGGTGGGCGCGATACCGAGCGCGGCGCAGACGAAGGCCCCGGCCATCTCCGCGACCAGTTCTTCCTTGCCGTAAGCGACAGAACCGAAGGCACCGGTCTGGTCGCGGTTCAGGCGGGACGTACCGCCCACCCAATGCCCCAGCTCATGGAAGGCCGTGCGATGCCAGTTGATCGGATCATGGAAATCGTCGGGACGCGGCACCTGCACATAGTCGTGGGCCGGCGAGTAGAAGGCGGAGGGACCGCCGATGCGGAAATCCGCGCCGGTCGCGTCGATCAGCGCCTGGGCCTGCGGGAGAATGAGCCCCTCGGGGATCGGCGGCGGAGGTTCGCATATCTTCGCGGGCAGACCTTCGCATTGCTCGACCGAGAAGACGGTGAACCATTTCAGGAAGGGGATGCCGCCGGAGGGATCGCGACCTTCGCTATCGGCGCGGCGCCGTTCCTCCCTGGGGATGAAGCGGCGTGCATAGATGACGCCGATACCCTGTTCGCCGCGCCGGACATGACCGCCCAAAGCAAGCGCTTGCCGGAAGGTGAGGAACGCATGGGAGGTAAAGCCGCGCGAGACGATGGCGTTCCAGAGCGTGAGGACGTTGATGCCGCTATACCGGCGGTCGCTGACGGCGTTGAACGGCAAGCCGACCCCAGCTTTTGCCGATCCCCAGGGCTGAACCCAGGGGACGCGTCCGGCCTCCAGTTCGGCGATGATCCGATTGGTGATCTGTTCGTAGAGGTTCGCCCGTCCCTGGGCGGACCGGCCTGTGCGTGCCTGTGCCATCGCAATGTCTCCGCGACGGGCGAGCAGCGAGCCTCTCTCGCCGCACTCCACCCGTCACGGCCACCCGGCCGCACTCTCACTCTCAGCGGGGCGTTGCGGGGCGCAGCCCCGCTAGACAGGGGTCGTTTGCGAGTCGCGAAGCGAAGCGCAAACGCAGGGGAAGGCCTTCCCCACCCATTGCTGCCTGACACCCTCCATCATTGCGTTCACGATCCCGGGGCGCAATGACGACCTGCGATGTGCAACCTTTATGCCCTGACCAAAGGTCAGGCGGCGATTCGCGAACTCGCCGCTGTCATGACCGACCGCACCGGCAATCTGCCGGAGATGGCAGGCATCTATCCCGACTATCCCGCGCCGATCGTGCGCGAGGGCGCCGAGGGCCGCGAGATGGTCATGGCGCGCTGGGGAATGCCGTCGCCGGCCTTCGCGCTCGAGGGCAAGTCGGTGGACAAGGGCGTCACCAATGTTCGCAACACCAAAAGCCCGCACTGGCGCCGCTGGCTCGCTCCGCCGTCGCGCTGTCTGGTTCCGTTCACATCCTTCAGCGAACCGGATCAGGCTCCCGGCGGGAATCGCAAGCCGGTCTGGTTCGCGCTCGGTGAGGAGCGACCGCTCGCCTTCTTTGCCGGCATCTGGACCCATTGGACCTGCGTGCGCAAAAAAGCCGAGGGCGAGATCAGCTGCGACCTGTTCGCTTTCCTGACCACCGAAGCCAATGCCGTCGTCGGGCGCTACCATCCCAAGGCCATGCCGGTCATCCTGACCAGAAGTGAAGACTGGGAGCGATGGCTCGCCGCCCCCTGGGACGAGGTGTCGGGTCTCCAGCGGCCGCTTGCCGATGATCGGCTGACCATCGTCGCGAAGGGCCAGAAGGAAGACAGCAGCGCAGGCCTTTAGGGCCGGTAAGGCGCCATACGAGCCGCCGGCCTGATCCCGCGCGCATTGACTCTTCAGCGCCGCGAGAACAATTAGAGAACATTGGACCCGCTCACATGTTCTCGACTCGACGCCCATGCCCGCAAACCCCCAGATTTCCGCGCTCCGCGCCCAGATCGCCCGAATCGAATCGGGCGGGAAGCGTGCGCGCGGCGTGCTACCGTTCGGGATCGACGCAGTGGACGCCAAAGTTCCGGGTGGGGGCTTGGCGCTGGGCGCGCTGCACGAGGTGGCCGGCGGCGCCAATGGCGCTGTGCATGGCGCGGCCGCAGCGCTGTTCGCCGCCGGCATTGCTGCCAGAACCAGCGGCCAGGTGCTCTGGTGCGTGACGCGGCGCGATCTGTTCGCCCCTTCGCTGGCGCAGGCCGGGCTTCACCCCGATCGGGTGATCTACGCCGAAGTCGGCGACGAAAAGGCCGTCCTGGCCTGTATGGAGGAAGGTCTGCGGCACGGCGGGCTGTCGGCAGTGGTCGGCGAACTGGCGCGTCTGCCCATGGTCGCATCGCGCCGGTTGCAGCTCTGCGCCGAGGAGAGCGGCACGATCGCGCTGGCGATCCGGCGCTGGCGCCGCATGACGGAGGCCGCGGATTTCGGGCAACCGACCGCCAGCGTCACGCGCTGGCGCGTCACCGCGCTCCCGTCCGAACCACTGCCCGTTCCCGGCATCGGGCGGGCGCGATGGCTGGTCGAACTGATCCGGGCGCGCGCCGGCGATTGCGCGGATTTCGAGCTGGAGGCCTGCGATGACGCGGGCCGTCTCGGTTTACCTGCCAGGCTGGCCGATCGATCGGCTCCTGCGCAGCCTCGGCGCATCGGCGCCGCCGCCTGACCGGCCCCTGGCGCTGGTCGGCCGCGAAGGGGCCAGGCGGCAGATCAGCGCGGTGAACAAGGCAGCGCGGGCTGAAGGCATTGTGCCTGGCATGGCCGTCGCCAAAGCCCAGGCGCTGCTGGCGGGGCTCGACGTGCGCGATGCCGATCCGGCAGGCGATGACGCCGCGCTCGAACGCCTCGCTGTCTGGGCGCTGCGGCGCTATTCGCCGATCGTCGCCGCCGATCCGCCCGATGGCCTTCGCCTCGACATGACCGGAGCGGCGCATCTGCTGGGCGGCGAGGACGCCTTCATCGCGGACCTGGCGCGGCGTCTCGCGGACAGCGGGATCATGGCCAGTATCGCGGTCGCCGCGACTTATGGCGCAGCACATGGACTGGCGCGGTTCGGACCGTCAGCCTCCACCATCGTCCACGATCACGATCTCGAAGCGAGGCTGGCGCCGCTGCCGATCATGGCCTTGCGCCTCGACATCGGCACGATCGACGGGCTGCACCGTCTGGGTGTCGTCACTATCGGCGATCTTGCGGACATGCCGCGCGCGCCGCTGACGCTGCGCTTCGGTCCCGATGTCGGACGCCGGCTCGATCAGGCCTATGGCCGGGCCGCCGAGCCCTGCGACCTGGTCGAGGCGCCGGAACTGGTCCGGGTCCGGCGCGCCTTCGCGGAACCGATCGCAGCGCCGGAAACGCTGGCGCGCTACACCGGCAAGCTGGCGGTCCAGCTGTGCGAGGCGCTGGAGACAAAGGGACTGGGCGCGCGCCGGCTCGACCTCCTGTTCACCCGCGTCGACAATCGCATCGAGGCGATTCGGGCCGGAACGGCAAGGCCGCTGCGCGATGCCAGGCGCATGACGCGGCTCTTGTGCGACCGGATCGAGACCGTGGCGCCGGGCTTCGGGATCGAACTGATGACGCTGACCGCCAGCGTGGCCGAGCCGCTCGACTATCGCAGCACAGTCTCCAGCCTGATCGAGCCGGCAGCGCCCGATCTATCGGAGCTGGTCGATACGCTCGCCAACCGGATGGCGCATGGCCGGCTTTATCGCTGCGCCCCGACCCAGAGCGAAGTGCCCGAGCGCAGCGTCCGCGAGATCGCACCGCTCGCGCGCCCCGCCGGCGCGGCGTGGCCGGCAGACTGGCCGCGCCCCGCGCGGCTGCTCGACCCACCCGCGCCGGTTGAAGCCATGGCGCTGCTGCCCGACCATCCGCCGGCCAGCTTCACCTGGGGCGGTGTGCGCCGCCGCGTCAAACGCGCCGATGGCCCGGAGCGGATCTTCGGCGAATGGTGGGTGCGCGATGGCGAACTGTCCGCCGTGCGCGACTATTTTCAGGTCGAGGATGATGCCGGCGAACGCTTCTGGCTGTTCCGCCGCGGTGACGGCGAAGACCCGAACACCGGCGACCACCGCTGGTATCTGCATGGCATTTTCGCATGACGCGCTATGCCGAACTGCAATGCGCCTCGCATTTCTCGTTCCTACGCGGCGCGAGCAGCGCCGAGGAGCTGTTCGGCGCCGCCGCCGCGCTTGGGCTCGAGGCGCTGGCGATCACCGACCGGAACAGCCTCGCGGGGATGGTGCGCGCCCATATCGCCGCGAAGGAAACCGGCGTGCGTCTCATCGTCGGTTGCCGCCTGATCCTCGCCGATGACACCGACCTCTTGGTCTATCCCACCGACCGGCCGGCCTATGCGCGGCTGTGCCGGATGCTGTCGGTCGGCAAGGCCCGTGCCGGTAAGGCAAAGTGCGAACTGCACTGGGACGATCTTGCCGATTGGGGCGAAGGGCTGATCGCCATGCTGGTGCCGGACACGGCCGATGACATGACGGCGCTGCGCCTGCGCAAGCTGTCTGGCCTCTTTCCCGGCCGCTGCTATCTGGCGCTCACCCTGCGCCGCCGCCCGCGCGATTTTCTGCGACTGCATGACCTTACCAATCTTGCAGCGCAGGACGGCGTGCCGACCGTCGCGACCAATGACGTGCTGTTCCATGCGCCGGACCGGCGGATGCTTCAAGACGTGATGACCTGCATCCGCGAGGGCATCACCATCGACGATGCCGGCTTTGCGAAGAACCGCCATGCCGATCGCTATCTCAAGCCACCTGAAGAAATGGCCCGGCTGTTTCGGCTCTGGCCCGAGGCGGTGGCACGCTCGGTCGAACTCGCCGCGCGCTGCCGCTTCAGCCTCGATGAACTCGCCTATCAATATCCGCATGAAGTGGTCGAGGATGGCCTGACCGCGCAGGCGACGCTGGCGAAGCGGACCTGGGCGGGTGCGAGCGGGCGCTATCCCGAGGGCCTGCCCGAGGAGGTCGCCGCGACGCTGCGGCACGAACTGGCGCTGATCGAGAGCCTCGATTATGCGCCCTATTTTCTGACGGTCGATGCGATCGTCCGGCAGGCGCGCAAGCTGGGTATCCTGTGCCAGGGGCGCGGTTCGGCGGCGAACAGCGCGGTCTGTTATGTGCTGGGCATCACCTCGATCGACCCATCGCGCAACAGCCTGCTGTTCGAGCGCTTCGTCAGCGAGGAGCGGCGCGAGCCGCCCGACATCGATGTCGATTTCGAGCATCAGCGGCGCGAAGAAGTCATCCAGTGGGTCTATGAGACCTATGGCCGCCACCGCGCCGCGCTCTGTTCGACGGTGATCCGCTACCGCGCCAAGGGCGCATTGCGCGACGTCGGTAAGGCGATGGGCCTGCCCGAAGACATGATCGGGCTCTTATCCTCGCAGATCTGGGGCTGGTCGAGCGAAGGGGCCGAGCCGAAGCACGCCGAGGAGCTGAACCTCAATCTCGATGACCGGCGGCTGCGCCTCACGCTCGATCTCGCCCGCCAGCTCATCGGCACGCCGCGCCACCTGTCGCAGCATCCCGGCGGCTTCGTGCTGACCGAGGACAGGCTGGACGAACTCGTCCCGATCGAGCCCGCCGCGATGGAAGACCGGCAGGTCATCGAATGGGACAAGGATGATGTCGATGCGCTGAAGATGATGAAGGTCGATGTGCTGGCGCTGGGGATGCTCTCGGCCATGCGCCGGGGGTTCGATCTCCTGCGCGAGCATAAGGGCATTGACCTCGATCTCGCGTCGGTCCCGGCCGAAGATCCGCGCACCTATGCGATGATCCGCAAGGCCGACACGCTCGGCACCTTTCAGATCGAGAGCCGCGCGCAGATGGCGATGCTGCCGCGCATCAAACCGCGCACCTATTATGATCTCGTCATCCAGGTCGCGATCGTGCGGCCCGGCCCGATCCAGGGCGACATGGTCCATCCCTATCTGCGCCGCCGCGCAGGCGATGAGGCGGTCGATTTTCCGACGCCCGAACTGGAAAAAGTGCTGGGCAAGACCTTGGGCGTGCCACTGTTTCAGGAGCAGGCGATGCAGGTGGCGATGGTCTGCGCGGGGTTCAGCGCCGCCGAAGCCGACCAGCTTCGCCGCGCCATGGCGACGTTCAAACATACGGGCGGCGTCGTCAATTTCCGCGAGCGGCTGATGCGCGGCATGATTGCGCGCGGCTATGCTGAAGAGTTTGCCGAGAAGATCATCGGCCAGCTCGAAGGGTTCGGCAGCTATGGTTTCCCCGAAAGCCATGCGGCCAGCTTTGCGCTGATCGCCTATGCGAGCGCCTGGCTCAAATGTTGGCACCCCGACGTGTTTTGCGCGGCGCTGCTGAACAGTCAGCCCATGGGTTTCTATGCACCGGCCCAGATCGTGCGCGATGCTCGCGATCATGGCGTCGGGGTTCGGCCTGTCTGCATCAACGCCTCGCGCTGGGACTGTACGCTGGAGCCGGGCCGGGATGGACGCTTCGCCGTTCGCCTCGGCTTCAACCGCGTTGCGGGGCTGTCCAACGCCCATGCCGCGGCGATTGTCGCAGCCCGCGCACAGCAGCCTTATCGCGATGTCGACGATCTGTGGCGCCGCGCCGGCGTTCCCGCGTCCGCGCTGGTCCAGCTCGCCGAAGCCGACGCCTATCGTCCGGCCTTTGGCCTCGCCCGCCGCGAGGCGCTGTGGGCGATCAAGGCGCTCCGGGATGAACCGCTTCCTCTGTTTGCCGCAATGAGCCGAAAGGAGGAGCGCCCCGAACCGGAGATTGCCGAAGAGGCGGTGCGCCTAAAGGCGATGACGGCAGGCCGGGAAGTGGTCGAGGATTATCGCCATGTCGGGCTGACGCTGCGCCGTCACCCGCTCGCCTTCCTGCGCGGCGATCTGACGCGCGAGCGTTTCCTCTCCTGCGCGGATGCCCATGCCCTCAGGGATGGCCGCCCGGTGCGCACCGCGGGGCTGGTGCTGGTCCGCCAGCGCCCCGGATCGGCGAAGAACGTCACCTTCATCACCATCGAAGATGAAACCGGGATCGCCAATCTCGTCGTCTGGCCGGACCTCTATGAGAAACAGCGCCGCATCGTGCTCACATCAGCGATGCTCGGCATTCAGGGGCGGGTCCAGCGCGAGGGCGACGTGATCCATCTGATCTGCGCGCGGCTGTTCGATCTGACGGCGATGCTTGGCACTTTGGGCGAACGCGGCACCGCAAACGTCCGGAACAATAGCCAGGACACAGGGACGCATTTCGGCGCCTCGCAACATCTGCAAGAAGTGCCGCCGCCAGGGCTCGATCGCCCCGACGCGCTCCTGCGTCTGAAATCCCGCAATTTTCACTAGCCGCAGAGAAGCGCGCCGTGTCTCCGGCCGGAGCGCCAAGTATTTCTGCACAGGCTGGGGGCATAACCCCATGGAAGGGGTCGCATGAGATTCGCGCAGAGGAGCTCAAACGCAGGGGAAGGCGTTCCCCTCCACGCATCGCTTCAACGCCCCCCGATTGTCCGTAGGCGCTCGGCGGTGGTGAACTGGTGGTGAACTGGGGATTTTCTCTGCACTTCCAAATTTTGGAAGTGCATCTAAGATGCTGATTTTCTTAGAGAAACTGGAGCGGGCGAAGGGATTCGAACCCTCGACCCCAACCTTGGCAAGGTGCCCGACGCGCTTACGCCACCCTATCCAGCTCCACGCTGCGGCACGATTTAACGCTATAGATCAATATGTTAATCGACATCAGTCCCGCCGAACCTATCCGGGAGGTAGCCGCCGACTTGCTTCGAAATGCTTGGAATTGGCTTCGATAGAGGGTATGGTAGGGCGATTCTAAGCAAAAATTCGACAAGGTGTTGATATGGCGACGGAAAAGATCACAAAGCGGATCGTGGACGCGCTCAAGGCTCCGAAACCTTCCAGAGATGGGGTCAAGGTTCGGGAGCATTTCGTGTGGGATCGCGAGCTGCGCGGGTTCGGCGTGCAGGTCATGCCGTCGGGTCTCAAGAGCTTCGTCATCCAGTATCGCACCCCGGAAGGGAGGAACCGGAGAGCCGTCATCGGGCGCTATGGGCTGATGACGGTCGAAGAAGCTCGCAAGCTCGCCCATGAGAAGCTGGTGGCGGTTTCCAAGGGTGTCGATCCGGTCGCCGAGGAAGCCAAGGCAGCGGGCCTGCTCACCGTCGCCGAAGTCTGCGACTGGTATCTGGCCGAGGCGGAAGCCGGGCGGATCCTCGGCCGCCGTCGGCGGCCGATCAAGCCGTCCACGCTGGCGATGGACCGCAGCCGCATCGAGGCGCACATCAAGCCGCTCCTCGGTCGCCGCCAGGTCGCATCCCTCAAGCTTGGCGATGTCGAAGGTGCGCAGGCGGACATTGCGGCCGGCAAGACCTCGAAGCCTCGCGCGGGCAGCCGCGGCGGCGCCACCACCGGCGGCGAAGGCGTGGCCGCGAGGACCATGTCGACGCTGCATTCCATTTTTGAGCATGCGGTTCGCCTCGGGAAGATCGAAGCCAATCCCGCGAAGGGTGTGCGCAGGCTCGCCAGCGCACCGCGCGAGCGCCGGCTCAGCCGGAGCGAGATCGAACGGCTGGGCAAGACGCTGCGGGCGGCCGCGGAGGAGGGCGAGCATCCGACGGGGCTCGCCGCCATTCGCTTCCTCCTCCTGGCCGGCTTTCGGCGCATGGAAGCGCTCGGGCTGCAGCGCACCTGGCTGGACGAAGAGGAATGCGCCATCCGCTTTCCGGATACCAAAAGCGGCGCGCAGATTCGTGTGATCGGCCAGGCCGCCATCGATCTGCTTCTCGATCAGCCCAAAACCAAGTCCCCCTTCTTCTTTCCGGCCGATTGGGGCGAAGGGCATTTCATCGGCGTGGTGCGTGTTCTCGATCGCGTCTGTCAGAAGGCCGGGCTGGCGGACATCACCCCGCACACGTTGCGCCACACCTTTGCGAGCCTCGCGGGCGATCTCGGCTTCTCCGAGCTGACGATCGCGGCGCTGCTCGGCCATTCCGCCAGGGGCGTCACACAGCGCTATGTCCACATCGACGAAGCGCTCAGGATGACGGCTGACCGGGTGGCCGACGAAATGGCCGACCTGCTCGATGGGCGGGCGACGCCATCGCGTTCTCGCTCCGGACGGCGTGATCGGTCCCAGCAGAAGCAGACGCTGGAGGCGACCGGGGCATGAGTGTCCGAAGTTTGCGGCAAACTTCGGACACCAAAGCAAGCCCTGTTTGTCCGAAGAATGTAGCACTTTTCGGACACGATCTTGCCTTTGTCCGAAAAATGTATCATATTTCGGACATGACGACCTTAGCGCATGATACCGACCTTCGCTCCCGGCTGCTCGCCCGGATCGCCTCCAGCCCGAACGAGGTCTGGACGCCCGGCGATTTTGCCGACCTTGGCAGCCGCGCCGCAGTCGACAAGACCCTGCAACGCCTCGCCGCCGCAGGCGATCTGCGTCGGATCGACCGCGGTCTCTACGATCAGCCCCGCAAGAATGAGCTGACTGGCCGCCCCGCCGTGCCCGATTATCGCGCCGTCATCCGCGCCGTCACCCGCCGCGACCAGGCGCGCGCCGTGGTGGACGGCATGACCGCCGCCAACGATCTCGGCCTCACCACCGCCGTGCCCGCGCGCATCGAGGTGTTGGTTGATGCACGCCTGAAGCCGATCAAGCTCGGCAAGCAGGAAATTCATTTCAAGTTCGCCGCACCCAGCCGCCTCTATTGGGCAGGCCGGCCGGCCATGCGCGTTGTCCAGGCACTGCACTGGATGCAGGACATGCTTGCGCAGGACGACGAGCGCGCCCGCGTCCGGACTGTAGCGCGACGATTACGGAGTCCGGTCGGCGTCAATTTTGATGGCCGATAGGTGGCCGCGCCGGTTGGTGAATTCTG
>NZ_PHHF01000084.1 GCF_003034225.1 Edaphosphingomonas fennica
CATCGACGAGGAGCTGGCCGCCAGATACGAATATAAGCGCGCCTACCTCCCCGTGAACCGCCTCCAGGACGGCACCATGACCAACTGGTGATCGCGGTGAGACTGCCCCGAAAGGACGGTCCGGACACGATTTCAGCAAGGCTGGCATGAACTTCCCGCCCGGCGGGAAAGCAGAATCGCGCGATCGGCCAAGGCAAACTAGGCGCGGCCCAAAAATTTCATTGTTCCGGGCCGGAACAGCGCGATCTAGATCTTCTCTACCAACTGGAAAGAGAATTTGCGGACGGCATTTCCGCCGACGTGATTGTGCGCGCGCTTTTTGTCTACTTTTTCTATAGATAAGGGGAGAAGCAATGTTTAACAGGGGGAAGGGCCGATCGGGCCAGGTTGCCGGCCGATCGCTGCTCGTCGGGGTTCTGACTTGCCTGGCCAGCCTGCCGGCCGGAACGGTGGCGGCGCATGCGGAAGAGCCGGAAACCACGGCCGCCGAATATGGCGCAGGCGACATCCTGGTCACGGCGCGCCGCCGCGAGGAGAATGTTCAGGACGTGCCGGTGGCGGTTTCCGTGGTCGGCAGCGCCGCGCTGGAATCCAAGGGCGCCTATAATTTGAACCGGCTGACCCAGTTGCAGCCGACCCTGCAGTTCTTTTCGACCAATCCGCGAAACACCTTCATCAACATCCGCGGGCTGGGTGCGCCGTTCGGCCTGACCAACGACGGCTTCGAGCAGGGCGTCGGCATCTATATCGATCAGGTCTATTACAACCGCATCGCGTCCGCGACGCTGGACTTCGTGGATGTGGAGCAGATCGAGGTGCTGCGCGGCCCGCAGGGCACGCTTTACGGCAAGAACACCACCGCCGGCGCGATCAACATCACGACCCGTGCGCCCTCCTTCGACTTCGAGGGCAAGGCCGAGGTTTCGCTCGGCAATTACAATTTCAAGCAGGCCAAGGCTTCGGTCTCCGGGCCGTTGAGCGACAATCTGGCCGCGCGGATCAGCGTTTCGAGCACGGATCGCCGCGGCACGATCTACAATGTGACGACCGATACCTGGATCAACTCGCAGGATAATATCGGCATCCGCGGCGCATTGCTCTGGAAGCCCACCGAGACGCTCAACATTACGCTTTCGGGTGACTGGAACCTGCAGGATCCGATCTGCTGCGGCCAGATCTATGCTCGCGTGGGAACCACCCAGCGCGCGCTCAACCGGCAATATGCCGCCCTGACCGCCTTGTTCCCCGGCTATAAGGTGCCCAGCACCAACCCGTTCGATCGCCTGACCGATCTGGATGCGGATCTGGCCGCCCGCAACGAACTGGGCGGCGCATCGCTGCGTGCCGAATGGGATGTCGGCGGCGGCACCCTGACCTCGGTCACTGCATGGCGCTATTGGGATTGGGGGCCGAAGAACGATCGCGATTTCACCGGGCTTCCGGTCTATACCAAGGTCAACAATCCGACCCATCAGGATCAGTATACGCAGGAACTGCGCTACGCCTATGAAGCGAACAAGTTCGATTTCGTGGTCGGCGGTTTCGCTTTCTATCAGAAGATCCACACCACGGGCGTCCAGGAAACCGGCACGGCCGCCAGCGCGTGGCTGCTGGCGCCGAGCAGCCCGCTTTCGCTCAATCCCGCCGTGCTCAACGGCGTGCTGGCCGAAAATGACATCCGGCTGAAGAATCTCAGCCTTGCCGCCTTCGGCAAGCTCAACTGGCACCTGACCGACGAACTGACGATCTCGCCGGGCATCCGCATCAACTATGACAAGAAGGAAGGGCTCTATGACTCGGTCGTGACGGGCACGGCCTCCGACGGCACGCGCCAGATAATCAGCAGCGATCCTGCGAGCCCTTATTATAACGATCCGTGGACCGCAGCGCAGCGTGGCGTGCAGGCGTCCCAGTTCTTCGAGCCCGATTTCAGCGACTGGAATCTCTCCTACGACCTCAACGTCTCCTACAAGTTCACGCCCGACGTGATGGCCTATGCGACCTATGCGCGGTCGTTCAAAACCGGCGGCATCAACCTGAATGGCGTGCCGAGCCACGCCGACGGCACGCCGGCGCTGGAGGTCGCGCAGATCAAGCCGGAGAAGGTCAACCACTTCGAGCTGGGGGTGAAGACCCAGTTCTGGGATCGCCGGGCGACGTTCAACCTCACCGGCTTCTGGACCGAGATCAAAGATTTCCAGGCCAGCGTAATCAGCAATGTCAGCGGCAGCAACGTGCTGCGCGGCTATCTTGCCAACGCCGACAAGGTTCGCGTCCGCGGTATCGAGGCCGATTTCACCGTGCGCCCCTCGGAACGCCTGAACGCCTATCTGAGCGGCGCCTTCACCGATCATGAGTTCAAGAAGTTCGTCGACGCGCCTTGCCCGCCCGAACTGGCGGGCGGCGGCACCGGCACGCCCGTGGGGCCGCCGGCCACGCCCGGCGCCAACAGCCCGGCCAATTGCGATGTCTCCGGGCAGTGGATGCCGGGTATCTCGAAATGGGCTTTCTCCTGGGGTGCCGAATATAACATCCCGGCGACCATCCTCGGCCGCGATGGCCAGGCCTATCTCGGCTATGACGCCAACTACCGTTCGAAATTCTCGTCCAACGCCTCGCGGTCGATCTACACCGACATCTCCGGCTATTCGATCCACAACTTCCGCGCGGGCTTCCGTACCGACAATTTCGATATCTTCGGGTGGGTGCGTAACGCGTTCGATCAGAATTACTTCGAATCGCTGGCGGTCACGCCGGGTAATACCGGTCTGATCTCCGCCCAGCTGGGAGATCCCCAGACCTGGGGCGGCACGATCAAATTCTCCTTCTGATGATGGTGCCCGGCCGGGAGTGCAGCCGCATTCCCGGCCGGTCTCGGAGGAGCCGGAAGGCCATCGCGTTGCGACAGGTTTCGCCGGGATCGAGCCGGGCCGAAGGAAGCTCGGTCCGGTTCGGCGCTTCGGGGAAGGTGGCTTCAGGCGCAGGCCGTTCCCCTGACGATAGAGGCGGCCGCCCTTGCCGGCGACGATACCGTCCAGAATTGCAGGCCGGGGGCAGGGCCAGCATTCCCATAACCCGACCCGATGCCGGTGCCTGATTTCCGCGAATGAACAGGATGCGCGCAATCGATTGTGCAGTGCAAAATCGATCTTGAGAAATTCGCTTAGCGTGCTAACTAACGTTCATGCCCCGTTACGAGTCCGAACGCCGCCTTGCGATGCGGCTGTTGCCCCTTGCGCGGCAGTGGCGGCAGCTGGGCGATCAGATGCTGGCGGGGCTGGGGGTTTCCACGTCGACGGGCTGGTGCCTGATCCACCTTGCCCGCATGGGGGACGAGGCCCGCCAGGCCGATCTCGCCCGCGTGGTGGAGGTGGCGGAGGCGACGCTGGTGCGCACGCTTCACCAGCTGGAAGGGGCGGGGCTGATCGCCCGCAAGCCCGATCCCGAGGATGGCCGCGTCAACCGCATCCACCTGACGGACGAAGGCCATGCCCTGGCCGAACGGATCGAGGAGCGGCTGGCCGCGCTGCGGCATGACCTGCTGGACGGCATTTCCGATGCCGACCTTGAGGCAACCCTGCGCTTGTGCGAAATTCTCGCTGACCGGCTGTCCATGAAGCGAGGCCAGGGCGCATGACGCAAAGGTTCGGGCTGCCGGCCGCCTTGTTCGCGCTGAAATGCTATGGCTCGGCCATGCTCGCGCTCTATATCGCGCTGCGCATCGGCCTGCCGAGGCCCTATTGGGCCGTCACCACCGCCTATATCGTTGCCCAGCCGCTGGCCGGCGCGGTGCTTTCCAAGGCCATATTCCGCGTGATCGGCACCATCGTGGGCGCGGCCGTCGCCGTGTTCATGGTGCCGCGGCTGGTCAACGCGCCGGAGCTGCTGACGCTGGGCTTCGCGCTGTGGCTGGCGCTCTGCGTGTTCGTATCGGTGCTGGATCGCACACCGCGCGCCTATCTGTTCGTGCTGGCGGGATACAGCGCCTGCATCATCGGCCTGCCCAGCGTGGACGCACCGGGCGACATCTTCACCGTCGCCAGCCTGCGCGTGCAGGAGATCACCATCGGCATCCTCTGCGCCAGCTTCGTCCACGGCGCGATCCTGCCAAGCTCGGTAACGGAGCTGCTTCTGAACCGGGTGGAAGGGATGCTGCGCGATGCCGAGCGCTGGTCCCGCGATTCGATCGCGCGCGAGGCGGTGCCGGGCCTGGCGAAGGACAGGCAGCGGCTGGCGCTGGACATCAACGAGCTCCATCAGCTTTCCACGCACCTGCCTTATGAGACGGTGCGGATCGCGCCGCGCGTGCGCACGGTGCGGGCGTTGCAGGATCAGCTTTCGCTGGCGCTGCCGCTGGCGGCGGCGGTGGACGACAGGATGACGGTGCTGGTGCGCGATGGCGGCAGGCTGCCGCCCGCCATCGCCGCCCTGATCGAGGACGTGCGCGCCTGGCTGGCGGACATGCCGCAGGACCGGGCGGAACGCGATGCCACCGCCGAGGCGCTGCGCGCCCGTTGCGCCATGCTGGAGCCGGAGGCGACGGCGGCGATGGGGTGGGACGATGCGCTGCGGATCAGCCTGCTTTCCCGGCTTGCCGAACTGATCGGCGTGCATCGCGACTGCCGCGACCTGCGGGACCAGATGGAGACCCATTCGCGCCATCCGGTTACGCCGCGCGTGGCCGAGCTGCTCGATCAGCCGACCGCGCGCGCGCTGCACCGTGATTATTGGGGCGCGGCGCGCGCCGCCATGTCCGCCGCCATCGCGATCATCGTCGGCTGCACGCTGTGGATCGCCAGCGGCTGGCAGGACGGCAGCGGCGCCGTGATGCTGATGGGCGTGTTCATCGCCCTGTTCGCGGCGATGGACGATCCGGTGGCGCCGCTGAAGGCCTTCTTCATCGGCACGGCGGTGGCGATCATCGTCGGCGGCATATATGCCTTCGCGATCCTGCCGCGCATGGACGGCTTTCCCATGCTGGCGGCGGCGCTGGCGCCGGCGCTGCTGGTGGGCGGCGCGCTGATGACGTCGCCGCGCTATGCCGGGCTTGCCCTGCCGGCGATGATGGGGCTGGCCAATCCCAGCCTGCTCGCCGCGACCTATGACAGCGAGTTCGCGCCTTATGTGAATGGCGGCATCGCGCAGCTATTGGGGATCATTCTGGCGATCGTGATCGTCCGCCTGCTCCAGTCGGCGGGCGCGGAAGGCGCCATCCGCCGCACGGTGAAGGCGGGCTGGGCGGATATCGCCAGCCGCGCCAACCTGACGACCGCGCCCGATATCCGGGCGTGGATCAACCGCATGCTGGATCGCGCGGCCCTGCTCACCCCCAGGCTCGCCGCGCGCAGCCGCGATCCGGGCATGCCGGCCTATGATGCGCTGCGCGACATGCGCACCGGCCTCGCCATCGGCGAGCTGCGCCAGCTGCGGCTGGATCTGCCGCGCGTGCAGGGCGGCGTGCTGACGCCGGTGCTGCGCGACGTGGGCCGATATTATGCCGGGCTGGACCCCGACCGGCCGACCCCGCCGGATGAGAAGGTGCTCCGCAATATCGACCGGGCGATGGACGTGCTGGTCGCCAATCCATCGGCGCCGGTGCGGCGCACCGCCGCGCTTTCGCTCGTGAGCCTGCGGCGGGCGCTGTTTCCCGATGCCGTGCCCTATCGGAGAGCCGAGGCATGATCGGGGAGATTTCCATCGGCGGCGTGTTCGTGCCGACGCTGCTGATGCTGGCGTTCGTGGCGCTGCTGCTGACCGGTTTCGCCGTGCGGATGGCATCGCTGTTCGGGCTCTACCGCTTCGTCGCCTATCGGGCGATGGTGGACCTGGCGATGTTCGTCCTCATCCTCGGCCTTCTCGTCTGGGCCTTCGCCCGCTTTGGTATCCGCTTATGAAGAACCTCCTGTCCACGATCTCGCGCAGCGCCGCGACGATCATCATCGTCCTCCTCGCCGTGATCGTCGCGCTGTGGATGTGGAACCATTATGAACGCAGCCCCTGGACGCGGGACGGCCGGGTGCGGGCCGATGTGGTGCGGGTGACGCCCGATATCGGCGGCCTCATCACCCAGGTGGCGGTGCGCGACAATCAGGTGGTGCAGCCGGGCGACCTCCTCTTCGTGATCGATCGGCCGCGTTATTCGCTGGCCTATGACCAGGCGCGCGCCAGCATCGCCAGCGCGCGGGCCACGCTGGCGCAGGCGCAGCGCGAGGCGAAGCGCGACGTGGCGCTGGGCGATCTCGTCGCCACCGAGACGCACGAGCGGAATGTGGCCGCCGTGGAAACCGCGCGCGCCGCGCTGGACGTCGCGATCGCTGCGCAGGAGGCGGCGGCCCTCAATCTGAAGCGCACCGAGGTGCGCGCATCGGTGCGCGGAATCGTCACCAATCTCGATCTCCATCCCGGCGATTATGTGGCCGCTGGCCAGCAGGCGATGGCGCTGGTCGATACCGACAGCCTCAGGGTCGAAGGCTATTTCGAGGAGACCAAGCTGCCGCGCATCCGTGTGGGCGCACCGGTGACGGTGCGGCTGATGGGCGAGGAGGAGGAATTGAAGGGGCATGTGGAAAGCATCGCCGCCGGCATCCACGACAGCGGCCGCGCCGATTCCCCCAACCTGCTGCCCGATGTGGAGCCGACCTTCTCCTGGGTGCGGCTGGCGCAGCGCATCCCGGTGCGCGTGAAGCTGACGCAGGTGCCCAAGGACGTGCAACTCATCGTCGGGCGGACGGCGACCGTGACGGTGCAGCCGGCGGACGAGAAATGAACCGCGCCGCCTTTGCCCTGCTGCTCGCGGCAACGGCGGGCCTTGCCGCCTGCACTACCGCCGGCCCCGATTATCGTCCGCCGGAGCATTCTGCGGCGACGGCCGGGGCCGCGACCGGCGCGTTCGCGGGCGCGGGTGAACGCGGCTTCACGCAGGCACCGCTGCCCGATCGCTGGTGGCGGCTCTACGACGATCCGGTGCTGGACGGGCTGATCGAGCAGGCGCTGGCCGCCAATGCCGATCTGCGCGAAGCCGACGCCAATCTGCGCCGCGCCACCGCCGTGGTGCGCGAGGCGGCGGCCGGACGGACGATATCCACGACGCTGAGCGGCGCGGCCGATCTTGCCCGCCCCTCCGGCACGGGGCGCGGCCTGCCGGGCAATGTCGGCTACGATATCGGCCTTTCGGCTTCCTACCCTCTGGACCTGCAGGGCAAGATCGCCCGCGCGATCGAGGCGGCGCAGGGCGATGCCGAGGCGGTGCAGGCGGCGCGGGATGCCGTGCGGGTCAGCGTGGCCGCCGCGACGGCGCGGGCCTATGTCGGCGTGTGCGCGGCCAATTACGGCCTTGGCGTCAACCGGCAGGTGGTGGCGCTGCAGGCCAAGACGCTGGATGCCACCCGGCGGCTCCGCCGGGGCGGGCGCGGCACGGCCTTCGACGTCAGCCGCGCGCAGACGGCGGTCAACGAGAGCGAGGCGACGCTGCCGGGGTTCGAGGCGGACCGGCAGGCGCAGCTCTTCCTGCTGGCGACGCTCATGGGGCGCCCACCGGCCGATTATCCCCGCGAGGTCGCCGGCTGCGCGCGGTTGCCCGCGGTGCGCCAGCCGATCCCGATCGGCGACGGCGCCTCGCTGATCCGCCGCCGGCCGGACATCCGCGCCGCCGAACGATCATTGGCGGCGGATACGGCGCGGATCGGCGTGGCCGTGGCCGATCTCTATCCCCAGATCAGCCTGGGCGGATCGCTGGGCCTCGCCGGTCCGCTGAGCGGTTTCGGCACCGGCACCTCCTTCGGCTTCAGCCTGGGGCCGCTGATAAGCTGGTCCTTCCCCAACCGGCCGGTGGTGAAGGCGCGGATCGCCGAGGCGGAAGCGGGCGTCGAGGCCCGGATAGCCGGCTTCGACGCCGCCGTGCTGGAGGCTCTGCGGCAGACGGAAACCGCGCTCAACGCCTATGCGCGCGATCGCGACCGGATGGAGGCGCTGGACAAGGCCCGCGAAAGCGCCGCCCTTTCCGAAACGCAGGCCAACAAATTGTTCCTGTTCGGGCGCACCGGCTTCTTCGACCTGCTCGATGCCCAGCGCAGCCTGGCCATGGCGGAAAGCGCTTCAGCCGCCGCGCGCGTGCAGCTTGCGCTCGACCAGGTCGATATCTTCCTTTCGCTCGGCGGGGGGTGGGAGCGCGAGCCCTGACCTTCGCTTCCCCGACCGTCCGATCGCCGGCTGAAATCGCTCTAGCGTAAACCGGCGATCGCGCTGCGATAGCCCAGCGCCACCATGATCGCGGTGAAACCGCCGAACAGGAAGCTGATGCCGAGGATGTAGCCGGGCAGCGTCAGCGCCGTGAAGGGCAGCGTCGCCAGCAGGAAGACGTCCAGCAGGATGTTGATCACGCCCATGGCGATCAGCAGCCAGCGATGGCGCCTGATCTTGATACCCCAGTAGATTTCCAGCGCGCCGCGTATGCCGAGCCAGGTGGCGACGGTGAGCGTGAGCGAGATCGCGCCGATGATCGGCCGGAAGGCGAGCAGCGCGCCCAGCACGACCGAGATCACGCCGAACAGGATTTCATACCAGCGCGTCTCGTGGCGGGCGCTGATGCCGGACACGATCGACATCAGGCCCGTTATCAGGAAGAAGGCGCCGATGGTGAGCGTGGCCGCAAGCGTTGCGGGAAAGGGCCAGAAAAGCGCGAACAGGCCGATCGCGATCGATACGATGCCGTAGATCAGGATCCAGCCCCAGCCGATGGGGCGCGGCGGGGACAGGCCCGGTTCGGATGCGGTGTTGGCCACATGCTCCTCCCGTGGTTCGTTGCGGTAGCAAAATGTGCGTCGGGGTAGAAGGTTCCGGCGCGGCGGGCTGCACATGCGCTTTCCGAATCGGCGCATGGGGCCTAGGCTGCGGCCATGCCCCATTCCGGTTTCGTTCCCCTCCGCGTTTTCTCGTCTTTCACCATGCTGGAAGGGGCGATCGATCCCAAGGCGATCGCCAAGCAGGCGCGCGCGCTGGGTTTTCCCGCCGCCGCGATCACCGATCGCAACGGGCTTTACGGCGCCATGGCCTTTTCGGATGCGGCCAAGAAGGAAGGCGTGCAGCCGATCGTCGGCGCGATGCTGGGCGTCGTGCGGCCGGGGGCGGCCGAGGGCAAGGCCGGGATCGTCGATTGGCTGGCGCTCTATGCCCAGGACGAAAAGGGCTATGACAATCTCTGCGAACTGGTCTCGGCCGCGCATCTGGAACGGCCGGGGCATGAGGACGCGCACGTCCCGCTCGATCGGCTGGAAGGCAAGACGGACGGGCTGATCGCGCTCACCGCCGGCGGGGAAGGGGCCATTACCCGGCTGCTGGCGGAAGGGCAGGCCGATGCCGCGCGCGCTTATCTCGATCGGTTGCAGGTGCTGTTTCCCGACCGCCTCTATATCGAGCTTGCCCGGCGCGGCGATGCGGCCGAGGAGGCGGCGGAAGATGCGGTGATCGAGCTTGCCTATGCGCGCGACCTGCCGCTCGTCGCGACCAACCCCGCCTGCTTCGCGGAGCCCGATTTCCACGCCGCGCACGATACGATGCTGTGCATCGCCGGATCATCCTATGTCGACAGCGACGATCGCCGGCGATCCTCCCCCGATGCCTGGATGAAGCCGGCGGATGACATGGTCCGCCTGTTCGAGGACCTGCCCGAGGCGATCGCCAACACGCTGGTGGTGGCGCAGCGCTGCGCGGTGATGGCGCCCTATCGCAAGCCGATCCTGCCCAGCCTTGCCGGCGATCGCGAGGGCGAGGCCGAGATGCTGCGCCGCGATGCGCGCGCGGGGCTGGAGGCGCGCCTCGCCCGCATGGACGGGCCGGTCGATCGCGAGGCCTATTCCAAGCGGCTCGAGTTCGAGATCGACATCATCGTCCGCATGGGCTTTCCCGGCTATTTCCTGATCGTCGCGGACTTCATCAAATGGGCGAAGGACCATGACATTCCGGTGGGGCCGGGGCGCGGATCGGGCGCCGGATCGGTGGTCGCCTGGGCGCTCACCATCACCGATCTCGATCCCCTGCGGCTGGGCCTGCTGTTCGAACGCTTCCTGAACCCGGAGCGCGTTTCGATGCCGGACTTCGACATCGACTTCTGCGAAACCCGGCGCGGCGAGGTGATCAGCTACGTCCAGAACAAATATGGCCGCGATCACGTCGCCCAGATCATCACCTTCGGGCGGCTGAAGGCGCGCGCCGTGCTGAAGGATACCGGCCGCGTCCTCCAGATGAGCTACGGGCAGGTGGACAGGCTGGCCAAGCTGGTGCCCAACCACCCGACCGATCCCTGGACGCTCGACCGCGCGCTCAACGGCGTTTCGGAACTGGCGGCCGAATATAAGGCGGACGAGCAGGTGAAGCGCCTGTTCGATCTGGCGATGAAGCTGGAAGGGCTGCCGCGCCACAGCTCCACCCACGCCGCCGGCGTGGTGATCGGCGATCGGCCGCTCGACAAGCTGGTGCCGCTCTATCGCGATCCGCGATCGGACATGCCGGTCACGCAGTTCGACATGAAGTTCGTCGAAGGCGCGGGCCTCGTGAAGTTCGACTTCCTCGGCCTGAAAACCTTGTCGGTGCTCCAGAAGGCGGTGCATTTCCTGAAGCAGAAAGGGGTCGATGTCGATCTCGCCGCGCTGCCCTGGGATGACCCGGAAGTCTACAAGCTGTTGCAGAGCGGCAATACGGTGGGCGTGTTCCAGCTCGAATCCGAAGGCATGCGCCGCACGCTCTCCGCCGTGCGGCCGACCTGCTTCGAGGACATCATCGCGCTCGTCTCGCTCTACCGGCCGGGTCCGATGGACAATATCCCCCTGTTCGGCGACCGGAAGAACGGGCGCGCGGAGATCGAATATCCGCATCCGCTGCTGGAAGGCATCCTGAAGGAAACCTACGGCATCTTCGTCTATCAGGAACAGGTGATGCAGGCCGCGCAGATCCTGGCCGGCTATTCGCTGGGCGAGGCCGATCTGCTGCGCCGCGCGATGGGCAAGAAGATCAAGGCGGAGATGGACGCCCAGCGCGCCCGCTTCGTGGAAGGCTGCGCCAAGCAGGATATCTCCGCCGGCAAGGCCAACGAGCTGTTCGACTTGATCGACAAGTTCGCCGGATACGGCTTCAACAAGAGCCACGCCGCGGCTTACGCGCTGGTCGCCTATCACACCGCCTGGATGAAGGCGCATCACAAGCCGGAATTCTACGCGGCATCCATGTGTTACGACATGGCGCTGACGGACAAGCTGTCGATCTTCGTCGATGACATGCGCCGCATGGGCGTGCCGTGCCTTTCGCCGGACGTGAACCACAGCGAGGCCGAATTCTCGGTGGAGGGCGATAGCGTCCGTTACGCGCTCGGGGCGCTGAAAGGCGTGGGCGAGAAGGCGATGGAACTGCTGGTGGCCGAACGGAAGCGGGCCGGGCCGTTCAAGTCGCTGGACGATTTCGCCGACCGCGTGGACCCCAAGCTGCTCAACCGCCGCCAGCTCGAAAGCCTGGCGGGGGCCGGGGCTTTCGATTCCATCGCGAGCGAGCGGGCGGGCGTCCACGCGGCGGCGGAAACGATCCTCGCCCACGCCGCGACGGTGGCGGCGGCGCGGGAGAGCGGGCAGGGCGGCCTGTTCGGCGAAGCCAATGTCGGCGCGGCGCCGATCCGCCTTCCCAAGACGGCGATCTGGTCGCTGGTCGAGCGGATGGCGGCGGAGAAGGAAGCG
Source organism: Edaphosphingomonas fennica (assembly GCF_003034225.1). Taxonomy (GTDB): domain Bacteria; phylum Pseudomonadota; class Alphaproteobacteria; order Sphingomonadales; family Sphingomonadaceae; genus Sphingomonas_E; species Sphingomonas_E fennica. Next base: position 11,718 of record NZ_PHHF01000084.1, read on the forward strand.
TTCGGCTTCTATTTCTCCTCCCATCCCGTCGATCGCTTCCGCCATCTGGCGGCCGCCAACCGGGCCAAGACCTATGCCGAACTGATGCTGATGCCGGTGGCGGAGCCGCAGCGGTCCAACGATGGCCGGCGCGTGCCCGCGCCCACCGTGACGATCGCGGCGCTGATCGAGGATGCGCGCTGGCGCACGTCGGCACGCGGCAACCGCTACATGATGGCGACCTGTTCGGATGCGACCGGGCAGTTCATCGCCACCTGCTTCGACGATCTGGCGTCCGAGGAGATCGAGAAGGCGGCGCGGGCGGGCGAATGCGCGCTGCTGACCGTGGAGCTGGACAAGAGGCCGGGCGAGGATACGCCGCGCGTGACGATCCGTTCGCTGAGCCCCTTTGCGGGGCTGGCGGACAAGACGCGGCTGCGGCTGGAGGTGGAGACGGCCGATCCCTCGGCGCTCCGCGCGCTGGCCGATCTGGTCGCGGACCAGCGCGGCGGCCGGGGCGAATTGCGCCTGCGCGCCCGCACGCCCGAAGGCGGCATCGCCCATATGCTGCTGGGCCGCGATTTCAACCTGGACGCTGAACTGGTCGCCCGGATCGAGCGGCTGCCGGCCGTCGATGCGGTGACGCTGGGCGCGGTCGAGCCGCCGAAGCTGGCGCTGGTCGGCTAGGGCCGGGCCGGCGCCGCGTGGCGCCTATCGGGCGGCTAGCGCCTGGGCGTCCGCCATCGCCTTGTCCACCGCCGTCTTCACGCAGGGAGGGCTATCGTCGGCGGTGAGCGGATAGACCTGATCCAGCCAGGCGCAGGCCTTGCGTGCGGCTTCCTCGACGCGACCGCGCAGCGCCTTCATGCCGGCGTCGGTCCGAAGGTCGAGATCGGCGGTGTTGACCACGCGCGACGTGGTGACGGTCTCGATCGGCGCACCGGTGGTGGGCGATCGTTCTCTATGGCGGGGGGCGGTGACGGTGATATCCTGGGCATAGGCCGCCGACGCCACGGGCATCGCCAGCGATACCGCCGTCAGCAACATGATCGCGCGCTTGGGCATGGCCGATCCTTTCGATTCCAGGCGGAAGCCTGAGGGAAGGTGACGGGCCATGATCGGGCGCGATGCGCGGATATGTAATCGGGATTATTCCCGAATGCGGGCGCGACAAACCCCTATCGGGGTGTGGCGGCGCAATCCCGTGCGGCGGCCGCGATGGCCGGCCCGCCGATCAGGCTATTCCATCGGCACCGACGCGCTCTTGATCGCCCGATCGCGCCTTATTCGGTGGCGTCGGAGGGCGGGGCGTCTTGCACGATCCAGATCAGATTGCCGTCCGGATCGGTGACGGCGAAGGCGGGCACATTCCATGCCGCGTTGCTGAGCGATGTGAGCGATGGTTTTCCGAACGCCTTCCACGCCATCCGGCTTTTGGCAAAAATATCATGCCATGCCGCGGCATCGCCGACCCGGATTACGCACAGCCCGCTTTGGGCGGGATTTTCCGGGGCGTCCTGGTCGGGGCTTTTCAGGCAGAAATCCAGTTCGACGCTGCCGTTGCGCAGGCGGAGCCAATGGTCATCCTGGGCGATGATCCCAAAGCCAAAATAACAAAAGAACTTCGCGGTTCGAACGAAGCCCGCGCTCGGCAGAACGGGAACGGCGCGGTCGTTCATGGCAAGGCGTCTCTCGACGGCGAAGGGGGGCGGAGGTCGACGCCCGACCTCCGGGGCATGGGCAGGCTGTTGCCATCCCGCCGGGGAATGTCCGGCTCCGTTCGCCGCGCCGCCAATATCCGCGCTCACATGTTCGGATAGTTGGGGCCGCCGCCGCCTTCCGGCACCACCCAGTTGATGTTCTGGGTAGGGTCCTTGATGTCGCACGTCTTGCAGTGGACGCAATTCTGCGCGTTGATCTGCAGGCGCGGATCGCCGACGTCCTGGCCGACGATCTCATAGACGCCGGCCGGGCAGTAACGCTGCTCGGGCGCGTCGTAGAGCTTCAGGTTCACCTCGATCGGGACCGAAGCGTCCTTCAGGGTCAGGTGGACCGGCTGGTCCTCCTCATGATTGGTGTTGGACAGGAACACCGAGGAGAGGCGATCGAAGCTGATGACGCCATCGGGCTTGGGATAGTTGATCTTCGGCGCGACGTCCGCGCGCCACAGCCCCTCATTGTCGCGGTGCGTCTTGAACGTCCAGGGCAGCTTGATGCCCAGCGTATGCAGCCACATGTCGACGCCGGCATAAAGCGTGCCCATCACCGGGCCGAACTTGGCAATCGCCGGCTCGGCGTTGCGGACGGTCTTCAATTCCTTGGCGATCCAGCTTTCGTTGAGCGTCTGCGGATAGGCCGAAAGCTCCCTGGCGCCGCGGCCGGACAGGATTTCGTCGAACGCGGCTTCGGCGGCCAGCATGCCGGACTTCATCGCCGTGTGGCTTCCCTTGATGCGCGGCACGTTCACGAAGCCCGCCGAACAGCCGATCAGCGCGCCGCCGGGGAAGACGAGCTTGCAGACCGCCTGCCAGCCGCCTTCGTTGATGGCGCGCGCGCCGTAGGAGACGCGGCGGCCGCCCTCGATCTCCGCGCGGATCGCCGGATGCTGCTTCCAGCGCTGGAATTCCTCGAAGGGCGAAAGGTGCGGGTTCTTGTAGCCGAGGCCCACCACGAAGCCGAGCGCCACCTGGTTGTTGGCTTGGTGATAGAGGAAGCCGCCGCCCACTTCGTCCGTCAGCGGCCAGCCCTGGGTGTGGATGACGCGACCGGGCACATGCTTGTCGGCCGGGATATCCCACAATTCCTTGATGCCGATGGCATAGGTCTGGGGCTGGCTGTCCGCCTCCAGATCGAAGATGCGCTTCAGTTCCTTGGAAAGGTGGCCGCGCACGCCTTCGGCGAAGAAGGTATATTGGGCGTGCAGCTCCATGCCCGGCTGGTAATCGGGCTTGTGCTCGCCATCGCGCGAAATGCCCATGTCGCCGGTGGCGACGCCCTTCACCGATCCGTCGTCATGGAACAATATTTCGGCCGCCGCGAAGCCGGGGAAGATTTCGACGCCCAGCGCCTCGGCCTGGCCGGCCAGCCAGCGGCAGAGATTGCCGAGGCTGACGGTATAGGTGCCCTTGTTGTTCATGAACGGCGGCATCAGCAGGTGCGGCATCGCAAACTGCTTCTTCTCCGTCAGGATCCAGTGATGATTCTGGACGACGGGCACGGTGAGCGGGCTATCAAGATCGCGCCAGTCGGGAATCAGCTCGTCCAGCGCGATCGGATCGACTACGGCGCCCGAAAGAATATGCGCGCCGACTTCAGACCCCTTTTCCAGCACGCAGACGGCAAGCTCGCGTCCCGCTTTCTCCGCGAGCTGCTTCAGCCGGATCGCAGCCGCAAGGCCTGCGGGGCCTGCGCCGACGATCACGACGTCGTAGGTCATGGATTCGCGGGTTGTCATCGTCCTCAGTCCTTCCTTTCGCGCCCGTTCCGTCCGATTGTCGCATCGTGCGAACGGCCCGGCCAGAAAGCCGATGGCCTTGGATTGACCCGCACGTCAACTATGGAGTCTAAACGGCGCATGCGGGGATTAGGTCATTTCTTGTTTTCGGCGGCCAAGCCGCGATTGGACGGGCGGTGAGCGATACTGCCCTTCGCGGGGAATTTCTGAGCACCATCGACTGGTGGCGCGAAGCCGGGATCGACACGCTGGTGGAGGAGGAGGCGCGCGATTGGCTGGCGGCGGCCAGGCCCGCCCCGGCGCCCGCCGCATCACCCGCCGCCGCTACGGCAAAGGCGCCCGCATCCGTTCCCGCGACGCTGGATGCCATTGCCGCTTTCTATGCCGAAGATGCCATGTTCGGCCGTCCCGATGGACGGCTGCTGCCCCAGGGGGATGCGGCATCGGGGCTGATGCTGCTGGCCGACCAGCCCGAGCCCGGCGATGACGAGGCCGGCCAGATCATCGGCGGCGAGGTGGGCCGCCTGTTCGATCGGATGCTGGCGGCGATCGGCCGCGATCGCGCTTCCATCTATCTGACGACAATGACGCCGGTGCGCGTTCCCGGCGGCCGGCCCGAATCGGCCGCGCTCGCGCGCTGGACCGAGATCGCCCGCGCCCATGTGTCGATCGCGGCGCCCCGCCTGCTGCTGCTGCTGGGCGACGCGGCCACCCGTGCCTTTATCGGGACCAGCCTCGCCGATGCGCGGGGGCGGGTGCATAGCCTTAACCTTGGCGGCCATAACGTGCGCGCCATGGCGACCTTTCATCCGCGCTTCCTGCTTCAGCAGCCCGCCCGCAAGGCGGATGCCTGGCGGGACCTGCGCCTGTTGCTTGAGGAGTTGGGCCAGTGAGGACGATCCGTCTCCTGCTCGCGGTCCTGGCCGGCACCGCCGCGATACCGGCGCTTGCCAGCACCGAAACCCTGCCCGCGCCGGTGATCGGCCTGAAGGCGCCGCCGGTGAGCGCGGTGCCCGCGCAGCTCGATCCGCAGCAGCGGATGAATTATCGCGTCGTCTTCGCGGCGATCCGATCGGGCGACTGGTCGGGCGCGGCCGCGCGGCTCGATGCCATGCCCGCCGGCCTGCTGACGCCTTATGCCCGGGCGGAGCTCTATCTCGCCAAGGGATCGCCCAAGGTGGAGACGGAGCCGCTGCTGGCGCTGGTTTCCGCCAATCCCGATCTGCCGCAGGCGGCCGCGATCGAGTGTATCCTGCAGGGGCGGGGCATATCCGGGCTGCCGGCCCTTCCCGTGGTGCAGGACATGCGGCGCCTGCCCGCGCCGCCGCGCCGGGCGACGGCGCAATCGGCGCGCAGCGATGCGGCCGCCGCCGCGCTCGCCCAGCGCATCCGCCCGTTGCTGCGCGACGATCGGCCTGCGGAGGCGGAAGCGCTGCTGTCCGAACGGGTGGCGGACCTTACGCCGGAGGCGCGGACCGAATGGCAGCAGCGCGTGGCCTGGGCCTATTTCCTCGTCGGCGACGATGCGGCGGCGCGGCGTGTGGCCACCCCGGCGCGGGCCGGGACCGGCGACTGGACGATCGAGGCGGACTGGGTATCGGGCCTTGCCGCGTGGCGGCAGCGCGATTGCGCGGCGGCGGCGGACGCCTTCGGCGCGGTCGCATCCCGGTCGCGCGATCCTGAGATGACGGCGGCCGGCCTGTTCTGGGCGGCGCGCGCCGACATGGCCTGCGGCAAGCCCGAACGGGTGCAGGCGCGGCTGCGCAGCGCGGCGCGGCTGGGCGAGACCTTCTACGGCCTGCTCGCCGATGCGGCGCTGGGCCGGGCGCTGCCCACGCCCGATGCGGGACCGGGCTTCATCCAGGCGGACTGGACCACCATCTCCCAGCGCAACAATGCCCGGATCGCGGCGGCCCTGGCCGAGATCGGCGAAACCGGGCAGGCGGATACCGTGCTGCGCCATCAGGCGCGGATCGGCGACAGCCAGGATCATGAGGCGCTGATGCACCTCGCGGCGCGGCTGAACCTGCCTTCCACCCAGATCTGGCTGGCGCAGAACGGGCCGATCGGCGCGCGGCTTTCCACCTCCGCCCGTTATCCGGCGCCGGGCGGCTGGACGCCGCAGGGCGGCTGGCGGGTCGATAAGTCGTTGATCTTCGCCCACGCGTTGCAGGAATCGCAGTTCCGCGCCGATGCGGTCAGCCCGGCCGGCGCTCGCGGGCTGATGCAGGTGATGCCGGGCACCGCCGCGCAGATCGCCCGGCGCAAGGGCGAACCGCTCGGCAGCCTCAACGATCCGCGCACCAATATCGAATATGGCCAATTCTATCTGGAGGAGCTGCGCGATTTCTCCAGCACGGGCGGGCTGCTGCCCAAGGTGATCGCCGCCTATAATGCCGGCCCCGGATCGGTGCAGAAATGGAACGATCGCCGCCGCGACAATGGCGATCCGCTGCTGTTCATCGAATCCATCCCCTATCGCGAGACGCGCGCTTATGTGGCGATCGTGCTGCGCAACTACTGGATGTATCAGCGGCAGGAAGGCGAGCAATCGGCCAGCCTGAAGGCGATGGCGCAGGGCATGTGGCCGCGCTTTCCCGGAATGCCCGGCCGCACCGCCATCCGCCTCGATCCGGTGAGCGGGGTGGCGAGTGCCGATTGACGAGAGCCGGCCCTTCCTGCCCGTCCGCATTGCCGTCCTCACCGTTTCCGACACACGCGGCCTTGCCGAGGATCGTTCGGGCGACGCGCTGGTCGCCCGGCTGGAGGCGGCGGGGCATGTGCTGGCCGACCGGGCGATCGTTCGCGACGATGCCGACCTGATCGTGGCGCGCCTGCACGGCTGGATCGAGGACGATCAGGTCGATTGCGTCATCACCACCGGCGGCACCGGCGTCACGGGCCGCGACGTGACGCCCGAAGCGCTGGCGCGGGTGTGGGACAAGGAGATACCCGGCTTCGGCGAGCTGTTCCGCTGGCTGAGCTACCAGACGATCGGCACGTCGACCATCCAGTCCCGCGCTTGTGCGGGCGTGGCGCGCGGCACCTATCTGTTCGCGCTGCCGGGATCGACCGGCGCGGTAAAGGACGGCTGGGACGGGATCCTCGCCACCCAGCTCGACAACCGCCACCGCCCCTGCAATTTCGTGGAGCTGATGCCGCGCCTGATGGAGCGTTAGGCGGCTTTCTCCTCCACCCAGTCTCGCCGCAGCGGGCGGACGGCGAAGAGCATCAGCGCTGCCGCCAGCAGGTAGAAGATCAGCGCCGCGACCGCGCTGTAGCGCAGCGCGTCCTCGCCGAAGCGCAGGTGCATCGCATCCGACATCGCGCCCATCACCAGCGATCCCAGCCCCAGCCCGATCAGATTGTTGATGAGGAGGAAGCTGGCCGAGGCGGTGGCGCGCATCGCGGGCGGCACGAGGTGCTGCACGGCGGTCGTCACCGGGCCGAGCCAGAGGATGTTGAGGCCGTTGGGCAGCAGGAAGAATGCCCAGGCGATCGCGGGCGACGGTGAGAGCAAGGCCGCGCCGAACAGCGGCACGGCGGCGAGCCAGGCGATGATCGGCAGCTTCGCATAGGCACCGCGATCGCGCCGGCCGAGGCGATCGGCCAGCCAGCCGCCGAGGAGGACGCCGGCCCCGCCGCCGATCAGCAGCAGCGAGCCGACATATTGCGATGTCGTGATGAGATCGAAGCCGAAGGACCGCATCAGGATGGAGGGTATCCAGAAGGCGAGGCCGTAGCCGACGAGCGAACTGGACGATGCAGCCAGCGCCATCAGCCAGAAGCTGCGCTTGGCGGCGAGGATGCGGAATACCTGCGCCACGGGCGGATGGCCGGCGGTGGGGCGTCGATGGGCCACATCGCGGACGAAGAACTTGAAAAGGGGCGCCACCGCGATCCCGGCGATGCCGACCGCGACAAAGGCAACCCGCCATTCGACCGCATTGGCGATATAGCCCCCCAGCATCGCCCCGGCGGCGAGGCCGAAGGGAATGCCGAGCGCATAGATGGAAAGCGCCCGCGCGCGCTTTTCCGGAGGAAAATAGTCCGAAATCAGGGCGTGGGAGGGGGCGACCCCGCCCGCCTCGCCGACGCCGACGCCGAGCCGGAAGGCGAAGAGCTGCCAGAAGCCGGTGGCCAGGCCGCACAGGCCGGTGAAGGCGCTCCACACCACGAGCGAGAGGGTGACGACCCAGCTTCGGCTCGTGCGATCCGCGAGCAATGCCAGCGGCACGCCGAGCACCGAGAAGAGCAGCGCGAAGGCGAAGCCGCCCAGGGCGCCGAGCTGGGTATCGGTGAGCGCGAGGTCCGCCTTGATCGGCTGGGCGAGGATGCCGAGTATCTGCCGATCGAGAAAATTGAAGATATAGACGAGAAGGAGCATCGCCAGCACCAGCCAGGGGCGGCCAGGCAGGGCGGCGTTGCCGGATCGGCCGGGCGGGATGCGGGCAGGGCCCTGATCGTCAGCATATGGCGGCATGGATCGCCCACTCCATCGCGCCGGCGGATATGGGCCCGCCGAGCCGGTTGTTGCCGGGCGAAACCCCTCGCCTTGGCCGGAGTGTAACAGCGCAACGGCCCGGTGCGATAGCCCGTGTCGTCCTGGTCCGTGGCGATGGACCAGGCGGGCCGGCCTCCGCTCAGGCCGGCCCGCCACCACCGCCCTCAGGCCGGGGCGGCGGCGGCCTGAAGCGGGCGGGCCTGCGCCCATGCTTCAGGATCGGCATCGAAGATGCTGATCGCATCCTCGACGACCCCGGTTTCCTCGACATAGCGGCGCCACAGCGCCAGCAGCTCCTCCAGCCGCGCGGGATAGGCGCGGGCGAGATCGTCCGTCTCGCCGGGATCGATGGCGAGATCGTAGAGCTGCCAGCGCGACCGCCCGTCGGCGCCGGGCACATAGACGGCCTTCCAATGATCCTTGCGGATCGCGCGGCGCCCGAACAATTCCCAGCCGGTGCTGGTGCCCGGCGGATGGATGCGATCGGCGCCGGCATGGAGCCATCCGGCGAAGGACCGGCCCCGCACCGGCGCGATCGGCCGGCCCTGATAGCTTTCGCCCGGATGGGCGACGCCGGCCAGGTCGAGGAAGGTGGGGGCCACATCCATCACGGTCGCGAATTCGCCGGAGACCTCGCCGGCGCGGGCGGCGGCGGGGTAATGGATGAAGGCCGGCACGCGGATGCCGCCTTCGGTGGTATAGGCCTTGGTGAGCCGTGACGGCGCCGTCGCCGCCTGCGCCCAGCGCGGGCCATACCAGATGTAGGAGCCGGGCTTGCCGGCATTGGCGAGGCTGTTGTCGCAATGCTCCCGGATCAGTTGGCTGAACAACGGCCCGATGATCGGCATCGCCTCGACGATCGCGCCTTCCGCGCCATTATCGGACAGGAACAGGATTACCGTATTGTCGAACCGGCCGTTGCGCTTCAGCCAATCGACCACGCGGCCGACATTCTGGTCGATCCGGTCGACCATGGCGGCGTAGACCTCCATGGCCCGCGCGGAATCCACCCGCTCGGCGTCGCTCAGCGCATCCCATTCGGGCGCCTCCGTCACCACCGGATGGGGAACGACATCCTCGGCGATCAGCCCCAGATCCTTCAGCCGATCGAGCCGGCGCGCGCGCAGCGCATCGGGGCCGTCATCATAGCGGCCGCGATATTTGGCGATTTCCGCGTCCGGCGCCTGAAGCGGCCAATGCGGCGCGGAAAAGGGCAGATAGGCGAAGAAGGGCCGTTCGTCCCCGCGGCCTTCCTCGAGGAAATCGAGCAGGCGCGTGGTGAAATGATCGGAGGAATAGAAGCCCTCGGGCAGTTCGGTGACGAAGGTCTCGTCCTCGATATAGATCGGCCCCCGCACCACCGCGCGATCGAGCGGGCTGCCGCCGAAATGATCCGCCCCGCCCGGCAGCAGGGCAAAGGAGCGTTCGAAGCCGCGGGCCGCCGGCACCGTCGCCGGCGTATCGCCCAGATGCCACTTGCCCGACATCAGCGTGCGATAGCCGGCGTCGCGCAGCAGCTCCACGAAGGTGACGACGCGATCGTTGAGATAGCCTTCATACCCCGGCGGCCGATCGAAATCGGGGCGGACGACTTCCACCATCGATCCCAGCCCGGCGATATGATGGTCGGTTCCCGTCAGCAGCATGGCCCGCGTCGGCGAACAGGCGGGGGCGGAGTGGAAATCGGTGAAGCGCACGCCGGCATGGGCCAGCGCGTCCAGATAGGGCGTCTCGATCTCGGACCCGAAGGCGCCGATATCGGAAAAGCCCATGTCATCGACCAGGATCACCAGGAAGTTGGGCCGATCGGCGCCGTTCTTCGCAGCCATGTCATTCCTTTCGGGAAGAAGCCGGGCGCCCGGCCGCATGGTGCGGGCGCCCGGCGGATGCTTGCCTATTCCGCCGCCTGCAGCAACGGCTCCGGCTTCAGGAGGCGGCTTTCCTTGCCGTCGATGCCCACCGGCACGGTGCCGGCGATGGTCGCGCGGCGGAGGTGGCGGCGCTGCAGGCCGAAATCGGCGATCGCGCGGTGCTGGGTGGCGCGATTGTCCCAGATCGCCACGTCGCCCGCCCGCCAGCGCCAGCGCACGGTGTTTTCGGGCTTCACGACATGATCCTGGAGCACCGCGAGCAGGCGCTGCGAATCCGCGCCGTTCAGCCCCACGAACTGCTTGACGAAATGGCCGAGCAGCAGGGACCGTTCGCCCGATTCCGGGTGGACGCGCACCACCGGATGCTCGGTTTCGTAGACGGTGGAGGCGAAGACGGCGCGATGCTGCTCCAGCTTGTCCTGCGGCAGGTTGGCGAAGTGGCCGGCATAGTCGTAGAGGTTGGTGTGGACTGCCTTCAGATTGTCGACGAGGAGCCTGAGCGGCTCGGGCAGCTCCTCATAGGCGGTCACGGTATTCGCCCAGAGCGTGTCGCCGCCGGCCTCGGGGATGACGATGGCGCGCAGGATCGAGGCTTCGGGATAGGCCGGCACGAAGGTGACGTCCGTATGCCAGCTCGACGCGGCATAGCCTTCGCGGGAATCGAGCTCGAGCAGGAAGCGCGATCCTTCGGCGACGGGCACGGTGGGGTGGGCCACCGGCTCGCCCAGCTTTTCGGCAAAGGCTTCCTGCCGGGCATCGTCCAGCTCATGCTGGTCGCGGAAGAAGATCACCTTGTGGCGGACGAGCGCCGCGCGGATCGCGGCGATCGTGGCGTCGTCCAGATCGCCCGAAAGCGCGATGCCGCGTATCTCGGCGCCGATGCGGCCGGCGACGGGCACGATATCGAGCGGGCTTTCGGCCTCGCGGGCGTTGACGAAGCGTTGCTGGATGGCAGTCATGGCACGTCTCCTTGCGAACGAGGGGGTCAGCGGGACAGGGGTTGGGCAGCGGGGCCGACGGGGCGGTCGCCGATGATGGTCACGCGCTCCATGTGGCGCGGCTCGTTATAATCGGGCACAGCGTAATGCTGGGTGGCGCGGTTGTCCCAGAAGGCGATCGAATTGGGCCGCCAGCTCCACCGCACCTGGAATTCCGGCCGCTTGAACTGGTTGAACAGCAGGGCCAGCAGCCGATCGCTCTCTTCCGCGTCCAGGCCCTTGATCCGGCGGGTGAAGACCGAATTGACGTAGAGCACCTTCTCGCCGGTTTCGGGGTGGATGCGCACCACCGGATGCTCGACCTCGGGATATTGGGCGCGCAGCGCCTCCTTCTTCTCCTCGGTATCGAGGAACTGGATGAAAATGCTGGGATCGTGGATCGCGGTCAGCCCGTCGATCCGTTCGCGCACCGCCTCGTCCAGGCTTTCATAAGCGGCGACCGCGTTGGCGAACACGGTGTCGCCACCCAGCGAGGGCGATACCAATGCGCGCAGGATCGAGGCGGCGGACGGCTCCGGCCGGAAGGTGGTGTCCGCATGCCAGTTGCTGTCCGGCGAGGCGCGATATTTGCCGACGAAATTCTGCGAGACCAGCGGCAGGATTTGCGGATAATCGGGATGCGCGAAGACGGGGTGGACCTCCAGCTCGCCGAATGCGGCGCCGAAGGCGATCTGCTGTTCGCGGCTGATATCCTGATCGCGGAAGAAGAGGACCCGATAGCGGAGCAGCGCGGCCCGGAGCGCGCCGAGGCGGTGATCGTCCAGCGGCCGGGACAGATCGATATTGCCGATCTCCGCGCCCAGGCTGGGCTGGAGGGGGCGGATGTCGAACAGGCTTTCGGCTTCCTCGAGATTCACGGTCTGAAGCGTCATGATGATGTCTCCCAAAGATCAGTCGTTGAGGGCGGCCGGCGCGGCGTCGCGCTGGTCGAGGGATTTGCGGATTTCGGCATGGGCGGCGGCATCGAGCGGGAAGCCATGGACCAGGGCAGCCGATACGAGGTGGGCGATCGCCGGGCCGAGCGCGAAGACGAGGAGCAGGCCGCGCAGCGCTTCGGGCGTGTTTTCGGCCGATGTCGGATCGAAGCCGAGCCAGGCGACCAGCGGCAGCGCCACGCCGACGGCGGCGGCCATCGCCGCCTTCATCGATATGCTGAAGACCGAGAAGAACAGGGCGGTGCGATCCTCGCCGGTATCGAGGCGGTGCCGGTCCGCCACGTCCGCCACCATCGATCGCAGCATCAGATTGCCCGATCCCTGCGCGAAGCCCTGCGCGACGGTGAGCGCGATCAGCAGGCCGAGCTGGCCCGGCACCACCAGCAGCAGGCCGAGATTGATGGCGACCTGCACCAGCTCGCCCAGCACGGCGGTGCGGTGCTTGCCGAGGCGATAGCCGATCCGCATCCAGATCGGCCCGGCGGTGATGCCGAACACGAACTGGAGGAGGAACAGGCCGCTCGCCCAGTGGGGCAGGCCCATATAGCTGCTGACGAAGAAGACGAAGAGCGTGCCGCGGATGTTCTGCCCCAGCGTGACCGCGAAATCGGAGGCGAGGATGCGCATCAGCAGCGGGTTTCCGCCCACCAGCCGCACCGTCTGCCCGAAAGGCAGGCGTGGCACGTCCCGCGCGGGCAATGGCGGCTCTGGAAAGGCGCGCAGCGTGAGGATCAGCGACGGCACCAGCGTGATCAGCAGCAGCCCGCCCATCACGCCGAGCTTGAGGGGGCCGTCGCCCGGCCGGATCTGATCGACGATCGTGGGCAGCACCAGCACGAGCAGCAGCGACGCCGATCCCACCACCACCTGATAGGTCGCGATCCGCGTCCGTTCGTTATAATCCCCGGAAATCTCGCCCGACCAGGCGAGGAAGGGGATCTGGATCATCGACCAGCCGAGATAGAAGGCGAACAGCACCAGGCCCAGATAGAGCGGGGTGACGCCGGCAAGCGGGAAGAAGAGCAGCAGGCCGGAAAGGCCGAACAGGATGCCGCCCGCCGCGATCCAGCTTCGCCGCCGGCCGAAACGGCTGCGCGTGCGATCGCTGAGGCTGCCGATGATCGGATCGGCGATGGCGCCCCATATCTTCTCGATCAGGAAGATGGTGCCCAGCACCGCCAGCGGCACGCCATAATGCTGGGCGAAGATCGCCGGCAGATAGACGTTGAGCGGCATCTGAGCGGCGGTGACGGGCAAGGCGATGGCCGAGAAGGCGAGCAGCCGGCCGGCCGGCAATCGTGATGCGGGCGGCGGGGCGGTTGCCCTGTCTTCCCAGGCGGCATTGAGCACCGTGGCCATGGCCGGCCTCCCTCCCTAGAGCTTGGTGATGAGCGTGACGCCGAAGGTGCGCGGATCGCCGACCAGCCCGGTGACGAGGCCGGTGTTGGATGGCGTCAGCGTCTGGAAATAATTCTTGTCGAAGAGGTTGCGCAGCCAGAGCGCCAGATCCCAGCGCTGGTCCTCCCGCCGGATGCCGACGCGGAGGTTGGCGATGCCGTAGCCATCCACCTTCGAATAACGGGAATTGCTGACGGCGGTGAAGAAGCCGGACCGATGCGCATAATCGATATGGCCGTAAAGCTGGAACGCGCCGATCGGCTGGGCCGCGTCCGCGCCCAGCGAATAGCTGAACTTGGGCACGCCGGCGAGCCGTTCGCCCGAAAGATCGACCACCGTCAGCCCGCTTTCCACCGGGGCCGGCGCGTTCGGATAGTTGCGATAGGTGGCGTCGGTATAGGCGGCGGACGCGTTGAAGCTGATGAGGTCGGTAGGCGCGAAGGCGGCGTCCGCCTCGAACCCGCGGGTGCGGACCTTGCCGACATTGGCGATATACTGATCGAATATCGCGGCATTGGGCCGCTGGGTGAGGATGGCCGACTGATAATTGGAAACGTCGGTCCAGAAGGCCGCGACGTTCAGCGTGGCGCGGCGATCGAGGAACTGGCTCTTGATGCCGATTTCGTAGCTGTCGACCTTCTCCGGCTTCACTGTGGCGGGCACGCCGGGGGGCAGGGCGGTGAGATTGAGGCCGCCCGATTTGTTGCCGCGCGAATAGCTGGCATAGCCGAGCACGTCGGCCGCGAACCTGTAGGAGACGTTGATCGTGCCCGACAGGCTGTCGTCGCGCCGCTTCGCTGCGCGGCGACAACTACGATGGCCGGTTGAGCGGCGACTATGATGGCCGGTAGGATCGGTTGTCTGGTCTGATCGTAG
>NZ_PHHF01000052.1 GCF_003034225.1 Edaphosphingomonas fennica
ACGATCAGACCAGACAACCGATCCTACCGGCCATCATAGTCGCCGCTCAACCGGCCATCGTAGTTGTCGCCGCGCAGACGAGGCATAAAGTATAGACCCGCTCTTCCATTCCAGCCGCCTCGGCAAGCGCCGCGTCACGTTCCTCGTTCGTGAGATATTTGCGTTTTCCACCCCGTCCCAAGGTGAGGCTGATCATTCCGATCTCCTTGCCCGACCACTGGTTGAGCTGCGTGCGCGCGACGCCTGATCGCACAAAAACGGCGGAAATCCGCCGTTTGTAACACTTTCCAGTATAGTGTAACATAGGAAACCAAGATATTTCATACAGTTATCGCTCCGTTGCCTTTTTATGTTGCTGGACAGGCTTGGCTGCCCCTCATTGAATCCTGCGCGGCATGCGCCATTGCAGGTTAAGCGCCGCGATGCACCCTCAGCGGACCTTTTGGGCGCGATTTTCTCCCCTCTCTTCGCCTTAACCTAGCTTACACCTCTGGACGGGCCTGCTATTCGCGTCAGGCAATCGAGATCGGGGCTGTAAAGCGGAAACCTAGCGAGTGGATGGAATGGAGCGGCAGCGTGATGTCGGCCGCCATCGCCTTCTGGCGCAAGCGTCGCAAAACAGCATCGAGACTCCGGCTTTCCGGAGGCAAGGTTCGGTAGCCAAGCACCGTGATCAGATCCGTGCGCGACACCGTTGCGCCTTGCTGCGCCTCGGCAATATGCTGCATGAGAAGCAGCTCGCGGCCGGTCAGAGTTATGGATCTGCCGGAGGGCGCAATAAGGAGCCCTCGACTGAGATCCAGCCACCAACTCAGGCTGCTTTCGGGGCGCTCAAGCCCGAGAGGCTGCGACGTCCGCGATAGGCGGCGGCTCAGATTCTGGATTGCAAGGAAGAGCTCCTCGGTATCGACCGGTTTTGTTAGGTAGATATCGGCCCCCGCCGAATAGCCTTCGATCCGGTCCTGCCGGGCAGAGCGCGCCGTCAAAACAATGATGCCGCAATTGTGTTCGCCGGCAAGGTCGCGCGCGAGTTCCAGTCCGCTGATGTCCGGCAGGTTGACGTCGAGCACGGCAACATCGAACCGTCCGGTACGCAGCGCCTGGAAATAGCCGATACCCGACTCGGCCTCGACGATGTCAAGTCCGCGAAGGCGCAGATAGTCGGCGATCGCCAGCCTGAGTTCGCCATCATCCTCTACGAGGAGGACTCTGGGGGGCGCGTCGGAAGATTGATGATCGTTAGCGATAGTCATAGGTGGCCGCTTTTAATCAACGTAGGTCACAATGACGAGCCTATCTCCTCCCCAATTGCCATGATGAGACAGATCACCATCGACGTGGCAGGCATTCTTGTTTCCCTTAGTCTGGCCCTCCTTCTGTTCCTGACCGGGCTGGTCGGGATGCCGGCCGTGCGCGCTGCCAATCCCGCGCCTGATCCCGCTCAGATAACTCTCGCGCCGAATTTCCGCGGGACTATGGATTTGAACCGGCGGATGACGGTCCTGCTCGACCCGGGCCAGCGCAGAACCCTCTACTCCGTTCTGAACGGCAACGAGGGCGCTTTCTCGGCGGCGCCGCGAAACGGCATCAATCTTGGTTATCAGCGGGTTGCGGTATGGACGAGGTTTTACCTGCGCAGCGCCCGGGATGATCAGGAGCTGGTCCTGTGGATCACTCCATCATTCACCGATCAAATCGACGTTTTCGTTGCAGATAGCAAACACAACCCGGCTGCCGGTGACTTTATTCGCTACTCCTTCGGCGACAACAGGCCCATTCCGTCCGATGGGCAATCCTCGCTTGGCTATGCTGTGCGCCTGAACGTCGGGAAAGACGCGCCCACGACGATCTATATCCGGGCGGCCAGTACCGATTCCTCGCTCAATCTTTCGGCAAGTTTGTATCCCGCGGGGGATCACGTCGCCCACACGGTAACCGGAAGTCTTCTGGCCGGCTTATGGTTTGGAGGAATGGCTGTTCTTCTGTGTATTCAGATCGTCTTTTTTTATTATCGGCGCCAGAAGGTCTACCTCCTGATCGCGGCCGCGACCTTCGGCGCGATGCTCGTCTATCTCGGCAATATGGGCCTATCCCGCTTTCTGCTCTTTCCCCAGGGAGGCATCGGCAACGACATCTTCATGGGCAGCGCGATGTGGTTTGGAATGCTTACTTCGAGCCTTTGCGCGCGAGAGATCCTGGACCTGCCCGGCCGCCGTCCGGTCGTTTCGCGCGCATTTTTATGCGGCGCAGGGTTTGCGGTGATTGGGATCTGCTTCGCCCTGGCCCACAAGACCATTGAGATCGGTTCTGTCGGGCAGTTCATCCTGCTGGGCTTTGCAGCGCTCGCCGTCGCCCAAAGTCTGCGGGAAGCGGCTGAAGGCGGGAGCAAGGAGCGCCTGACGGCGGCGGCCTATCTGGTCCTGGTCGTGGGGCTCGTTGCCACCATCGCCCAGCGCACCGCGTTTATCCCTCTGCCCAGTTGGGTGGCGCACGGTTACGCTCTTTCCAGTCTCATACATACGCTTCTCCTGACGGCGGCGCTGGTCGTTCAGCTGCGTGCCGCAGAGGCGGCGCATCGCGACATGGAGCGCCAGGCGCTGGGCGCAGCCCGCGCGGCCGAACGTCGTGCGACGACCATGGTCGAAGAACGCACCCGGGAGCTGGTGGCGGCAAAGCAGATCGCCGAAGACGCCTTGCGTGCGGAACTGCAGTCCCAGGAGCAGCAGGTGAGATTCCTGGAGGTGATTTCGCATCAGTATCGAACGCCTCTCGCGACGATCCGGTCGAATGTCGACAGCCTCGAACTGGGGCTGTCGTCCGCCGATCGCGCGAGCCGGCAACGGATCGAGCGGATACGTCGAGGAATTTCGCGTCTGGTGGAAACGCTGGAACTCAATCTCACTCGTAGTCGCGTCCAGGGAAACAACTTCATAGCTGAAAAGTCACCGACCCTGCTTGCAAGTCTGGTGGCTGCCACCGGCAATCGGGCCCGGGATCTCCTTCAAGGTCCTCCAATACAGGTGAATATCGATCCCGAGTCCTGGCAGGCACAGGCCAATGTTGATGCCGATATGCTTGCGCTGGCCATACTTAATCTGCTCGAAAACGCGGCGAAATATGCGAAAATCGGGGACGACACTCCCATTATGCTGAATTTTTTCTGCAGGGGTTCGTCCGCTGTTATCGAGGTTGCCGACCATGGCATCGGGATCCCGAAAGACGCGCTGCCCACCATCAGAATGCGGTCTGTACGGGCTGCGAACGCGCGCACAATCGAGGGGTCTGGACTTGGTCTCTCGCTTGTATCCAGAATTACGCAGACGTTGGGGGGGTCTCTCAACATCGAAAGCAAAGAGACGGTCGGAACGACCGTCACCATTATTCTCGAGCTGATCCCCCATAGGCCGAACTGAATCAGGCGCCCTTCATTATCCATCGTTCCAATTCGTTACACCCCGTTCCCGCTCGTCCCAATTTCGGACAAATCGCGCCTGTCGCACCCAAGAAAATCGCCTAAAAAATCCCTTCTTGCAGCGCCAACGTCGGGGGACGAGCCGGCTGAATCCAGCCAGCCCGAGCCTTTTGGCGTCGACGCGTGAGAGAGAGGATGGACGTAAGGTAAGCGCAATATTCGTTAGCTGGTAAAATGTAACGACAGGTTCCCTGCCTAACGATGACGCGGTCGACCCCAGCGAACAGTTGGCAGCTCTCGGGACATTCATCCAGCCGCGGCGCCCCCGTCCATGTGTGGGAGCAATTGTGAAGCGATGTTATGGTCAATCTTCGATGAATATGGTCATCGTAAATATCTCAATCGACATGAAGTCCACGATTTCCTCGAGATCGCGAAGGCACAGAGCGCAGAAGTCCATGGCTTTTGCAGGCTGCTGGCCGAGACAGGATGTCGGATTTCCGAAGCTCTGGCCATCGATCATGACCACATCGACACGGCCAACCTGTACGTGATTTTCGAGACGCTCAAGCGGCGCAGAAAAGGTGTTTTCCGTCGGGTCCCCATTTCTCGCGGCCTTGTCGCGCTGTTACTGAAAATCGGGGATGTACGGCGCGGCAACCGGATCTGGTCGTGGTCGCGAACCACGGCCTGGCGTCATGTGACAGGCGTACTCGATGCAGCCGGTGTCACTGGACCTCAGGCAACCCCCAAAGGGTTTCGCCATGGCTTTGCCGTGGCTGCTCTGGGCGCCGGCGCGCCGCTCAATCTCGTGCAGCGATGGCTTGGTCATTCAGATATCCAGACGACATCAATCTACGCGGTCGCGGTCGGCCCTGAAGAGCGCGAGATCGTATCGCGCGTCTGGCAGCGCTATCACCAGGATGCACAGGCGCCAACGACCGCTCGTGCTCGCGCGAAGCAGGGGCGTAGCACCCAACGTTCACTGAAGCGCAGACGTTCGGCTTCGGAAACGGGTTCCGGATGGCAAGCAGAGCCTGTCTATTTTCTCTAGCGCCCGACCACCAGGCGATCGAGCGGTCCGAGACGGGCAGCCAATGTCAACCCCAGCCGCCGGGGCTGGCCGGGATAGCTTTCCAGCGCAACCTGGCCAGTCGACCTCTGATCGACAGGATTATTGAAGATAACCTCAGGATAGACCGTACCGAGGCAATTGCTGCACCAAGCGGAAATCGCATATCGCCCCCATTCAATGCCGGCGCGAAGGGTTAGCAGCCATGTGGGTGGCACTTCGTAGCGGGCGCTGACGTTCGTCGCGGCCCTGTAGGAATCGCGCCACATCAGCTGACCGTCGGCGAACAGGGTCTGGTCGCCCCGACCAAGAGGGATGCGAGTGCTGCCGCCCAGGGCCACGGTCCAGTCTGGCGCCCATCCGAGCCTGGCGCCGCCGACGTCGCCGCCGCCGGCACCGAGATCGGTTCCCCACCCGTAACGAGCGTCGAGGTGTGTGACATCCAGCGAGACGGCGGTTCGCGCAGCCGGCCGGACATCGATACCCAGTTCCACGCCCTTGACGTTCGCACCGGGGCCGTTGCTCACATAGAACATCGGCGGCATGAAGATGTGGTTCTGGATATCATGGTAATCGTCGAGGAACAGCGACAAGGAAACCGCGGCGCGGTCTTTCCAAAACCGGGACGAAAGTCCGAATTCCAGGTGATCGACAGTTTCTGGTGCGAACACCGGATCGGTCAATGCGCCAGCGAGGCCGGCTCCCTCACGGGCCATGTTGATTCCGCCAGCTTTATAACCGCGGGAATAGGTAAGAAAGGTGGAGATGGTGTCGTCGGGAGCATAGCGCAGGCTTGCGGTCCAGCTGGGAACCGTCTTGCGAAGTTTTGCATCGAAGCGGTCGTTGACGCGCGGTAATGCGACCAGGACGGATTGATCGAAGCGTCCACGGCCGCTTTTCCTGTCAACATCCAGCCGGCCACCGGCCTGTAGCCGCAGAGCAGGAACAAGGAACAGATCGATATCCGCAAACAGCGCGATGCTCTCGAACTTCTGCGAGAGATCATCGACGGCGCCTCGGCCCGGCGCGGCACCAAGCGAAGGCGGGAAGAAGGCCGGAACGTCCGCGCCCCAGTCATAGTTGCGAATACGCCGATTCTGTTCCCGGCGCAGAAAGGCTCCGATCGTCCAGCCAGGCCTTGGCTCGTTGGCCGCCACTTCGCGGGAGAGCCGCAGTTCCTGCGTCAGGGCCTCGATGTCCACGAGCGTGTCAATGCCGAGGATGGCGGCACGCGTGAAATCGCCTTCTGCCCATGTTCGGCTGTGCACATTCCGGTAGCCGGATATGCTTGTGAGTCGAAGGTCGCGGCCGAGGTCGATCTGCGCCTTTATGGCCACGCCACGGTCGCTGACCGTTGAACGCTGCAGCTCGTTGATGAGCGTCTTGCGCCAGGATGGGCGGGGTGCTGGCCGGTCGTGACTGCTTCCATCGAATGCCGGAACATAGCCGTTCAGCCGGATTGACGCACAGCAACTCTCGTCGACCAGGCTGATGTCGCCGGCGATGTCGATTGTGGTCGTCGGGCTGGGGGCGAACCGGACCTGGCCTCGCAGGCCGTATCGATCGAGATTATCCTGGCGACGCGCCGGGTGCCAGAAATCTCCAGTGACGCCGTTCCCGCGGCTCCGAAAACCGGATATCCGGCCAGCCACCGCCGCTCCGAGGGGAAGATTAGCCATCGCGCGCAGGCGTTTGGCGCCGTTCGATTGCCAGTCCGCCTCGATCTGCCCCTCGTGTTTTCCCAGTTGGGGTTTGCGCGTGTTGATCCGAACGGCGCCAGCTGTGCTGCTCATCGCTGCGCGGGACACCGGAGCGCCCTTAAGAATCTCGACGGACTCGACATCAAACAGGTCGCCGCCGAGCATGCCGGAACGGCTGCGGAAGACGTCATCGATATAAAGGGCAACCGCCGGATCGATGCCGAGTTGCAACATCGGCGAGCCAACGCCTCGGATGCGGATCGAGGCTCCTTCCACCTGAGCGCCCGATGAGGGCATTCGCAGAGCGGTGCTCGCGTTCTCCAGATCGAACCCGTCGCGGATGGCCAGCGCTCCGAGGGTTTCGCTATCAAGGCGCTCGATCGAGATCGGGCCGTCATGTCCGATACCGCTGTCCCTCGGGCCCGTGACCAGAATGTCACGGGGGGAAGAGAGCCCATCGGAAATGTCGTGCGCGACGGCCTGATGTCCTGCCGTCGTCGCCAAGCTTGTGCTCGCCGCAAGCAATATCCACACAGCGCGTCGAAGCCGCATCCCCCCCCCCTTTTTCATGATGTAACCGTCGCCTCATGCCTGCAGGCGCTAAGGCGCGAACGACACGACCGTTTGCTGGACCAACGTCATCGACCCGATCAGCGATGGCGCTCATGCCGAGCCTGATCGCACTGCGCAAGACGTTCGCAATGATGTGGTTTAAGCCTCCCGCTCGGCTTCCGTACAGCGGCAGGACGCAAGCTGAGCTGTCCCAGCAGGGCGTTTCCATTCCGGTCCAGGTTCAGCGGGAGCCGCAGACATGCCCGCTTTGTCAACGCAGATATGGGCTATTTGCCGTCATGTTCGCCGGAGAGTTCACGCATGAGACGCGGCCCATGCTCCATGCGCCGATTGAGCATGACGACAAAGCGTTCCCATCGCTCGCGCGCCTGGGCTCTGGCCACCTGATCGCTGCCGTTGGGACTTGCGGGCGCGGCGCTGAGCCAATTTCGAATGAACAAGGCGAGCGTCTCATTGGAGAGTTCGACATGCCATTCGAGGCGGGCAAGATCGCGGTTCAACCGGTCAAGCCGACGGGCGAGAGCAGCTTCCAGCCGGTCGGAGGCATCGGGCGACAGAAACGATTCCAGCGCCGCCTCTATGACGGCAGTCTGGCTGGCGCGGCGCGCGGAGGCATGATCGGCAAGACGGCGGGCGAGGTCGCTGCGCAGCCGGATACTCCGCTTGACGTAGCCGTTGCTCACAGCACGATTCCGTCGTCGGGGTCGAGCGAAGCATTGCGGGCGTCGCGTTGCGGGATTCGGCCCGCATGACGCCCGGCGTGGACGCCTTCGCCATCCTGACTGCATTCATCCGCAAAAGCCTCGCGCTCCGGTGGCTCGGGAGGACGCATGATTTCCTCATGCTCCGCCAGGCCTGGCTCACGGCGGACGCCGGAACTTGCCGGGTCCCCGGCATATACGATCTCGCCAGACGATCGCAGAAGCCCATCGGACGAGCCGGCATTTTCCCGGGCCTTCATGTCTTCGTGGATCGATTTCCTGCCGGACAGGCCGGGCGTCGGCAGCGCACCGACCGGTTCAAGTGCCGACCAGTCATCGCTCGGGCGAGACCTGGGCTCAAGCGTGGGCAACTCCGGCGGCGGTAGCAACCGCGCACGAAATCGAGGATCCAGATAGTAGCGCGCCTTGGCGGCGCGGATCGGCGGTGTGCCTGCGACAAGGACGATCTCCTCGTCGGGCGAGAATTGCTGAACTTCGCCCGGCGTCATCAGCGGGCGCGCGGTCTCGGTGCGTGAGATCATGACGTGGCCCAGCCATGGCGAAAGACGGTGACCGGCGTAGTTCTTCATCGATCGCTGCTCGGTGGCCGTGCCCAGGGCATCCGACACCCGCCTGGCGGTGCGATCGTCATTCGCGGCGAAGGCGACCCGCACATGACAATTGTCGAGGATCGCATTGTTCGGACCATAGGCCTTCTCGATCTGGTTGAGGCTCTGCGCGATGAGAAAGGCCTTGATCCCGTAGCCTGCGACAAAGGCCAGTGCGCTTTCGAAAAAATCGAGCCGTCCCAGTGCCGGGAACTCATCCAGCATGAACAGCAGCCGCTGGCGCTGGCCCTGCACCATCAGATCCTCGGTCAGACGCCGTCCGATCTGGTTGAGCATCAGGCGGATCAGCGGCTTGGTCCGGCTGATGTCCGACGGCGGGATGACGAGATAGAGTGAGGTCGGCGCGGGCCAATGAACGAGGTCCTCGACGCGCCAGTCCGACGCGCCGGTCACCTTTGCGATCACGGGATCGCGATAGAGGCCGAGGAAGGACATGGCGGTCGAAAGCACGCCCGATCGTTCATTGTCGGACTTGTTGAGCAATTCCTGCGCGGCGGCCGCCACGACGGGATGAACGCCAGCCTCTCCCAGATGCGGGGTCGTCTTCATCCTGTGCAGTGTGGTTTCGATCGAACGCCCAGGATCGGAAAGAAAGGCGGCGACGCCGGCGAGCGTCTTGTCCGGTTCCGCATAGAGGACATGGAGGATCGCGCCGACCAGCAGGGCGTGACTGGTCTTCTCCCAATGGTTGCGTTTCTCCAGGGAGCCTTCGGGATCGATCAGCACATCGGCGACATTCTGAACGTCGCGCGCCTCCCATTTACCTTTGCGCACCTCCAGCAAGGGGTTGTAGCGACAAGAGGCAGGGTTTGTGGGATCGAACAGCAGCACGCGCCCGTGCCGGGCCCGGAAACCCGCGGTAAGCTGCCAGTTCTCGCCCTTGATGTCGTGGACGATGCAACTTCCCGGCCAGGTGAGCAGCGAGGGAATGACGAGGCCCACGCCCTTGCCCGAGCGGGTGGGCGCGAAACACAGCACATGCTCGGGGCCATCGTGACGCAGATAGCGCTTTTCGTGCCATCCGATCACCACGCCGTCGTCCGCATAGAGGCCCGCCTTGCGGATCTCTCTTTCGGTGGCCCAGCGTGCAGAGCCATAGGTTTCCGCCTTCTTCTCCTCGCGCGCGCGCCAGACCGCCATGGCGATGGCAACCACTACAGCGGCCAGCGCGCCTGACACGGCGATCATGGCGCCGGTCTCGAAGATTTGCGGG
Organism: Edaphosphingomonas fennica; assembly: GCF_003034225.1. Lineage (GTDB taxonomy): Bacteria > Pseudomonadota > Alphaproteobacteria > Sphingomonadales > Sphingomonadaceae > Sphingomonas_E > Sphingomonas_E fennica. The sequence goes on from NZ_PHHF01000052.1 coordinate 9,301, forward strand.
GCGTAAGCGTCATAGGCAAACCACCACCAGAAGAAGGCGGGCGGTGGATAGATGGGCCAGGAGCCAAGCCAGAACCAGGGCTGTCCAAGTTCTGGCTGATAGGCGAATGCGTGAGCGGTCCATTGCGTCGCCGACCAGACGCCGGCGAGAGTCAGGCCGATCACGGCCGCGACCTGACCCCAGAGGATGCGTGTCGCATTCATGGTCATTGACTCCGTTCAAGATTGATAATGGTCACAGGCCGAGCCCTCGACCGCGGCCAAGCGACCAGTCGACGCCGCCGCCAGGCATCATGGTTCCGGTGATATGCTGGCCGAGATGGTGATCGAGCGCCGGCCGCCAGGGCACGAGCTGGAAACCCAGTCCGCCGTCGATCATGGCGAAGCGCCCCGATGCGAGCATTACCCGCTCGCGATAGATTCCGCTGACATAGTCGCCAGGCGCCGAGGGCTGATGAGCAAGGCCAGTGCGCCGGCCGATGGCATCGATCGTCTGCCCCAACTCGCTGGCTTTGAGGGTTTCGATCAGATCGCGCGCGAAGAGGTAGCCCTGACCGCGACGCTGAGCCAATCCCGCACTTTCGAGATGGCGCGCGCGCGCCGCCATTGCATCGCGCACCTCAGCACCGAAGCCATCGGCCATTGCGAGCGGCTTTCGGGCGACGAGCTGGCGATCGAGCCAGGTCGCGCCCGGCGCATGGATTTGCTCGGCAAGGGTAAGGTCACAACGGGTAGCAAGAGAGAGGCGTGGTTCACCTCGCGCGCTTTGCCAAATGCGCGTTTCGACGAGAGCCCCCGTCTTCGCGTCGCCGGTATATTCCAGATCCTCGAAGCGCAGATGATGGGTTCGGCCATCGATCCCGTCGATGACCGCATAGGCTGTACCTTGCAACTCGTCGTAAAGGCCACGCGCTACAAGCCGGCCGATAATCGGGTCTTCAGGCCGGGTGTCGTGCACTGCCAGGCGGGAGGGCTCAATGCGATGCCCTGCTTCGCTCATGGCGCGGTGCATGGTTTTGATGATGTCGCCGCGGATCGAGAGGTCACGCAATGTCTGTTCCGCTTCGGGCCGGATCGACCAGATGGCGGGACCCTTTTTGTCGGCAAGTCCCATCCGCTCGAGTTTTTGCGCCCGGCCAATCAGCAGGAGCCTGTCCTGGTCGGCACCGCTGCCTGGACGGAGGTCGACGAGGTCGTCGATCCCGGCGGCCATATTTTGCAGGCGACGATCAAGGCTGGTCCAGCGATCGGCGCCCACTTCCTGCTCCAGCGCCGTCTGAATTTCGAGTTCGCTCCGTGGTCCCAACTCGAGCGTGACGCGTTCCGCTGCACGGGTGCGGAGACCTTCGCTGATATAGTCACGATCAATGACGAGGTCGGCGCCGGTCTGATCGATCCCGCGGACCAGCACATGGATATGGGGGTTGTCGGTGTTCCAGTGATCGACGGCGACCCAGTCCAACCGGGTTTCGAGATCCCGGGCCATATCGTCCATCAATTCGCGGGTGAAGGATCGCAGGTCCTCCAGCCGGTTCGCGTCCTCCGGAGAGACGATGAAACGGAAATGGTGCCGGTCATCCTCGCAGCGCTGCGCAAACGCACGGCCATCGGCGGCATCGGAGCGTGCGTCGAACATGGAGGCGTCGCGCCCATCGCGCGTCACGCCGTCGCGCTGGAGATAGGACAAGTGCCGGGCAAGCGGCGCAGCGCGGAACCCCACACCCTTGTGACGTACAATGCGAGCTTTGATGACGACGCGACGGGCATTGGCCGGCAGCCGCGCTTTGAGGCGGGCAACCCGGCCGCGGCCATGACGGCCAGTGCCCCCGCCGCGCGACGGTCGCCTGGCGGTATGCCCGGCCTTCGCGGCAGCCCGGCGCACCTGTGCGGCAAGGCTCTGCGCCCTGCGCCCCGTGCCGCGCCCCGCATCGCGGCTTCTTCCCGGCCTGATCCGGATATCATCGTCGCGAACGGTCATGACAGCCTCATGATCGACGCTGCCACCCCGGAACTGACTGAAATCAGAGGGCAATGGGGAAATTGTGCCACCGACCCGAAATCGGTGCCACCTGAAAATCCTGCTATATTACAACTATATAAGCGCCCTGAGGTGGCGCCCTTTTTATCTCGCCATCCTAAATTTCCTGAAGTTACGATGTGCTGGCATCGTGTCCCCGTCACCCCTGGATAGCCGGACGTGCGCCAGCGGACGCTGGAGGTGCTCATGGCGTCCTCTGCCCCGACAGAGATACGAAAAGTCCATCCAGTTGCCGCGCGGCAGCAACGGTGGCAGCATCGCCGGGAGCGTCGGGCGTGCGATCGGATGACGCGGCCCGCGCAGCCGCGACGTCACTCGTCCGCGCCGTGAACAGCGCGGCGCGACGCCAGGCGTGGGGATCAGGTGGCGGCGCAACGACGAACTGGATGTCGCTCGAGCCGCCGGTGATCGGCGCAAGCTTTGCAAGATAGGCGCGCGTCTCTCGCGGTAGCGGACGCCTGCGGGAGAGGTATTCGTCATAGCGGCCCGGCCCCGAATTATAGGCAGCCAGCATGGCGGTCGGATTGCCGTAGCGGTCGTGCATCGCCCGCAGATAGGCCGCGCCCGCCATGATATTGTCGCGCACATCATAGGGATCGCGCCCCAGTCCGTGCCGGGCGCGCAGGGCCGCCCAGGTGCCGGGCATGATCTGCATCAGGCCCACCGCACCCGCGGACGATACGGCGTGGGGATCACCGTTGCTCTCGACGCGAATGACGGCCCATATCCACGCCTCGGGGATGCCGAAACGCTGCGCCGCATCGGTGACGTGGACAGCAAAAGGTTGGTTGGTCACCGTGCGTCCGGCCGGCCGGGCCTGCGCCACGGCGGCACCGGGGAACTGCGCAATAGCGAGCACCGTAATGAGCAAGTGACGGAGGAACCGGCGCATCGGTTCAACCTCCGCTGGCCGGTTCGGGCGGACGGTTCCAGACCAGATAATGGACGTCGCCATGTCCGGCAGTGAGCAGCATGGCGTCGATCGGTCGCGGAAAGAGCGGGCCATCGATCCGCACCGCGATGTGGAATCCGCCCGGTCCACCTGGGCGATGCCGCGCCTCGCCGATCGGGAACCCGTCCGCGCTGTCGCCGAGATGCACCCGCATGTCGGGACATTTGCCTTCGTTCTCGCGGGGATCGACCTCGGCGAGATAGAGCGGCGCGTCGAGGCCGAGTGTCTGAATGCGGCCCTTCCAGGAGCCGTTGTCGCGACGGAATGTGCCGATGGTAATCTGGTTCATGGGTCTGCCTTTCGTTACTCTGGGAGGAAGGAGGGACGTCATCGCCGCGGTTGATCGGCGCGATGATCGCGCGGCCGGGGACGCTTCCACGACAGCCTGAATGTCCGTTCCTTGTCGTCGGCGCGGAACAGCACAGGGCGAAACGGCGACCGGAAAATCGGGCTGTCGATCTCCAGCGCGATGTAATCGCCGGCACGCTCGCCGACCCGTTTCCACGCGCCGCCGACCTCGGGACCATCCTCGTCGTCGAGATGGATGCGATAATCGGGCGCGTTATCGGCCTCGGCCGGATCGAGCGCGACAAGCACGATCTCCTCGTCGATGCCGAACAGCCGGATGCGCCCGGCATAGCCGTCGCCGGTGGGTTCAAAGATATTCGTCGGCATGGCCGATCTCCTCTTTGCTGGGGGGTGAAGCAGGCTGGGACGGCGCGCGCAGATGCAGCGGCGTTGCCCGTCCGATGATGGTTGAAGCCGGAAGCGGGCCAAAATAGCGGCTGTCCAGACTGTCCGGGACGGACGGATTGAGCAGGAACATCTCGCCGGGTTCGAGCGTGCGACAGCCCCGCCACACCGGCAGCGGACGGTCCCGGCTGTCGCGCACACGGGCGACAGCGACAGGTCGCCCATCGACGCTCACGGCGTCATCAATCCGGCAAACTGTCTGCCCGGCTTTTGCCGCGACGTGTTTCAGGAGCGGGACGCCCTCAGGCAGATAGCCGCGCGCGGAGAGCCAGCGCGACAGCCGCTTGGGCGGCGCGATGGCGACTAGCGCGCCGGTGGGCGGATCGCGATCGGGGTGGATGCGATAGAGGCCGATCGGCGCGCTGGCGCTCGCATTCCAGATCACGCGCGGGAGTGGATCGACCATCGCGGTAGCCACGAACGCCGCGGCAAATGCGGACGCCACGATAACCGTCGCGACGATGTAGCGGCGGCGCGTCATCCCTCGAGCTTCCGACGCTTGAGCCATGCCTGATGGCGTTCGACGGTATAGGCGCGAGCCGCTTGCCCGGCGCTCAACCGATTGTGGACATGGCACCAATGTTCGGGTGCGATATCGCAGGGATCGAGGCCCTCAGCCTCCACCTGGTCTATGGCTTCAAGGCACAAGCGAACTTTCGGCCAGCCTTGTATCGACAGCAGCAATTCGCCGCCCGGCCGCACGAAGGGTACAGTGGTGTAGGCATCGCCTGGGCGAACGGCGCGCAGGATGTCGATGCGGGAATGCACCGTTCCATAGTCGTTGGCCGACCACCGGACGAATGCGATGATCGCATCGGGCCGGAACAAAACGACACGGCTCTTGCGACTGAGGATGCGTTCGCCGGCAATGCGGCCGAAGCGTATCCAGTGCTCAAGCCGTTGCTCAATCCATATCAGCTCGATTTCTGTCCTGCTAGCGCGGGCCGTTCGGGCTTTGGAGGCAGGTCTGCGCGGCACTCGCGGAGAGGCAGTCATGGCTGCGTCTCCGCATTGCGGCGTCTCACCCCAATGGCTGCGCGATTTCCACAATCGAGCGATGCGTTAGCAAGAGTCCGAAGGACTCTCTTGTTAGCACAGTTAGTAGGGGCTCGATTTGGCGAGGATTTCCGGCGAGTCGCGCAGGCTTCCGGTTTCCAATAGGCCGAGTCAGCGGTTTTTAATCGGCCGACCCGCAGGGTTTCCAATAGGCCGAGTCTCATGGCCGGTTATCCACAGGCTTTAGCTTCAGCCGGCGCATTGCCCGATCGAGCGCATCGACAGGCTTGGCGACGAAATTCAGCCGCTCACGCCCGAAGGCATGATCAAGGCTGAGCGAGTAGCCCGGCAATGCCTGACGCTGGACGATCCCGCGCACGTCGAATGCAAATTGCTTGAGGGGCGAAAGTGCGCCCGATTTGAGATGCAGGTGCGCAATATCGAAGCTCCAGCCACCAGGCTGATGTCCGCCATGCTTGCGCACGATCCGGTAAAGCCAGCGTTCCAGCCCACCAGTGAGATCGAAATAGGCGCGGTCGATCGTGAGCACGAGCGCGCGGTCAACGATCCCTGCGTAGAACCAGTCGGGCAGAATCAATTCGATCCCGAGCGGGCGGCCGCGACCATCGACGAGTTCGCGCCATTCGTTGATCCAGGAGAATCGATGGCGCCGCCGCTGGTGCTGCTGCCGGATCGACGTGGCAACTGTCGTGGACTGGAGCCTGTCGAGTGCAGCCTTCAGGCGATCATAGTGATCCCGCCCGGTTCCGCGGCCGGTGAAGGCGAGAATCTCGTGCGGCGTGGTCATCATGAGCCGCGAGGTGCTCCGTCCCGCATCACGGGCCTCGACAATCTGACTGGCCGCCCAGATCAGGACGTCTGCGTCCCAGATCGTCGCCATGCCATGCTCGGGAACAGCCTCGACCGAAATCCAGGTCTCGCCCATGCGGAAGTCGATAGGAGCAATCCGCTTCCGCTTGGCCAGACTGAAGAATGGCCAGGACATGAGATCCTGGGCGTCGCGCGCGGCGAGATCGCCCGATATGGAACGAAACAACCCGAGTTGGGCGCGCTCGGCAGATCGATGAGCAAGAGGGCGTGCCATGGCGATCAGTCGATGCCGACAATGCGCTTGGCGGGATGGACGGTGCCGACACCCGGGTCGGAAGTCGATCGACGCGTACCCAGAGCCGCCCATGCGTCGAGATCGGCAATGGCATAAACGATCCGACCGCCGAGGCGGCGATAGACCGGGCCGGTGCCATAACAGCGATGTTTCTCGAGAGTGCGCGGCGAAAGGCCGAGATGCGTCGCGGCGTCCGGGGTCTTCAGATATTGCGGCCGCACGATCGCAGCGGGATCGGCGTCTTTGAGATAGCGCGGCGTCGCGCCGCTTTCGGCCTGCTCCATGGGGGTCCTCCTGAGAATGGCCGGGAACGACGGCGTTCACCGGCGATGAGGAGGTCAAGCTGTCGGAGAGTAGGCGCGCAAAGAAGGGACAGGGCGACGAATAATAAATGTCCCATGACTATCGGCCCTGGAGTAAGTCGCGATAACCGCCGTCAACAAGCCTTTCGGCTTCAACTGTCCAGCGACCGATCTTCTTGCGTTCCGAACAATCGGTCCAGGCTGCGGCGGACAAGGATCCGAGCGACGGATCGATCAGCTGTTCGGCAATCTCGCGGGCGGATGCGCCTGTGCGCAGCATGTCCAGCAAGCGAAGAAGCTTGAGCAACCGTACTTTGCGAAAGTCGGTCAGCTTCGACGCTTCGGGCGACGGGCCGCGAGCCCGACCGCGGAACCAGCGCAGGAACCACATGGATGTCTGCACGCGGGTCCGCTCTCCCGGCTCGGATGGCAGTATGACTGAGCCCGGTTCCCGCAAGCCGGGCTCGAAGCGGAGACGTATGACATCATGTCCCGCACCGATCACGATATGGAGGCCGTCCGCATCCACGAAGCGCAGGGACACGCCGCAAAGCTCATCGGGATCAATGCCGGCCTCTCGCCCGAACCCGTGCGGCGGCGCTCCGATCAGGACAACGAAGGGAAGCGCGTCCGCCCGCCAGATCGGCCGATCAGTGGGTGCGGGATGGTTCGGATCGACAACGAAATCGCAACCCCCAGCGCTGAGCTACGCTGGCCTCCTGTTCGCTACTGCGCGTCGATCGGTTCGACCAGTCCTTCCTGAAGTCCGCATTGCGCCTGAGAAATTCGAAGGCCAGGCCAGGAAGATCAATTGTGTTGGGATTCGGCGCGGGATCGTCCACGCGCCAGTCTGAAACTGGCGTCATCAATTCCTCCCCTGTTTTTCCGTCTTGCAGAAAGCGAGGAAGATTGAAGGGGTTATGCGATATGCAAAGCGCCTTAATGGGCGTCGTCAGCCCGCCACCGGGCTATTGACTTAATGCTTCCATTTCAACTGTTCGAATGCCGCAAGCTGACGATAGCCTGTCTCGCTCATCCAGAGCGCACGCGCCAGGTGGCCTTCATAGAGTCGCCGGGCACGCAGACATTCCACTGCAGGATCGATACCGAAGATGATCTGGACGGCTTCCTGCCACGTCGCACTTTCATCCGCATATGCATCGAGAAGACGAAGATAAGTGCGCAGATGGGCTATATCATAATCGGTTATGATCTCCCCCTGCGGAGCGCTCTCCATAAAGGCTCGATCGATCACATTCTGACGCTCCTGGCAGGCTCGGTCCGTGAAATGCGGCGGCGCCAGTCACGGAGCTTGCAATATTGGCCAACAGGGCGGGCGCGATACCATCCTATCTTGGCGAATCGAAGCGCCTCTTTCGCGGGCTTATTCAGGACGTGAAAAAAACGCGGCGGGATCGCAGTCCAGTTCGGCGGCGATCCGCTCAAGCGTGTCAACGGTTGGCGAGTTCTTTGAACGCTCGAGATAACCGATATAGTTGCGATCCAAACCGGCACGGTGCGCCAACTCCTCTTGCGACAAGCCTTTGGCCTGCCGCAATCGTCTCAGATTTCGCGCAACGATCTCCCGCAGTGTCATCGGGATGACGTCGCGCGCGCCCTACTATATCACCACCTAGTATAGTAGGGAAAGCTTCACCCGGCCGGCCCGGGTGATGCTCGCGGGGAAGTCAGTCCCGACCTCGCCGCGCCTGCCGGGTCCAGAACAGGTCGTATTCGCCATCCTGGCCGGTGAAGAGCTGAGCGAAGATCGGAGCGGTGAAGCTGGGATCATCGAGCTTGATCGAAAGATAGGGGCGGTCATCGGAAGTCCGCTTGCTCCACGCCGCACCAACCTCGGCATCGTCGATCAAGACCCGATGGCTGGGAGCATTGCCCGTGGCCTGTTCGTCAGGGACGATGCGGACCGACCTGGCCTGAAGCGAGAGTGTAACGATCTGGCCGAGGAGTTCGCCCGAAACCTTCTTGAAGCTGCCGATCTTAGCCATTGTGCTGTTCCTTTCACCTCGAGCCGCGCCAATCACGGCCTCGATGCGCAGGGACCGCCGACAGGCGTTCGGCGCCGCAGCCGCAGGCCCGCAGCACAGCGGAGGACGGACCGAGGAGGATTTTTTTGTCCGCGAGGAACGGCGGAACGCCGGGGGAAGAAAATCGGGCGAGGCCGTTGCGGCAAGCCGAACGAGCGTTAGCGCCCTGGCGGCATTGAGCGCATCGATACGAGGCCGTGATGGCAGCGGCAGGTGAGGAACGCTCTGGCGTGGAGGCCGCCCATCAGGACGATTCCGCGGAGGCTATGAGCCCGCGGCTTCGCGCACCGCCAGCCCGCACCCACAGTCAAACACGACCGGCTACTGGTGAAGCCCCCGGATCGACGCGATCTGACCGACATGTCGCGGCTATGCCAAATGGTCTGGCGAGCCTCGAGCTGATGGAGGCCGATTTCGCACCTTTCTCAGAACCGATGGCTCCTACCGGGGCGTGTTGACGCGGTTAAGGGGCGCCGACCCTGGTCGGACCTGGATCTGAAGAAAACGCCGCCGGGTCCAAACCGGCAAGCCGCATCCATGCAGCGCTTCCGACCGACACCGCGCCGATACAGCTCAGGATCGATAGCAAGATGCCGTCCTCGATCGCCAGGCCCGCAAGCCCCTGCACGGCATGATAACCCGCGATACTTGCAGGAACCGCGAACAGAACGGTAATGGCCAGCCTGATGATCGGCGATCGGATAGACGCGAACAGGGTCTGCCCAATGACATGTATCGCGACGCCCCCTGCAAATCCGCCAAGAATCGCGGCGAGGTAGCCATAGTCCTGATCGCGCATCCAAAGGGAAAGCGCGATTCCTGCTCCCACCGGCAGTGCGTAGGCGGCCAGGGTGAACAGCAACCAGATCATGTAGAGACCGGCAAGGAGGCCAAGAACGAGAGAAATGGTCATAGGGCGTCCATTCAAGACGAATGATCGTCGGACGCGCCCGCCTCCGCCACCACAGCGCATATTGCCCCGGCATCCTAGCTTGTCGGACGCTGGTTTCAAACCGGGAACTGGCGTCGTTATAAGAAGTCGGGCTCTCCGATCACGACGGAAACGGATCATATTCGTGCACCACCTGGCCGGGATTGCCGTCGAACTCCGACCAGGGCATCACGGCATAGCCGTCATCCGTCCGGATGAGCACGATGACCGTCATCAGGGTCTTGGCGAGGTTCCAGGCGAGCGACTGGGCGGTGGAAAGCGGCATGATGTGGATCTCCTGTCCGGGAGCGGAGACCGTCCCCGCTCGACAGGCGCCCCGCCGGCCGGGGCCAGGCCGCAATCACCGCGTGAGACACGCGGCCGCACGCGCCAGCGTAAGCGGACCCTTTACGGGTTGATTGAAGGAGGCCGGGGCTCGCGCCCAGGGATCAGCGGCTCAAATGAGCGGGAGCGGAGTTTGCTGCCGGTCGGCCTCAGCCGTGCCGCCAACGTCGCATTTCCCGAGACTGGACCTTCCCGACACGATATCCGGTTTCATTTCGACAATGATGCCGGCCAATCGCGAGGCGACTTGCCGCTTTACAGATTCTGAAGATGCCGCACTTATGGGTGCAGCATTGCGTATCCGGGGCACGTTTTGGGGGGAAAGTGAGAGAAGCTGAGTTTCGAGACTGGCTGCTGAACAAGGGATATGCCGCGCATTCGGTCGATAGCGACATCAGCCGGATGAGGCGGGTGGAAGCGGCGATGCCGGATTATGATTTGCCCGACCGCGATCTCGATTCCGCATTCGAACGCGACGAACTGGAGGGTGTGCTCGCGGCGCTGCGTGGATCGATCGATGCACTGCCGGAAAAGACGCCGCCCGAGGCGCTGGTCCCGCGATCGAACAATTATGACGAGCGCCTTCGCAAGGCGCTGCGCTGCACGGAGCTCTACCGCGACTTCTGCCGGGAGGCCGACGGGGCCGCGCCGGGTGATGCCGAGCGTGTGCGGCGCTATGCCCTCGATCGTTATATTCGCCCGGCTCGAACGCAGGGCCGCCCGCACGTCGATATCCCGGTCCGGGAGGTCAACGAAGCGCTCGATCTGAAGAACCACTACAAGAATATCTGTCAGGCGCTGGCCGGGCCGAAGATGCAGGCGCTTGCCGGCGTCCCGGCACCGGCACGGCCGGAGAAGATCGACAGCCCTTTCACCATCTTCCGGTTCGAACTGGGCGGTTTCGATCGCCGCATGCTCGAACGGCTGCGGCGCATGTTCGAGCAAAAATATCCGGACTTCCGGGATTTCACGGAAAGCGCCGGCTATGGCTCGGCCGAGGACGACTACAAGCGTGCCCTCATCGCCCGGACCGATGAACTGTTGACTGAATATCGAGACGCTGACGATGCGGCGCTCGGCGCGGCACTACTCGATCTCATCTCCGGAAGGGGCGGTCTGCGAAGCAATCTGCTCGACTGGCGCGTTGCGAAGCTGGTCGCCGACATTCGCAGCTCGGTGCCCGGGGTTATGGAAGAGGCCGCGGGAAGCCTGGCCCGGGACGAAGACGGCATTGCGGCCGTGGCCGGGTTCGCCGAGCGGATGTGGCCCTATCTTAATGAGAAGGTTCCAGGAAGCCGGCCCTTCGCGGAAAGCCGCACAATCCCGACGATGGTGCGGGCGATGGTGGATCCGCTGCAAATCATCGGCATCCGCTCGACGCCGACGGACAACGCCGCGAAGATGTTGCTGGGACGACCGGCATTCGCTTTGCAGCCGCTTACGGCAAGCGAGCTGGAGGGCGTCGTGGGCCTCGCCCGGCGCATCTTCGACATCATGAAAGACGAATGGCGCTGGAAGCCGCGCGATCTCTGGGACGTGCAGGGCTTCTTCTGGGAAACCTGCCAGAAACGCCTCGCCCCCGACGAAAACCGCGCAGTGCTCGACGACGAAATGGACACAGACATGGACAGCCCGACCAACCTTATCCTCTATGGGCCACCGGGCACCGGCAAGACTTACGCGACGGCCCGCGAAGCCGTGCGCCTGTGCGGCGAAAGCGTGCCGGACGACCGGGAAGAACTGATGGCGCTTTATCGCTCCCTCGCCCAGAAGGGCCGGATCGAGTTCGTCACCTTTCACCAGAACTTCAGCTATGAGGATTTCGTCGAGGGCCTGCGCCCCACCACCGGCGATTCCGAGGATGACGGCGACGCATCCGCAGGGTTCAGCCTGCAGGCACAGGACGGCATCTTCAAGCAGATCGCCGATGTCGCGGCCAGCAACCGCGGGAAAGTGATCGATAACGGTCCGCGGTCGATCGATCGCAGCCGCAAGGTCTTCAAGATGTCGTTGGGGCGCAGCCGGTCGTCGGCCGACGACATCATCTATCAGGACGCACTGCGCGATGGCTATGTCGTGCTGGGCTGGGGCGGCGACGTCGACTGGTCGGATCGCCGCTATGACGAGTGGGAAGCGATCAAGGAGCGCTGGCGGCAGGACCATCCCGAAGCCAGCGGCAACGACCCCAACATGTCGCAGATGTATACGTTTCGCATCAATATGGAGGTCGGTTCGCTGGTCATCGTTTCCGATGGCAACCGCAAGTTCCGGGCGATCGGTGAAGTGACCGGCCCCTATCAGTTCGTTCCCGGACCGAACGGCGAATATAATCACCGCCGCAGCGTTCGCTGGCTGTGGCACAGCGACGAGAGCCTGCCGCGCGAGCGCGTCTACAGCAAGGAACTCAGCCAGGTCTCCGTCTATCAGATGAACAGTCGCTACGTGAACTGGGACGGTCTGGAGCAGACCGTCACCACAGGCGGCGATGACGCGGCGACGAGCGGGACGCCCGAGGGGCATGTGCTGATCATCGATGAGATCAACCGCGCCAATATCTCGAAGGTCTTCGGCGAGCTGATCACGCTGATCGAGACCGACAAGCGCCTTGGCATGCCCAATGCGCTGACCGTCCGCCTGCCTTATTCGAAGACCCTGTTCGGCGTTCCGGCCAATCTGCACATCATCGGCACGATGAACACGGCGGACAGGTCGATCGCACTGCTCGACACCGCGCTCCGCCGCCGCTTCACCTTCCGCGAGATCGCGCCGGAACCGGAGTTATTGGCCGATGCCGCAGCGCGCTGTGGCATCGCGCTGCCGGCCATATTGGGCACGATCAACGATCGGATAGAGTATCTGATCGATTGCGAGCATCGGATCGGCCACGCCTTTTTCATGGATTGCGCGACACGCGCCGATGTCGATGCGGTCATGCGCGACAAGATCATCCCGCTTCTCGAGGAGTTCTTCTTCGAAGACTGGGGGCGGATCCGCGCGGTGCTGGGACACGGCTTCATCGGCGAGCGCACGTTGAAAGCCCCGCCCGGCTTCGACGGACTCGAGCGCAAGAGCTGGTTCGTGCGCATGCCTTTCGCGGATGACGCCTATGAGAGGCTTATCTCACCGTCCGGGGAGGATGACGCCATCACCGTTGAGCCCGAGGCGCAGCCGGCGTGACGCACCGTTCGGTTTCCGAATGGGGCCGGGTTCCGATCGGTGCGCAGGGATTCACGGCAGAGGAGGCGGATGCGCTTGTCGCTGCGGCAAGGATGCACCCGCTGGGCGGTGAGGATGGAGCTGGCATCCTGTCCGATCACCGGCACTATCTGCGCGCTGGTCAGATGGTCGGCGTGCTTGCCGCCCCGGGATGCAGCCTCGAAATCCTCCCCAAGGTCGATCGGGACGCGCCGGACGAGGATGCCCCGTCGGTTCGCCGGCGGCTGATCGGTCTGCTCGATCTGGCGCTCGGGCTTGAGATCGGCGCCGGCGCGAGCGCCAGCATTGGGCGCGGCGCCGAAAATCTGCTTGAGATCCTGATCCGCATCTTCGCCGAACGGCTCCTTGCTGAAGCACGGTGTGGTCTGCCCAGGCGCTATCTGCCCCACGAAGAGGATCTCTCCGTCGTCAGAGGCCGCATCGATCTGGTTCGGCAGTTCACTCACCATGCGGTGCGTCCCGATCGGCTTGCCTGCCGCTATGACCAGCTTTCCAGCGATATTCCGCTCCTGCAGATCATGAAAGCCGCAGTCCGGACACTGCGGGGACTGAGCCGGTCGCCGGAGACACAGCGTCTCCTCGATGAACTGCGTTTCCTCCTGGCCGATGTCCGCGACATTCCACTCAGCGCGCTGCCGTGGGACCGGGTGCGGATCGACAGGACGAACAGGCGCTGGGAGAGCTTGCACGCCATGGCGAGCCTGCTCGTCCGGCGCGACTGGCAGGCGACGGGGCATGATCGCCATGCACAGCACGGGATATCGCTGCTCTTTCCGATGAACGACCTGTTCGAGGCCTCGGTCGCGACGCTTCTGAGACGCGCATTGGCCGGGAGCGGGATCGAAGTGGTGGCGCAGGGCGGCCTGCGCTACTGCCTTGGCGACTGGAGCGCCGATGAGGATTGTTCGGGCGATCTTTTCCAGACGCGGCCCGACCTCATGTTTCGGCGCGGCGGCGAGATCGTCGCGATCATCGACACCAAGTGGAAGTGCCTGGCCGCCGATCCACTCGATCGCAAGCGCGGCGTATCCCAGGCGGATGTCTATCAGATGATGGCCTATGCCCGCCTGTACCGATGCGACCGGCTGATGCTGCTCTACCCGGCGCGGCCGGGGACGCCTCCCGCCAGCATCTCCCGCTTCGGACTGGACGGCGGCCGGGAGATGCTGGCGCTGGGCGAGGTCGATCTGGCGAGCGCCTTGCCCGAGGCGCAGCGCCGGCTTGCTGGCCTGGTGGAACAATTGTCGCTCGTCCCGGCCCTATAAAAGCGGCTCAACGAGCTGGCGGCCCCGCCCGGAGGCGGGGCCGCCTCGGGCCGGTCAGGCCGGCGGGTTCCAGATGATGACCTTCTTCATCGGATCCTCGCCAGGCGCGTTGGCGATGTTGCCGTAGATGGTGCCGAACTCCGGCGCGGACAGCGATACCGAGACATATTCGGCGCCGGTGGTCTGCGAGTAGCGGTTCCAGCCCGCGCCCAGCTCGAAGCCGTTCTTGCGGCTGATGATCCGGAAGTCGGGCTCGCTTTCCTTCGCCTTGCGGGCGTTGGGGACGATGGCGATCGGCGCACTGACCGTCAGGGTCGCGAGCGTGCCTTCGAGGCTGCCGTCGTTCTTCACGTTGAGGTTAGCGATCGTGGCCATGATGAAAACTCCTTTGGTTGCTCGGGGACCGTCCCCGATGACGCCCAAAGGAGAGCCCGGCCGCCGACGTCACCTGGAGCGCAGCGCAAGGGGAACCCCCTTGCGGGGTTGACGGCACAAGGCGGCCGAGGATCGTATGCAGGCGACACATGAGGGGTCGGTCGTGAGCAACCGAAGTAATCAGGATTTCCCGGCCACCGCTATTCGTCGAAGAATGAGGCATGTCCGCGCACTTCTCACACCTGCGTTCCGGCGCTTCACGCTCCGCCCGCGGGCAGGAGGCATTTGCGAGCGCCTCCATGGCAAGACCGAAGGCCGGAAAGGGACCGCTGGACCTTCTCGCAATTTCGGGGCGGCGATCCGTGTCGGTTGATGTCGTGTACCGATCGGACCGTCAGCTGTGCTATCGCGAGGGCGGTAAGCTCCATGGTTGAGGACCATCGTACCCTGGGGCGATCGGACCCGGCCCACCAGTCAGGCAGCCGCCGAGCCGGGCCGCCATGCCTACGCCCTCTTATCAATGAACTTTGGGACAAAAATGGAAATCGTGACACGATTGCCTATTTATGCCATAAACTCCGTATTGAGCCATTGATCGTAGAAAAGGACAAAGGAGGCCGCCGTGACGATACAGGTCAACATCACGCCCACCGGCCGGATGAGCCTGCCGGCCGATCTTCGCAAGCGGCTCGGCCTGAGCGATGGCGGCGCGGTGTTTCTCGAAGAAACCGCCGACGGCGTCGTGCTGCGTACGGCGGCGCAGGCCGTCGCGCACGCACGCGCCATTGCAAAGCGTTACACGCAGGATCGGAACGACGAGGCCTCCGTCGCGGCCTTCATCGCGCATCGCAAGACGGAAAGCGGTGAATGAGCGAGATCATTCTCGATGCGTCTGCCCTGATCGCGATGCTCAACGAGGAGCCAGGCGGTACGAAGGTCGCACAAAACATCGCTTCGGCCCGGATGAATACGGTCAACTACGCCGAAGTCGTCAGCCACTATATCCGGCTCGGCATGCCCGAACGCGAGGTCGATGCCATGCTCGATCCTCTGCCGATGACGGTCGTGCCCGCCGACAAAGCCCTGGCGCAGCTGGCGGGCCGGCTTCGGGCAACGACGGCCGACGCCGGCTTGTCGCTGGGAGATCGCTTTTGTCTTGCGCTTGCCGTTCATGACGGTTTGCCCGCCTGGACTGCCGACAAGGCCTGGCGGACAGTCGCCGAGGCCGCCAAAGCCGAGGTCGTCGTCATCCGCTAAGGGGGACATGCGCGCAGCGTCAGCCGCTGCGCTTGCGGAAATCCCAGATACGGATGCCCATTTTGCGGGCCTTGTCGGCCAGATTGTCCTGGATACCGGTTCCGGGGAACACCACGACCCCTTTGGGACAGGCTTCCAGCATCGCGTCATTGCGCTTGAACGGGGCTGCCTTCTTGTGGTGGTTCCAGTCCGGCCGATACGGATCCTGCGGCACCTTGCGATCACGGGCCCAGCAGGCGGCAATGCGCTCGGCCCCCGTAGGCGTGCCCCCGTGCATGAGGATCATGTTCGGTAAATGGGTATGGACCTTGTCCAGCACCGCATAGATGCGCTGGTGATCATTATAATCGGCCCCGCCGGTAAAGGCGACGCGCACGCCATCGGGATCGAGAAGCCGCTGCTTCTGATATTCGCGCCTGTTGATCTGCTTGCGGCTGTCGAGCACCGTCGCGGTCAGGGTCTTGTGATTGACCATCGCTCCGGCACGGGGAAGCCAGGGCTTGCGGATATGAATGCGGAACTGGTCGGCGGCGGCATCGCGGAAGAACTCCATGGTGTCGCGGCGTTCGAGCATCGTGATCCCCTCGGCGATCATGCGCTCGAGCTCGACCGACTTCACCTCGCTGCCATCCTGTTCGCGCTGCATCCGCTTCTGCGCCTGTTCATTGTCGTCAAGTTCGCGTTCGATCCGCTCGCCGGCGCGGTGGAAGACATTGACGATGCCCCAGGCGAGATCTTCGAGATCGGGTTCGATCCGCGTGTCGATCAGGCAGGAGACCAGTGCGTCGAACATATCGGCGACAGCTCCGCCGGCGACGCGGTCGTCGGGCAAGGGGCGATGATCGGGCTCGTCTTCGAAGGGCCGGTGCCCGTAAAGCTGCATTTCCTGAAGCAGGTAGGCGGTGGAGCCGGGTTGAGGCTCGTGACCGTCGGGTTCGTCGTGGATCGCCATGGAAAGTCTCCGTCGCGTGGCAGCCGCGCCTCTCGCGGCCTTCGTGGCGACACCCGGCGGCAGGCGCAGCGGGGCAGAACCGTGCCATGCAAGGGCACGGCCGGAGCGAAGCGGAGGGTGGCGGACCGCGGCTATTTTGCTTCGCGATGCAAAGGGGCGTCCGCCCCGGCGGAAAATAGCCGCAAGGTCCGCCATTGCCGCCCCGTGGCGTTTGCCGCAGTCGCCCTCTGACGAAGGCACAAGAGCGCGGCCTCTCGCGTCAGGTGAGCCCCATGCGGGCCGGAAGCCGATGGTGCGTCCCGCCCGCTTTCGCGCATGCCGGTATCAGCAGATGCGTGACGTCCGACCGATGGAGCTGCCCCTTGAGGCACTGGCCCAACCGTTCCCGGCCAAACGCGGTGAGGTCGCTGTTGAAATCGTCGAGCCGGGGTTCGAGCGGGAGCACCTCAACGCCCGCTGGAAGCCCCCGCCGCGTCAATGTCGTCAGCGCTCCCGCGCCAGCAGGATCGTCGTCGCGCGCGACATAGAGGCGCTTCAGCCCGGCCGGGAACAGGATGGCAGCGAGATGGGCCGCGGAGAGACCGGCGATCATCGGCACAGCCGGCATCACCTGCCGCAGCGACAACAGGGTTTCGATGCCTTCGCCCGCGACCATAACCGGTCCGGCCCGCCCGAATCGCACACCATGCCCAAGGAGGCGACCCATCGCTCGGCGGGGATAGGCAACCGGCGCCTTGCCGGAACCGTCAGGCGCCAGCCAGGTGCGATGCACGCCGGTGATCGTGCCATCGAGATCGGTGACCGCCGCGATGATCGCCGGCCACGCGGGGCGGACATTGGCGACATCCTCGTTCGAGGCACGATAATAGCATCGTTCGTGGCAGCGCAGGGAATCGATGCCCGACAGGTCGGTAATGGACCGCGTTGACAGGTAGCGCCGCGCGACCGTTCCGCCGATCGGCTTCGCCGCCGCCCATAATCGCCGCGCCGCCTCCGGCGTTCCTGTCGCCGCCCTGGCCTTGCGGGCTGGCGGATCTTTGCCCGCCGGCGCCATTGGCAGGCTGAGAAACCGCCGTGCCTCGTCGAGCGTTTCGCGCAGCGTGGCATGTCCGCAGCAGATCGCGATCACATCGAGCAGATCGCCATGATTGTCAACGGCGGAGCAAAAACCGGCCATTGGGCGGCGCAAAACCAGGCCACTGGCGCTGCTGCGAGCGGGGAACGTCG
>NZ_PHHF01000064.1 GCF_003034225.1 Edaphosphingomonas fennica
AATTCACCAACCGGCGCGGCCACCTATCGGCCATCAAAATTGACGCCGACCGGACTCCGTAATCGTCGCGCTACAGTCGAGAGCCCTTCGACCTCGCAGAGCAGGAAAACCATGCGGAAATCCTCGGGGAGCTCGGCAATGGCGGTCTCGAGCACGGCCTTGATCTGCGCACGACCAAGCTCGACGTCGGGTGTGCTTGAATATGCCGGTTCCTGCATGATCTGATTTCGATGCTGTTGGAGATCGGCCACGCCCGCCGCCGCGAGCCGCGCTGTGCGGCGATCGAGGCTGCGCCGGCGTTGCAGGGCTTCATTGATGGCGATGCGCGTGAGCCAGGTTGCGAGTGACGAACGGCCTTCGAACCCACCGATGGCCGTGAATGCGTGCAGGTAAGTGCTTTGGACGATGTCTTCCGCCTCGGTCCGATCCTTGAGGATACTCCAGGCGGTGCGGAACAGGCGTTGGTTGCAACGCTCGACGACGATCCGCACGGCCTTTTGATCGTGCGCGGCGATCCGCGCCGCCAGCATCGTGTCCTGCAGATCCTCATAGCGCTCGGCGAGCTGATTCATCCGTTTCGGTTCCATTTTCCGGCGTCGCCCGATCGGGTCGGCCAGAGCATTGGATGCCGATACGCCGCTTCGGTTCCCGGGAACCGTTTCTCCCGTTCGGCATCAAAGCCATCGCTCGATACCATAGAGGAGAATGACATGAAGAGGATGATCGCGACCATGGGATTTGGGTGCTGCTCGTCACGGCGGCCGCCGCTGCATCCCAGCAAGGCGGAGGCCCCAACGACGCGCAAATCGCGCACATCGCCTACACCGCCGGTGAAATCGACGTGGCCGCCGGTCGCCAGGCGCTCGCCAAATCGCACAATCGCACGGTGCGCGCCTTCGCGCAGGAGATGGTCCGCGATCATGCCGCGGTCAACGAGCAGGCTCTCGCGCTCGTCAAGCGGCTCGGAGTGACGCCTGAGGCGAACCCGACCAGCACGGCCTTGTCGGCCGCGGCGGAGACGAAGCATGCCGAACTCTCGCATTTGAACGGGGCGGCATTCGACCGGGCCTATGTCACGAACGAGGTCGCCTACCACCGGACCGTGAACGGCGCGCTACGCGACACGCTCATTCCATCTGCGCAGAACGGAGAGTTGAAGTCACTGCTGCAAACCGGACTGACCCTGTTCAGCGAACACCAGGCGCACGCCGAGCACCTGGCAATGAGCCTCAAATGAGACTGGCGCGTGCCAGCCTTCCGGCGGTTGCAGCGCTTGCGCTGCTGCTGCCGGGCAATGGGCCTCCCCCCAGGACTCATATTGTCATGATCGAACAGATGCACTTTGGGACCGTGCCAAGCGACATCAAGGTCGGTGACGTGGTGCGCTGGGAGAATCGCGACCTGTTCCGCCATAGCGCGACCGCGCGGGACAGGAGCTTCGATGTGGATCTGCCCGCGGGTGCGTCGCGGACGATGGTGCTGCGCAAGGCCGGTGCGTTCGCCTTCTACTGCAAATTTCATCCGGGAATGACCGGCAGCGTCACAGTCAGGCAATAGGGAGAGAGGCTAGGGCTGGGCACGCGGCCTTGTGGAACGGGCCGGGAATTGAGGATTTATTGGTAAATATCGGCTATATGTCGGGACGCTATGCAACAGCTTACGCAGATCGAACTTGCTAATTGGCTCGCGCTCTACGTCGCCACTGGCCTTTGCTGCGCAATCGCCTTCGCATTGGCCTGGGCGACAGCGGCTTACGAAATCTATCAGGAGCGCCCCTGGCTGACGATCCGCTCATTCAGGTCCGTGGCGCTCTTCATCCCCAGGACCTGGTGGCGATGGCAGAAGCTCTATCTGACGTCGATGCCCGTCACCCTTGGTATCGTCGGTCTGTTCGCGACCTCCCTGCGGTGGGGTTGAGCTAACGGTCTTCGCCAGGTGAAAGAGGATAGCGAAGATCGTGACATTCGAGCCGCCAACTCGACTTAGGCGCGAAAAATCCCGGCACAGTGACCGTGTCGCTGCTCACCAGGTTGAAGCCGAGCGACCGGTATAGGGCAAGGGCCGGCGCGTTACCCGCGATCATCGTTGCATGAACGCCGCGCCCGCATTTCGTCATCGCAAAGCGCAGCAGCGCCCGGCCGACGCCCGCGCGGTGATAGTCGGGATCGACATAGAGCCAGACGATTTCCTTGCCGCGAACGGCGACAAACCCGAAGAGCTGGTTCATGCCCTGAGCGAGCCAGATGAAGCCGTCGAAACCGGGTAATGTCGCTTCCAGATCGGGAAGGGCCGCTGGAATCGATGCGTCCTCGGCCAGACCCAGCTCGGATTTGCGCGCCCGGCGATGGATCGCGATCATCGCTGGCCAGTCCGTCTCGCGCGCGGACTTCAAGATGAAATTGGGCATGCGGGCCTCCGGAGAGAACCAATCGCCCATCGCCTGTAAAGCAGTCGTCAGTAAAGCCGGCGAACATGTAAATATTTGTAAATAGCCACCTTAAGTAACAACCCCAATACGGAAGAGATGGAGTAGGAACTACTCGGCTGCGTCGGGCAATGACAAGAGGGGAAGGTCGCCGAATGCCGATTTCAACGGAGCAAGGTTGCGCCTGGACCCCGATGTCCCGCCCTCCGTCGCATAAGCGGATCATCGGCGGTGTCCTGAGCGACGGGCTCGTGCTCTCCGCCATGCTCTGCGTCGCGGTGGACGCGGACGGCCAGGCGCCTGGTGGATGGTGGAGCGACGAGTTGATGCGTCTGTATGAGCCCACCCACTGGATTCCCGTACCGGCGGTCCGTTCAGAGCCCGAAGGCGCCAGCGACCAGGCCTCCGACCCTGTCCTTCTCGACGTCGGAAGGTGATATCAGGAGGAGGGGCGCGATCTGTTCCATGCGCGGATGCGTGACGGCCTTGGCTGCAAGATAGGCCTCGTCGGTCGAGCCCATCGCTTCGACAACGACCTGCCGGATTTCGCCGGTGCTGCGCGAGCGTGCTTCGAGGAGGAAATCCGGGCGGCATGAGCCGATCTCGGTCAGCGTGTCGAACACGGGCTTTTCCAGAACCAGGTCGATCTCGTGACGATCGAAGTCCCGGCGGAGCTGGAGCAGCTTGCGCAGGACCGCCCGCTCGAACTCGGAATCGACCGGAATGAAGCGCTTTCCCGAGAAGATGGGCTGGGCATAGCCTCGAAGGGGGGCATAGCCATGCGCCTCGGGATATTCGCCGGCGACGACGAGAACGAGATAGGGGCCCTTGATCGTGTTGCCGCGCACGGACGGCGACTGCACCCGGTTGGCGAGCACGACCGGATCGCATCCGGCGACCTTGATCGTCGATCCGCGAAACTCCTGGGCGAACAGGGCGAGGAAGGCCTGCGGGGCGTGCCCTCGCGGCCAGCGCCGCGAGAGTTCGCGCAGGCTTGCATAGACCCGCTTGCTGTGAAGGGCCTGCGCATGGGTCCAGAAGGCGCGGCCGAGTTCCACGCCTGGCGCGATCTCGACCCGCTCGGCCGCCATGGAGAGCGACCGGAACTCGTCGCCGATCGCATGGTCCGGCGCCTCGTGCGATAGGGGCACCGTGCGATTGAGCCCCGCGATGTGGATGAGGCGCCAGAGAAGGCGCGCGAGGCGTGGCACCGAGGCCTGACGGGTCCGATCGTCGCTGCTTTCCTCTTCGGGTCGCTGTGCCAGCTTCTCTGGCGCGGGCCGGAGCACCTCGAAATAGCCCGCTGGGGGATCGGCAGGGCTCTCCGGCGTGCGCACCTCGGTGACCCGGTTCGTCGCCTGGTCGCGAAAGAACGGGCAATTGAGCAGATGTTCGGGCCGGTTGGTGCTGGTGAGCCGCCGGAGATAGTAGGTTTCCGCTTCCGACAGGAAGGCCGGGGTGAGGATCGGCGGAGCGTCATCCGGGGCAAGGCAATCGCACGCGATCCATTTCTCGCCGATCCGGGCCTGCTGGACGAGCATGATCCCGGCTTCCTCATCATGGCGCGAGCCCTTGCCGACATACCATCTGACAAGAGCGTCGCGCACGGGGGCGGGGAGGGAAATGCGGCCAGCGCCGCGCCCATCGCTATGGCGCGCGATCAACCACATTTTGCCCTCGCTGGCGCCCGGCGAGACCCGCTTCGGCCGTCCGTCGACGGATTGACAAGCCGACACCCGCTGATCTTCCCTTTCCCGAGTTGGCAAAAGGGGAGGTCTTGATGCGTATGTTTCTCCTGGGTGTGGCGGTGGCGAGCCTCGCCTGTTCCGCCGAAACCGAGGCTGCGCCCAAAGCTGTGCGGTCCGGGCGGAGCGTCGAGCTCATCGCCATGGGAACGCCGGCAAAACCTGACGCTGCCGGGCCGTCTCAGCCCGCCCTCCCAGACGCCGGCGCTGCGGCCGACGCCATGCCTCCGGGTCCCGACTTCAAGGTCCATGATCTCAGTCGTCGCTGGGTCGAGTTCCAGATGGCCGACAGCTTCGTGGGTGAGAATGCGGCTCAGGTGCCTGTCGAGGACGGGGATCCGTTCGCGCATGTCGGCGTGGCGCAGGCTGACGTCTATCCCGCTGCTCTCGCGGTCAACCCCGCTTCGTCCATTCCGGTTCCGCTCTGGATGCGCGGCGGGCCGGTGTTCGCGTCCGCGGCCTACAGCTATGTGCCGGGCTGCTATACGCCGGGCTACCGGCCGGCCGGCTTCCTCGCTTCCGACGCCGAGATGAGGCGCGCGAGCTACTATGGCCTGATGAGCAACATCGCCTGTCAGTACGGCATTCCGGTGGGGCTGTTCGACGCGATGATCATCCGGGAGAGCCGCTACCGGCCCGATGCGTTCTCGCCGAAGAGTGCGTTCGGCCTGACCCAGCTGATGCCCGGCACGGCCGTGGCGCTTGGCGTCAACCGCTACAGCGTCGAGGAGAATCTGCGCGGAGGCGCGAAATATCTTCGCCAGCAACTCGACCGATTCGGGCACTACCATCTCGCGCTGGCCGCCTATAATGCGGGTCCGGGACGGGTTCGGAACGGGCTCGTGCCGCGGATCGCCGAAACGCAGGCTTATGTGGACAATGTTCTGCTCAACTGGTCGCGGCTGAGCGGAACCTATCGGCAGGCGACGATCATGCCGCGCAACCCGGCGATGCCAACGACCGCAGATCGGCTCCCTTTGGGTCGAACGGTCACGATATCCAGTTTCTAAGGAGGCAAGAACCTGACCCGCGAGGCCGGCGAGCAAACGGCGCGTGGTGGAGTTGTCAGCGCCAGAGTTCATCGCGCTGGGTGATCACGGTGCGGCGTCCCATGACGAAGGCGACGGCCTTGGCGATATCCTCGATCCAGCTATTGCGAAGAACGCCGACCCAATGGGGTTGCGGCTCGGTTCCGTCGATTGTCAACGGCGGAGCAAAATCACGCCAATGGGCGGCGTAAAAGTCGGCCACTTGCGGCGCAGGCATGAGACCGCCGGGAGGGCGTAGCCCGAGCGGTGGTCTCATGCCTGCGTGGCGATTTTTTTGAGAGGGTTTCAGCCGGCCTTTCGGGCGCGGCTTTGGGCGAGACGATAGCTGTCGCCGTTCATCTCGAGGATGTTGACGTGGTGGGTGATGCGGTCGAGCAACGCGCCGGTCAGACGCTCGGACCCCAGGGTTTCCGTCCATTCGTCAAACGGAAGATTGCTGGTGATCAGGGTGGCACCCCGTTCGTAGCGTTGCGAGATTAGCTCGAAGAGTAATTCCGCGCCGGTTTTGGAGAGTGGCACGAAGCCCAGCTCATCGATAATGAGAAGCTGGTAGGCGGCCATCTGCTTCTGGAAACGGAGCAGACGCCGTTCGTCACGCGCCTCCATCATCTCGCTGACCAGCGCGGCGGCAGTGGTGAAGCCGACAGACAGGCCCTTCTGGCAGGCGGCCAAGCCCAGACCGAGCGCCACATGCGTCTTTCCCGTGCCGCTGGGTCCGAGGGCAATGACGTTCTCGCGCCGTTCGATCCATTCGCAACGCGCCAGTTCCAGCACCTGCATCTTGTTGAGCTTCGGGATGGCGGCGAAGTCGAAGCTGTCGAGGCTTTTGACGACAGGGAACCTGGCCGCCTTGATGCGACGCTCGACCTTGCGGCGATCCCGTTCGATCATCTCCCGTTCGGCAAGCCGGGTCAGGTATCCGACATGGTCGACGCCCTCGGTGGCGCAAAGCCGCGCCAGCTTCTGATACTCGCGCTGGAAGGTCGGCAGCTTGAGGGTTTTGAGATAGTGGAAAGCAGGATCTCGGAGGCTTCGGCGCTCATGCCGCTTCTCCCGCATTCGTGGACAGAAGACGCATGTACGCCTTCGCCGATGTCGTCTCGACCGTCGCCCTCGGCAGGTATGGATAGATGGACAGGTCCAGTCGCGGCGGCCGGCGCTCCACCCGACACAGGAGAAGATGCTTGACGGCGTCGAAGCCGATCGCGCCGAGTTGAAGGGCCTGCTTCACCGCCGCTTGGAGATCGGCAAGCTCGAAGCTTTCCAGCAGGCGCAGGACCTGCACATACTCCCGCCGGCCGTGCTTTGCCATGCGGCCTTCCATCAGGCGACGCAGCGTGGCGAATTCCTCGGGCAACTCCCAGCCCTGGAGGGGTGCGGCCTGATCCAGCGAATTGATCTTCCGCTCGATCAGCGGCAGGTAATGCAGAGGATCGAAGACGACGTCTTCCCGCTCCCAGCTCCGGGGATGGTGGGCGATGATCTCGCCGCGGCAGCCGATCACCACTTCGTCGACATAGCCCCGGACCCAGACTTCTTGATGGCCGTAGGCGACGGGGACGGAGTAGTCGTTGGTCTTGTAGCGGACCAGAGATTGCGCCGTCACACGGGCGCTGGCCTGGTCGCAGGCATCGAAGGGTGACGCCGGTAACGGACGCATGGCGGCTAGATCGCGCTGCAGGCGCTCGCCGATCGTCTCGCTCTCGCCCCGCAGCCTGTCGCGCTGGCGCTTGCGACATTGTTCTTCCAGCCAGCCGTTGAAGGCATCCCACGTCGCAAACCGCGGGATCGGCACCATGAAGTTGCGACGGGCATAACCAACCAGCCCCTCGACATTCCCCTTGTCGTTGCCTTTGCCGGGGCGGCCATAGCGATCCCGGATCAGGTAGTGGGACAGGAAGCCGCTGAACAGCGTCGCACGCTTGCGTGTGCCGTCTGGCTGGATCTTCGCCACCAGGCAGCGATCGTTGTCGTAGACGATCGATTGCGGCACAGCCCCGAAGAAGGCGAACGCATGGATGTGACCATCGACCCAGGCCTCCGACACTGCCGCCGGATAGGCCCGCACATAGCAGCCGTCGCTATGCGGCAGATCCAACACGAAGAAGTGCGCCTTCCGCTCCATGCCGCCGATCACCACCAGAGCTTCGCCGAAATCGGCCTGCGCATGCCCTGGCGGATGCGCCAGCGGCACGAATACCTCCTGGCGACGCTGATCCCGCTCGCGCATGTAATCCTTGATGATCGTGTAGCCGCCGGGGAAGCCACACTCGTCGCGAAGCCGGTCGAACACCCGCTTGGCCGTGTGGCGCTGCTTGCGCGGCACCTTCATATCCTCATCGAGCCAATGATCGATGGTCGCAACAAACGCATCGAGCTTCGGCCGCCGGATCGGTGACCGGCGCTGATAGCCGGGCGGGGTCGAATATGACAGCATCTTGGCCACGCTGTCGCGCGATATGTTGAAATGCTTCGCTGCCTGCCGTCGGCTCATCCCTTCCGAAACAGCCAGGCGAACCTTCAGATAAAGTTCCACGGTGTAGATCCCCTGTCCCTCCTGCGCTCGTTGCAGAAGGAAAATAGGTGGACGACTTTTACGCCGCCCGCATCCGGACTATCCCGCCGCTACCGTGGACTAATTTTGCACCGCCGCTCTCACTATTCATGGCGATTTCAGCCAATTATCAGGAACAACAAGGCCGTGAAAGCCGAGAAGTGGCGGATGCTTTGAGATAGTATTCCTGCAATCAATTGATTTTCAGGATCAGCCGCGATGACCACACTCAAGACCATTGAACAACGGCTGCTGTGGCTGTCGCACTGGATGATCCACCACGCCAACCATATCCGCCCGAAGGTGGACGGGATCAAGGTCGGCGGTCATCAGGCCTCGTCGGCGTCGATGGTCTCGATCATGACCGCGCTTTATTTCTCGGCGCTCCGACCGGAGGACCGGGTCGCGGTAAAGCCCCATGCCTCGCCGCTGTTCCATGCAATCCAGTATCTGATGGGCAACATGGACCGTGAGCGGATGGAGAACTTCCGCGGCTTTGGCGGCGTGCAATCCTATCCCTCGCGCACAAAGGATGTCGATGACGTGGACTTCTCAACAGGGTCGGTCGGTCTGGGCGTGGCGATCACGTCTTTTGCCGCGATTATTCAGGATTACATCTCGGCGAAGTCCTGGGGACAGTCCATACCCCTCGGGCGCATGGTGGCGCTGGTCGGGGATGCCGAACTCGATGAGGGCAACATCTATGAGGCGTTGCAAGAGGGCTGGAAGAACGATCTGCGCAACTGCTGGTGGATCATCGACTACAACCGCCAATCGCTGGACGGCATCGTGCGCGAGGGCCTTTTTTCCCGGGTCGAGGCGATCTTTGAAGCCTTCGGTTGGGATGTCGTGCGGGTCAAATACGGGCGCCTGCAACGCGCGGCTTTTGCCGAGCCGGGGGGGAGCGCGCTGCGGGACTGGGTCGATCACTGCCCGAACCAGCTTTATTCGGCGCTGACCTTCATGGGCGGGGCCGTCTGGCGCCAGCGGCTGATGGAGGATCTGGGGGATCAGGGCGATGTGTCCCGCCTGATCGAGAGCCGGTCCGACGACGAACTGGCGACGCTGATGGAAAATCTTGGCGGGAACTGCGTGGAAACAATGGCGGAAACCTTTGCCGCCATCGACCACGATCGGCCGGTCTGCTTTCTGGCCTATACGATCAAGGGCTGGGGCACGCCGATTGCGGGCCACAAGGACAATCACGGCGGCTTGATGACCAAAAGCCAGTTTGAAAGCTGGCAGCGCCACATGGGTGTGCCGGTCGGCCGGGAGTGGGACCGGTTCGCCACCATAGCCGACCCCGAGGCCTTCCAGAGCCATCTCGACAACGTGCCGTTTTTCAGCAAGGGCCCCCGCCGCCATCACGACGCCAAACTGCCGGTGCCCGCCATCGAAATTGCAACCGACCGCGAGATGTCCACCCAGATGGCTTTTGGCAAGATCCTCGACACCCTAGCGAAAGGCGACAGCGACCTGGCCGCGCGGATTGTCACCACATCGCCGGATGTGACCGGCACGACCAATCTTGGGCCCTGGGTCAACCGGCGCAAGCTGTTCGCGCGCAAGGCCGAGGCGGACACCTTCACGGAGCATCGCATCCCTTCGACCGCGAAATGGGAGTTCACGCCGGACGGGCAGCATATCGAACTCGGCATCGCGGAGATGAACCTGTTTCTGCTTCTGGCATCGGCGGGCCTGTCGCACAGCCTGTTCGGCAAACGGCTGATCCCGATTGGAACGGTCTATGACCCTTTCGTGTATCGCGGCCTCGATGCGCTGAACTATGCCTGCTATCAGGACGCCCGCTTCATGATCGTAGGGACGCCGTCCGGCATCACGCTGGCTCCGGAAGGGGGGGCGCACCAATCCATCGGAACGCCGCTGGTCGGCATGGCCCAGGACGGGTTGGCGGCGTTCGAACCCGCGTTTGCCGACGAACTGGCGGTCATCATGGGCTGGGCGCTCGACTATCTGCAAAGGGATGGCGAAGCCCGGCTGGACGAGCGAACCTGGGCTCGGGACGAGGCAGGCGGGTCGGTCTATCTGCGCCTCTCGACGAACCCGCTCGAGCAGCCCGGCAAGCGCCGCGACGACGCCTTTCGGGAAGGGACCATCGACGGCGCCTATTGGCTGCGCGAGCCCGGGCCGAGCTGCGAAGTGGTCATCGCCTATCAGGGCGTGATCGCACCCGAGGCAATTTCGGCAGCAGCCATTCTGGGCGAGAGCCGTCGCGATGTCGCGGTGCTGGCGGTGACATCGGCGGACCGGCTGCATTCGGGCTGGGCCGCGGCGCAGCGGGCACGGGCCAACGGGAATGCGCAGGCCCTTTCACCGGTTGAACGGCTCTGCGCGAAACTGCCGCCGCATTGCGCCATGGTAACGGTGATCGACGGGCACCCGGCAACGCTGGCATGGCTGGGTTCCGTCAAAGGCCATCGCGCCATCCCGCTTGGCGTCGAGCATTTCGGCCAGACCGGCACAATTGGCGACCTCTATCGTCATTATGGCATCGACGCGCGCAGCATTGCCAACCTTGTCATGGAGCTGACGCCTGGCGCCAAGGTCGGACAATAAGGTCAAGAGACCCGCACCCGACCGACCTGCCGTCTTCGGTTTCTCCTCGGTCATGGGGAGAAGAAGCCGCATGCCCAGCATCCCGCAGACGAAGTGGAGGACTGCCGACGGTCGGCGATGCAAGATTGCGCAGGTCGGTCATCCAGGGCAACGAGTTCAGGTTAACGCCAGGGATGCATTTTGTGGCGCGCCGCCGGTTCGCGTGATTCAAGAGGCTTCCACTGATTCGGAGGGAAGCCATGAGCGAAGTCGTCACACCGCGCCGCAAGAGCCTTTTGGAGCATTTTTCGACGATCAAGGACACCCGCCAGCCGTGCAAGGTGATGTATCCGCTCAGCGAGGTGCTGCTATTGGTGGTCTGCGGCACGATGGCGGCCTGCGACGACTACGACGACATCGTTCTGTGGGGGAGCAAGCATCTCGACTTCCTGCGACGTCTGCAACCCTACCATTTCGGCATTCCCTGCGCCGACTGGCTGCGGGTGGTGATGAACCGGATCGGGCCGGACCTGTTCGCCTCCTGCTTTCTGGCCTTCGTCGCCGAGCGTCTGCCTGAAGCGGTCGGTCAGATCGCCATTGATGGCAAGACCTCGCGCCGCAGCCACGATCGCGGGTGCGGACAGGCGGCGCTCCACCTCGTCTCGGCTTATGCGACAACCCACAGCCTCGTGCTGGGGCAACGGGCTGGGGCATCGAGAACGGCCTCCACTGGGTTCTCGATGTCCAGTTCAAGGAGGACCAATCGCGCCTGCGCCGCGACCACGGCGCTACAAACATGGCAATGGTCCGCCACCTCGCCCTCAACCTCATCCGCGCCATGCCCGGCAAACAATCCATCAAGGGAAAGCGAAAACTCGCAACCTGGGATACCGACTACCTCATGGCAGCCCTTCAAGCCCGTTAACCTGGACTCGTTGCCCTGGTCGGTCATCAATCGGCTTGACTAGCCATCGAAGGGATGCATAAATATAGTATGCATGCTTAATGAGCGCCGGCGACTTCATATACATTAACTGCTGAGAAGCAGCGTCAAAAACAGGGAGGAATTACAATGCAACTCAAGGATCAAGTCGCGCTCGTGACGGGCGGAGGGTCCGGTCTTGGACAAGCCATCGTGGAACGCTTCGTCGAGGAAGGCGCGCGTGTCGCAATCTTTGACCGCTCGCAAGAGCGTATCGACGACGCGGTGAAAGCGTTTGGCGACAAGGTCGTCGGCATCGCGGGCGACGTTCGCAAAGTGGACGACAACAATCGGGCAGTGGCCGAGTGCGTCAGCGCCTTCGGCAAGCTCGACACGTTCATCGGAAATGCGGGCATCTGGGACTACTCGAAAACCATGGTCTCGACAGAAGATGACGAACTGTCATCTGCTTTCGACGAGATGTTCGCCATCAACGTCAAGGGCTATGTCCTCGGAGCCAAGGCGGCATTGCCAGAGCTTTACAAGACCAAGGGCCAAATGATCTTTACCGCGTCGAACGCTGCCTTTTATCCAGGCGGTGGCGGTGTTCTTTACACGGCAACGAAGCATGCGGTGGTCGGCATGATCAAGCAGATGGCGCATGAATTTGCACCGCACGTACGGGTCAATGGCGTCGCGCCAGGTGGTATCGGTGGAAGCAACATCGCCGGAACCAATGCCCTTTCGCAGCAGGGAAACAACTACTCCGATTTCCCGCTCGACGACCTGATGAAGCAAATTCTTCCGCTTGAACGTGCATTCCATGCGCGGGAATATGCTGGCGCATACGCCTTCTTCGCCAATCGTCGCGACAATACGCCGGGCACTGGTGCCGTACTGAATTTCGACGGCGGTATCGGTATGCGGGGCTTCGCCTCTCCGAACATGGGGGCCGAGCTCGCTGAAAAGTTCGGCGCAATCTAACCATGTGAGCGCGCACGCGTAATCCACGCGTGCGCTTGAGACTGGACCGTCCTTCAGGCCGTCTGGACCACGCGTGGCCAGGGCCCAGGGACATAATCCCCAAAAGGACATGGAATGACCATTCAGCTTTATATCGACAACGAGCCCCGGAACGCGACAGACAATGCCACATTCGAACGCCGCTCCCCGGTAAGTGGCGAGGTCGTGGCGCAGGGAGCCGCGGCAAAGTCTGTCAACGGCGGAGCAAAAGTCGGCCATTCGGCGGCGTAAAACCAGGCCATCGTGTTACATGCCGGGGGGAGTGGCGTGAGGGCGTAGCCCGAGGGCCACTCCCCCGGCATTGGTGTAATTTTCAGGGTCTGGTTTTGGCCTTGCGGGCCCGACTGTGCGCGAGGCGATAGCTTTCGCCGTTCATCTCGAGGATGCTGACGTGATGGGTCAGGCGATCGAGGAGCGCGCCTGTGAGACGCTCAGATCCGAAGGTTTCGGTCCATTCGTCGAAGGGCAGGTTGCTGGTGATGAAGGTGGAGCCGCGTTCGTAACGCTGGGAGATCAGCTCGAACAACAGTTCGGCGCCGGTCTTGGAGAGCGGCACAAAGCCCAGTTCGTCGATGATGAGCAGCTTGTATCCGGCCATCTGCTTCTGGAAGCGCAGAAGACGGCGCTCGTCGCGGGCCTCCATCATTTCGCTGACCAGCGCTGCCGCGGTGGTGAAGCCCACCGACAGTCCTTTCTGGCATGCTGCCAGTCCGAGCCCCAACGCTACGTGCGTCTTTCCGGTGCCTGATGGCCCCAGAGCGATGGCGTTCTCACGCCGCTCGATCCACTCGCAGCGCGCCATCTCGAGCACCTGCATCTTGTTGAGCCTGGGGATGGCGGCGAAGTCGAAGCTGTCGAGGCTTTTGACGGCGGGGAAGCGCGCGGCCTTGATGCGCCGCTCGACCATGCGACGCTCCCTGTCGATCATTTCCATCTCGACGAGGCGGGCGAGGAAGCGGATATGATCGACGCCTTCAGCGGCACATTGCCGCGCGAGCTTGTGATGCTCACGCAGGCACGTAGGCAGCTTGAGCGCCTTGAGATGGTGAGCGAGAAGGATCTCCGGGGCCTGATCGCTCATGCGGCCTCCTGCCGGTCGGAGAGCAGGCTCAGATAGGCTCTGGCAAAGGTCTTCTCGACCGTGGTGCGTGGCAGGAAGGGATAGACGTCCAGGTCCAGCCTGGGCGGTACGCGTTCGATCCGGCACAGGACGAGGTGCTTGACGGCATCGAAGCCGATGGCGCCAAGATCGATGGCCTGTTCGACCGCCGCCTGGAGATCGGCGAGGGTGAACGTTTCCAGCAGGCGCAGTACCTGCACATATTCGCGCTTGCCATGTTTGTGCATGCGCCCTTCCATCAACCGCTGCAGTGTCGTGAACGCTTCGGGCAGGTCCCAGCCCTGCAAAGGCGCAGCCTGGTCGAATGCGTTGATCTTCTGCTCGATCAGCGGGAGATAATGGAGCGGGTCGAAGACAACCTCCTCGCGGGCATAGCAACGAGGATGACGGGCGATGACTTCGCTGCGGCAGCCGATCACCACCTCATCGACATAGGCCCTGATCCAGACCTCCTGATGGCCCCAGGCCACCGGAACCGAATAATCGTTGGTCCTGTAGCGCACCAGGGATTGCGAGGAGACCCGCCCGCCTTTCTGATCGCAGGCCTCGAAGGGTGTAGCGGGCAGAGGCTGCATGGCCGCGAGATCGCGTTCCAAGCGCTCACCGATCGTCTCGCTCTGCCCGCGCACCTTGTCCTGCTGGCGCTTGCGGCATTGCTCCTCCAGCCACAGGTTGAACGCCTCCCAGGTCGGGAACTTCGGGATCGGCACCATGAAGTTGCGCCGGCAATAGCCTACCAGCCCCTCCACATTGCCTTTCTCGTTCCCCTTGCCCGGCTGTCAGTGGGCGTGTAATTCTCCGCGAAAGTGGGCTTTGAAAATTCCCTGATTGTTGGACGTGGTTGCCCAATGAGCCGGGGTTAACCCCGGCTCATTGGGCAACGCCAAAATCGGCGCGATGACCTCCTGGTGGGAGGCGCCGCCGATGATCCGACTTGGAGAAGCCATGATGATACTGGAGTTGCACCGGCAGGGGCTGTCGGTGACGGCGATTGCGCGCCGAACGGGGCGCGATCCCAAGACCGTGCGCAAATACATCGAGCGCGGCGTGGAGGTGCCGGCGTACGGCCCGCGCAAATTGGGTCGGCCTTGCAAGATCGCGCCCTACATGGATTTCCTGCGCGAACGGGTGACGGCGTTCCCCGATCTGACGGCCTCGCGACTGACCCGCGAGATCAGGGAGATGGGCTATTCCGGCGCCTATACGGCGGTGAAGCGCTATCTGGCGGCGATCCGCCCCGAGCACGATCCCAAGCCCTACGAGGTTCGCTTCGAGACCAGGGCCGGCGTTCAGGGCCAGGTCGACTTCGCCCGCTTCGTCGTCGAGTTTACCGACGAACCGGGGGTGGTACGCATCGTCTGGCTGTTCAGCCTGGTGCTCGGCTACTCGCGCTTCCTGTTCGCCCGCTATGTCCTGCACCAGGACCTGCAGACGCTGCTGCGCTGTCACATGCAGGCGTTCGAGGCGCTGGGCGGCGTGCCGATCGAGATCCTCTACGACCGCATGAAGACGGCGGTGACCGGGGAGGACGACCAGGGGCACATCGTCTACAATCGTTCGCTGCTGGGGCTGGCAAGGCACTACCGCTTCCAGCCCAGAGCCTGCCGTCCCTACCGCGCCAAGACGAAGGGCAAGGTCGAACGGCCCTTCCGCTATATCCGGGAGGACTTCTTCCTCGGGCGATCCTTCCGCAACATGGAGGATCTCAACGCCCAGCTCATCGACTGGCTCGACACCGTCGCCAATGCGCGGGTGCATGGCACGACCCAGCGCGTGGTGACCGAGGCCTTCGCCGAGGAGCAGGAAGAGCTGCAGCGCCTGCCCGAGCACCGCTTCAATGCGGTCCTGAAGCTCGAGCGGCGGGTCAGCCACGACGGGCTCGTGGCCGTCGGCGGCAATTATTACAGCGTTCCCGACCGAACGCGCCGGGTCGTCGAGATCGAGCAGCTGCCGGATCTGGTCCGCATCATCGACCGCGGCATCGTCGTTGCCGAACATCCCGTGCTCGAAGGGCGCCGACAATATCGCATCGACCGGCACCATCGCATGGGACGACCCACGTCGCGACCACAGGATCGGCCGATGACGGTAGGACGGATCGGCGACCATGTGCCGCTGCGCTCGCTGGCGGTCTACGAGGCCATCGGCGCGAGCCTCGCCATGGAGAGCCGGCCATGAACGGCGTGGCACCATCGGCGCGCGTCGACTCCATCCGCCGGAGCCTGGTCAACCTCAAGATGCCTCGCGCGCTCGAGATCCTCGACGCGACCCTGCGGCGTATCGAGCAGGGACAGATCGACGGAATCGAGGCGCTCGACGAGCTGCTGGGCGAAGAGCTGTCGCTGCGCGAGAACCGGCGGATCAAGGCGGCCCTGCGCATGGCCCGGCTGCCGGTCGTCAAAACGCTGGCCGGCTATGACTTCTCGTTCCAGCCATCGCTCGACCGTAACCGCATCCTGGCTCTCGCCGGCCTCGACTTCATCGAACGCGCCGAGGTCGTCCATCTGCTGGGCCCGCCCGGCACCGGGAAAAGCCACATTGCCACAGCACTCGCGGTCGAGGCGGTGCGCGCCGGCAAAGCGGTCTACTTCATCCCCCTCGCCGATCTGATCGCTCAACTCACCAAAGCCGAGCGTGAAGGCACGCTCAGGGAGAAGATCCGCTTCCTCGCCCGAGCATCGCTGCTCGTCGTCGACGAGATCGGATACCTGCCGGTCACGCCCGGCGGCGCCAACCTGTTCTTCCAGCTCGTCAACGCCCGATACGAAAAGGGCGCCATGATCCTCACCTCCAATCGCGGCTTCGCCGAATGGGGCGACGTCTTCGGCGATCCCGTCGTCGCCACCGCACTGCTCGACAGACTGCTGCACCATGCCGTCGTGATCCAGATCGAGGGCTCCAGCTACCGCATGCGCGAGCACGCCGCGCTCGTCCCCGAAAACGTGCGCAACGGCGCCGCGTTCAATCCGCCGCCAAAACGCCGCGGACGACCACCGACGAAAGGAAAATCCGATCACGAATACGGCTGATCACCGCAACACACCCAAACCACCAACATAGGGAATTTTAAGTGCCCACATCTGCGGAAACTTCGGTGCCCATTGACACCCGGCCGAGCATAGCGGTCGCGGATCACGTAATGTGACAGGAAAGCGCTGAACAGCGTGGCACGCTGCCGCGTGCCGTCGGGCAGGATCTTCGCCACAAGGCAGCGATCGTTGTCATAGACGATCGAGCGCGGTACCGCGCCGAAAAACGCGAAGGCATGCACGTGTCCGTCCACCCAGGCCTCCGCCACCGCCGCCGGATAGGCCCGCACATAGCAGGCATCACTGTGCGGCAGATCGAGCGCGAAGAAGTAGGCCTTCTGCTCCACCCCGCCGATCTCCACCAGCGCTTCCCCGAAATCGGCCTGCGCATCTCCCGCAGGGTGCGCCAGCGGCACGAACATCTCCCGGCTGCGCTGTTCGCGCTCCCGGATGTAATCCTTGATGATCGTATAGCCGCCGGTGAAACCATGCTCGGTGCGCAAACGGTCGAATACCCGCTTCGCCGTATGGCGTTGCTTGCGCGGGACACTGCGGTCACCCTCAAGCCATCCATCAATGATCGCCACAAACCCGTCCAGCTTCGGGCGCTGCGGTACGGACTGGCGCCGGTAACCCGGCGGCGATGAAAACGACAGCATCTTGCGTACCGTATCGCGCGACACATTGAAACGCTTCGCCGCCGCCCGTTGGCTCATGCCATCCGCGCAAGCCAGACGGACCTGAAGATAAAGTTCCACGCTGTAGATCCCCACACCTCCCTGACTCGGCAGAAAGGCTTCAAGGTGGACGACTTTTACGCCGCCCGCAGCAGGACTATCCCGCCGCTACCGTGGTCGAATATTGCTCCGCCGTTCTCAGATCAACACGACGGACTCGTTGCCGAACTGGGCTTTCCTCATCCAGCGCCACAAGCTGCCGGCGCGCGGCGACTATCTGTTCTTCGATCCACCGCCGAGCGCGCTCCTGCGCCGTCATTTCGGTGCGAAACCCCGGATGTTCGGCAAGATCGTTTACGGGATGCCGGGCGACACCATCAGCCATGCGGGCCGCGAGATTGCCGTCAATGGCCGGTCGGTCGCGCGGATGAAGCCGTTCACGCGGTTTGGCGAGCCACTGACGCCGGGGAGTACCGGGCGCGTGCCGCCGGGATGCTATTTCGCGGCAACGCCGCACAAGGATGGCTTTGACAGCCGCTATGCCGAAATCGGCTTCGTCTGCGCGCGCCAGGTCATCGGAACCGGGGAGCCCATCCTATGAGGATGCTTGTCACAGGCGGTCTCGCGCTGGCGGCGGCCGTCGGGGCGCTGGTCGTGATCGGGCCGATGCGGTCGGAAGCCAAGGACTATGGCCAGGCGGCGCAGGCCTTCCCGGTGATCGAGCCGGATCTGCTGTCGACCATCGAGAACCGTCTCAAGCGCGCGGAGGCAAGCGGCGAGCTCGCGCGCACCAACGAGATGTTCGCCAAGCGGGTGGAGGCCAAGGTGCGCCGGCCCGATCCCGTGTCGGGTATCACGCCCGCGCGCACCGCCCGCAGCTGGGATTTCGATCCCTCGGTGACGATGGAGCGCGACATCCGCGACCAGAAGGGCAATCTGATTGCCGCCAAAGGTCAGCGGATCAACCCCCTCGATTTCGTTTCCATCCGGCAGGACCTGGTCTTCATCGACGGCGACGATGCCGAACAGCTGGCCTGGGCGACGGCGCGTTATTCCGACCTTAAGGCCAAGATCATCTTCGTTGCCGGTTCGCCGGTCGAGCAGATGACGGCGAAGAAGCGGCGCTTCTACTTCGACCAGCAAGGCAAGCTCACCGAGCGCTTCGGCATAGAGCACACGCCCGCGGTCGTTGCCCAGGCGGGCAAGGTCATGAAGGTCTCCGAGGTCGTCCTCAAGCCAGGGGGGCCGAGTTGATGCCGCTGTGGCTCGACATGCTGCGCACGCCGATGGCGGCGCCCGAGACGGCCGATCTCCGGCGCTTGCGGCGGACGTGGCAGATCCTCTGTCTGCTGCTGGGCGCCAGCGTGCTGGCCCTGCAGCCCTTGCTGCATCTGGTCGGCCGAGCGGCGCCCTGCGCGATTGCCGCGCTGCTCGTCGCGGCGCTGCTGACCACCGCGCTTTACCTCGCGCGCAAGCACCGCGCGGACACCGCTTTTCTCGACGCTGCCGGGGAGGATCAGTGATGCGCGCCGTTCGATCCGCTGTGAGGCTGCTCGTGATGTTGATCGCCGCCTTCGTCCTCGCGCCGAGCGCCGAGGCGGCTGGACCGACCTGTCACGGGAAATTCGTCAATCCGATCACCGACGTCTGCTGGTCCTGCCTGTTTCCGCTGTCGGTGGGCGGCCTCAAGATCTGGCCGAGCAGCCGGCCCGATACCTCCAATCCGGCGTCGCCCATTTGCCTGTGCGGCAGCCCCATTCCGCGGATCGGTATCGCCGTCGGCTTCTGGGAGCCCGCCCGCCTCGCCGACGTGACGATGAAG
Source organism: Edaphosphingomonas fennica (assembly GCF_003034225.1). Taxonomy (GTDB): domain Bacteria; phylum Pseudomonadota; class Alphaproteobacteria; order Sphingomonadales; family Sphingomonadaceae; genus Sphingomonas_E; species Sphingomonas_E fennica. The sequence continues at coordinate 18,923 of NZ_PHHF01000064.1, forward strand.
CCGTGGTGTTTCCCGAACCTTGGGGGCATGCGCATCGCGCCGGGCTTCGACATCGGCCAGGGCTATCTGACGGGCCCCTCCATGGTCGGCGGCCGATCCCAGAGTACGGCCAAATGGCACGTCCACTGGTATGTCTATCCGCTGCTCTACTGGATGGAAATCCTGACCGACTTCGTCTGCTTCGAGCAGGCCAGCTTCGACATCGCCTATATGACCGAGATCGATCCGCTCTGGCAGGATGACTCGCTGACGGCGCTGATCAACCCGGAGGCGATCGTCTTCGCCAACCCGATCGCGCAGGTCGCGTGCGCTGGCGACTGCATCGCGGGCACCGTCCATCTGCCGCTCGACCCGCTGTTCTGGTGCGTGGGCTGCCAGGGCAGCATGTATCCGCTCAACGGCAACGTGCCGTCCTCGATCGGGCACGTCCAATCCTCGCGGCTCGCGCTGTCGCGCTTTGCCTACAAGATGCACCGCGAGGCGCTGGCTTGGGGGACGATGGGGTCGGCCGGGCTGTGCAAGAAGTACCTGATGCCGATCATGCGGAAGCAGCAATACCGCTTCCAGATGGTCAATCCGATCCCGACCGTGAGCGGCCGCTTCGCCTGCTCCGCGATCGGGGCATCCACCATGCCGCCTGACGCAGGCCGCGCCTATCCCGCCGGCGGCGAGGACATGGGCTACCTCGTCTGGCGCAAGCGCAACTGCTGCGTCCTTTAGGAGGAACGATGCGCACCTATCTCTGGGTCCCGGCCGCCATTCTCACCATAGCCGGCATGTCGGCGCTGTTGGCGCAGAACGTCGACGGGATCGACATTCAGGCGATCAAGCAGCGCTCGGCCGATCTCCAGGCCGATGCCGAGGCCTTCGTCAACCAGGTGAAGGACCGGGGCGATGCCTTCCGCGAGGATGCGGCGCAGTCTCGCGACGCCGGAATGGCGAACATGCAGCGTGTCGCGAAGAGCGACCTGCCCAAGGGCCCTGCCGGTCCCGTCGACTTCGATGAAATCGTCGCCGGCGCTGCCTCGAACGCGACAGCGGGCAAGGGCGAGGCGCCCCAGCTCATCGTCTTCGCCAGCCTCTCGATGCCGCCGCAGTCGCTGAAGAAGCTGATCGCCGATACCGCCAAGGCTGGCGGTGTGGTCGTCTTCCGCGGATTCCCGAACAATTCGATGAAGGAGTTCGCCACGAGCCTCGGCAAGATCGTCGACCGGCAAAACGATTTCGCCAATGTCGGCATCGACCCGCGCCTCTTCCGCGCGTTCGACGTGCAGGCCGTGCCGACCTATGTCGCGGTCTCGTCGGACTTCGACCTATGCGCCGGATTTTCCTGCCAGACGAATGTGCCGCCTTATGACCGGCTCGTCGGCAACGTCTCGGTCGAATATGCGCTCGAGCAGTTCGCCGACGGCAATGGTCCCGGTGCGCGGATCGCGGCCGTCGGCCTTTCCAACATGCGCAAGACGGCCCCGTGAGGCGCGCCCTTGCCTCTGTTGTGCTGTTCACCGCACTGGCGATGGGATCGCCGGCATTCGGGCAGATGACGCTCGATGAGGCACGGCAGCAAGGCAAGGCGCTCGGCACCGAGAAGCGGAACGACTCCACGCTGGTGCCGTCGAACGATGCACAGGCGGCCGCGGTGCCGGGCTATTCGGGCACGAACCTGCCGGAGGGTTCCTATTTCGACGATCCGGAGAGGCTGGAAGCGGCGGCCCAGTCGGCCAAGTCGTCGAACGAGCAATATCGCATCACGACCGACGCCGATCGCACCCGAGCGACCTTCAGCAATTCCGAGATCCTCTCGACGACGGCCCGCGCGACTTCGGTGGAAAATGACCCATCGACCTATCTCGCCGGCGAGTCGATGGGGGGAACCAAAGGGACGTGCGTGCCCCTGCCGCCCGCGACCGGCAGCGCGGGATACTACGAGGCGAGCTGCAACGCCGGCAGCAAGGTCACGACGGAGGCGCGAACCTGCAACGTCACCCTCGATGTTCGTGCCGAGCCGCGGACAGTCTACACCTATTATACGGGCCGGTTGAGCTTCCTGCCGACCGATGGTGGCCCTTATCCCGCGCGCGCCGCGTTCGACGACGAGATCGCATCGGGCGTTTGCTGGGAAAGCCGGGTCATCGACTATTGCGACAATATGAGCGCCTATGGGTACACAGCGGCGCCCAACTGCAAGAGCCTTGGCCATACTGCCGTGGAGGTCAAATGTACGGCGGAGGCCCAGGGGATCACGCCGGGCGAATACCATCCAGGCTATGTGCTCTCGACCGGCAACTATTGGCTGACCAAGCAGGACGAGCCGGCGGTGCCGGTGGTGACGCGCAACGAAGGCCTGTGTGCCGCGAACGCTGCTGACGCGAACTGCACGCTCGAGACCGAGGTCTGCACTTCCAGCGATCCGGTGACCAGGATCGTCAATGGCGTTCCCGTCACCCAGCCCTGCTGGGCATGGGAGCGCACCTATCAGTGTCATCGCATTTCATCGGCCAACGACTGCGGCGACCTCGAGGCAAACGGCAGCTGCACGTACCTTCGGACCGAATGCCTGGACGAGGAACCCGACGGGGGTCCCTGCAAGGTCGAGAACCGGGTCTACAAATGCCCGACGCCGTCAGGCGGCCCGAGCGATACGCCGCAATATATCTGCGGCGACGACGTCTATTGCATCAACGGCGACTGCGAGCCGATCGTTCGGGAAGCCTCCACCGAGTTGAAGGATGCGCTGGTCGCGCTCCATTCGATCGACCAGGCGGGCAAGGAGTTCGACGAGAATAATTTCACCGTCTTCAAGGGCAGTCGCGAAACCTGCCACAAGCCCGTCTTCGGGCTCATCAACTGCTGTGCTGGCAAGACCTCTGGTCTCCTTACCGTCGGCGCGGGGGCGGCGGCGCTGGCGGGTGGTCCCGCCGCGATCGCCGCGCTGGCGACGCCGTTCCTGACATTGTTCGCCTGTTCGCAGTCCGAGATGCAGCTCGACATCAAGGACCGCATGGGCCTCTGCCACAATCTCGGCACCTATTGCTCGTCGAGCTTCCTCGGAATCTGCAGCACGCGCCGCACCGCCTATTGCTGTTTCGAAAGCAAGCTCAGCCGCGTGCTCCAGGAGCAGGGCCGTCCGCAACTAGGCAAGGCCTGGGGCACCGCCAAGAAAGAGCAGTGCCTCGGGTTCACGATCGACGAATTTTCCCGCCTCGACCTGTCGGTGATGGATTTCACTGAGGTCTACGCGGACTTCATGGATGCCGCCAAGCTGCCCGATGAGGTCCAGACCATGACCGACATCCAGCAGAAGATTCAGAACTATTACGACCTTCACGGCAAGTGAGATGGGCAGGACCCCTCTCGTTGCCGCGGAGCCGCAGGACTAGCCCAAGGACATAGGACCATGCCGTTCTTCATCATCGAGCTGCCCGCCCTTCTTGCATCGCTCGCGATGCAAACCTCGCCGGCACCGCAGCCCCACCGCTGCGGCACGCCCCCTGTCAGCGTGGCTGACTGCTGCGTCCACCTCGTAGGCGGGGACGGCGGGACAGCAAGCCCGCCGCCCACATACCCTTCCGCGCATTCTGCCTCAGCCGATGAAAGGACGATGAGCGATGTCGATAATCGCTAGGCTTTCGACGCTGGTCGCCGTGGGCGTTGGCCTGGCGGCGCCGCTCATGGCGCAGAACGCGCCGCCGCCGTCCGATACCATCGAGCAGAGCCGGCCTGACGACTTCTACTGCGGCGAGCGAAAACTCGGCCAATGGTTCTATTGCGACAAGCCGAAGGCCGTCCCGCGGGAAGCGCCGGCAGCACCGCCACAGCAGAGCGCTGTCGACCGCATGGCGACGATCACCAAGCATCTCGACGAACTGAAGGCGAAGGCGATCCTTGAACCGTCGGAGGAGAATGTCATCGCCTATGTCCGCTTCCAGCGCGAGCAGCTCGACCGGGCATCGACCTTCTCCGATGTCTGGCAGCGCGCGCTGTGGCAGAATCCCGACATCGACTACACGCTGCAAAGGCCGGTCTCGACGGTCGGCAAGCGCGCCTGGCTCGATAACCGGAAGGCCGATCGTGACGCGGTCCTCACCAATCTGGGTCAGCGTTACGGGCTGTTCTATTTCTACGCCCAGAGCTGCGGCGCCTGCGAGCTGTTCGCGCCGATCCTGCGCTCGGTGACCGACAGCCATCGCATGGCGGTGATGGCGGTGTCGATGGACGGCGGTCCGAGCCGGGAATTCCCGAATTATGTCGTCGACTCCGGGCAGCGCGCCCGGATGGGTGTGCCCGGCAACGAAACGCCGGCGCTCGTCCTGTTCGATACCGTGACGAAGCGCACGATTCCGATCGGCTACGGCATTCTCAGCGCGGATGAGATCATGGACCGGATCTTCACGCTCACGAACACCAAGGTGGGGAGCGATTACTGATGGCACAGCATCGTGGCAAAGGGCGCGCGCGCCGCTTCTTCCGCTCAGCGGGCGCCTCCATGGCGATGGTCGCCGCGCTCAATTTCGCGATCGTCGGCGTGGCGCGCGCCGATGTCGCGTCCGAGATGAACAACTTCTTCTCGGACGCGGGCGGCGCGGCCAATGTCACCGGCCCCTCTGCCTATCAGGGTCAATCGGCTGGTTACTATTCGCTCGGGAACGTCTGGACCCGCTTCCCCCAGAAAAGCGTGCAGCCGTTCAACCTTCAGCTACCGAGCGCGCGGGCTGGCTGTGGCGGTATCGACCTCTTCAGCGGCAGTTTCTCGTTCATCAACGCCTCCGAGATCGTCGCGATGCTGAAGGCGACGGCCAACAATGCGCTGGGCTTTGCGTTCAAGCTCGCGATCGATTCCGTATCGCCGGAGATTGGGAAGGTGATGGATGAGTTCAGCCAGAAAGCGCAGCTCCTCAACCAGATGAATATCTCGAGCTGCGAGACCGCGCAGGCGCTGGTCGGCGGCATCTGGCCGCAGATGGATTCGACGCGGGCGACGATCTGCGAAGCCGTCGGCAACAGCCAGGGCGTGTTTTCCGATTGGGCCGCCTCCCGCCAGGGCTGCAATAACGGCAACCGGCGCGATTCCACCATCGCGGGCAATACCGACGCGTCGATGAAGGATCAGCTGGTCGGTGAGCCGCACAATTACACCTGGGAGGCGCTCAGGAAATCGGCCAAGTTTGGGGCATTCGATCAGTCCTTCTCCGAATATGTCATGACGCTGGTCGGCACGGTCGTGACCACGCCTTCGACCGATCCGAGCGTCGGCGGCAAGGTCGTCATGTTCGGTCCGGCCGAAGAGGCGGTGGTGACAGCGCTGCTCGACGGGACGGCGGACGCGCCGCCGGTCAAGATGCTCAAATGCAATGACGAGAATTGCTACGACGTCGGCGAGCAGACGCTGTCGGTTCCTGCGTCATCGGCGCTGCGTCCGCGCATTGCGACGATGATCAAGTCGATGAGCGACAAGATCCGGTCCGACACGCCGCTCAACGCCGCGGAAAAGCAGCTGCTCAACCTCGCGACGGTGCCGATCTACAAGATTCTCGCGGTGCAGGCCTATGCGCACTATGCGCTGACCGACGGCGAGATCCAGACGCTGTCGGAGATCGTCGCGGTCGATCTCCTGTCCGCCATGCTCGACAATATGCTGGACCGGGTCGAGCAGGCGAAGGTCCACTACCAGACGTTCGACCAGGAGACCGCGACGCAGTGGAAACAGCAGATCGCGGCCACGCGCGCCAAGTTCAGCCAGCGTGACGTCCGGCTGAACAACAAGTTGCAGGTGACGATGCAAATCATCAACCGCAGCATCATGCTCGAGTCCACCCTGCAGAACTCGATGACGCCGGGCATGGCCTCCGCGCTCAATTTCTCGCGCGGGCTGAACGCGCAGGGGCTGAACTAGGGCGGGAGCGCGGCGATGCTGGAGGTCTTCACGGTCGGGGGCGGCGAATATCTCGTAAACGTGTTCAATGCCGTCGCGGCCTGGTCAGGCGGAGGGGGCTATCGCTCGCTCCTGCGGGTGGTGATGGTGATGGGCCTGATCTACTCGCTGCTCGTTGTCGCCTTCACGCTCAACTACAAGGCGTGGATGAACTGGTTCTTGCAGGCGACGGCCATTTACCTTTGCCTGATGGTGCCCACGGTCAGCATCAAGGTGACCGATCGGATCAACCCGAGCCTCGCGCCGGCGACGATCGACAATGTGCCGATGGGTCTCGGCGTGTTGGCGAGCTTTACCACCCAGGTCGGCGACTGGCTCACCCGCACGGCCGAGACCGTGTTTGTTATGCCGAGCGAGCTGAACTACTCGACCAACGGCATGGTGTATGGTGCGCGCCTGTTCGACGCGACGCGCAATTTCGTCGTTCGGGACGCGGAGTTTTCGACCAACCTCGAAAGCCACTTCAAAAACTGCGTCTTCGGCGACGTGATGCTCTATCAGAAATCGCTGACCAACCTCGCCAAGGCGCCCGATCTGTGGGCAGCGATCGGTCCGGGCTCGGAAGCGCGGTCGCAGGAATGGCTTGAGCGGCAGGGCGACGGCACCGTCCAGAATTTCATCATCACCTGCCGCCAAGCCTATCAGGCGCTCGACGCGCAATGGACGCCGATGATCGAGGCGAACGCGCCGCTCTGGGGAAAGGAGGTCTATCCCAAGCTCAGCAACGCGCTGGCTGCCGACAAGCTCAAGCATGACGTTCCGGTCGTGAACGCCGCTTTCACCGGCTCGGCGAGCAACTTCACCGAGACCATGCGGCAGAACACGGCGATCAATGCCTTCATGCAGGCGCGAAACAGCATGGCGGGCGGCAGCGGCGCTGCCGCCATCGACACGTTTGCGCAGACCCGTGCCGACATCCAGGCCCGCAACACGTACAATTCGATCGCGCAGCAGGCGATGGCCTGGGTGCCGATCCTCAACATCGTGTTGACTGTTGTCTTCTTCGCGATGTTCCCGGTCATCTTTCCGCTGTTCCTTATGCCGCAGACCGGTGTCGGGACGCTCAAGGGCTATGCCATGGGCTTCTTCTACCTGGCAGCTTGGGGCCCTCTCTACGTGATCCTGCACATGATCTGCATGACGAGGGCGGAGTCAGCGGCGAACGGTGTGGCTGGGGGAGGGGTGACGCTTGGCAGTTATGCCGGCATCGGGGCGGTCAATGGCGAGACGGCGACCATCGCCGGCTTCATGCTGATGAGCGTGCCGTTCCTTGCTGCCGGTCTCGCGCGCGGCGCAATGTCAATCGCGGGACAGTCCATGTCGATGCTAGCGCCCGCTCAGAATGCGGCGGAGGCCGCGGCGCTCGAGCAGACCACGGGCAACTATTCCTATGGAAATGTGAGCTGGGCGAACTCGACGTCGAACATGCGGCAGGCGGATCAGTGGACGACGGCAGCAAGTTACGTAAGCGGAGCGCCCAGCGTGGGCTTCCGCCAGGACAACGGCACCATGATCACGGGCTTCGGCGACGGACACGACGTGTTCGACATGTCCCAGGCCATGTCTCGGCTCGATGTGTCGCCCAATCTCAACACCTCGTTCTTCAATGAGACGCGCGAACAGGCCAGCGAGGCACATCGCCAGGCTGTCGGAGTGGAAAATCTTGCCAACGAAATTCGAACGGCGACCCACACCAACCGAAGCGCCTATGGAACTTCAACCGAACGGGCATCTGGTTGGGACTCGGGCAGCGGGAGTCAGGCTAACACGTCGATCGAGCGGTTTGACCGGAGAACCGGGACTACATCGGAGGGCCTTGAGGAACGCTCGACCATAGCTCAGAATGAGCGAGCTTCCAGAAGCCACGGCCAACAAGCCGAAACCTCAGATGTGGTGTCGGGAACAATTAGCGCAGGAATTGGTGGCGGAAGAGGTGGTGGTCAGGTCGGTCAAGGCGGTGGTCAGCGTGGCGGTCGTATCGCCTCGCCCGGGGCGGGCCTGATGGTATCAAAATCCGGCACTCAAAATGACCAAATGCGTTATGAAACCAACGACACCAGAAGCAGCGACAGCGGCAATACCTCTTCCAGCGGCTTCCGGGACGATCATGCGAACGGAACGGGTGCCTCGGTGTTTGATGGCACCTATTCTCGCGGTGGTTCGTTCAGTCGCGCCTCGAGAATGTCTTCGTCATCGATGAGCACGGAAGATGCGCTTGCGCTTGCGGATTCTTATTCTGAATCTGCGCGGAAGCTTGAGGAGCTCTCGCAACAGCTCTCGCGCGAGGCGAGCTATGCCGAAACGCACGGCATGCAGATGAGCCAGAATCTGAGCCAGGAGTTGGCCAACTGGTATCGTGCACAGCAAGCCGCGAACCCGGGTCTAAACGCACCGGAGCTATGGGCAACTGACCTCACGCCTCAGCAGCGACAAGTCCGTGAGGGCATGATCGCCCGCTGGATGCAGGATAGGCACGCCGCCATTCGTGGCGAAATTCAAAGCCTGCTACACGCGCCCGATCTGGTCGATGTCCATGCACCGACAATCGGCAGCGCAGCAGATGTCGAAAGACGCTATCACCCGCATGGTGTAGCGCGACGATTACGGAGTCCGGTCGGCGTCAATTTTGATGGCCGATAGGTGGCCGCGCCGGTTGGTGAATTCT
>NZ_PHHF01000061.1 GCF_003034225.1 Edaphosphingomonas fennica
CCTACGATCAGACCAGACAACCGATCCTACCGGCCATCATAGTCGCCGCTCAACCGGCCATCGTAGTTGTCGCCGCGCAGGTCAGGCGAGCCGTCGTCCGGAAACTGCTGGACGAGGTGAGCGCCAAGCTGGCCCGCCGTGCACGCCTGGCCGAGAGCGATGACTTCCGGATCTAGCCCGACCGGATTCGGCGCCGGGCCCTTCCCCGCCGCGCTCCTAGAAGAGCGAGACGCTCGCGACGCGCGCGGGCGGCACCGACCGAGGCGGGAAGACGCTTGCGGTCTGGCGCGGCAGCACGGTTGCTTGCCGGTAGACGCCGCTCAAGCGCGCCCAGTTCATGAGGACATTGTCGACATAGGCCTGCGTCTCGGCGATGCGCGGCACGAGCCCGCCACGGACGCGGCCAGGCCCGGCATTGTATGCGGCAAGCGCCAGATGATAATGGCCGAACCTGTCGAGTTGCTGGCGAAGATATCTCGCTCCGCCGCGCAGATTATCCTCGACGCTATAGCGGTTCACTCCCAGCGAGGCAGCCGTCCCGGGCATCAGCTGGGTCAGGCCGAAGGCGTTCTTGGGCGACAGCGCATCGGTGCGATAGCGGCTTTCGCGAATGATCATCGCATCGAACAACCCGACCGGAATGCCGTATTCGCACGCGATCCCGCTCATCAGCTGATAATAGCTGGCGCGCCTGCTCTCAGCGTCCGCCCTCAAGAATCCTGTCGGCCGATAGGGAAGGACGCCGCAGCCTGGCTCGAAGCGATTGGCCGCGAAATCGAAGCTCGCGCCGCCGCGCATCCACGCAGGAACGGGGATGGCAGGCGCCGGCGGCAACCATTCGGCGGAGGCGGCCGAGCCTTCACTCCCGGCGCTTCCGCTTGCTGCCTGCTCGAGCGCAACGCCGCTGTTCGTGAAGCTGTTCGCCATCTGGAATTCCACCCACCGGCGGCTGAGGTCATGCACCCGAAAGTCCGGCGGACGGGCACCGGTCGACACCGGGTTGGGCACGCTCGGGGGTTCGGCGGCTGCATCCGGCCGGCTCTCCGGCCCGGGCGCGGTCATCGTGATGAGCTGCACTCTGCGCGCGGGCTTGGCCTCTTTCCCCTGGGCTGCCGCGCCCCCCGACACGACCAGCGCCACAATGCCGAAACCGATCCCCAACGCCCTCATTGCACCCTCCCTGCTACCGAAACAGGCCAAGGGAAGATCAGCGGCCGCCGGGTTGTCAATCCGCGTGCCCGAGCAGTGTCAGCCTCAAAAATCAAGATCAGGAGGCGCCGATGTGGCTGATCCCGCGCAATACGGACGGGACCCGCGCAGGGAGAATTGCGCTTCCCGCGCCCGTCCGAGAGGCTCTCGTCCGCTGGTATGTCGGACAGGGTTCGCGCGCCGACGAGGAAGCGGGGATCATGCTTGTCCAGCAGGCGCGCATCGGCGAGAGGTGGATCGCCTGCGACTGTTTGTCGGCCGACGCTCCGCCCCCGATCCTGACGCCGGCGTTCCTGTCGGAAGCAGAAACCTACTATCTGCGCCGTCTCACCAGCGTTAACCGTCCCGAACACAGGGCGGACTGCCCGTTCTTCCGCGATCAGGCCACCAACCGGCTGAGCGAAGTGCGAACGCAGGAGAGCCCGGCCGATCCGCCGACCGGCTATTTCGAGGTGCTGCGCCCGGCGCCCGAGAAGCTGGCGCAGCGTCCCGAAGAGGAAAGCAGCGACGACAGAACGCGCCAGGCCTCGGTGCCAAGGCTCGCCCGATTGCTCTGGCGTCTTATCAACCTCTCCGGTCTCAATCGTACGCTCTGCCTCTCCGACGAGAACCCGGAACATTCGATCAGCGACGAGTTCAAGACGCTGGCCATCGCGGCGCAGCGCGTCGAAATCGCACCGGGCATCGAGCTCGGCCGTGCCCTCTGGACGCATGCACAGGCGCTCCACAGCAAGCGCATCTATGCCCGCTTGCGCGAGCTCTCCCGAGTCTGGCCGCCCGGGCATGCGCCCCAGGGCTTCCTCGCGCTCTTCACGCAGAAGTTCGAAGGTTCGACGATCCATGTCGCCGGGAGCGATCCTGTCGTGCTGGCGAACCGCGTCCAGTCCCCCTCGATCCGCGGGAACACGATCAAGGGCCCCTATCTGACGATCGTCGTGGCGGGCCAATATCCCGAAGCGCATGGCTATGCGCCGCTTCGCGGCTATGCCCAGCCGATCTACTCGGGAAAGCGCTTCATCCCTGTCGATTCCGAGTTCGAGCGCGCGGTGCTGCGTGACCTGCTGCGGCTGCGCTGGTCCTTCGATCGCGCAGGGCTCGACCTTCTCCTCGAAAAGCCCGTGTTCGACACGCTCACGCCAATCGGATCATGCCGCCCGGATTTTCTGTTGGAAGCGCGCTCGCGCAGCACCGGCGAAACGCGGGAGATCATCGTCGAGGCAATGGGATCCACCGATGAAACCTATCTCGCCGCGAAAGCCGTGACCCACCCCCGCATGCAGCAGATCGCCCCGGTTCTGTGCGTCTCTCCGGACGACGTGGAAGAGGCGCGGATCGCGCCGCTCGTGCGGAAGGCGTTCGGCTTGTGACCGGCCCCTCTCGTTCCGTTTCGAGAGAGCGGCCTCGGACCGATGGCGCCTGCCGCTTTCTCATCGCCCGTTCATGGCATTCTGTCTGGAGGATAACGCTGTGCAGGACCGGTCCGCCGATTATGCGGCGCTCGCCGCTCACCTCAATCCCGACGATCCTGGCGACGGCGCCCGCCAGATCGATGCCACCATCATCGCCTATCAGCGTGCCCGATGCCGGCCCGGCAACCACGGACAGCTCGTGCGGCACCTCGGCATGCTGCTCATGCTGATCGCTGAAACGATCGCCGTGTTTCATGGGATGCTATGGCTCGAGCCGACCGCGCTCGCGCCCTATTTGGGCTTCATCCTAGAGGTTCCGCTTTGGACCGCGGCTCCTGTTGCGGCCATAGCCATCTGGCTCGCCTTTTTCCTGTCCTACCGCATCGAAGAGAAATCTGGTCAGGAGCTGCCGGAGCCGCCCGCCGCGATCCGCGACTGGCTCGAGGCGCACGACCATCGCCACGGAATTGCCTGGTGGCACGAGACGAGATGGCCTTGGCCCAAGCTGCGCGCCCACCGGCGCGAAATATTCGGCTATGTGATCTGGCGCAGAACGCCTCTGCCCTTGCGAGCTGCACCTTGAGGGTTGGCGGGCGTCGGCAGCTTAGGGAAGGGGCGCGGAGAGTGGCGCAAAGCTATCACCCTCGGTGGGCACGAATTCCGCAAACGTGCTCGCCTTCTGGGAATGTGGTCCGAAAAGCATCCGAAATCCCCGGCCCTAACATCCTGACGAAGCCTGACAGCGGACATAGCCAGACTGACGCGGACACATCGAACTCGCCGTCGCGGTCGACGCTAGAATTGGTCGGCGCAGCCCAGATAAGGTAGCTTAGCGCAAGGTATGCCTGGTGCTACGGAGGTCGCGCTATGGTGGCGCCAACATCAATCATACTCGATGACGCCCTTAAGGGGCGCGTCCAGCACCTGGCCGAAGTGCGTCGACGCAGCTCGCATTGGATCATGCGCGAAGCCATCGCACAGTATGTCGAACGTGAGGAAAAGCGCGAGGCATTCCGCCAGGACGCCATACGGGTGTGGGACGAATATCAGCAGACGGGCCTGCATCTGACGCTTGAGGAAGCCGATGCCTGGTTGGCGAAGCTCGAAGCCGGCGAGGACGCCTCTCAATGTCAGGGTGCGATGCAGCAACCGGATTCACCTCTAGCAATTTCACCCAAAGTGTATTACACTGAAATACAGATTTCAGATGCAGGAGTTTATCATGGCGGCAAGCCGTATGGTGCAGGCTCGCGTTCCTGGCGACATTCAGGATGCGGCCAGTCAGGTTATTCGGGCTTCGGGCCTGACGGTCAGCGACGTGGTGCGCGTGTTGATGACCCGGATCGCGCAGGACAAGGAGATTCCGGCGGCGCTGTTCCAGCCCAACGCGGAAACGCTGGCCGCCTTCGCCGAGGTCGAGCGCGGCGGCCTCGAGCGGTTTGCGTCCGTGGATGCGCTGTTCGCCGATCTTCATGCGGACGATTGAGCGCACCACGGCGTTTCGCCGGGACTTCAAGCGCGAGGCGAAAGGGCCGCGCCGCAATGTGCTGGATACCGATTTGCGGCGGATTATCGAGGCGCTGGCTACGGATGCGCCGCTGGAAGCGCGGCACCGGGATCATGCCTTGACCGGCAACTGGAAGGACTATCGGGACTGCCATGTAAAGCCCGACCTGGTGTTGATCTACCGGCTCATTGACGATGACCGGCTGATCCTCGCCCGTCTCGGCTCCCATTCGCAGCTCGATCTGTAGGCAGATGGCTTGCCGCCGATATGGAGGCCCTATGACCGATGAACTACCCGACAATCCGCCGATGGACGAAGCGTTCATGGCTGGCATGAGGCCATCCCGGCGTGGGCGCAGCGCCGAGCTGCTGACTATCGCCGACCGCGCCGCGGCGCATGTGAAGCGTCCCTATGTTGACCATGCCGAATTGCTCTACGACGAAAACGGGTTACCGAAATGATCCCCGGCACTTCGGCCACGACACCCCCGCAGCGCCGCCCAGTCATTCTGCACGTCAGCTTCGATGAGGCCGGCGCGGCGATCGGCCGCTTGCTCGCCATCGCCATGCCGCCGACGCGCGCGGCCGAGACCGGCGCATCATGGAAGGTCGCGGATTTTCTCCTGGCCTGGTGGAACGGCGACGAGTGCGGGCATTTCCCGATCATCCACTTGTGCAACGTCGATGCCGTTATTGCCGAGGATATGCTTACGATCATGGCCTATCTGGCGCAGGAGTCGACGACCTACGCCGATGCCTGGGGCTACCGCGACGCGATGGGCGACCTTTGGGTGCGCTATCGTGGCGACCCGGCCGAGGCCGTTTAAACGTGCCGGAGATCCACCGCCATCAATGGGAGGCGATATGACCGACGACGAGCTTCTGGACGACAACGCGGCCGAGCGCGCCCAAGCGGCGGCGCTGCGCGACCAGGCCCGCGCCGGGGGCTTGCGCTTCGAGGCGTATCTTACCAAAGATCAGGCCGACTGGCTGTTGGAGCAGATCGAACGGGGCAGGTTTGCCGATCCTTCCGAGGCGGTGTTCCTGACCGTCCAGAACTTCATCGAAATGGAGCCGCACGGCGATCTACGCGACGAGTTGCTGCGGCGTCGTATTCAGGCCGCGATAGATGATCCGCGGCCGGGGATTCCGCACGAAGAAGTCTGCGCCAAAATAGAGCAATGGATCGCCAAGCCGCGTCCCGAACCGGCGCGGTGGCAGAGGGCGGCGCAATGACCGCGCCCTCCCCTGCCCGGTTCAGCGCCGAGGACCGCGCCGTGCTGCTGGCCGTGAAAGGCGTCGGCCCCACGGTTCTTGAGCGCCTGGAAACGCTTGGCATCGCCAGCATGGAAGCCCTGGCGTGCCAGGGCGCGGACGAGGTGTGCCGGCGCATCGCGGCGATGCTGGGCGCAAGCTGCTGGTCGAACAGTCCGATGGCGCGCGGCGCGATCGAGCGGGCGATCGACGCGGCCCGCCAGGAGCGCGCGCGATGAATCAGCTCGCCCCCCTGGCCTCGCCTGCATCGTCGCTGCGCTGGCGCTGCCGGCGTTGATCGCGGCGGCCGACGAGCGCGCGCAGCTTCGATTCCTTGAGTTCTTCGCCGTTGCGATCCGCAATCCCCACACGCGCCGCGCCTATATGCGCGCGGCGGGCGAGTTCCTGGCCTGGTGTGAGGCGCGCGGTGTCGCCTCGCTCGCCCAGGTGCAGCCGCTCCACTTCGCGGACTGGATCGAGGCGCTAGGCGGCGAGCTGGCCCCGCCCAGCGTCAAGCAGCAGCTCGCCGGCGTGCGCCGCCTGTTCGACTGGCTGGTGACAGGCCAGGCCGTGCCGGTGAACCCCGCCGCGTCGGTGCGCGGGCCGGCGCACAGCGCGCGGCGCGGCAAGACGCCCGTTCTCGCCCCCGACGAGGCGCGCCAGATACTCGACACCATAGACGTTGCCACCCATGCCGGCTTGCGCGACCGCGCGCTTATCGGCCTCATGGTCTATAGCTTCGCGCGGATCGGCGCGGCCGTCGCCATGACCGTTGACGATGCTTTCGTCCAGAACCGCCGCCTATGGGTCCGCCTGCACGAAAAGGGCGGCAAGCGGCACGAAATGCCGTGCCACCACAACCTTGAGGAATATCTGCTCGCCTATATCGACGGCTGCGGCTTGCGCGAGCGCGCCAGGGGGCCGCTGTTCCGCACGATCGCGCGCGGCACTAAGCGCCTAAGCGATGCCCCCCTCGCCCAAGCCAATGCTTTCTTGATGGTGCGCCGCCGCGCGACCGCGGCGGGCATCGGCACCGCGATCGGCAACCACTCGTTCCGCGCGACCGGCATCACGACCTATTTGAAGAACGGCGGCACCTTGGAGACGGCCGCGACTATGGCGAACCACAGCTCCACCCGCACGACGCAGCTCTACCACCGGCGATCCGATGACGTGACGCTGGACGAAGTGGAGCGGGTGTTGATTTGAGCCGGCAGGATCAGGCGTGGCGGCTGATATTCGCGCCGTGGTCGCCTTGCATCATCTGCATGGCGCTCTGTAGCATCGCCAGGGTCATGGCGTCGTTTCGGGATTGGGCGCCTGCAATGCCGTCCCGCGCGAGCTGCACGAAGTTGACCCGTTCCCAATCATCGAGCGCGATCGGTGCGCCCTGCCCTGTCCCAACGGGTATCTTCACCGTCATTCCGAGAAACGCCGAGCTGTCATCCAGCGACATTTCGCCTCTTTTGATCTTGCCGTTCATCCAGTCGAACAGCTCCTGGCGCGTCATGCTGGTGAAATCAGGCGGCGCGGCGCTGCCTGGCCCGGTTTGAGCGGTGCTTGCCGGCGCGGTGGAGAGAGCCGCCGAGAATGAGGACGAGCTGGTGCGATCGGCCGATGATGGACGCTGACTCGCGGCCAGATAGTTGTTCGCTGTTTCAATTCGCACGAGAACGCCCTTTCCGCCAAGCCAATCGCGGACGATTGCAGGACATGGTTAATTTCAGGTGAAACGGCGTGGGATTTGAGCCGGCGAGAGACCGGACCTTAAGTATCGCCCCGCGCGGTCGCATTGTTCACGGGTAGACTATTTTCGCCGGGGGCCTTGAAGTGACGACGATCGGTGCAGCTACCAGCGCGATGCCCTATATAAAATCGCGCCGCCCAGATTGAATTATCGGTCAAGGCATCAAATGGACGCTTCACCGCTGAGGAAGTTACCGCAAGGCTTGAGGCGCGCGACGTCAGACAGCTTCGCCACGCGCAGAGCTATGAAAACCTCCTTGATGGCAAGGGGACGTATTTCGGCCACTCCGTTGGCAATAAGACCGTTTGGAAGCCGGAACTGGCGGCGCAGCAGATCAACGCTGCCCGCGCCGCTCGCGTAAAGCCTTATCTGCACATGTCCGGCCCCGTCAGCATCGAGGCGCTGAACGTCGATTCCGCCGTCAGAGCGCAGGGGATGATGAGGCAGCGCGCGGGGATCCAGATGTTCGGCCTAGAGCAAACGGTACGTCTGCCGTGTACCACGACCGGTTGTCGATCTATGGCATTACTCATGCCGCAAAATCACCACCGCGCCTCGAGCGCGATCCCCAGCACGCGCGGGTTTCCAAGGACCGCACGCGGTAGCCCGTCGAGGCGATAGTGATAATATCGATCGTCGAAAAGGTTGCTGGCAAAAGCGGACATCGTCCAGTGCCCTGTCTCATAGGCGACCCGCGCGTTCACCAGCGTGCGTCCGCTGGCCCGCGATGCGCTTTGTGGTAGGCGAACCTCGGTAAAAACCGCTGAACGATGGCTGGCGTTCAAGTTAATGGCCACTCGATCGACGGGACGAATGTTGACGCCGCCGGCGAGCGTCCAGCGCGGAGCATGAGCGAATTCAAGGCCGTCATAGTCCGTCACGCTGCCGACCGTCGTGGCAAATTCATCGAACCTCGTGCGCGAGTAGCCCACCGAGGCGTACCAGTCGAAAGCGCCGCTGGGGCTGTGCGTCGCCTCGATCTCGAACCCATAGAGATGGGACGAGCCGGCATTGACGATATGCGTGTCGTATATGCTCATGCCGAAGTTCGCTGAAACCTGCTGATCCTTCCAGTCGACATAGAAGGCGTTGGCATTCAATGTCAGCCGCCCATCGAGCCACGCGGAACGCAGCGACAGCTCGTAGTTCCAGGTGAATTCAGGATCGTAGGAAAAGGTCGCCGAACGCGCGATATTGCCGCTCGAGCCGCCTGACCGATAGCCTCGTTGGACCGTGAAACCAGTCTTGAGGTTCGGCGTCCAGGCCATTTGGATCCCCGCCTTCGGCAAGAACGCATCGAAGGTCCGATCGGTAGCGGCGGCCGAACCGCTCGCTTGGGCTACGATGCCGGCAACGCCCTGGTTGATTGCAACCACCGCGCGGTACAGCGGCGACCCGGTGGAGCCGAAAGCCCTCGGATCAGGATAGGCCCCCGCGAACCGCGCGGTCTGATCGATGCCCAAGCTGTTCGTTTCGTGGTCGTAGCGAAACCCCACGGTGAACATGAGCCTCTCGGTCAGCCTGAATTGAACATCGCCGAACAGGGCATAAGATCGCACGTGACCAGAGGCATCCGCTGAGAAATCGACCGGAATCGCTGCCAGCGCCCGGCTGTAGAGTCCGGCAACCAACTGCGCAGTCGGCGCGTCGATGCCACTGCTTCGCAGCAATGCGCTTATCGTGTCGACCGGCGTCGGAACGCTGTCATCGCTCGCCGTCGCGCTTCGGTTCCTTCGATCGTAGAAGAATGCCCCCATCAATCCGCTGAGGCGATCCCCCTCATAGTTCAGCCGGAGTTCCTGGGAGAACGTCCGATAGCGATTCTGCTGGTCGTAGGCGCCCCCATCGGCGGCCGTCATGTCGTTGTCGGAGCGATTGAACTCGCTAATCTCATTGAAGGCCGTGATCGCCGTCAGGGAGAGACCTGCGCCCAAATCGAAGCGCAGATCCGCGGTCGCGATATCGGTGCTCGCCTCACTGTCGTTAGGACTGTCGGAGAAGTTCCACCGACGGTCGAAAAAGTCGGGCACAGACGTATCGGTGAAGCTGAACGAATAGCCGCTGTAGCGGTCATAGCGCGTGTAGCCGAACCGCGCCTCGAAGCCCGGAACGGCCGTCGGCGTCCACAAGAGCTTTGCTCGGACCTGGGTCGTATCAAGAGGATTCTCGTGCGCGCGCCGTGTCGGATTCCAGGTAAATCCGTCGGCGTCTCGCTTTTCCACGCTGACGCGGAATGCGAGCTCTCCGGATACGATCGGACCGCCCAGCGCGGCGGCGAACTGCGTCTCATCGGCGTCCGTTATCATGGCGCGAGCGCGCAGCTCCCATTCCATTGTCGGTTCGGCTGTCCGCATGATGACCGCCCCGGCCAGGGCGTTCAGCCCTAGCAAGGTCGACTGTGGGCCTCGCATAATCTCGACCTGGCGGACGTCCCACATATCCGCCGGCGACGCATGAACCATGGCGGCCGGCACGGCAGCTCCATCGACAAATATCGTGGCGAGAGCTGCCCCCTCGCCGCCCATGATCCCGCGGTCGGCGATGCCTCGGATAGTGAACCCGCCGGCGCTGAACGTCTCCGTCACATTCGCCGTGCGCGCGTACACCTCCTGGAGTGATAACAGATTCTCCTCCTCGATGCGCCGAGCGGTGGTCACGGCCACGCTGCTGGGCGTGTCCTGCAGGGATCTCCGTGCTTTCTCCCCTGTCACGATGATTTCGGAGTAGGTGCCGACATGGCGCTCCTGCGCACGCGCAAAGCCACTCCAAGACAGAGCGGCCAGACCCACCACTCCCCACAACAAACAACGCACCACGATGGCCCCCCAAAGCAAATCCTTCGCCAGTAGATAAAGGCGTCGCCCGCTTGCAACAGGATTGATGAAAGGTTCGGCGATTGCCCGCGCGACCTGTGTTTCAGCCCGTGCAATCCGTGACTTTTTGCGGTGACGGCGAGACCAGACCCGCTTTGGGGAGCGTAGCTGGAGAGGCTACAGCAAATCTTGTTCG
Source organism: Edaphosphingomonas fennica (assembly GCF_003034225.1). GTDB lineage: Bacteria > Pseudomonadota > Alphaproteobacteria > Sphingomonadales > Sphingomonadaceae > Sphingomonas_E > Sphingomonas_E fennica. The sequence goes on from NZ_PHHF01000061.1 coordinate 10,135, forward strand.
CAACTTGACTATCGTCAATGATGCGAACCGGGACGGTCGCATTGCCCGAGAATTCGAAGGGGGGAATCTTGAATAGTCGACCCATAGCCTTTGCGGCGGGAAGAAATAGCCGATGAATGGCCGACAAAAGGTCTTTCCGCCTGTGCATCGGGGGAGCCGCTTGTCAGGCCTCACCGCCGATGGCGCGTTCTCGGTCTCTTGCGCACCCGCACGAGCCATCATGGCTTTGCTCACATGCCAAGGGGTGGCGATCAGGAGCAAAATCGGATTACGTCGCCGCCATGTCTTGTCGAACGCATCCTTCCGGACGGGCCTGCCCGAAGCCGTCAGCGGGACCGCGCAGCCTCGCGCCACCCCTATGATCGCTCCTCGGCGAGAACGAAGACGGTGATGTCGATGACGATGCACGAAGATGACGACCTGGCACGCTGGCTGCGCCTGACCGAAAAGCAGCGCGCCTGTCTCGACCTGCTCATCGAGCGTAAGACCTCGAAAGAGATCGCTCGGATCCTCGGAATTTCCAAGCCGACCGTGGACCAGCGCATCACCGCTGCCCGGATCATCCTCGGCGCGGCCAATCGCGACGAGGCAGCTCTCATCTACGCGCGTCTCAAACAGCTATATGACCGGATCACATATGACTCGGTGCAGGTTCCCTCGCCGCCGACGCTGGTGCCATCCGACTTTCCGGACGGCGATCCCGAACCGGTCCTGAAGCTGAGCGACAGTGCGGCGCCCACCTTCGGCGCCGGCCAGGGATCGAGGGACTTCTTCCTGCCGTTCCGGGACGGATGGAGACACGATCACAGCATTCAGGCGCGCGTCATGATCATGGTGGGAATTCTCGTCGCCTTGGTCATCGTCGTTTTCCTGGGGCTCGGCATCGCGGAAGCGCTGACGCGGCTCGTCTCCAACTGAACCTGTTCAACTTGACCCACGGTTCGCCGGCGCGCGGGTGCGCGCCCGGCAAAGGAGAACTTATGCCTCAATCCATACCTCTGATGGCCGCCCGCCTGCAGCGCGACGTGCCGACTGCTGAATCCAAGGTCGACGACGCCATCATCGCCCTGTCGTCGCTGATGACGAGCATGGTGACCGCGCGGCGCGAAAGCGGTGCGCCCGCGAAGACCGGCCAGGCGACCATCCTGCGCCTCGCCAAGGCGCAGATGTCGCTTGTCGATGTGAGCAGCGACGTCCTGCGGATCCATGGCGACCTGCTCGAAATCGGCAAGGAAATGGGCAGTTACGATCTGCGCGATTGCCCCTCCGGCTCGGCGGAAACGACCCCGCATCTCGCGGCCGTAGCCTGACGGCGATTGACCGGGAGCGACTGGCATGAAAAGCGGGAACGATGCGCATAGCAATCTTCATCGCCCTTCTGTTGGTGGCTCTCGGCTACGCCGCCTGGCGGGGCGGTGCTCCGGAGCGGGTCATGGTGGGGATTGCCATCCTGATGGTCCTGCTCGATCGCCTGCTGGTCTCGACAGGTCAGGTGGAATATCATTCGGTCGACCTGGGTTACCTGGTGATCGACCTGATTGGTTCGGCGGCGACCATCGCCTTGGCGCTTCTGGCGCATCGCTTCTGGCCCATGATCGTTGCCGTCCTCCATGTCCTGCCGCTGCTGGCGCACATCAGCCGGGCGCTCGACGTCTCGATGAACCCGATTGCCTATCTCACGATGCAGGTCGCTTCGTCCTGGCTGCTCCCGCCCCTTCTCATCCTCGCAACCTGGCGGCACCAGCAGCGCTTGCGGCGCAGCGGCAGCGATCCGTCCTGGCACGTTTTCTGGCGTCCATCGAGCCGAATGACGGTGAGCGGCTAGCCGCCGCGCTGCTGCAGGAATTCCGCAGCATCGGACGGATCCTGGCCCAAACGCCAGAAGCGCTCGAGCGGGTTCTGGGTCACCACCCTTCGATCGCGGATATCCTGCTCGGCGCCCGGGACATGTTCCTTGAGGGTCTGCAGGCCGACCTGACAACGCAGCCGGTCGACCCTGCCTGCCCCAAGCTCGGCCAATATCTCATGGCCTCGATGGGATCGCTGCCGGACGAGGTGCTGCGCATCCTTTTCCTGGACGCTTCCTACCGCCTGATCGCGGACGAGCAATTGCACCATGGGTCCGTCCGGCAGCTCGAGCTTTATCCCAGAACGATCTTTCGGCGCGCGATCGAGCACGGCGCCACCGGACTCATTCTCGTCCACAATCACCCGAGCGGCGACGCGACCCCGAGCGAAAACGACATCGTCGCGACGCGCAGGCTTTCCGACCTTGGTCGATCGCTCGATATCGAGATCGTCGATCATATTGTCGTCACGGCGACCCACGCCCAGCGCGTCGCAGCGAGCGGGCGCATAGGATCTGATCGTGCGCCCGCCTGCGCCCATGTTCTGCGCGACAATCCCGGGTCGGGAGGCGGCGGACAACAGCAAAGTGCGTCAACCGCGCTCGCAAATGCGCGCCGAGCCTATAAGCGCCGCCAGTTCCGCCGAGAGCTGATCGGGTCGCCAAAGCTCTTCGGCGAACCGGCCTGGGACATGCTGATCGACCTCTTCATTCACGAAAGCGAGGGCAAGAAGGTGGCAACGAGCGCCCTTTGCCTCGCTTCGACCGCGCCTCCCAGCACTGCGCTGCGGCTGGTCAACAAGCTTTGCGAGGCAAAGCTGCTCGTGAAGATAGACGATCCCGACGATGGCAGGCGCCAGTTTGTCGAACTGACGCCCGACACGGCCGCGCGTCTCGAAAACTATTTTGGCGCGGATGAGGGAGGGATGCAGGAGGGTTGAGGCGCCGTCTGGAAATGGATTGGACGGGCGCAGCGTTGGGGGGAGGAGAATCCCGGAGAGGTTCACGATCGCATTGCCGCCGGCTCGCGACGTTAAATTGCTGTTAACCATCCTGTCCTATTTCGAGGCAAGGGGGCCAGCGGCAGGTCGCGGTGTGGGGGTAACGCGACCTGCCAATCAGGCAATGACATCAGGGACTGATCATTCGAAGCGCCGGGCGCACTTCGGGCCTACCGCACCGGGCTGAATCATCTCGCGCGGCGCACCGATCGCCAAACCAGGTCCGGGCGAGCGGTCGGCAGGCAAATGGCGAATGGCGCTACGAACCAGCATTAGCCGGCGGACAGGATAAAGCGCCGCTTCAAAGCGACCTGGCCTCGGTTGCAATCGATTATTGGACTGTTCGCCGTATCATTTTCACCGATGGACGCGCTTAATTCGAGCAGATAACAGGTCCCGCCGCGATCATTACGGATGCGGCGGTAAGCAGGAGCAGGGCTGTGAGCGAGGAAGCGGGGCGCAACGAGAATCTCATTACTTTGACGGCTGACATCGTTGCGGCGCATGTGACGAACAACAAGGTCGAAGTCGGCGATATTCCTCGGCTGATCGGATCGGTTTACGACGCTCTCGCCAGCGTCGGCCAGCCCGGCAAGCCTGAGCAACAGGCCCCAGTCCCCGCGGTTTCGATCCGCGCTTCGATAAAGCCGGATTACATCGTCTGTCTGGAGGACGGCAAGAAGCTCAAAATGCTGAAACGCCACCTGATGACCCACTATCAGATGACCCCTGACCAGTACCGGGCGAAGTGGGGGCTGCCTGCCGACTATCCCATGGTCGCGCCAAATTATGCCGAGCAGCGCCGCGAGCTCGCGAAGAAGATCGGCCTCGGCCGGCAACCGACCGTCCGCCGCGGCCGCGGCAAGCGCAAGAAGCTCTCCATCGCTACATGAGTATCGTGGCCGCAGGGCTGATATTCCTCTGCACGCCCACCCTTGTCGCCGATGGCGATGGCCCGGTCTGGTGTGCCGAGGGTCCACGCATCCGCATCGCGGGCATCGCCGCGCGCGAACTGGATGGTACTTGCCGTCGCGGCCATCCCTGTCCCCGCGCTGGACCGATCGCGGCGCGCAATGCATTGGTGGAGCTGCTTGGCGGCTCGCGCGGTGAGGTTCGGATCGCCAACGCAGGCATCAGCCATATCCGCGTCCGCGCAGCGCCAATGCGCTGTCTCTCGACCGGTCCGGCGGGCGGCGCCAGAACCGGTGCCTTCTGCACTCTTGCCGATGGCCGCAACCTCAGCTGCGCGATGCTTGCGACCGGCACCGTCGCGCGCTGGGAGCGCTACTGGCGTTCCGACCAGCGTTGCCGGCCCTGACAACGCCAGATCTCCTGAGCAATATTTACATCGTGGCCGGATATGTACCTACCGGTGGAGTAATAAATTCTGGAATAAAGTGTCGGTTTGTTTCCAACAGCCCCGGGGGGTCGAAAGGATCAAGAGTCTTGTTCTCGCGAGTATGAATTCCTTTACTGAGGGCATCGCGTGGAAGGTACGCCAGACAACGCTAAGCGAGAACATTTCAAGAACCGCATGATGGCCGTTACCGCCGGAGGTCGCTAAGCCCCAGTTCTTCCCACATCCATGTAAAGTCATAGGTGCCCATCGGATCGGCGGTGCCCGATTTTGCCGCGCCATTTTCGATATATTTGAGCCAGTCGGCTACCTTTACCCGCCCCGCCTTTGTACAGGCCAGAACGCGTGGCGTCTTGTGGCTGAGGGCTGGGACCGGCTCATCGAGCGTTTTCGTATATTCACGGGTCAGCATATCGTGAACGATGCGCTCCATTTCATGCGGTGGAATATCCAGCGCCTCGTCCTGTGGCGTGCGGGCGGCATCGTCGGCCATAACCTGATCGAGCGTCCGGATTTCGGCCATAGGCGCGCTCACGCAATCACCAAGCCATTCGCCCATCTGGGTAATTGCTCGCTCCGCGCGGGCGGCACTGTTTACCTCGACGATCAGCTTGCGCCCTGCCAGTTCCACATTGGCAAAAACCGGCGTGCCGTCATCCATGGTCGTGACGAAGGCCCGCTTGCCTTTGGTCGCTTGCGGCTTCTTGTTCTTCGTCGCTGGTGCCAGCCAGTTCCAGAAACTGTCGCTGGCAGGTTCCAGCCATTGTGCCGCGTTCAGCCTTCGGATCAGGCTCTTGCCGACCACGCCTTTCGCCAGCGGAAAAACGATACGGTGGAACACCAGGTCATCGCCGTCGGCGTTGACCATATCCGGCGCGCTGCCGGGCATGGCCTTGCCCAGACAGTCGAGCAGCCACATGTTCGTGAACATCGGTCCCGATGCTCCCAGAAGCGCGTCCCGATCGGACGGGTCCAATTCCGCAGTGTCCTGAGTTTCGTCGGCAAGTCGGGAAAATGCCTCGACCACTCGCACGGCGCCCTCAGCGCTGAACGGCAACAGCGCTCCGGAAATGCCATGGCGCCCGTTCACGTCGACAACCCTTGCGGCGATCTTGTCCCAGTTGACCAGGGTCTGGGTTGCACCGTGTTCGCGCACCGTCACCGGAGCAACGTCGCGCAGCAGATCGCGCAAGGTCATCGACTGACCAGGCACGACTTCGCTGACCTCATAGAGCGACATGACCGTATCGCGTAACGCGCGCATATAGGCCTTGTTCGGCGCCTTTTCGTTCCAGCCCCGGCGCTTGAGATAGTCATCGACCAGATTGCGACCGTCGGGTTCCAGTTCCTGCGTAAGCAGATCTTCAAAGGCGCAGCCCCATAGCGGCCCTTGCCAGTGATCGCCAATTATCTCGAATATGGCGTCAGGCTCGAGTCCGGTCGCTTCGCTCGCCGGATCGAGATGCGCGGACAGCATTTCGGCCAATGCCTCATCCCATGGCGCGCGATCCGCATATTTCATCAGGCCGGAAAGATCGTGAGCCGATTTCGATCTGGACATTCAGATGGGCCTTTCCACGCCGAGGCGGCGCATTTCTCGATAGATGGTCGATCGGCCGATGCCGAGTTGTCGTGCTGCTTCTGTCGGCGAGATGCTCGCTTCGACCAGTTTGATGGCGGCATGTACCTTGGACATGTCGAGCGGCTGACGGCCGGGCAACTTGCCTTTGGCGCGCGCGGCGGCGATCCCATCCCTGGTTCGCTCGGAGATCAGTCTCCGCTCGAAATGGGCGATGGCCCCGAACACATGGAAGATGAGTTCGCCGGCGGCCGACGATGTGTCGATCTTTTCCTCAAGACTCAGGAGCGCGATGCCCTGGCCGCGTAGCGTCTCGACCGTGGTGAGCAATTCGGCGAGCGAGCGCCCAAGCCGATCGAGGCGGACCACCGCCAGCGTGTCGCCCTTGCGGGCATAGGCGATCAGTTCGGCCAGACCGGGCCGCTCCATGCTCTTGCCCGACATGACGTCGGTGAACACCTTGATCGCGCCGGCCTCCTCCAGACGCATGGTCTGTCCAGCCACGTCCTGATCGCCGGTGCTGACGCGGGCATAACCCAGAATATCGCCCATCCCGTGCGTCTCCCAAACGGTCGTTCTGTGGACGATCTGAAGGGCGATCGCTTCGCCCCATCCATATCCGTCCACATACTATGTCTCTTTACTCATGGCTGTCCATAGGCCCAGATGACCTTTTGTGGACGGGAATCGGAATGACGAAGCGTAAGCATCAACTCCTGACCGAGAGCGAACGCGATCAGATCCTCGCCATCCCGAGCGAGCGCGACCATCTAGCCCGGCTCTACACCTTCGAGCCTTCGGACATCGAGATCATCGGCGCACGACGGGAGCGACGGAACCAGTTGGGTGTCGCGCTGCAACTCGCGCTCTTGCGGCACCCGGGCATCACACTGGCGCAGTTGATACAGGACAAGGGAGCGATACCCCATGATCTCGCCGCCTTCGTCGCGGAACAACTTGGTCTACACGTAACCGACCTGGCCAACTATGCAGCGCGGGATCAGACGATGACGGACCATGCCCGCGAGCTGGCGATGCGAGCGGGCCTTCGTGGACCAACCCGCGCCGACATTCCCTTCATGATCGAAGCGGCCGCGAAAACGGCATGGGCGACCGACAAGGGGATGACGATAGCGATCGGCGTTGTCACCGCCCTTCGCGAGGCCCGGATTCTACTGCCGTCCATCTCCACCATCGAACGCGCCAGTAGTGCGGGACGCGCGCGTGCCCGCAAGCAGGCTGCCTACGCCCTGATCGCTGATCTTAGCGCCGAACAGGTCCACGCCCTCGACCAGGTCTTTGACGACGCCGGCGGCATGAGCCAACTCGCTTCGCTCAAGACCATTCCCGTTGCGGCCAGGCCCGATCACATCCGCCAGATTCTCGACCGCCTGCGGCAAGTGCGGAAGATCGGCATCTCCCCGGACGTGGCTGGCCGCATCCATGCCGACCGATTTCGGCAATATGTCAGGGAAGGCCGCGCTTCGCCTGCCTATATGATCGAGCGATATATTCCCTCCCGACGGCGCGCTACGCTGGTTGCGTTCCTGCTCGACCTCGAGGAACGACTGACCGATAACGCCTTGGAGATGGCGGACAAGCTGATCGGCAGCATCTTCACCCGCGCGAAGAACGCCCAGGCGCGCAGCTATGCCACCACGTCAAAGAATGTGGCGCGGCTGATGCTGATCTTTCGCAGGACAATCGACGCATTGACCGATGCGGTCGATACCGGCGAAGATCCAATGGAGGCCCTGGACGCATCGGTCGGGTGGAACACCCTCCTGAAGGCGAGGCCAGAAGTGGCGACAATCGCGGAAACCGCCAACCTTGATCCGCTGACGGTGGCGGCCGACCGCTATGCGACGTTGCGCAAGTTCGCCCCCGACCTGCTTGAGGCGCTCCAGTTCAGGGCCGGAAAGGGCAGTGCAAAAACGATCGCCGCCATCGAGATGCTGCGCGACCTCAACAGGTCGGGCAAACGCGATCTGCCTGCCGACGCTCCGATGCCCTTCCGCAAGGAATGGCGGAAAATCGTCGTGGGCGATGACGGCAAGATCAACCGGCGTCTCTGGGAAATCGCGACGATCGCGCATCTGCGCAACAAGCTGCGTTCCGGGGATGTCTGGGTGGAGCGATCGGCAGGATACCGCCGGTTCGACAGCTACCTGCTCAGCGAACCCCAGGCGAAGCCGATCGTGTCGGCTCTCGGTCTGCCACCCACAGCCGGCGAATGGCTCGAACAGCGGGGCCGCGAACTTGACTGGCGGCTTAAGAAATTTGCCCAGCGCCTGAAGCGCGACGCTCTGGAGGGTGTGCGATATCGCGACGACCGCCTCCAGATATCCCCCGTTCGCACGATCGCGACGCCCGACGCCGAAGCGCTGGCCGACCGGCTCGATGCCATGATGCCACGCATCCGCATCACCGAGCTACTGCATGAGGTGGCGCAGGAAACCGGCTTTCTTGCGGCGTTCACCAACCTGCGTACCGGCGAGCCGTGTCCCAATGAAAACGCGCTGCTCGCCACGATCCTCGCCGATGCGACCAATCTCGGCCTGTCGCGCATGGCGGCGGCGAGTCAGGGCGTCACGCGCGATCAGCTCCTCTGGACCCATGACGCCTATATCCGCGACGACAGCTACCGCGCGGCGCTGGCCCTCCTCATCAACGCGCACCACCGCCTGCCATTCTCACGAGTATGGGGCGACGGCACCACGTCCAGTTCCGATGGCCAGTTCTTCAGGGCCGCGAAGCGCGGCGCGTCGGGCGGCGATATCAACGCCCGCTATGGCGTCGATCATGGCTTCAGCTTCTACACCCATAATTCTGATCAGCGCGCGCCCTACCACGTCAAAGTGATCTCGGCCGCGACGCATGAGGCGCCCTATGTCCTCGACGGCCTCACCAGCCACGGCACCGATCTCAGGATCGTCGAGCATTACACCGACACCGGCGGGGCGACCGATCATGTCTTCGCCCTGTGCGCGATGCTGGGATTTCGCTTCTGCCCGCGCCTGCGCGACTTCCCCGACAGGCGGCTCGCGCCGATCGCGCCGGTCACGGCCTATCCGTCCATCACCCCGCTGTTGGGCAAGCGTATCCGCACCGACATCATCGGTGAGCAATGGGAAGACGTGCTGCGCCTCGTAGGGTCGATCAAGGCCGGCCATGTCGCGCCATCGGTCATGCTGCGAAAGCTCGCTGCCTACGAACGGCAGAACCAGCTCGATGTCGCGCTACAGGAAATCGGCAAGATCGAGCGGACGCTGTTCATGCTGGACTGGCTAGAAAATCCCGATCTGCGCCGGCGATGCCATGCCGGTCTCAACAACAGCGAGCAGCGCCATGCCCTGACGCAGGCGATCTACACATTCCGCCAGGGCCGCATCATCGACCGCAGCCACGAGGCGCAGCAATATCGGGCGTCCGGCCTCAATCTGCTCGTCGCCGCGATCGTCTATTGGAACACGATCTACATGGATGCCGCCGCCCAGCATCTACGATCAACATCGGTCGCGGTGCCTGATGATCTACTCGCCCATACGTCCCCAGTAGGTTGGGAGCATATTGCTTTCTCGGGCGATTTCCTCTGGGATCGAGCAGCCGCTTCCGCTGGCCGCAAGGCCCTCAATCTGCCGCCGGATAGCCGCGCCGCCTAAGCGTTCGCTGATTGTTCGCCCTTAGCGTTGTTTAGCGTACCATCCACGCTATGCCCTCTAGAACAGCTCCGGTTTCGAGAAACACGCCCCGCCCCCCGGTCAGTTACGCGGCTGATAATAGGTTTGCTGGCGCCCATCGGCCCAAGTGACCGTCAGACGTCCCGGCCTGCCATCATCCGGCTTTTTGTATTTCGTCTTGGCAATGCCGCTGCCTGAGCAAGTGGGGAAACCACCGCCAAATGCCAGTTGCCGCCAGAGCTTCGTGATGGGTGGAACGCAGGCCCCATATTGCGTCGGACCGCCCGGATTAGAGAGGCACAGAACGACCTCACAAGCCCAGGTATTGTCCGACGCCATTGCTGGGGCCGACGACACGGATGCTCCCACAAGAGCGGCGGCGAACGCGAGATTCAAAGCCTTCATTGCTATCTCCCTCGTCAACGAGATACATGCACATATCACGGAGAGGAAGAAAGGGAAGCCTCAAAAAGCAACGCGGTTGGAACACTCCTTGTTGGGGACCACTCGGATATGGTCATCCTCGTAGCCGTAATCGAAGACGACATGCCGGATAGCACTGGATAATCGCTTGTAGGTTTTAATGGTGGGCTGCTCCCAAAGGCAGACATTCAGCCACTTATCGTCCCGCCACGATACTCTGACGTTTATGATCCATTCGCTCGAAGGCAACTGCGCGATTTCTACAGACCGGATCGTTCCCCCAGCGGGGCGGCGCGTTGTCAGCTCGCGTTCGAAGATCGGATCATACTGCCAGTCATCGGTTTGAGGCATCGTGATTTGTTTCCTTTTCTCGATCAGCCACGTCTATCCCCGTAAGGCAGACAGGAGCAACCCGGCTTGTCGTGTCTTGCCGCGCACCCACAATAAAGCCATTAAGCGTGTCAACACGCTTATTCCGGCATCCTCCCTTCGTTTGTGTTCAAGAGCTTATGGCACGCCCCAAAAGACAGGAAGACCCGCTACTCCCCGTACCGCTGCCCCGGCGTCGGCCGAGCCGCGCGAACACGCGTAACCTGGCCGCGTCGGTCAAGCCCGAACTGGCGGCCGAGATCAAGAGCTTGGCCGAACGCGAGCAAACGTCCGTCGCGGCGCTGGTTGAAGAGGCAACGATCAATCTCTTGAAGGCACGCGGGATCGAATATCCCGATTACTTACGGCACTACCGCAAGACCGCATAATGCCGCCGCGATAAGCGTGCGCGCACGCTTATTCTTGCCAAGCTATGAATCTTGAGCCAGTTATGACCCGCTGATTCCGCTTCGGAGTCGGCGATTCATCTGTTGCGTTCGGGGTGGCTCCCCGTCTGCAACGGGCAACAAAAAACCCTCGCTTGGCTGAGCGAGGGCTGTTTGTGCCACCGGAGTGGGCCTTCAATATCTGCCCTCCTTATCGGTGGCGCTTCGGCGAAAGTCAATCCCGAAAGCGTGCTTTCGGGGACGATGGTGCTTGGCCTGGCGGGACCGATGAGGGAGGTCCACATGAGCGGATCGATAGGAGCCGTGCTGCGCAGCACCGGGCTTGTCACGATCAACCGCGCCATCGAGGCGCGTGCTAACCGTCCACGCGCAAAAATCTGGAGCGGCAGCATCGCCGTAGGCCATGAAAAGCGCGTCAACGCCTACATACCCATTCGCAACGCCCGCCAGATGCGCGAGATGATCGAAGCCGCGAAACTCTACGAACGGCAGACGCTCGCCGAGCGCCGCACCGCCACACCGCGCGTTCGCAACGGCGCGATCGGGCAGGCCGGCATCCAGATCATCGAGTTCCTGGCCCGCGTGATCGACTATGGAACCGGCGCGCTGTTCCCCAGCCTCCACACGATCACGGAAGGCACCGGCCTCAGCAAAAATTGCGTCGTTCAGGCGCTTGCGCGTTTGAAGGCCGCCCGCATTTTGGATTGGTTTCGCCGGTATGAGCCAGTCCCCGACGCGGAGGCCGCAGGAGCTGGCCCGCGCGTGAAGCAGGCGACTAACGCCTACCGCTTCCTCTTCCCTGCCTTCCTCGCGAAGATCTTCACCGCTCGTCGTCAGCGCGGCCGAGCGGCCGACAGCACGCCGGCTTGCGAGCAGTATCGGCAGATCGAGGCGGCGCGCGAACTGGACCGCATGATGGATCAGTTGCCGCTGTGGGAATTGCCCCGCGAGCAGCGCGACAAGCGCGAACTGGCCGCTGTGCTCCAAAGCTTAGGGCAGGCCATTGAAACCAGAGAACGTGAGTCATCCTCAAGTGAAGAGAACCCACGGAGATATTTATAGAATGAATGGCCCTGGTCGGGCCATGCGTGATTTATGCGCTTATCCCGACCGATTGCCCTTCACCGTGAAATCTGTATAAATCCCAATCTTGGGAAACCGTTGACGGAAGAAGCTCGATGCAGATGGACATCGAATCTCGCGCGCGTCAGATCGTGACGGATATGGGCGGCCATTGGCGCGGCGCGTATGGCATGGTCTGTTGCCCAGCCCACGACGATCGCAATCCGTCGCTCCAAGTGACGCCGGGGAAAAAAGCCGTCCTCTTCAAATGTTGGGCCGGTTGCACCCAGGAGGCGGTCTGGTCTGCGCTCAATGGTCGCAACGTCAATCGCCACACCAACGGCGAGGCCGGCGATCGCGCGCCCGAGCCTTCGCGCCGCAAGCTGGCGCTCCAACTTTGGGATTCGGCCGTGCCAATCGCCGGCACCGCGGGCGAACGCTATCTGCGTTCCCGCGCGATCGACCCCGCGGGCCTCAAGGTCCGCTTCGCCCCGCGTTGCATCGTCGGGCCGCCAGAAGCGCGCGAAGAGCATCCCGCGCTTCTCATCCCATTCGAGGCCGATGAAGGCATAATCGCCGTGCAGCGGATCTTGCTCGACCCGAAAACGGGCGAGAAACAATACCACGCTGCGCTGCGCGAGGCGAAATTGACACTCGGCCTGGTCCGCCACGCCGCCATGAGAATAGGCGGGCAACCGACCGGCGACGTGCTTCGCCTCGCCGAAGGCTTCGAAGAAGCCGTTTCCGTGACCCAGCTCAGCGGCGGGAAGTTCAAGGTTTGGGGCGCGGGCGGCATCCGCCGCTATGGCCTGATAGCGATCCCCGAACGCATCCGGAAAATCGTCATTTATTCGCAGCACGGCCCGGAAGCTGAAGAGGCCATTGAAGGCGCCCGTGAGCACCTTTGCGCCAACGACCGCGAATTGAAAATCATTCTTCCACCGGCGCCGGCGCCGATGGACTGGAACGACATTCTACAGGAGAAGTCCCGTTGCTGATTCACGGGTTCAAGAAATGGCCGAAAAACCAGAAGATCGCGCTGCCAATCCTGACGATTTTCGCGTTCGGAAGTCTGTTCAATCAGTTGCAGGGGCGGCAAAGCGAGCCGACTTCCATTTTCGTTGATAATCCGCGAATTATTGACGGTGATACGCTCGAAGCGGCCGATGAAAAGCGTGTGCGGTTGTTGGGAATCGATGCTCCCGACGATGACGGTAACGGCAATGTCACGAAGATCGCAGCGCAGCTCTATTTGGAGGAGTTAGTGAAGCGTAACGGCGGGATGGATTGCACGAGCGAGTTTCAGGATCAGCCGCTTACGGTCGAGCCGATTTGCAACAAAAGTCGGTCGAGCTGGGGCCGGTTGAATATGTCCTGCCGGTTTCGGTCAAATGGCGCGTCGGTTTCCGCGACTATGGTGCGACATGGCTATGCCGTCGATTACAGGCGACATTCAGGGCTGGCCTATGCCCGGTTCATGAAAGAGGCAGCCGATGAAAAGCGGGGCCTTTGGAGCGTGAATTACGAAGCAATGCGAAATCTGGCGATCGAGCGAGGGCAGTTGCCAAATTCATGCAGCTGATCGGAGCCGGGAACCTGCCCTATTCCACCACACGGCAGGCCGCGTGCTTCCACGGAGCCAGCAAAGCCGTCTCCGCCCATTCGGGTGACGGTCAGGGCTAGAAGAGCAGATCGGCATGAGTGAACCAACGCGATCGACAAGGCAGGCCAAACCGAGGCCCGGAGTTTCCCCGCACGGCGAGGCAATCGCGGCCTGGCTGATCGCGGCGCTCATTCTGGCTGGCGGCGGCATCGTTGCTCGCCTTCTTGTCGATTATCCGCAGTTCCTTCCCAATAGCTATGTCGGCTTCCTGATCTATCGGGCCGGACCCACGATCGTTCTACTGTGGGCCTGCGCAGCCGCAACAATCGCCGTCAGCCCTCTCGCCAAGCGCCTGGTGCTCTTGTCCGCGTCGTGCGGCTCAATCGTGGCGGTTCTCTCCCTCGCCGCCCTCTGACCAATGAATGAGCGGCCCAGGGCCGCGCCTTGCCAGTGGTGGCAGCTGCCACCGGGGGAACAACCGGGGCACCCGCCCCGCGTTCCCCGAAGCGAAATGGACAGGGCCGAGGCTCAGTCGCTTCGCTCCCTGCGCCCGCACCACCCCCATCAATTTCGCTTCTCCCCTCCCCACCCCGCGCTTCGCCAGCGGGTCAGGGCCGCAGCCGCAGGCAGGCGGCCTTGCCGAAAAAGGAGTGAGAAATGACCATTCAGAACATCGCTTTGAACAAATTGGCGCTTTCCGATCTTAACGTGCGGAAGGTGAAGCCGAAGGAGATCGAGGCTCTAGCCGCTGACATTCAGGCGCGCGGCGTGCTGCAAAATCTCATCGGCTATGACGAGGACGGCAAGATCAAGATTTGCGCTGGTGGACGGCGCTACCGAGCCTTGAAGCTGTTGCAGAAGGGCAAGACCATCCCCGGCACCTTCGAGGTTCCCGTTGACCTTCGCAGCAAGGACGAGGCGCTGGAAATCTCGCTTGCCGAGAACGCGCAGCGCGAAGCCATGCACCCCGCAGACGCGATCATGGCCTATCGGGCGATCATCGACAGCGGCAAAGAGGTTGACGATGTTGCCGCATCGTTCGGCGTCTCCCCCGCCTATGTCCGGCGCGTTTTGAAGCTGGCAGCGCTTCACCCCACCATACTAAAGGCGTTCCAGAAAGATGAGATCGGTATGAGCGCGGCGCAGGCATTTGCGCTGACCGACGATCAGGACCGCCAGCTAGAGGTTTTCAAGCGCACCGGCGACAATCCGCACCAAATCCGCGCGATGCTCACACAGGAAAAGGTTGCCGACACCGACAAGCATTTCCGGATCGTTGGCGAGGAAGCTTACACCGCCGCAGGCGGCACCTTCACTGCCGACCTTTTCGGGGAACGGCGCTATTGCGACGACGCGGGCCTTGTCATGGACCTTGTGCAAGATCGGCTCGATGCCGTCGCCAAAGCCGCCCGCGAGGATGGCTGGCGAGATGCCGAGGCGCAGATTTCCCGGCCTGATTCCTATTGGATGCGCGGTCATCTTGAACCCGCTGGCAAGCGCGAGCCGACCGAGGAAGAAGCCGCCGAGCTGGCGCGGATCGAGGCGGCAATCGCCACGCGCGAAAGCGAGATCGAGGAAGACGAGCGCTATTACGACGAGGAATTGCGCGACCTGGGCCGCAAGCACAGCGCCATTCTCTCCGCCCTCCAGATTTTCACCGACGAGCAGAAGGCCGACCATAACCTTGTCGTGTTCATCGGCAGCGAGGGCATCGAACAGGTCGCGTTCACCCGCGCCAGCAAGAACGGCGCAGGCGATGGGCCAAAGCCGCCCCGCCCCGACTATTCGCAGAAGGTCATGGATCAGCTGGGCAGCGTCCGCACGATGGCCGTCAGAGAGGCCATTGTCACCGACCCGGAACTGGCGCTGGACGTGCTGTTGACCGGCCTGTTGGGGCAGGTTCGCGGGGAGGTCTATTCGTGGCAGCAAGCCGTCGAGATCAAGGCGGAAAAGAACCCCTTCCACATCGACGACGCCATAATGGGCCATTCGTCCATGCGTGACATTGAAGAGATCGCGGCGGCTGACCTTCACCGCGTTTCCGAGGCTCCCGCCTTGGAGGATATGCGCCAGCTGGACACCGAAACGAAGTTGCGGCTGCTGGCCTATTGCGTTGCATCGCAGATCACGAGCCTTTCGTTCCATAGCGACCGCGACCGCCAGCTGGCACAGATCGCCGGGGCCGCGCAGATCGACATGGCCGACAAATGGGAGCCCAATCAGGCTTTCTACGATCAGCTTAGCAAGGCTACGCTGTTGAAGCTGTTGGCCGAAGGTTGCGGCAACAATGCCGTCGAGAACTGCCACACCATGAAGCGGGCCGACCTTGCCGTAACAGCGCGGTGACGAAGTCGGTTTTCAGCCGGGTCTGTCAGCGCCTTCAGGGGTAAAAACGATGAGGAGCATGGCCCTTTCTCCGTCGAACTCGGCGACGAGGGCGATGACGAGCGCAACATCGGTCTGAACTACGAACAAGAATGCCTTGGATGCGCCCCTGGCGCCCCTCGGAGTGCCGCAACCGAACAGGGCGCGCATGAGAATGCCAAGATTGAACCCGGCGACGTGGATCAAATAACGCTTGTGAACATTCTCGCGCCCGCGCAGCCACGCGCGGCGCATGCCGCCGCGATCCAGGACGTGGGCAAAGCTACGCTCGACCATCTCACCACGCTTGCGCATCGCCTTGCGTCCGACGGCGGATTTCAGGCGAGACCGATTGGCGTAGACGGCCTTCTGGGCAGCCTCGTCGCCGTGCCAGCGCAGATATCCATTCGGCGGTGCCGGCTCGGCGATGCGCGTCTTCCAGATGTCGCCGTCGAGACCCTTGAGGAGCTCGCGCGAATGATAGCCTTTATCGGTCACAAGATCGCAGGGATCCCCGGACGTCGGCGCCAGGCCAATGTCGGCGAGGTTGCGTGCTGCCGTCTCCAGCGTGGCGTCGAGCGTTGTCGTGTCGCCCTTGTCGGCCGGGTGGATCGGCGCTGCCACGATAACACCCGTGTCGAGATCGACCGCGTGTTCGGGCTTGTAGGCCAGACGCGTCGAGCCGTTCTTCATCCGCGCGACCTTCGCGTCGGGATCG
Organism: Edaphosphingomonas fennica; assembly: GCF_003034225.1. Taxonomy (GTDB): domain Bacteria; phylum Pseudomonadota; class Alphaproteobacteria; order Sphingomonadales; family Sphingomonadaceae; genus Sphingomonas_E; species Sphingomonas_E fennica. Next base: position 26,544 of record NZ_PHHF01000061.1, read on the forward strand.
GTCTTGCTCGCCCAGTCCGCATTCGACAGCTTCTTGCCCTTGCGTTTGCGATCGAGCCGGACAAGGTCGTCGATCGTCGGCGTGTCGATGCCGCTCTCTTGCGCCATGCGCACCAGCATCTCGCGGTAGGTCTCGCCATTGTCACGCCGCACGATGGTACGCAGCGCGGCGTTCGCCTCCATGGTCGAGCCATCGACGCCGATCCGCTCGCCTTTCACCAGATCGTGCCCGGCGACGAGGGCCAGTACCCAGCCGAAGATCTGGTCATGTACCTCGTGCGGCAGGCGGCTCCGCGTCTTCGACAACCAGCTTATATGGGGAGGGTCAAGCCAGCAACGATCAGAGTGGCATCTTTTCCCTTTCTATATTTTCTATGGATTCAGGGTATGAGCTCAGTTGCGTGACGCGGTTCGTTGCCGAGCCCCATCCAACTTATATGCGGTCAGCCGGATAAGGACTGTACCATGATCCCGCTTGCGGCGGACAAGAGCTCAAGGAGACGAGACCATTCTATGAGTACGGCTGTTTAGGCCAGCTGGATGTTCGGTTCGTCTGCCCTGCATCCACCAAGACTGATCTGGTCTTGGAAGATTTCTGAATATACTGCGTCGATGGATTCAGGCTGTCTGCACCACGGCGCCTTCTATAATCACCCCTGCGTGGACATACTTCCAGAGTGCGACGAGCAATTTACGAGCAAGCGCGACAATGGCCGTTTTCTTAAGCCGACCACCGTTCTGAGCCACACGCTCTTTGAACCATAAGGTGAGAGCCGAGGCCGGCTGGTGCTGGACCCACAGCCACGCCAATTGGATGAGGCTGGTGCGGAGCCTTGAATTGCCGGCCTTGGATACCCCCTGGTCGTGATCAATCTTGCCACTTTGCCAGTGTGAAGGCGCTAATCCTGCGTAAGCAGCTACCTGCCGGCGATTATCAAACTGTCGCGATAGCCCCTCAAACCATAACACCGAAGCTATCTCGGGCCCGATTCCTTTGAGTTCCAGTAGCATGGCGGGCGCCGACGGCGGCGAAGGTTGGGCTGCCTCATCATCTACCGCGCACTTGTGGACTTGGGTCGCTGCGGCGGAGACCGGCGTCGCCAACAGAGCATCCCGCGTCTGCTCGCACTCCTTGATCTGGGCTATGACGAGTTCGAGCCGGCCGAGCTCACGCGCAATCTGGGCTTTCAGATGAGCTGGAAGCGGTCGCCCGTCTCCGGTCGTAAGTTCGTCCAGTCGTTTCCGCCGGTCTCGGCGAAGAGGTTCATAGTCGTTGATGCCTTGCCCAAAAAGCAATCCCTTGATCCGGTTGACGTGACGCACGCGCTCGTTGGTGAGGGATTTGCGCTCGCGCGAGACGCGGCGACGGTCTTCATCTTCAGGCGTGGGTACTCTCACCATCGCGCATACTCGAGGCTCTCCGCGCTTGTATGCGAGCAGCGTTCGGACCAGCATCTCGCCATCGATCTTGTCCGTTTTGACACGACGCCTGCGCCGCGAGACTGCGATCGAAGCGGGGTCAACGACGTGACTTTCGATTCCTTCGGCTTCGAGCACCCGATGGATCCAAAAGCCGTCCAGCCCTGCTTCCTGAATGACGACGAGCGGGAATTTCTGCCCTACACGTACCTGGCCCAGTCGGCCCCAAGCTGCGATTTTGGCCAAGTCGGAGAACGTTTTGGGAACGTGGCATTCGGTATTGACGATGGAA
>NZ_PHHF01000039.1 GCF_003034225.1 Edaphosphingomonas fennica
CGAAAGCCCGCCGCCCTGCCGCAAGGTGCGGATGCGATCGCGCCTGCCGGTCAATATCTTGTGCGGATAGGCCTGGTGGCCCACGTCCCAGATCAGCACGTCCCTGGGTGTGTCGAACACATAATGGAGCGCCACCGTCAGCTCCACCACGCCCAGGCCAGACCCCAGATGCCCCCCCGTCACACCCACCGCCGATATCATCTCCGCACGCAACTCGGTCGCAAGGGTGGCAAGTTGATCGGGGCTCAATCGCCGCAGTTCATCCGGTGTGCGCACCAGATCGAGAAGCGGGGTCCGAGGGCGATCAGACATAGGCTGATGCCATCATATTAAATAGCGATTGTCGAGCCACTTTCCGGCCCAATCTCACTTCGGCTCGTCCGATTTTTCCATCATGATGCTTTGCCGCAACGATGCGAATCCATCGCAACAAGCCTGAAACATCTTTCGGATACGAAGGCGGCCGCTTTCCGGCACGCCTTTAGCGCAATTGCCGCTTCTCCAGCTTCCGCGCCAGCGTGCGGCGATGCATGCCGAGCCGGCGGGCGGCTTCCGATATGTTGAAGTCGGTATCCACCAGCGTCTGGTGGATATGTTCCCACTCCAGCGTCTTGATCGATGTCTGGCGGCCGTCGACAGGGGTTGCGGCGTCGCCGTCGGCACGATCGAAGGCGGCCTCGATATCGTCGGTGTTGGAAGGCTTGGCGAGATAGTGCGAGGCGCCGAGCTTGATCGCCTCCACCGCCGTCGCGATGCTGGCGAAGCCGGTGAGAACGACGATCCGCATATCCGGATCATGCGCGTGGAGTGCCTGCACGCAGGCCAGGCCGGAAGCGCCGCCAAGCTTGAGATCGACCACGGCATAGCCGGGATCGTGATCGGCGAGCAGGGCCACCAGCGCGTCATGGCTGGCGGCGGACAGCACGGCATAGCCGCGCCGTTCGAAGGAGCGGCGGAGCGTGCGGGCGAAGGCGGCATCGTCCTCCACGATCACCAGCAGTCTTTCCGGGCCGGTCATGGCGCGATCTCCCGAGAGGATTCCTTCGGCGCATAGGCGATGGCCGACAAGGGCAGCATGATGGTGACGGTGGCGCCGCCGCCGGGGCGGTTCTGCGCCTCCGCCCGCCCGCCGAGCTTGCGCAGCACATTGACGAGCAGGAACAGGCCGAGCCCGCCGCCCGGCCGCCCCTTGCTGGACCGATAGGGCTGGCCGAAGCCGTTCAGCATGTCCGGGCTGAAGCCGGGGCCGCGATCGCTGACCGAAAGCACCAGCAGATCCTGCTCGCGCCGGGCGACGATGCCGATCCAGTGGGGCGAGACTTCGGCCGCATTGTCGATGACGTTGCCGATCACCTGCTTCAGCGCGGGATCGGAGACGATCGGCACGTCCGCGCCGAAGCGATCGTCATAGTCGACGGTGCCGGCCAGCCGGCTCGATCGCCAGTCCGCGACGATATCGTCGAGGAAGCGGCGCATGGTGGTGACGGCGGGCGCCACGCCGCGCGCCTCGCCCGCCGACATCAATATGCCGCTGACGATCGCCTTGCAGCGCTGCACCTCGGCCTGCATGTCGGCGATGTCCTGCGCGAGATCGGGATTGCCGGCGAGCTCCGGCATGCGCTGCCAGTCTCCCAGGATCACCGACAGGGAGGAGAGCGGCGTGCCGAGCTCGTGCGCGGCGCCGGAAGCGAGCAGGCCCATGCGGACGATGTGATTCTCCTCCGCCGCCTGCTGGCGGACATCGGCGAGCGAGGCATCGCGTTCGCGCAGGTTGCGGCTGATCTGGGTGACGAACACCACCAGCAGGATCGCGATCAGGCCGAAGCAGACCAGCCCGCCCTGCAGATAGAGGCCGAACAGGTCGTCCTGATGGCCGGGCGGCAGGGCCAGCGGGCGATAATGGCCCATCAGCCAGGCGAGGCAGAGCGTGGTCACGCCGACGATCGCCCAGCTCGACCAGGGCTTGAGCAGGATCGCGCCCAGCACGACCTGGAGCAGGAACAGCCAGGCGAAGGGATTGGTGAGGCCGCCCGTCTGGTGGAGCTGCCAGGTCAGCGCCGCGACATCGACGAGGAAGGCGCTGAACAGCTCGCCATTGGTGACGTGCTTGCGCTCGCGCAGGAAGGGGCGGCTCAGGAGGTTGATGGCGATCAGCAGCGCCGGCATCAGCAGCAACGGCCCCAGCGGCAGCGGAATGCCCATCACGCCATGGACGACGGCAATGGTGCCGAGCTGGCCGAGCACCGCGATCCAGCGGAGCTGGAGCAGCAGCAGCATGTTGTTGACGCCGATCGACGCCGGCCCTTCCACCGGCGCCATCGCCATGCGCGCCTTGTCCCAGACGGCGTTCATGCGGCCCGCCGCGCGCGCATCTCCTGCCGGGCGACGACCGCGCCGGCGCCCGCCAGCAGCAGCGCCATCACGAACCAGGTGATCGCATATTGGAGATGGTTGTTGGGGAAGCGGACGACGGTGAGCCCGCCCACGGGATAGCCGCCGGCATTGGGCGCGGCATCGGCATCGATGAAATAGGGGGCGATGGGGCCTGGCCGCAGATGGCGGGCGGCGGCGATGGCGGCGACATCGCGCGAATGCCAGCGATCGGCGGCGGGATCGTTGCCGCGCAGGAAGCCGCCCCTGGGCTCGGTGATGCGGAGGAGGCCGGTGACGCTGGCCGGCCCGGCCGGGTTGCCGGCGGCGCGGGTGGCGGGATCGCGCCGGTCGGGCGGCACGAAGCCGCGATTGACGAGGACGGTGAAGCCGCGGTCGTCGGCAAGCGGGGTGAGCACCCAATAGCCGCTGCCGAGATCGGTGACGGCCTGCACCAGCGTCTCGCGATCGTGGCGGAAGCGGCCGTGGAGGGCGACGCGGCGATATTCGTCGCCGGCGGCTGAAATGCCGGCCCAGGCGGCGGGGCCGGGGGCGGGCACCGGCGCGGCGTGGACGCGGGCATCGACCCGGGCGATCAGCGCCTCCTTCCAGGCGAGCCGCTGCACCTGCCAGAGGCCCAGCCCCGCAAGGCCCGCGACCCCCAGCAGGACGAGGAGGCCGATGAGCGCGAGCGACGCGGCGGACCGGCCCGATTTCCCGTTCTTGTGCTTTGCTATGTCCTCTCCCGCGCCGGCGGCGGTCAAGGCATCTGGCTCATGTCGTGCGGCGACATGGGCATCATGTTGGTGTTGAGGTGGTACATCACCCACAGCGATCCCGTCAGTGCGATGACGACGAGGACGATAGTAAAGATCAGCGCCATGATCGTCCATCCGCCTTCGGACCGTGCGTTCATGTGGAGGAAGTAGATCATGTGGACCACCACCTGCGCCACCGCGAAGCCCATGATGACGAGCGCGGTGAGCTGGTTGTCGCCCAGCGCGTCCGTCATCACCAGCCAGAAGGGAATGGCCGTCAGGATCGCGGCGAGGATGAAGCCGGTTACGTAATCGCGCAGCGTGCCGTGGCCGTGCGCGTCGCCATGGCCATGATCCTCGTGGTGGCCGGCATGATCGCCGTGGGCGTCCGTGCTCATCGCAGCATTCCCATCAGATAGACAAAGGTGAAGACGCCGATCCAGATGACGTCGAGAAAGTGCCAGAACAGGCTGAGGCACATCAGCCGCCGGCGGTTGGCCGGGATCAGCCCGCGCCGCGCCACCTGCACCATCAGCGTCACCAGCCAGACGATGCCGAAGGTGACGTGGAGGCCGTGGGTGCCGACTAGCGTGAAGAAGGAGGAGAGGAAGGCGCTGCGCTGGGGCGTGGCGCCCTCGTGGATCAGGTGCGCGAACTCGTAGAGCTCGATGCCGAGGAAGGCCGCGCCGAACAGGCCGGTGATGGCCAGCCAGCCCTGCGTCCGCCCGATCGCGCCCTTCTCCATCGCCAGCATGGCGAAGCCGTAGGTGATCGAGGAGAAGAGCAGCATCGTCGTGTTGAGCGCGACGAGCGGCAGATCGAACAGGTCGCGCGGCGAGGGGCCGGCGGCGTAATTGCCGCCGAGCACGCCGTAGCAGGCGAACAGGATCGCGAAGATGAGGCAGTCGCTCATCAGGTAGATCCAGAAGCCGAGCATCGTGCTGCCGCCTTCGGCGTGGTGATGCTCCTCCTCCAGGTGGAAGCGGGGCGCGCCCGACTGGGTCATGGTGAGGCTGGTGTCGGCCATTATCTTATGCTCCCGCCGCGAGCAGGCGCGTCCGCTCGTCTTCCGTCTTTTCCACGGTTTCCGCAGGAATGTAGAAATCGCGCTTGTAGTTGAAGCTGTGGCCGATCGCGACCGCGAGCACGCCCGCGAAGCTCAGCGCCGCCAGCCACCAGATATACCAGACCAGCCCGAAGCCGCAGCCGAGGCTGAGCGCGGCCAGGATCACGCCGGTGCCGGTGTTCTTCGGCATGTGGATCGGCCGGTAGCCGCCGGTGGGACGCACATAGCCGCGGCTCTTCATGTCATACCAGGCATCGAGATCGTGGATCACCGGCGTGAAGGCGAAGTTGTAGTCCGGCGGCGGCGAGGAGGTGGACCATTCCAGCGTGCGGCCGTTCCACGGATCGCCCGTCGTGTCGCGAAGCTGGTCGCGCTTCAGGTAGCTGACGGCGAACTGCACCAGCATGGCGGCGATGCCGATCGCGATCAGGGCGGCGCCGAAGGCGGCGATCACGAACCAGATCTGGAGCGAGGGATCGTCGAACACGCGCATCCGCCGCGTCACCCCCATCAGGCCGAGCACGTAGAGCGGCATGAAGGCCAGCCAGAAGCCCACCACCCAGGCCCAGAAGGAGACCTTGCCCCAGAAGGGGTCGAGCCGGAAGCCGAAGGCCTTGGGGAACCAGTAGTTGATCGCCGCGAACAGGCCGAACAGCACGCCGCCGATGATCACGTTGTGGAAGTGCGCGATCAGGAACAGCGAGTTGTGGAGCACGAAATCCGCGGGCGGCACGGCAAGGAGAACGCCGGTCATGCCGCCGACCACGAAGGTCAGCATGAACGCCACCGTCCACATCATCGGCAGTTCGAAGCGGATGCGGCCGCGATACATGGTGAACAGCCAGTTGAAGAGCTTGGCCCCCGTGGGGATCGAGATCACCATGGTGGTGATGCCGAAGAAGCTGTTGACGCTGGCGCCCGATCCCATCGTGAAGAAGTGGTGCAGCCACACGATGTAGGACAGGATGGTGATGACCACCGTGGCGTAGACCATCGACGTGTAGCCGAACAGCCGCTTGCCGGTGAAGGTGGAGGTGACTTCGGAAAAGACGCCGAACAGCGGCAGGATCAGGATGTAGACCTCCGGGTGGCCCCAGATCCAGATCAGGTTCACGTACATCATCGGGCTGCCGCCGAAATCGTTCGTGAAGAAGTTGGTGCCGACATAGCGATCGAGCGAGAGCAGCGCCATCACCGCGGTCAGCACCGGGAAGGCCGCCACGATCAGCACGTTGGTGCACAGCGCCGTCCAGGTGAAGACCGGCATCTTCATCATCGACATGCCCGGCGCGCGCATCTTCACGATCGTCGCCACCAGGTTGACGCCGGACAGCAATGTGCCGACGCCCGCTATCTGCAGCGCCCAGATATAGTAATCGACCCCGACATCCGGGCTGTAGCCGATGTTGGACAGCGGCGGATAAGCCAGCCAGCCGGTGCGCGCGAATTCGCCGATGAACAGCGAGAACATCACCAGCACGGCGCCCGCCGTCGTCATCCAGAAGCTGAAATTGTTGAGATAGGGGAAGGAAACGTCGCGCGCGCCGATCTGCAGCGGCACCACATAGTTCATCAGGCCGGTGACGAAGGGCATCGCCACGAAGAAGATCATGATCACGCCATGGGCGGTGAACACCTGATCATAATGGTGCGCGGTCAGATAGCCTTCGGACCCGTTGAACGCCATCGCCTGCTGGAGGCGCATCATGACGGCATCGGCGAAGCCGCGCAGCAGCATCACCAGGCCCAGGATCATGTACATGATGCCGATCCGCTTGTGATCGACGGTGGTGAACCATTCCTTCCAGAGATAGCCCCAGAGCCGGAAATAGGTGAGCGCGCCGACCAGCGCTATGCTGCCCAGCGCCACGGCCGCGAAGGTCGCGACCAGGATCGGTTCGTGCAGCGGCAGCGATTCCAGCGACAGGCGACCGAAGATCGGGCTGAGCGCGGCATATTGGTTTTCCATGGTGGACTCGACCGTCATCAGGATTTCCGGGGCAATCAGCTATTGTTCGCGCGGGGGACGACCGCGTCGGCGGAGGCGCGCGGCGGCCCGCCGATCACGCCGGGGCGCGGCAGGCCGGCGCCGGTGAGCGGCGCGCCGGTGGGGGCGGGCCTTTCGGCCGCCGCCTGCTTCACCGGCTGCGGCGGGGCGCAGACCGCGCCCACCATCATCGGCTGGGGCGCCAGCACCGCGCCGCGGCGGGCATGCTTGTCGTAGGTGAGCTGGCGGACGTTGCGGATGCCTTCCTTGCCGAGGCCGCCCTTGGCGTCGATCGCCATCATCTCGCTCATGCACATCTTGCCGGGCTCGACGCACATGTTGACGACCGCGTCGTAGAGATCGGCGTCGACCGCGGCGAAGCGGCGGACGGGCACGTTCTCGCTCGGCCGCTCAAGCTCCAGATAGGCCTTGCGGTCGAGCCGGTCCTTCTCCGCGCGCGCCTTGGCGACCCAGGCGGCGAAGCCGACATCGTCGAGGCCGTGGAAGCGGAAGCGCATGCCCGAGAAGCCCGCGCCGCTGTAATTGGCGGAGAAGCCTTCATAATTGCCGGCCTTGTTGAGCACGGCGTGCAGCTTCGTTTCCATCCCCGGCATCGCATAGATCTGGCCGGCCAGCGCGGGGATGTAGAAGGAATTCATCACCGAGGAGGAGGTGATGCGGAAATTGATCGGGCGATCGACCGGCGCGGCGAGCTCGTTCACCGTGGCGATGCCATATTCGGGGTAGATGAACAGCCATTTCCAGTCGAGCGCCACCACCTCGACCTCCAGCGGCCGGGCGTCCGCGGGCACGGGCTGGTCCTTCGCCACGCGCGAGACCGGGCGATAGGGATCGAGCAAATGGGTGCTCGTCCAGGTGATCGCGCCTAGGCAGATGATGATCAGCAGCGGCGCCGCCCAGATCAGCAGCTCGAGCTGGGTGGAGTGATCCCATTCCGGCTCGTAGCGCGCTTCCTTGTTGGACTGGCGGTAGCGCCAGGCAAACAGCACGGTGAGCGCCATCACCGGCACGATGATCAGCAGCATCAGCACCGTCGAGATGACGACCAGGTTGGCCTGCTGCTTCGCGACGTCGCCGGCGGGATCGAGCACCACGGCGTTGCAACCGCCGAGAAGGGCGCCAAGGGCGACGACGGCGCCGATCAGGGCACCGGAACGCGCGGCGCGCATGGCCCGCGCCGGGAAAAGGGCTGGCTGGTTCATGGTCCGGGCGCCTAGTGCTGCGACGCGGCAAACGACATAGGACATTTTGTCCAATCCCCTTGTTCGCGAACGGAAGCAAAGAGGCGTAAAGTCTGCGGCGCTTCCGTCGCGGGCGATTCGTGCTTGGCCGAAACGCCAGCTTGGCAGAAACGCGGCGGCCGGTCCACGCGGACGGCCCAACGCCGATCAGGCGCGCGCTTGGTTTGGGAGTGTTTGATGAGTGCAGAGATGGTTGGCTCCAGAACCGCGGAGCGCGATCTCAGCGAAATCAACTCGCGGCACAGCCATGTCTCGCCGGGTGAGATCGCGATTGGCGTCATCATCGGGCGGACGTCGGAATTCTTCGATTTCTTCGTCTATGCCATCGCCTCGGTGCTGGTGTTCCCGAAGCTGGTCTTCCCCTATGTCGATCCGCTGACGGGCACGCTCTATTCCTTCGCGATCTTCGCGGTGGCCTTCATCGCCCGGCCGCTGGGATCGCTTTTGTTCATGACGATCGACCGCGCCTACGGCCGGGGCGTCAAGCTCACCATCGCCCTGTTCCTGCTCGGCGGGTCGACCGCGGCGGTCGCCTTCCTGCCCAGCTACCAGCAGATGGGCGCCACCGCCGCCCTGCTGCTCACCTTGTTCCGCTTCGGCCAGGGGCTGGCGCTGGGCGGTGCCTGGGATGGCCTGCCCTCGCTGCTCGCGCTCAACGCGCCGCAGAACCGGCGGGGATGGTATGCGATGATCCCGCAGCTCGGCGCGCCGCTGGGCCTGATCGTCGCCAGCCTGCTGTTCGCCTTCTTCGTCTATGTGCTGCCGGCGGAGGATTTCCTCGCCTGGGGCTGGCGCTATCCCTTCTTCGTCGCCTTCGCGATCAACGTGGTGGCGCTGTTCGCCCGGCTGCGCATCGTGGTGACGCCGGAATATGCCCGCCTCTACGAGAATCGCGATCTGGAGCCCGCGCCGGTGATGCAGACGGTGCGCGAGGAAGGCCGCACGATCATCATCGGCGCCTTCGCCCCGCTGGCGAGCTTCGCCATGTTCCACATGGTCACGGTGTTCCCGCTTTCCTGGGTATTCCTCTACACCCAGAACGCGCCCGATCGCTTTCTGGTGATCGAGGCGATCGCCGCGGGCTTCGGCGTGGTGGCGATCATCGCTTCGGGGCTGATCGCCGATCGCGTCGGCCGCCGCACGCTGCTGGCGCTCTCCGCGGCCGCCATCGCCGCCTATAGCGGCTTCGCCCCGCAGCTGCTGAACGGCGGCGAGTTGGGCGAGCTGGCCTTCATGGTGCTGGGCTTCATCCTGCTGGGCCTCGCCTTCGGCCAGTCCTCCGGCGCGGTCTCCTCCAGCTTCTCGCCCGCCAACCGCTATACCGGATCGGCGCTGACGTCGGATCTCGCCTGGCTGGTGGGCGCGGGCTTCGCGCCGCTGGTGGCGCTGCTGCTCGCCAGCAATTTCGGCCTGCTGGCGGCCGGCGCCTATCTGCTGTCGGGCGCGGTGTGCACGCTGCTGGCGCTGTGGATCAACAAGGAACTGGCGCAGACGATGCGCTGATTCGGCTGGTTCCGGTTCTTCGGGAACTGGAAAGGGCGGCTCCGACGGGGCCGCCCTTCTCTTTTTCCGGGAATGCGTGCCCGGCCCGATCAGGCCAGGCTTTCCACCTTTTCCACCCATTCCGGGAAGAAGCAGGGTTCGCGGCTGGACCAGCCGGGCGCGGTGGCGGCGGCCTCGCTGATCGACTGGAGCAGCAGCCGGCGCTTTTCGGGGTGGAGATGCGGCAGGGCGGCGGCCGCGCAGAAGGCGCCCGGCAGCCAGGGGCGGACATGCGCCCCGATCAGCCGTTCGTAGAGGAAGCGGTAGGCGGAGAAGGCCGGCAGCCGATCCTGGCCGAGATCGAAGGCCGATACGATCACCAGCGGCGCGAAGAAGGGCTCGACCGCGTCGAGGCCGCTATCGTCAGGCACCAGCGCGCGGATCGTGTCGAGCCGCTCATAGATGCGTATCTGGGCGCGGATGCTGGCGGCCTCCACCATGTCGCGCGACCAGCGGACCATCGCATTCTCGCGATCGAGGCCGATATCGAGCGATCGGCGGATATAGCGCTGGGTGCCGGCGGGAAAGCCCGCAAACTCCTTCATCTCGGCCAGGGCCATCGCCCCGTCTGCCGGTCTCGCCTGGGTGCCCATATGCCAACCCCCTCGGTCCACTACGCTACAGGCCCATGATCCTGCGCCCCGGTGATTGCCGGGAGCTTAACCGCGGACCCGCGAAGCGGATCGAAGGGGAACATTTTTTCTGTTGCGATGCAACATCGCAGGGCCTGCGATGCGCCGAAGCGATTCAAAGACGAGTCGATCAGTTGTCCGAAGGGCTTGCCTCGGCGGATTCGCCGCCTTCCGTCACGTCGCGGAAATAGGGCTCGACCGGGCCGCTGGCCTTGATCGTCATCGGATTGCCGTGGCGGTCGCGCGAATTGCCGACGGCCATGCGCACCCAGCCTTCGGACACGCAATATTCCTCGACATTGGTCTTTTCCGCGCCCTTGAAGCGGATGCCCACGCCGCGCTGGAGCGCATCGGCATCGAAATAGGGGCTCTTCGGATTGGTCGACAGGCGATCGGGGGGCGTATCGGACATGGCAGGGGCTTTCGTTGAAGGGATCGGCGCGCGCCATAGCCGGGGGGCGGGGCGCTTTTCAATCCGCGCGTCGCCTCCCGCACGCCATGGCGTTGGGCGCGGAGAGGCGATAAACAAGGCGATATAACCGAAAAGGGGGATGATTTCATGCGTTTGCTGTTGGCCGTTTCCACCGCGATGCTCGTGGCCGCGCCCGCCTTCGCCGATCCGCAGGCCGGCGATACCGTGATCCATGCCGGCACCCTGCTCGATCGTCCGGGCCAGGCGCCGCGTCGCAACGCCACCATCGTCGTGCGCGCCGGCAAGGTGGCCGAGGTGCGCGACGGCTTCGTCGCGGCACCGGCCGGCGCCCGGCTGATCGATCTCAAGGATCGGTATGTCCTGCCTGGGCTGATCGACTCCCACGTCCACCTCGAATCCGATCGAGCGGGCAAGGACGGGCTTTTGGCGAGCTTCACCGAAGGCGTGCCGATGCATGCCTATGAAGCCGCCTGGAACGCCCGCAAAACGCTGAACGCCGGCTTCACCACCGTCCGCAACCTGGGCGACGGCTCGGGCGTGACGCTGGCGCTGCGCGATGCGATCCGGCAGGGCTGGGCGGTCGGGCCGCGCATCGTCGATGCCGGCATGTCGATCTCCACCACGTCCGGCCACATGGACGAGCGGCTGGGCCTGAACGACGACCTGCGCGAACATGCCGGATCGCCCGAGAATCTGTGCGACGGCGTCGAATCCTGCCGGCACGCGGTGCGCATCCAGATCGGCCGGGGGGCGGACGTCATCAAGATCGCCACCACCGGCGGCGTCAACAGCCGCATCGGCGCGGGGCTGGGCAAGCAGATGTTCGACGACGAGGCGAAGGCGATCGTCGAGACGGCGCACATGTATGGCAAGAAGGTGGCCGTGCATGCCCATGGCGCGGACGGGATCGCGCTGGCGCTCGCCGCCGGCGCCGATTCGATCGAGCACGGCACGCTGATGGACGATGCGGACATCGCCGCCTTCCGCAAGACGGGCGCTTATTACGTGCCGACGCTCTCCACCGTGAACGGCTATCTGGAACGGATCGCCGCCGATCCCAACGCTTATGAGCCCGCCGTCCGCGCCAAGATCGACTGGCGGATCTCGATCACCGGCAAGGCGCTGGAAAAAGCGGTGCCGGCCGGCGTGAAGATCGCCTTCGGCACCGATGCCGGCGTCTCCAAGCACGGCCGCAACGCCGACGAGTTCGAATGGCTGGTGAAGCACGGGCTGACCCCGATGGGCGCGATCCAGGCGGCGACGGTCAACGCGGCCGACCTGCTCGGCCTCAAGGACGAGGTGGGATCGATCGAGCCGGGCAAGGCGGCCGACCTGATCGCGGTGGCGGGCGATCCGCTGGCCGACGTGAAGGTGCTGAAGACGGTCGGCTTCGTGATGAAGGGCGGCGAGGTGTTCAAGCAGGAGGATTGATCGGCCGGGCCCGCGCTCAACTCGTCGCCGGGTGAGCGCGGCCCGCCGCAGAAGGCCGGTTTTGTTAACTTTCTGGTCTTTCCGCGACGCACAAAGACCGCCTAGCAAGGCGACGGGACACGCGGGGACTTAAATGATGCGCACATCCTTCTGGGTCGGAATGGCCGCGATGCTGCTGGCGTCGATGACGCCGACCGCGACGCCGGCGGCCGCCCAGAGCCAATATTGGCAGTGCGCGCCCTTCGCGCGGATGATCTCCGGTATCCAGCTTTTCGGCCGCGCGGCCGACTGGTGGGCGCAGGCCGCCGGCAAATATCAGCGCGGCCAGACCCCCAAGGTGGGATCGGTGCTGTCCTTCCGCGCCTTCCGGGCGATGCCCGCCGGTCACGTCGCGACCGTGAGCGAGGTGGTCGATGCCCGCACCGTGAAGCTCACCCACGCCAACTGGTCGATCATCAACGGCCGCCGCGGCCAGGTGGAACGCGATGTCACCGCCGTCGACGTGTCCGAGGCCGGCGACTGGAGCAAGGTGCGCGTCTGGTGGAGGCCGAGCCGCGGCCTGGGCATGACCGCCTATCCCACCAACGGCTTCATCTACGCCGCCGCCGAAGCCGCCAAGGCGATGATGGCGACGGGCGCCGAGATGGTGAAGAACGACGACTGAGCGCCTCGGGCCGCGGGCTTCGCGGCTATTTCCTGTCGTCGTCCGTCCTCAGCCCCCGACAGTATCGGGTTCCCCGCTTTCGCCCCCACACCTCGTCATTCCCGCGCAGGCGGGAATCCATTGTGTCGGGAGCTATCGAACCAACCGCATCGCTGGCCTGCGCTCCCGCTTTCGCGGGAATGATGGGTGAGAGCTTGTCGCCTGAGGCGACGAGCTATGCCTGGGGGGCGTTTTGCCGCTGCCGATCCGCCGCGATCAGGCCTTTTCCAGCGTGCATTGCAGCGGATGCTGGTTCTGCCGGGCGAAATCGATCACCTGGCTGACCTTGGTTTCCGCGACTTCATAGCTGAACACCCCGCACACGCCGACGCCCTTCTGGTGGACGTGAAGCATCACGCGGGTGGCGTCCTCCAGGCTCATGCGGAAGAAACGCTGCAGGCAGAGGACGACGAATTCCATCGGCGTGTAATCGTCGTTCAGCATCAGCACCTTGTAGGGCTGGGGTTTCTTGGTGCGCGTGCGGGTGCGCGTGGCAACGCCGAGGCCGGTGCCGTTTTCCTCGTCCTTGCCCGCCATCGCACGAATATCGCTGCGCACGCCTGCGTTCATCATATCTTCCGTCATGTCGGTGAACACAGAATATGGCATCGCCGCCGCGAAGGGCAAGGGCGCGGCATGGTATCCGGCCGCATAACCCCCACGGCAAAACGGCCGCCCCGGAAGGTTCCGGGACGGCCGCTTGCTGGAATACTCCCCAGCTACGCCGGATCGGCACCGATCCCCGCTTCCATCCCATCTTCTCGGCGAGTGGGGTGGGAGGGAGGAGCGGTGCCGCAACCGTTCCGGCTCCACGGGCCGGCACGGATTTTCCGCGATCCGGGCGGGGCGCTCAGGCCTCGCCCGGATCGCCGGACATCAGAAGGCGGCGGTCTTCAGCTTTTCGGCCGCGACCGCATAGCGGTTCGACAGCGGCTGGAAGACGTCGCCGGCCAGCTTCATCCACGCCTCGCTGAGCTTGGAGGCTTCCGCCACCGCGCTGTCGAACGAGGTGCGGGCATATTCGCTCTGGAGCTGGAACAGCTCGGTCGGGCTCTTGGCGGCCGCCAGGCTCTTGAAGGTGGTCGAGGCATGCTCGAACGCCTTCTTGCCATATTCGGCGGCTTCCTGGGTCAGCGTCTCGGCGCCCTTGGCGGCGAGCTTGCCCGATTCGACGAGCGCCTCGACATTGCCCTTGGCAAGCGCGGTGAACTCCTCACCGAACTTGCTGCTCTTCTCGAACGCGGCCTTCGCCTTCTCATTCGCTTCGGCAAAGAAGGCCTGCGCCTTTTCAGCGGCCTGCCGGGTCGTCTCGGTCGGGTTCAGCATATCGAAATATCCTTTCTGCGCCGCCGCGGTCCCGAGGGCCGGAGCGGAAATGGCCTTTATGGGCAGCGTCTTCGCGGCCGTCTTGGCCGGGGCGGCCCGCCTGGTGGAGGCGCGGGTGACCCGGCGGGGTTTGGCGACCGGAAGCGGGGTCGCGGGCTTCCCGGCGGCTTTCGCCTTCGGGCTACGCGCGACAGCCTTGGCCTTGCGCGTCGGAACGGCCACCGCGGTCGCGGGGGCCGGATCGGCCGCCGGGGCCGAAGCCTTGGCGGCGGTGACATCGATCACGGGATCGGCCGGCATTTCCGGCGGCGTGGCGACGGCGAGTTCGGCGACGGCGTCCGCCGCCTCGCTGACCGGTTTCGCCACGGCGCCGTCAACGCCCTCCTCGGCCGGCTTGGATTCCGGCGCCGCCGCCACTGCCTCGGCAGGTGGCACCGGAGCCTGGGTGGAATGCTTGCGCTTCCGTGTCGCCGGCGTATCGGACATTGGATGGACCTCGTTCGATGTTGCGATGCACAATACGCAATCGCAGCGATCAAATCAAGGTCATTGTGCAGTGCAGCATAATTTGGCCAAGCCGATGATTATGCGGAGTAATATGGCATAACCGGCCGGAATCGTGATTCCGGCCGGCCGCTACGGCAAGCCCGTCTAACGCATCCGCACATAACGGCCGGGGGCGTCCTCGATCGCCTTCAGCCGGCCCTTGCCGGGGATGCGCGCGCCTTTGGCCGGCACCTCGCCCGTGCCGAAGGCGCGAAGCCAGGCGATCCAGTCCGGCCACCAGCTGCCCTTGGTCTCGGTCGCGGCGGCGAGGAAATCGTCGAGCGAGGCGGCCTTGGCCGGGCCGGTCCAATATTGATATTTGCCCGAGGAGGGCGGGTTCACCACGCCGGCGATATGGCCGGAACCGGCGAGCACGAAGCGCAGCGGCCCGGCGAAATGCTCGGTGATCATCCACACGCTGGCCGGCGGCGCGATATGGTCCTCCCGCCCCGCCTGCACATAGGCCGGCGTCGTGACCGTGGTGAGGTCGATCGGCACGCCGCCCACCGCGATCGCGCCGGGCCGCACCAGCTTGTTGTCGCGATAGAGATCCTCGAGATAGGCACGGTGCCAGGCATAAGGCAGGTTGGTCGTGTCCCCGTTCCAGTAGAGCAGGTCGAACGGCGGATATTCCTGCCCCAGCAGGTAATTGTTGACGACATAGGACCAGATCAGGTCGCGCCCGCGCAGCAGGTTGAAGGTCAGCGCCATGAAGCGCCCGTCCAGATAGCCCTTGTCGCCGGCGAGCTGGCCGATCAGCTCGAGCTGGCCGTCATCGACGAACAGGTTGAGATCGCCCGCGCGGGAGAAATCGACCTGGGCGGTGAAGAAGGTGGCGCTGGCCACCTTGCCCGCGGCATCCGTGGCGGCGAGATAGGCGAGCAGGGCTGCGAGGTTGGTGCCGGCGACGCAATAGCCGATGGCGTGGACGCTTTCGACATCGAGGGCGGCGCGCACCGTATCGATCGCGTCCAGCATCCCCTTCAGCACATAATCGTCCATCGTCGTGCCGGCGAGGCTTTCGTCCGCCGATTTCCACGAGACGACGAACACGCTGAGGCCCTGCTCCACCGCCCAGCGGACGAAGCTTTTCTCCGGGTTGAGATCGAGGATGTAGAAGCGGTTGATCCAGGGCGGGAAGATGATGAGCGGCGTTTCCAGCACTTTGCCCGTCGTCGGCATATATTGGATCAGCTGGTAGAGCGGCGTTTCGTGGACCACCTTGCCCGGCGTGGCGGCGATGTTGCGGCCCAGCTCGAAGGCGTTCGGATCGGTGTGGGTGAGCTGGCCCTTCTCCAGATCGGCCAGCATATGCTCGAGCCCCTTCATCAGGCTCGCGCCGTTCGTCTCGATCGCCTTCTCGATCACCTGCGGGTTGGTGAAGGCGAAGTTGGACGGGCTGACCGCATCGACGAAGGCCTGGGTGGCGAAGCGCAGCTGATCGCGCTGCCTGGGCTCCAGCCCGTTGAGCGCGTCCACGCCCTTCAGCATGTGATCGGCGATCAGCAGGTAGGATTGGCGAATCAGGTCGAACAACGGATTGTCCCGCCAGATCGCGGCGGCGAAGCGGCGGTCCTTGTCCGCCTGCGACGGTTCCGGCGCCGCCCCGGCGGGCGCGAGGAAACGCTGCCACAGCCGGAGGCTGTCATTCCAGAAATCGGCCTGCGCCCCCCCGATTCGCGCGGGATCGGCCAGCAGCGCCGCCTGCGGCGGATGCGCCATCGCCTCGCCGGCCTGGGCGGCGGCATCCATCGCGCCGGCGGCATGTTCCAGCATCATCTGCTGCAGGCGGCCGATCACGCCCGTCCAATGCTGCATGTCGGCCAGATTCGCCGGCGCGAAGGGGAAGGCGTTGTCGCCGCCATTCGCGCTTTGCCCGGCCATCCGCACGCATCCTTTCTTTTGGTCCGCACCTATCCGGCCTATAGGCCGTAGCTGGCGATAGTGGGCGATCCCCGCCCGGCCGCCAATAGAGGAAGACATGTCCGAGGAATTTTACCGCATCAAGCGTCTGCCGCCTTACGTTATCGCCGAAGTGAATGCGATGCGGGCAGCGGCGCGAGCGCGGGGCGAGGACATTATCGACCTCGGCATGGGCAACCCGGATCTGCCGCCGCCGCCGCACGTGATCGACAAATTGTGCGAGGTGGCCCGCAAGCCCGATGCCCATGGCTATTCGGCGTCGAAGGGCATTCCCGGCCTGCGCCGCGCCCAGGCGGGCTATTATGCCCGCCGCTTCGGCGTGGAGCTGGACCCCGATACCGAAGTGGTGGTGACGCTGGGATCGAAGGAGGGCCTCGCCAACCTCGCCCAGGCGATCACCGCGCCGGGCGACGTGGTGCTGGCGCCCAACCCGTCCTACCCGATCCACACCTTCGGCTTCATCATCGCGGGCGCGACCATCCGTTCCGTGCCGACCACGCCGGACGAACGCTATTGGGAGGCGCTGGATCGCGCGGTGAAGTTCACCGTGCCCCGGCCTTCGGTGCTGGTGGTGGGCTATCCTTCCAACCCCACGGCGGAGGTGGTGGACCTGGCTTTCTACGAACGGCTCGTCGCCTGGGCGAAGGAGAACAAGGTCTGGGTGCTTTCCGACCTTGCTTATTCCGAGCTTTATTATGACGGCTGCCCGACGCCCTCGATCCTGCAGGTGCCCGGCGCCAAGGATGTCGCGATCGAGTTCACCAGCATGTCGAAGACCTATTCGATGGCGGGCTGGCGGATGGGTTTCGCGGTCGGCAACAAGACGCTGATCGCGGCGCTGACGCGGGTGAAGTCCTATCTGGATTACGGCGCCTTCACGCCGATCCAGGCGGCGGCCGTCGCCGCGATCAACGGCCCGCAGGATATCGTCGAGAAGAATCGCGAGCTGTATCGCCGCCGCCGCGACGTGCTGGTCGAAAGCTTCGGCCGGGCGGGGTGGGAAATCCCCACGCCGCGCGCCTCGATGTTCGCCTGGGCACCGCTGCCGCCGGCGCTGGCGCATCTCGGCAGCCTGGAATTCTCCAAGCAGCTTCTCACCCATGCCGGCGTCGCCGTGGCGGCGGGCGTCGGCTATGGCGAGGAAGGCGAGGGCCATGTCCGCATCGCCATGGTGGAGAATGAACAGCGCATCCGCCAGGCCGCGCGCAACGTGAAGCGCTATCTGCAGAGCATGGGCGTCAACGCCGGCGCCAAGGCGGGCTGATCGGCTGACGGATCGGGCGTCCGGCGGCGGCATCGCCCGCCGCCGGACGTTACATAGAATCCATATTGTCCCGAAATTGGATTACGCGCGCGTAAACCCCACATGACCCGAAACGTCGGTCGTGCTACGGCCGATTCCGGGTTCGGCCCCTGTTGGGCCATTTTCGTTGCGGGGTTAGGCACATGGCTATCACGATGATTCGGCGCGCGGCGCTGCTGGCTTGCGGCGCGCTCGCTCTGGCGGGCACGGGGAATGCGCAGGCGGGGACCGCCCTGGATTACGACGTGTTCGCGCTTGGCAATTTCACGTCCGCCTGGACCGAGGTGAACGGCTCCCTGGCCGCGGGCGGAAACGTCAATGTCCAGGGTTTCAGCGTCGGCAAGGATCTCGGCGCGGGCTATAGCGGCGCCTCGTTGGTGGCCGGCAGCAATATCGTCTATGCCAGCGGCACGGTCTTCCATGGCGATGCGGTGGCGGGCGGCGCCATCACGGCCTCGGGGTTGACGGTGGCGAATGGCGTGGCGACCCAGAACGCGCCGGTGCCCGTGAATTTCGCCAGCGAGGCGACGCGCCTCCAGAATCTTTCCGCCTCGCTGTCGGGCCTTGCCGCCAACGGCGCGATCACTTCGAACGGCCACAGCCTCACCTTCACCGGAACCGACGCGGCGGTGAACGTCTTCAACCTGACGACCAGCCAGCTCAGCAGCTCTGGCGGCTTTTCGGTGTTCATTCCCGAAGGATCGGTCGCCGTGTTCAATGTCAGCGGCGCGGCGGCGGCGCTCAGCGGGAACGGCGCCTACACGATCAACGGCCAGACGATCGTGAACCAGTCGGCGGGGCTGGCCTCGTCGCTGCTGTTCAACTTCAGCGATGCGACGGCGCTCACCTTCGGCGGCAGCTGGGCGGGCAACGTGCTGGCCCCCGGCGCCGATGCGACGCTGGGTTGGGGAGGGTTCTTCGGATCGCTGGTCGCTAACAACATCACCGGCAATTCCGAATTCTATGTGGGCCGCTTCACCGGCTATGATCTGGTGACCAATCCGCCGGTATCCGCGCCGGTGCCCGAACCCGCCAGCTGGGCGATGATGATCGCCGGCTTCGGCCTGATCGGCGGCATGCTGCGCCGGGCGCGCTTCGGCAAGGCGGCCGGGGAAGGCGCGGTGCTGGCCTGAGGTCTGCCCCCGATCCGGAAACGAAACGCCTGAAACGAAAAGGGCGCCGGGGATCGATCCCGGCGCCCTTTTTGCTGCGCGGCCGGTGCCGCCTCAGCGGGTCGGCGCGTCCAGGCTGAGGTCCAGATTCTTGGCGTTCTGCGGCACGTCCAGCACCGCGCCGTTGAAGTCCACCGACTGGCCGGGTTGGAGCCGGGCGATCGGCCGGGCGATCGTCCAGGCGAAGACCACGCGATCCTGCGCATCCAGCAGGTTGGCGCGTATATCGGGCACGGGCTGCACCTGATCGGTGGGATTGGTGATCCGGCCGGTGACGGAAAACAGCTCGTTGCCGCTCGCCATCGGCCGCCTTTCCGGCGTGCGGGTGGATTCGATGATCAGCGGCACGCCTTCGGAGGCGCGGGCCAGGCCGATGCGCTGGGCGATGTCCGGCGGGCCGAAGGCGACCAGCGCGCCGGTGGCGGCCAGCATCAGCACGGCGGCGATCACCGCCACCAGCGTCCACAGCTTGGCCGGATTGCGCCGGGGCGTGAAGGGCGGCTGATGGGCGAAGGGATCGAAGCCGTCGGGCTCCGCCGCCGCCTCGTCCTCGCCATAGACGGTGACCGGATCGGCGGCGGGCGCATCGGCCGGCTCGGCTTGCGGCGCGCGGGCGCCGGCCGCGAAGGACGGGGGTGCCGCCGGTTCGGGCGCCGGCTCGCCGGGCGCGGCGGCTGCCGGAAAGGGATGGGCGGTGGCGGCCGCGGGCTCATCCGCCCCCGCATCGCC
Organism: Edaphosphingomonas fennica; assembly: GCF_003034225.1. GTDB lineage: Bacteria > Pseudomonadota > Alphaproteobacteria > Sphingomonadales > Sphingomonadaceae > Sphingomonas_E > Sphingomonas_E fennica. Next base: position 19,184 of record NZ_PHHF01000039.1, read on the forward strand.
GGCCGGCGCGGCTTCCGCCGCCGCCTGGGCCAGCACGGGTTCGGGGGCCGCCTCTTCCCGGGCGGCGAGCGCGGGCGCTTCCTGGAACCAGCTATGCCGGCAGGACGCGCAGCGCACCTGGCGTCCTTCCGGGCCGATAGCCGTGTCCGGAACCAGATAGCGGGTGTTGCAGGCTGGGCAGATCAGGATCATCGGGCGCTTGGTCTATGGTTGATGCCGCGTCGACTAGACACGTGCGAAGGGGCGCTGGCAAGCGGTTACAGCCGATCCGGCCGTGGTTCGCCCGGCACATCATGGCGCGCATGCCGGCCCCGTGGCCGGCCCGGCATGCCCTTGCCCGCGATCAGCGCCCCTGGCTGCGCCAGCGGCGGATGACGCGGCCGAGTATCTGGTCCTCCCCCCCCACCTGGGTCCACAGTTCGGAGAAGACCGGATCGGTGGAGGCGGGCCGCTTTTCCGGCTCCAGATCGTCCAGCGAGACGCGGATCGGGATGGCGACGCCCTCGCCGCAGATGATCGCCTCGCGGTTGCGCAGCGCCGGGATGGAATCGAGGAAGCCGCGCGCGCCTTCGGGCATGGCCGATTTCACATAGGCCTGGTCGCGATCATTGTTCAGGCGCATGGCGATGATGGTGCCGCACTGGGAAAGCACGCCTTCGGCGAGGTCCGACGGCCGTTGGGTGATGAGGCCCAGCGACACGCCATATTTGCGCCCTTCCTTGGCGATCCGTTCCAGGATGGTGCGCACGGAGGCGCCGGTCGTCACCCGGTCCGACGGGATGTAGCGGTGCGCTTCCTCGCAGACGAGCAGGATCGGCCGCTGCGCCTCGCCGCGCGACCAGATGGCATAATCGAACACCATCCGTGCCAGCACCGCGACGACGGTGGAGGTGATCTCGTTGGGCACGCCTGACACGTCGATGATCGAGATCGGCTTGCCATAGCCCGGCAGGCGGAAGATGCGCGACAGGAACTGCGCCATCGTATCGGCCACCAGCATGCCCGAGAACATGAAGGCGTAGCGCGGATCGGCCTTGATCTCGTCGATCTTGGTCTTGAGACGGAGATAGGGGGCGGTGCCGCCGGCCTTGTCCATCCGGCCCATTTCCGTCTGGATGATGTTGGACAGGTCCGAAAGCAGATAGGGCACGGGGCTGTCGACGGTCAGCTTGGAAATGCCCTCGGCCGCGCGGTTCTTGGCGCGGGCGGCGAGCAGGCACTTGGCGAGGATGTCGCGGTCCATCTGGCGTTCGGCGCCGGTGGAGGTGACGAACACCTCGGCATGTTCCTCGAAGTTCATCAGCCAATAGGGCATGGCGAGGTTGTCGACGTCGAAGATCTCGCCCGTGCCCTTGAAGGCGGCGGAATATTCGCCATGCGGGTCGATCATCACGATATGGCCTTCGGGCGCGCTGCGGCAGATGCGGTGCAGGATCAGCGCCGCCGAGGTCGACTTGCCGGTGCCGGTGGAGCCCAGCAGCGCGAAATGCTTGCCCAGCAGCGCATCGACGTAAAGCGCGCCGCGAATATCCTCGGTCGGGTAGATCGTGCCGATCTCGATATGGGCGCGCTCGTCCGCCGCATACATCTGCTTCATGTCCGCGCTCGACACCGGATAGACGCGGCTGCCGGGCGTGGGATAGCGGGTGACGCCGCGCCGGAAGTTGAGCAGCCGGCCGGTGAAGCGATCCTCCTCGCCCTCGCCCAGGAAATCGACATGGCCCAGGATCAGGTCGCTGTCCGCGTCGGCCAGGCGCAGCGCGCGGACATTGGCGATCAGCCAGCGCTGGCCCACCCGGATCTTCACCTGGCTGCCGACCTGGCCGGCCATGGCGATGCTGGGATCGGGATCGCTCTGCAACGATGCCAGCATCTGCCCGTCGAGGCTGATCTGCGAGGAGGAACCGGCAATCTCCATCAGCCGGCCGATCTCCACCGCGCCGTTGCCGGCCGCCCGCTCCACGGGGCGGAATCCCATCGCCATATCGTTCATGCAGCCCCTGCCTTCGCTAGCCAACGGCGCGGACGATAAGAGGCAAAGGATTAAGAAAGTCGGATATTACGGATCACTTCTTGCGGAAGGCCGCGGCGGCGGCCCAGCCCAGCGCCACCGATACCGCCACCGCGACGAGGCCGTAGGTGAAGGACCAGCGATCGGCGACGATGGCGACGAAGCGTTCGAAGCCGGACTTGTCGATCTCGATCTCGCGGGTGGCGGCGGCGACCACCCGGCCGTCCTGGATCAGGAAGGTCTCGGCGGTATAGCTGCCCACCGGCACGCGCGCCGGGATGGCGATGCGGGCGCGGTAGAGCACGCCCTCGCTCACCTCCACGCCGTCCGGGCTTTCGACATAGAGGCCGCCGCGCCGCTTGAGATCGACCAGCCCCGCCTCGAACCGGCGCTGCGCCTCGGGCGTCTCGCCGCTGGCCGGGGAAAGCTGGATGTTGCGGAGGCCGAGTTCGTAGATGGCGGCGGTGCGATCGTCCACCAGCCCCTGCAACGGCCGGGAGGATGCGACCGCGTAGAAGGCCGGCACCGATCGGAAACGCGCATTTTCGGCATTCATCCAGACGCCGGCGATCTTCTGCTTCTCGCGCAGCACGATCGGTTCGGCGGGGCCTTTTACCACCACCACCACATCGGCCGGCTTTTCGGGCGCGCGGCCGCCGGGATAGACGATCGCGCCGAACAGCAGCAGTTCCGCGCCGGTGAAGCTGTAGATGATGTCGATCCGCCGCTGCGACACGTCCGGCACCAGCGACGGCTTGGCGGCGGCGCCCAGCAGCAGCGCGATCAGGGGCAGGAGGATGAGGGCGGCGCGGCGCTTCATAGCGGCTGGATCGTGTAGATCTCGTCCGGCCGCCAGCCGAGGCCCAGCGCCATCCGCACCGCCACCGCCAGCACGATGCCGGCGAGTGCCAGGCGCAGCCATTCGGGCCGCACCTTCATGGCGAAGCGGGTGCCGAGCTGCGCGCCCACGACGCTGCCGATCAGCAGCAGCACCGCCAGCACGATATCCACCGCCTTGGTGGTGGTGGCATGCACCAGCGTGGTGGCGGCGGTGACGAACAGGATCTGGAAGGAGGATGTGCCGACGACCACGCGCGTCGACATGCCGAGCAGGTAGATCAGCGCCGGCACCAGCACGAAGCCGCCGCCGACGCCGAGCAGCACGGTGAGCAGGCCGGTGCCGAAGCCCAGCAGCAGCGGCGCGATCGGCGAGATGTAGAGCCCCGATCGATAGAAGCGCCAGCGCATCGGCAGGGCCGCGACCAGCGGATTGTGGCGGCGCTGGCGCGGCGGGGCGGCGGCCTTGCCCCACAGCACGGCGATGCTCTGCGCGGCCTCGCGCGCCATCAATATGCCGATGCTGCCCAGCAGCAGGACATAGAGGATGCCGACGACGGTATCGATCTGGCCGCTGTCCTGCAGCGCGCGGAAGGCATAGCCGCCGGTGATCGATCCCAGCGCGCCGCCCGCCACCAGCACCCAGCCCATCTGGAAATCCACGCCCTGCCGGCGGTGATGGGCGAGGACGGCGGATACGCTGGCGCCGGTGATCTGGGTGGCGGAGGAGGCGACCGCGACGGCGGGCGGAATGCCGTAGAAGATCAGTAGCGGCGTGGTGAGGAAGCCGCCGCCCACCCCGAACATGCCCGAAAGGATGCCCACCAGCCCGCCCAGGCCGATGATGACGATGATGTTCACCGACAGGCCGGCAATGGGCAGGTAAAGGTCCATGCCCCCCGCTAGCCGATTTCGCCGTTCAGGTCATGTGCCAAGGCGGCGGAAGATCAGCCTAGCTTGCCGAACCTGGCCTCGAATCCGGGGATGTCGCCGATGGAGAGCAGCCGGGCCTGCTCGATCCACTGGTCGCGCCGCAGCCGGCCGGCGAAATTGCCCATGGCGGCATCCACCTTGTCGATCTGCGCCGGGGTGAGGGCGGCGAGCTGCGAATATTGGGTGATGCCGAGGCCGTTCAGCACGGACTGCGCCTTGGGGCCGAGGCCCTTCAGGCGGGTGAGGTCGTCCGGCGGATTGGGGGTGGTGTCGATACCCAGGAACTGGCCGGCGATATCGGCGGTGGCGATGGCGGCCGCATCGGTCACGCGATCATGATGCGGCTCGGCCCTGGGCGCGGGGGCTGCGGGCGGCGGGGCGGCGGGGGCGATCTTGGACGGTTCGGACGTCGGCGGCTCGATCGTTCCCGTGGCCTGCCGGCGCCCGCGCAGGACGAAGAATATGGCAAGGGCGGCGAGGATGACCGCGCCGATCGCGACCAGGAAATAATTGTCCATATGCTTCTCCGTCCCTTCCGCCTTCCGCTGCCTACGCTACCGTAACGAACGCCGCGCGGCCATCGCCGTTCCGTGCGCGGCTATTGCCCCTGCCGTTCGCGCGCCACCTCGCGCCAGCCGATGTCGCGGCGGCAGAAGCCGGTGGGGAAGCGGATCGCGTCCACCGCGCGATAGGCGGCGGCCTGCGCCTCCGCCACGGTCCTGCCCGTGGCGGTGACGTTCAGCACGCGCCCGCCATTGGCTACGATCCCGCCGTCGCGGATCGCGGTGCCGGCGTGGAACACCTTGGCGCCGCCGGCCTCGGCCGCGTCGATGCCCTCGATCGTGCCGCCCTTCTCCGGCGTGCCGGGATAGCCGTTGGCCGCCATCACCACGGTCAGCGCCACCGCGTCGGAAAGCCTGGGCGGGGCGGTTTCGCCCAGCCGCCCCTCGGCCACGCGGAGCATCAACTCCAGCAGGTCGCCTTCCAGCCGCATCATCAGCACCTGGCATTCGGGATCGCCGAAGCGGGCATTATATTCGATCAGCTTGGGGCCTTCGGCCGTCAGCATCAGGCCGGCATAGAGCACGCCTGAATAAGGCGTGCCGGCTGCCGCCATCGCCCGCACGGTCGGCTCGACGATCTCGGCCATGGCGCGCGCTTCCAGCGCCGGGGTCAGCACCCGGGCCGGGCTGTAGGCGCCCATGCCGCCGGTGTTGGGGCCGGTATCGCCTTCGCCCACCCGCTTGTGATCCTGGGCGGAGCCGAAGGGCACCACCGCCTTGCCGTCGGTCAGTGCGAAGAAGCTCGCTTCCTCGCCGGTCAAAAATTCCTCGATCACCACCTCGGCCCCGGCCTCGCCGAAGCCGCCGTCGAACATGTCGGCGATCGCCGCCTCGGCGGCGGCGGCATCCTCGGCGATCACCACGCCCTTGCCGGCGGCCAGCCCGTCCGCCTTGATGACGACGGGCAGGCCGAAGCGGGCGAGGCCCGCGCGCGCGGCATCGGCATCGGTGAAGCGGGCATAAGCGGCGGTGGGAATATTTTCCCGGGCGCAAAGGTCCTTGGTGAAGCCCTTGGACCCTTCAAGCTGCGCGGCGGCGGCATCGGGGCCGAACACCAGCACGCCGTTCTCGCGCAGCAGATCGCCCACGCCCGCCACCAGCGGCGCCTCCGGCCCGATCACGACCAGGCCGATATCCATGTCGCGGGCGAAGGCCAGCACGGCATGGGGGTGGGCCGGATCGATCGGCACCAGCTCGGCATGTTCGGCTATTCCCGGATTGCCCGGCGCGGCGTAAAGCTTGGTCAGCTTCGGCGATTGTGCGAGCTTCCATGCCAGCGCATGCTCGCGCCCGCCAGAACCCAGCAACAGGACTTTCATGAGCGATCTTCCCTTCGAACCTCAGCGGCTGTTAGCCGAGGAGGCGCCCGGCGACAATTCGCCGGCGATGAGCGTGTCCGAGCTTTCGGGCGCGCTCAAGCGCAGCGTGGAGGAACGGTTCGGCCATGTCCGCGTGCGCGGCGAGATTTCCGGCTTCAAGCGGGTCGCCTCCGGCCATTGCTATCTGGCGCTGAAGGACGACAAGGCCGTGATCGACGGCGTCATCTGGAAGGGCAGCGCCGGCGGCCTCGCCTTCCGGCCGGAGGACGGGATCGAGGTGGTGGCCACCGGCCGGCTCACCACCTATCCGGGCCGTTCCAAATATCAGATCGTCATCGAACGGATGGAGCTGGCCGGGCAGGGCGCGCTGATGCAGCTCCTTGACCAGCGGCGCCGGGCGCTCGCGGCCGAAGGGCTGTTCGATCGCGATCGCAAGCAGCCTTTGCCTTTCCTGCCGGGCGTGATCGGCGTCGTCACCTCGCCCACCGGCGCCGTGATCCGCGATATCCTCCACCGGCTGGAGGATCGCTGTCCCACCCGCGTCGTCGTCTGGCCAGTGCTGGTGCAGGGCGAGGGCGCGGCCGATCAGGTGGCCGCCGCCGTGCGCGGATTTGACGCCATGGCGCCGGATGGGCCGGTGCCGCGCCCCGATCTCGTCATCGTCGCGCGCGGCGGCGGATCGATCGAGGATCTCTGGGCCTTCAACGAGGAAGCGGTGGTGCGCGCGGTCGCCGGCTGCTCGATCCCGGTGATCTCGGCCGTGGGGCATGAAACGGATACCACGCTCTGCGATTTCGCCGCCGACGTCCGCGCGCCGACCCCCACCGCCGCCGCCGAGATGGCGGTGCCGGTGCGCGGCGACCTGCTATCCGGCCTGCGCGAGCTTGGCGTGCGCGCCGCGCGCTGCGCCAACCGCTATCGCGAGCGCGCGGGCGAGCGGCTGGAGGCGACGGCCAGGCGGCTGCCCGCGCCCGATCGGTTGCTCGGCCCCCAGCAGCAGCGGATGGACGATCTCGGCGAACGCCTGCCGCGCGGGCTTTCGCGCCGGCTGGCGGTGGCGCGCGGCGATCTCGCCCATGCCGCGGGCGCGCTCCGCCCCCCGCTCCTGAAGGCGCGGCTGGCGCGGGCCGGCGAGCGGCTGGCGGCGGTGCGTTTCCGCCCGGCGCTGATCGAGGCGCGGCTGGCCGATGCCGAGGCGCAGGTCCAGCGGCTGTGGCGGCTGGCGGAAGGGCTCAACCCCGAACGGCCGCTCGCCAAGGGCTATGCCTGGGTCGGCCGGCGCGGCGGCGGGGTGGTGACGACGGCGGCGCAGGCCAAGGCGGCCGGCGCGCTGACGCTCCATTTCGCCGACGGCAGCGTGGACGCACGGGTTGAGCGGGGCGGCCGGCCATCCTATTCTCCGGAAGAACCCGAACAGCCGAGCCTGCTCTGATGCGGGCCAGAGGAACCAAGATCCCATGTTGATGTCGCACGCCAACCGCCCCGCCCGGCTGCATTATATGGCCAATAATTTCCGCGTGCTCACGTCGGGCGATCATGTCGTCTGCGCGGTCTCGGGTGAGAAGATCCCGCTCGACAATCTGCGTTACTGGAGCGTGGCGCGGCAGGAAGCCTATGCCAGCGCGGAGATTTCGACCCAGGCGGCGCTTTCCGCGTGATCCCGGCCGGCGCCGCGCGACGGCTGCTTTCCCTCGCTGCGGCGCTGCCGCCCGCTTTCCTTCTCGCCGGCTGCGTGCCCGCCGCCCCGCCGCCCGCCCCGGCGGCGGCCGAACCGGCGCCGCCACCGCCCCCGGTCGCGCCGCTGTCCGGCCAGTTCCAGTTCCAGGGCGAATTCCGCCAGGGCGGGCTCGTCACCGGCACCGCGCCCGAAGGCACGGCGGTGCTGCTGCTCGATGGCCGGCCGCTGGCTATGGCGCCGGACCGGCGCTTCATCATCGGCTTCGGCCGCGACCACGGCCCGGCCGCGACGCTGGAGGCGCGGGGCGCCGATGGATCGGTGCTGCGCCGCCCGCTTGCGATCGCGCCGCGCCGATGGGATGTGCAGTCGCTTCCCACCCTGCCGCGCGGCACCACGCCGACGCCGGAATTCCTGGCCCGTCGCAAGGGGGAACTGGCGCAGATCGACGCCGCCCGCGCCGTCCAGTCCGCCACCGATGGCTGGCGCCAGCGTTTCCAATGGCCGGTGACGGGGCGGATCAGCGGCGTCTTCGGATCGCAGCGCATCTATGCGGGCGAGCCGGGGGCCTTCCATTCGGGCGTGGACGTGGCCCGCCCCACCGGCACGCCGGTGGTGGCGCCGGCGGACGGCGTGGTGATCCTGGCGGCGGCCGCGCCCTTCACGCTGGAGGGCAATCTGCTGATGATCGATCACGGCATGGGGCTGAACAGCGCCTTCCTCCACCTTTCCCGCATCGACGTGAAGGTCGGCCAGCGCGTGTCGCGCGGCCAGCTCGTCGGCGCGATCGGCGCCACCGGCCGCGCCACCGGCCCGCACCTCCACTGGAGCATGAAGTGGCAGGACGAACGGATCGATCCCGCCCCGCTCGCCGGGCCGATGCCGGCGGAGTGAAGGCGGGGCATCGCCCCTCTGCCGACATGACGAAAGTTTAATCCCCGCCGGGATTGACCCTCCGGCACGGCGGGATCATGTCGCGCCCACGGCCCGCATGGGGCGGAGCCGTTTCGTCGAGGTCCCCGATCAGGGTCATGTCCAGCAACGATCATAGTCGATCGACCGTGCCGCAAGGGCCGTCGCTGAGCTGACTCCGGCTCACGCGCGCGACGGGCCTTGCGGCCGGTCGCAAGCGAGGTGAGCCATGAACAACGCGATCCGTTTCTTCGCATTCCATCTGCGTCGCGCCCAGCCGCAGCGCGATCCCAACGAACTGTTCAACGAAGGGCTCACCTTCGGCGAACGGCTGGCCGACAGGGTTGCCGCGGTCGGCGGCTCCTGGGGCTTCATCATCGGTTTCTGCCTGTTCCTGGCGGGCTGGGCGGCGATCAACACCGTCCTGCTCGTCGCGCACGCCTTCGATCCCTTTCCCTTCATCTTCCTCAACCTGATGCTGTCGATGCTGGCCGCGCTGCAGGCGCCGATCATCATGATGAGCCAGAACCGCCAGGCCGCGAAGGACCGGCTGGAAGCGCGGCTGGATTATGAGACCAACCAGCGCGCCGAGGCGCAGATCGCCCTGCTTTATGAGGAAGTGCTGGCGGTGAAGGACCAGCTTCGCCTGCTTTCGGAACGGGCGGTCGAACGCGCCTGAAGGCGGCCGCCGGGGCGGTATCGCGATGTCAGCGCGAACCGCCCCGCGCCAGCCGTCCGCCCAGCCAGCCCAGCAGCGGCAGCGAGGCGAGGAAGGCCAGATGATACCAGGCCGGAAAGCGCTGCCACAGCATGTAATGGATGGGGAGGAACATGAGAAGGAGGATCGCGCCGGCGATCGTCGCCGCCCGCACGCCGCCGATCCGGGCGGCGAGGAAGCCGCTGCCGATCGAGCTGGCCGCGCTCACCAGCAGCCGCGCGGCCATCATCGCCAAGGTGAAGGCCATCGCCTTCTCCACGGCGGCATAATCCGGCCAGCCGTGGCGCAAGGCGAGGTTCAGCAGCGTCGCAAGAACGAACCAGCCCAGGATGCCGGCTGCCGTGCCGCCAATCAGCCTCGCCATGGCCTTCTCCCCTGAAAGCAAGCGCCGCCGATATTAGGGCCGGGACTCATAACCACCATGTGATGGCGGCGGCGAGGTGGATGCTGCCGAGGAAGACATCGGCGCGGCGGTCA
>NZ_PHHF01000073.1 GCF_003034225.1 Edaphosphingomonas fennica
AGGCCGGACATATGAAAGCAACCGATCAAACCCGTCGCGACACAATGCCCTTGCCAAGGGGGCGTCCACATATGAATCAGAAATCAGGCAGCGTGGGAATCCTGAATGTCCACAGGCCTTAGATCGCAAGCGGATCTAGTCCAGGCGAAGGGGGGCGGCCTCCCCCCTTCCCGTCAAGGGCCTGGCCGTCTCGGCCGCAAGCGGCCTCCCTTGGTGATCGCGGCGGTTTCCCCGCCCTTCCGCGCTTCGCTTGTGCAGGGCGGGTGATCCCCCTCCCCCGCGATCAGCCCTCAATGCCGGTTCATCCCCCCCGGCTTCGCCAGCGGGCAGAAGTCGATGACCGTTCATCGCCTTCGGCTCCATTTAAGAAGGGAAAACACATGAAAATCCGCATCTACCGCCAGACCGAGCAGGGACTTGACCGGATCGAGATCGAGGGCGGGACAGTTGAAATCATCGTGAACCGAGCCGCCGTCGAGGGCTTCCAATGCACCGACTATAACAGCAACCCGCGCCAGCGTTTTGAATTGCAGGGCGCGCCGAAGTTCGCAGGCGTTTCCGGTCCTATGTGGGATGGCGATGCTATCCGTTACGAGTGCAGCGCCACCTATGCGGAGTTGAGCGCATGAGCGCCGCCGCCGCGATCCGCACCGAGCAGGCCGACGAGCTGGGCGAACAGATCGTTGCCGCAGGTTTTGCCGCAAGTGGCTTCCTGCTGGACATAAACGGGGCGCTTGATGTGCCCCGCAACTTTCCGCTTCCTGCCCCTTGGAATCTGCCCTCGCGCCTGTTTCAATTCCCGATTGAGGTAATCCGGGCCGAGCAGGACGAACCGCGCAAGATTGGCCTTCGCCATCCCTTGCTTGCCGCCCATCCTTTCGTGCAGCACGTTGAAAGAGTGCTAGGCGTCGAGATCGCCCGCGAAGGCGTGACGAACCGCTACGGCTATAGCAACCGCACCAATGGGCTTTGGCATCATGCCGTTGATCTAATCAGCGCCGGGAAATGGCGCGAATTGCTCGACACACAGGAGTTCACCGAACCGAGCTGCATCTTTCAGGCCGTTGTCTTCGGCTGTCGCTATTCCAACCATGGGGACAGCAACGGTCGCGGCCACATCAACACCGCCGAGGCGCGCCAGATCATGAGCGAAATGGGCGGGACCGAACCGGCAGACCGCAGCTCTATCATCCGCACGTTTTCCGCGCCGAGCATGTGCAAGCAGGATAGCGGCAGCGAGCATTGGCCCATCAATACGGGCCGCATGAATGCAGAGGATCAGGCGTGGGCCTTCATCCACGGCATTGAGGATGGATGGTTTGCGCACGATCGTTCCGGCCATCTGCAATGGACGCCGCTGGGCCGCGATCGTTACGCCGCAGGCGATAGCGCCAGCTTCACCGAGGCGAGCGGCCAGACCGCGTTCGCCTTTTGAGGGGATCGAGCATGGCTCGTCATTGCATCCGCGAAGCGCGCTATATGGGGTGACTACACGAAAGTAACGTATCTGCACGCTAAGGGCGAACAAATCCGGTACAATGCCAGCGGAAGCTACCTGTAGGTACTCAACGGCGTGTTCAACCTATCCTTTGAGCATGTGTCGATCATTGCGGGCGCCGATATGGGAGGGCCGCAAGCCGGCTCATCAACGATCGAGGTAGAGCCCTGCTGGCCAAGTATGTGAGCCGGTTGCCCATCCCCGGTATGGCGAAGGATCGCCGATGAACCAGAGCATCGACGGCAAGGGTCGCGCAGCGATCAACGTCCATCAAGCCAAACTTCCCCCACTTCAAATCGCTGAGGGCAGCCATATCGGTGTCAATGCCACCGGGTGCAAAAGACCCAACGCTCACACCCGTCCCGGCAAGCTCGACGGAAAGTGCCCGCATGAGGGTACTCACATAGGCTTTCGACGCGCCGTAGACCGCTTGGAAGGGTACGGATGTTTCGCCCGCCAGGCTCGACACTGCGATTATTGAGGATTCAAACGGCTGCTGCCGGAAGATCGCAATCAGGCGGGCCAGCAAATCCGTGAAGCCGGCTACGTTTGTTCCAATCACCTCGGCATAGGCGTCGGCACGGCTAGCATCAAACGGACCGGCGCTCGTCAGCCCGGCAGCCAAGAAAGCCGCATTGACTTTCAATTCTATAACCTTGGCCGCGATCTTCTCCCTGCCCTCAATTTCACGTTGATCGGCCACTATGATCTCGCACGGGACATTAAACCGCTCGCCAATTTCAGATTGTAGCTCCCGCAAGTTGTCGAGCCTTCGCCCAACAATCAGGGGCTTGGCCTGGTACGATGCCGCCAAACGGAGGGCTGACGCCCTGCCCAAACCGGTTGAGGCCCCTGTAACCAGCACCCACGAGTTCTGGATCGGCAGCGGTTTCATGCGCTTTCCAGAGCCTTGTACAGGGCGGTTTTCCCGATCTTGAGCCGAGCCGCCGCCTCACGAACAGTTAGGCCCGCTGCGATGTACGTCCGCGCCTTGCGCAGCTTGTCGGGAGTGACGACAGGGCGGCGGCCGCCCTGACTACCGCGCTCGCGCGCGGCTCGCAGGCCAGCATGGGTGCGTTCCCGGATCAGATCGCGCTCGAATTGGGCAAGCGAGCCGAAGATGTTGAATACCAGCATCCCGCCCGACGTGGTGGTATCGATCTGCTCGGTGAGCGAGCGGAAACCCACGCCGCACGCCGCCAGCTCGCCGACTTTCTCGATCAGGTGGCTCATCGAACGCCCAAGACGATCGAGTTTCCAGACCACCAGCGTGTCGCCGGTACGCAGATAGTTGAGCGCCTCGGCCAGGCCGGGCCGATCGGCTTTTGCTCCAGATGCATAATCGTCGAATATCCGATCGCAACCGGCAGCGCTCAACGCGTCGAGCTGGAGCGCCAGCTTCTGGTCTGCGGTCGAGACGCGCGCATAGCCGATCAGCGCCACATGCTGCCCGATCGTGTCCGTTTTCCCATCATTATGCGATCTTGTCCGAATCGCCATCACAGGTCCAGAGTTGACGGACATATTCATGCTGGCCGCCAGAGGACCGTCTGACGGACAGGCACAGAGAAGGAGATGATGTTGGCGAGGCGGCGACTGGTGAGCCCGGAAATCTGGGCGGGGCATTATGACGCGCCGCTCGATGAGCGCGAGATTGCACGTCACTATACGCTGACCAGCGACGATCTGGAATTTGTCGGCCGCCGTCGCGGCGATGCCACCCGGCTCGGTTTCGCGATGCTCCTGCTCACCATGAGATGGCCTGGCCGTGCGCTGGAAGCGGGCGAAGTCCCGCCCGCACCCGTGCTCGCTTATGTGGCCCGCCAACTTGGTGTCGCGCCCGAAGCCTTTGCGGCCTATGCTCATCGGGACCAGACCCGTCGCGAGTATCTCGTTGAAATCCGACGATCGCACGGGTTCAGGATCTTCGACCGCGACGCCTTCCGTGAAGTTGTCGCCTTCTCGATCCCGATCGCGCAGACCATCATCCATCCCGGCCAGATGGCAGGGGTCATCGTCGATGAACTCCGCCGTCGGCAGATCCTCCTGCCTTCTTCGTCGATTCTCGAAGCGGTACTGCGACGGGCTCGCCAGCAAGCTGAACAGCTTACCTATGAAGTGCTCACAAATGGCCTGCTGCCCGACACACTACAGGGCCTGGACGATTTGCTGGCGCGACGGTCGGGGCAGGCCACCACATGGCTATCCTGGCTACGCAATGCGCCACAGTCGCCGGCAGCGCGCAACATCCTGCGCCTGATCGAACGGCTCGCCTATGTCCGCGCACTGGGCCTCGATCGCGGTCGGGCCGACATGATCCCGGCTTCGACTTTTGACAGGCTGGCGGACGAGGGCAGCCGCATCACGCCCCAGCATTTTGGCGAACTCAATGCCCTGCGCCGACATGCGACGCTGGCGGCAACCGGCATCCGCCTTGAGGAAAGCCTGACCGACGCGGCCCTGACGATGTTCGACAAGCTGTTGGGCAGCATGGTGCGCCGCGCCGAAAACCGGACCCGCGACAAAGCCCTCAAGACGGTGCGCGAGCTGCAGGGCCATCTCCGGACGCTCACAGGGTCTTGCCGTATCCTCATCGACGCGCATACCAACGGCGTGGACTCGCTGGCGCAGATCGAGGCGCTGGACTGGCAGCGCTTCGCCATGGCGGTCGAGCAAGCCGAAGTGCTCGGGCGACCGGAAACCGTCGATCGCACCGCTGAATTGATTGATCGGCATCGCACGGTAAAGCTCTTTGCCGGCCCCCTTCTCAACACCTTTGAATTTCGCGGCGCCGGCGCGGTGCAGGGACTCCTGTCGGCGCTGGCCATTATCGCGGAGCTATACCGGACCGGCAAACGGCGCTTGCCTGATCGCGTGCCGCTGCGCTTTGTACCATCAGCATGGCGGCCGTTCGTCCTGCGGGATGGCATCATCGACCGTGCCGCATATGAACTATGCGCCTTGTCCCAGCTACGCGAGCGGCTGCGAGCGGGAGACATATGGGTCGCGGGAAGCCGCCAGTTTCGTGATTTCGACAGCTACCTCATACCACCGGCCACCTACGCGGCGCTTCGCGAGAAGGGGCCGCTGCCGCTCGCCATCGAAACGGACTTTGAGCGCCATATCGAGGAAAGGCGCACCAGGCTCGATACGGCGATCGAACAGGTAACGGTCCTCGCGCGACAGGGCGAACTGCCCCAGGTCAGACTTGACGAAAACGGCCTCATCATCTCGCCGCTGAAGGCGGCAACGCCGCCCGCCACCGAGATGGCCCGTCGCGCCGCCTATGATCGGCTGCCGCGCGTGAAGATCACCGATCTCCTGCTTGAGGTCGATGCCTGGACCGGGTTCAGCGAATGTTTCATCCATCGGCGTTCGGGCCGGCAGGTCGACGATCGCAATGCTTTGCTCACCGTCATCCTTGCCGATGGCATCAATCTCGGCCTCACGCGCATGGCGGAAACCTGTCGGGGCGCAAGTTTGCGCCAGCTCGCCCATCTTCACGACTGGCACATCAGCGAGGCCGCCTATGGTGAAGCGCTGGGAAGACTGATCGACGCCCATCGCACCATGCCGCTCGCCGCGCTGTGGGGAGACGGCACCACCTCGTCGAGCGACGGACAACAATTTCATGCCGGGGGTCGTGGGGCCGCGATCGGCGACATCAACGCGCGCAGCGGCAACGAACCGGGCGTCGCCTTCTACACCCATGTCTCGGATCGATATGATCCCTTTGCGAGCCGGGTGATTGCGGCGACTGCCGGCGAAGCGCCCTATGTGCTGGATGGCTTGCTGTATCACCAGACGGGCCTGACGATCGAGGAGCACTACACCGATACGGGTGGAGCATCGGACCATGTGTTCGGCCTCATGCCCTTCTTCGGCTACCGCTTCGCCCCGCGCCTGCGCGACATCAAGGAGCGTCGCTTGCACCTCCTGCCTGGCCAGGAATCTGGCCCCTTGCTCGGCGGCATGACGGCCGAGCCGATCGCATTGGGTCATGTCGCCGCGCATTGGGACGAACTGCTGCGGTTCGCCACATCGATCCGTACCGGCACCGTCACCGCTTCGGCGATGCTGCGCCGCCTGTCCGCCTATCCGCGACAGAATGGACTGGCCCTCGCGCTGCGCGAGCTTGGCCGCCTCGAACGCTCGATCTTCATGCTCGACTGGCTGCGCGACATCGATCTGCGCCGGCGCACCCAGGCGGGCCTCAACAAGGGTGAAGCCCGCAACGCGCTCGCTCGCGCGCTCTTCTTCAACCAGCTCGGCGAACTGCGCGATCGGCGGTTCGAGAACCAGACCTATCGCGCATCCGGCCTCAACCTGCTCGTCGCCGCCATCATCCTGTGGAACACCCGCTATCTCGAAATGGCGTTGGCTGACATCGCAACGCCCGACGAGATTGCACGCCACATCGCGCCATTGGGCTGGGAGCATATCTCGCTGACCGGCGACTATAGCTGGAATGTCGAAGATCGGCCTGATCCGGATGCCCTGCGCCCCCTGCGCGCCGTCAGTTCCCTGCTCGCCGCGTGATGTTCGCCCTCCGTTCTCCCTTAGCGTGCAGATACGTCACTTTCGTGTAGTGACCCCAAGCTGCATTTCGCAGCGGATGCGGCAACCGCGATACGCCTACGGCGCAATGCGGCGCTTGGTCAGGCGTGCTCCTTTGAAAAGCGCGCGGCGAGCCGTGCACTTGCCCCGCTCCTGGTCGCGAGCCTGGCGCCATACCGCATCACGGTCTTGGGATCGCGCCAGCGGTACGCCTGCATGATTGCAGGCAGAGCCTCCCCCGCCGCGAAATTGTCCTGCGCGACCCCGACCCGGATCGAATGCGACGATACCGCCGATACCCAGCGTTCCAGCTCCGCTTCCGAGATCGGCCCGAGCAGCTTCTTTGCCCAGGCGGCCCGAATGACCCGCCTGTAGATGAGCGTGATGCTGTTGGGGTGCAGCCGTTCGGTGCCGATCGCCGCGACCGACCCATCAAAATGCGTTTCGACCCGGCGGAACAGCGGTCCTTTGCGGATGCCTGCCTTCTCGCGCCATCTCGCGATCGCATCCATCGTCGCAGGCGAAAGATAGGCATAGGCCCCCTCCCCTTCCCGGTCGGTCTTGCTCGACGGAATGAACAGCGTGCCCGCGCCATCGCTGTCCGGCCCTTCGATATGTCCGACCTCGAT
Source organism: Edaphosphingomonas fennica (assembly GCF_003034225.1). Lineage (GTDB taxonomy): Bacteria > Pseudomonadota > Alphaproteobacteria > Sphingomonadales > Sphingomonadaceae > Sphingomonas_E > Sphingomonas_E fennica. The sequence continues at coordinate 6,685 of NZ_PHHF01000073.1, forward strand.
CGCCACCAACTCGGACCGGCGCGCCCCGGCGTCATAGGCCACGCGCAGCAGGGCGGCGTCCCGCAAGCCCAGCTCGTCCCGACGGCATGCCTTCAGGAGATGGACAAGGCAAACGCCCGACGGCGGGCTGTCGAGATCCGCGATGTCACCCTTGAAGCGCAGCGCGCGCGCCTGGCGCTGGCGGACGCCGAGCGATTTGCGCGCCGCTTTCATCTCGAGCTTGACCAGCGGTGCGGCGGTGGGATCGGCAATGCCCGCCATTCGGTATGCCCAACCGACGTTTACGATGTAGCGTTCAATCGTCGCCATCGCCCGAATCGTTTCGTCGGACAGCTCGAGCCCAGCAAGCGATCGAACCCAGCGGGAGACGTCGTGTGGCTTGGCCGACGGCGGGTCGAGGCGATTGCGGCGGCACCATTGTCCCCAGATGGTCAGGTCCGATCGGAACGCGCGGCGTGTATTATGCGACCAGCCCCGGACGGCAGCAGACACAAGTTCCGCATCGATCGGCGCAGATGCACCGACCAGGTCGCGCACGTCGCGCACCACCAAGTCGAGCACAGCGCCATCGCGCACGTCCATGGCTGCCGAAAGCGTCATCGGGAGCGTCTCGTCACGCGCCCCCTGTCAGATCGGCAGGACGCGCCCTCCAACGATCCTGATCGTGGCGCCGCCATTCGGGGTCGATCGCCATCACCTCGCGATCGAGGATCTCGACGATGCGCTGCGCGGCTGGCCTCCCGAGCAGCACGTCCGCCGCGTCGTAGATGCCGCGGCCGTAGCGGCCGACGAGCAATGCCGCCAACCCCGGCGTTTCTTCTCCGCGCGATACGGCAACTGCCCGGCTTCGCGCATAATCCGTTACCAGCGCGGTGAGCTTACCTTCTGCGGCATGTTCGTCCATTGACTTCTCCGTGCTCTAGCCGTTGGCCGCGAGCGCATTCAGGCTTCTTGGTCCACTTTCACCAAGGCCGACTGGCCTTGTGAAGCGCGATATCCGTCACCGCGAAATCCTTGCCCGTGCACAGCAGCGGCTCGCCGCGTTCTCTGGCCACAGCATAGACCATAAGGTCGAGCAGGTTGAGCGGTCCGCCATTGCCGTTCCCAGAACCGTAAAGCGGTTCGGCTTCGTTTGCGATCCTCGCGTGGTCATGCGTGAACGCCAGTGTCGCGCAGCCGCGGCGTTCGAACTTGGCAAGCATATCCTCAGCTTCGGCCCGCAGACCAAATCGCTGGTTGCTCGCGACACGCACAAACTCAACCATGGCGGGTGCCGGAATTCCGCCTCGTTCGGCGACGATCGCCTCGACCAGCGCCTCACTGCCCTCCTCGCCCGTCAGCACCGCGATCAGCGCCGAAGTATCAATGATCATCGGGGCAACCCGTCCTCGTCCCAAAGCTCGGCGTCAATCTCCGCCATGGTCGGATATGTTCGCTTGGGGACGCGCGCTTGGATCGCCCTAATCTCCGCAAGGAACGCGTCTCGGTCCTTTTCCTTTGGCAGCGGCATCCGGTCCAGCGCCTCTTCGATAATTTCAACCTGGCTGCGGCCGTCGCGGGCGAGCAGTTCGAGGCGCTTGAGCGCATGATCGGAGCGGATGGTGATGGCGCGCTGTTTGCGGCGCGGCGGATGATGGGCGGCAGTAGCCACGACGGCACTCCTACGGTTCAGATTTGATCGGCCCCTGATTATAGTGGCCGTGCTGCTACAGCGCAAGCACGGTTCATCTAATGTTGATAACGATCCATTATCAACACTAGGCATCCGGGCATACTTTACTGAACTTTGCTTTCAGTTCACTATTGGGCATGGCTGACATGCCCTCGCCCGCCTCTTATGGCCCCGATTATACCCCACAAATGGCGGCAGCCATAGCGTCTTGCACCGCGTCCATTTCTCGCCTGGATGCCCGAATTTCCGTCAGTTCCGCCGCCTCGGCATGGAACCGGCGGGCTACCTGGTCAGGCTATGCGCGGGCGCTGCAACTGCAATCGGCCGAGGTCGACGAAATCGACGTATTTTCCTGGGGTTGCGGGCTCCAGATCCCCGGCCGGCCGCTGCGCTCGACCACCCTCGACCTGTTCGACCGCTTCGATGCGTGGGCCGCGGCGCTCGCCGATCCCGACCCGCTCGCCTGGCGCGATACGCTGCCCACCGCCATCAGCGCGCCGGCGGTTGCCACGCAGCACCCTGCCCTCGTCCGCGCGCTCGATCAGGTCCGCCAACACGCGCTGGCGGATGGCGGCATCCTGCCCTGGCTCGGCCTGCCGTTCGCGCTACGCGATAGCGGCCTCTCCGCGAGCACCCTCCCCTGCCTCGCCGGCGGCGCCAAGGCGTTCCGGCTGAAGCGCAAACCCGACGCCGATGATTGGCTGGCGGTGTTGCGGGCGCTCGAACGATCGGCGCGCGAGGGTCTGGAACGGCTTCACGATCTGGAGAAATTTCATCGCAACGCCCAACGCGCGATCGTCGAAGCGTTCCGTCCGGGCGCCCTCCCCCGGCTGCTCGCGCTCACGCATCATCGCCCGCTGCTATCGCCCCAGGGAGTTGCCGATGCGCTGGCCCTCAGCGTCGCCGGAGCGAGCAAGCTGCTGGAGCGGGCCGTCGCCGCGGATCTTCTGGTCGAGATTACCCAGCGGCGCAGCTGGCGGCTGTTTCTGCCACCGGACCTTGCGGTCGAATTCGGTTATGCAGCACCGAAGCGCGGCCGTCCGGCGAAGGAGCCCCCTCCCCTGCCCGCGAGCCGCGACCTCACCGTGGCTTTCGATGCATTTGATCAGGAAATGGCCGCCATCGACAAGCTGCTTACAAGCGCGCGCGGGCCAAAGCTTTCGTCGCCATGACAGGTGTTGCGAATCAAATGCGAATTTGCGGTGGGAGCAAGTGGGGTTCACAATCATGTGCGCTCTGATTTTGATCACAAACTTGTGACAACTGGCCCAAAATACGGCCCAGCCAGACGCCCGCACAGAGCGATTTGACGCTATTCATGAGGCCGTGGATGCCAGAAGGCCCAAAAGCGCCTGGTAAGGCTCTGGCGGCGTTTTAGGACTATTTCTCGGTTTGTTCCGATTTTGAGGGGTGCGCTGGATATGAAGCACCCTGGCTTCGGCGGTATGTACCCTAACATTTCACAAGCTGATCGAACGAGGTGATGTCGCGTGAGCGCTACGCCAGCTGGATGCCCGTTCGATGGCAGACGTTCAGCATCGAGGTAGATCCAGGCTTCCAACAGGCCCTCGAGAGTTTGGACTTCGATCTGGGCTCGCCGACATTCGATTCTTTCGAAGGCGTCGAGGCAGACCCGGTGATGAGGTAGGTCAGGCGACAGGATGAGGTGAACCGGGATCTCGTCCGCCATCGTCCGCGGGAATCAAGGCAGGGTAGCCAAGATGATGGGACCAGCTTCGAGTGCGCATCGTCGAGTGTTGTCGCGCTGATTGATCGGGAGGCGGGCGATGCACGGTTCGGCAGCGGATGTTGAACGCCATCCTCTGGATGCTCTATGCTCGTGCGAGATCGGGCACTGGGCCTTGTCATTGTGTTCGGTGCTTGCCGATGGCGTCCCCTCCCCCTTCAATCTTTTCAAAGAAAGGGAGAAGCGCCGCAGGCGCCGTTAATTCCTTTAGAAATAAAGATAGAAAGTTAGGCTGTGGATGCGCCGGACGCGACTCATGGATTCATCACGAGTCGGGGAATTCAGCGCGTTCCCGTAATACCGTCTGACCGTTCCTGAAATACCCTGTGCGGTGTTCCCATTGGACCGTGATTCGGTTCCCAATGTACCGTGCGCCGTTCCTGAAATACCGTGTGGGCGGGTCATTGGAGATCGGGGCGGAAAGGGCGGTAAAACGCGTTTTACTCGATGCTACATCCCTGATTTCCCGGAGTTTTGAGCTTCCTGACGACACAGGCGGACACAGTTGATAGCCACTCTTGTAGCCGCGATCATGACACTCGGGCACTTGCTGGCCGGGAAATCGGCAAGGCCTCCCGACTCTCCCACGGTATATTAGGAACGAAGGGCCGATCGAGACAGGCGGCCAGCCTCTGGAGCGGAGTTTCGCTCTGGTTTGAACTTCAATGACTGGCTGCCGGGCGCTTGAAACGGCGGTCGCCGGGCCATCATCTCCGGGCCTGGCGAGGCGTGAATACACGTCGATGGCGCGGTACTTTGGGAACGGCCGCCTATTGGGCTCGGCCGTTTGATCTCGTCTGCCATGGCGGACCGAGGCGGCGGAGTTTTCCTCCGCACGGTATTTCAGGAACGCCTGATCGATTGCCGCGGAGCCGATCTCGATAAACGATCGCAGCGTTCCCCCCTTCCCTTCCCTCTCGTTCCAGGAAGCGCCGGCACGAGATTGACCCGCCATCTGCTTTATCCGGCTTATATCCTGGTTGCTTGGAAACGACGTGCGATGATCGAAAGGGTGTCCGCGTTCCTGATGTACCCGGCGCCGGTCAACTGGTGGGATGATCGATGCCCGAGCCTGGCCCGGAAGGACGTAACGGCTTGGCCAAGGTGGCTGTGACTTCGGCCCGCACAGCGTAATAGGCGAAAATAATGGCGGCAACGCCCGGCCGCTGAGCCCCGCGTCATGGCTGAGATCTCATATTCTATGGGATAGCGTCCCGGTAGGACGGGGTGCTCGGTGGGGAGGGGCCGCGCAACTGCCGGCCCTTGTCCGTCGGTACTTCAGGAACGCAAGAACTATGCGCAACTCGGGTAGCGGAAGGTTGTTCCTGAAAGGCCGCGCTGTTCGAAGCGGCGCTGTAGCGCGCTACAGCGCCGCGCGTTGCTTCGAACAGAATGTTGCGAAGATCTGCGTGATGTTCCTGGCGTCGTATGCGATTTCGCGCTGCCTCAGGAATGACCGAAAGTCGTCGGCGACCATGCCGTGGTCACGCTGCGGTTCGGGCAGGTTGGCCCGTGCGATGGCGCCAAAGGCGCTATGGGCGATATGTCCATATTCCGGGAAGGCGATCGGCGGTTCGTCGATCGCCTTGTCTTGTGCGGAAGGAGTAGCCCGGCCAGGCGTGGGTGCAGTCTGGACCAGGGCAGGGGAGGGGGCTCCGGGTTCGCTCGTGAGGTTGCGCCTGACCATGCGCAGGAACGGTTCGGCCTCTGCGCGCAATTCCAGTTCGAGCGCGTAACCCGGCAGCGCGTTTTCCCGGACGATCTTGGTCATCTCGAATTTGAAGCGACGATAGTCACCTTCCGCGCCCGATTTTTCGAACAGCGTCGGCATGGAGATCGCGAAGCCGTCCGTTCCGGCGCCGCCGGCGTGCTTGCGCGCAACCCGGTACAGCCAGCGTTCTCTCCCCCCGGTGAGCGAGAAATAGGCGGGATCGATCGCGAGGACGCCGCCTTCCATCAGCACGCCGTCGTAAAACCACTTGGCGAGGGTGATGCGCATACCTCGCACGTTGCCCGTGCGGTCCTTGAGCTGACTGTAGCTGTCGATCCAGGAGAAAGTGGTTTCGACAGCGTCGCCCGAGCGGATATTGGTCTTCACCGTGGTTGACTGCAGACGGTCAAGCGCATTGCCCAGCAAGTCATAGGCTCGGCCGCCGACCTCGCGTTTGAGTGTCCTGAGCATGTCGTAGGGCACGACGTTCAAGGTTTGCGGAATGTCGTTCGCACCGCGGCGCTTATGTTCGATGAGCACCGAGGCGCAGTAGATCAGGATGTCGAGATCGTAGATCGTGGCGAGGCCATATTCCGAGTTGGCCGAAACATGGACGGTAACTTTTCGGTCCGGACTGACATAGTCGATCGGCTTCAGGCGCTTGCGCTTGGACAGGGAAAAGAATGGGCGTTCCATCGTTTCGCGCTGGTCGCGAAGCGGCAGTGCCGTCAGTTGCGGCAGAAAGAGGTCTACTTGACCGTCTTCGCGGTAGTCCTGTGGCATCTCATGTCCTGCAACACGCGTAAAACGCGTTTTACTCCATCATAACGATTTGAAAATAAAAGATTTATTGTGGATTCTCATTATCGCGCAAATCTCGCGCTCTCGATGACCGGACGCAGTGCGTCCAGAATCTCATCGACCGATGCGCGGCCTTTTGGATTGATGTTGATCGTGATGCCCTTCGCCTTGGTATCGGCGAGAACTTGTCCGATCTCCTTGCCCGAAGCTGCCGTCAGAGCCGGCTTCGCCTTTGGCGAAGGCGCAGGCCTGGAAGGTGTCACGGCCGCGGCCAGGCGTTCGCAGACTTTGCTGCCCTCGATCTTTTCCGCGCCGGCGGCCAGCAGCTCTTTCTGCTCGGCGGCGATTATGGCCGCCTCACCGAGAATGGCGTCGCGATAGCGCTCATCCTTGATGAGCGGCGACAGGCGCATGCCGTGACGGACCTTCAGGTCGCCTGGTTCCGCAAATGCGCTCACCACCTCGTCGGGGAGTTCGGCGAGTTGCAGCAGATTGTGAAGATTCTGCTTGGGGATCGCCAGGCGCTCGGCCATCTGCGCCCTGACGCCCTTATAATAGGCTTCCACCGCGTGCCGATAATTTCGGGCCCGCTCGAGATCGGTGACGTCCTCGCGCTCCCGGTTTTCCAGGTCCGCGAGACGGAAGGCGCCTTCGTCATCGAGCGTTTCGATCCGGGCTACGAGTTCGATCTCGCTATGGTTGTTCGCATGGAGCCAGGAGATCGAAAAATGACGACGTGTGCCGACGATCAGCTCATAGGGCTGTTCGGCATTGGGGGTTCGCCTGACGACCACCGGTTCGCGATTGGTTCCTTCCTCCCTGATCGATTCAATCAGGGAGGCGCAGCGGTCATAGCTAAGCGCCGCATAGTCGCGCGCATTGCCTGGCCAGATCGAGCATTCCGACGGCTTCAGGCGAATGGTGAGGCGCTTGACGGTGCGCGCGATCTCATCGAACGCAACCCCGCGCCGTTCGAGGAAGGACGGTGTCGCCGGTTCTTCGGCGGGCTTTTCTCGATCCGCGTGATCCCCGGCGACGGGACCATCGGCCGCGCGTGTCGGGGGCGGTGTCGTGCCGATGCTTTCGATGGCGTTCGCCAAGAGACTCCGCCGTCTGCCCCCCGCGCTGCTCATGCGGCCTCCGTCAACCGATCGGTGCCAAGCTGCGCCATCCGCGATGGCCACTGCTTGCAGATGTCTTTCTCTACCTCGCGGAAGACCATGTTGAGATTGTCGCGGCAGCGAACATAGGTCTGATGCGAGCCGTAGGGTTTGTTGATCTCGTAAATCGAAGACATCGAAAGTCCCGCATTCTTGATCTCTTCCGAGAGCAGAATCGGTGTCGAGAGCATTTGTCCGGCGTAGGTCTTCTCCATGACCTGGAGCATCTGCGCCTCGTTCGTGCGACTGGGCTGGAACATCGTGCAGACGACCCGAATGAAGCCATAGTCGATCGACGTGTCGAACTTGGAGACGAGATCCATCGCCTCGCGGCAGGTCTGCATGAAATGAATGGTCGACAGATAGTCGAGCTGCCGGGCAGGGACGGGGATCAACAGGCCATCGGCCGCAGTCAGCGTGTTCACGCCGAGAAACCCCATGGCCGGGGGAGGGTCGAGAATGACGACGTCATAGTCGTGACGAACTTCCTCCAGTCCGATCCGCAGCATGCGGAACGCGCCCGCGATCGCTGTCGGTCCTTCCTCGATCGTCGCGGTCAGTTCCCATTCGGTGTCCTGCAGGCCGAGGTTCGCCGGGCAGATGTCGATATTGGGCCAGGCTGTCTTCTGGATCGTCTTGCGCAGCGAATCCGCTTCGTCGATGCGCGGCGACAGGAAATTCGACAGCGTATGGGTCTCGTCGACCAAGGCCTCGAGATTGACGTCGAACATCACGCTCATCGAAGCCTGGGGATCGCAGTCCACGACAAGAACCCGGTAACCCCGCAGGGCAAGATAATCGGCAAGGTGCTTGCCCGTGGTCGATTTGCTGACACCGCCCTTGAAATTCTGCACGGCCACGACGACCGCTCGCTCGGACGGCAATTTGCCCATCTTGATACCGAGCGCTTCGCGAATCGCGATCAAATCCTCGACCGTGTAATATCTGCGCCCGTTGGCGGACGTCTTCGGCGCAGGAAGGCGTCCACGCGCTTCCGCCTTGGACAGGGCTTCGGGCGTCCTCCCCAGAAACTCCGCGGCGACCGAGGCCCCCATTGAAATATTGAGGGTTTTCCTGTCGGATGGATCTATCGCCGCTTGCCGCAGAACGGTTTTTGCATTCTCGCACGAGGTGATCATCGCATCGAGAATCTGACCCGACAGCATGGGCGTTGTCCCCCTTCTCAACCCAAATTGGCCTTGGTTCGTGAAAAAGGTCGAAAAAAGACCCCTTATCCCGGACAGCTATGCCAAAAGGATGGTGGTTAGTCAAATTGGTAGCAGCTGGCGCCATCATGCAAGGACAACGCTGCTCTCAGATGGAGAGTCCGGGATCATTCCGGGCGAACGGACAAGCTCCGGTTTCCATGCGAATCAAGTGATCGCCAGAATTGGCGGCAAGCATAGATCGGTCTTGTCGCCGCTTCGAGAATGGAACTCAAATTCCTTCCCGGCGGCATCCGAGTTGGCGGTGGTCCACGAATCGGACAGGGCCAGAACTGCCGCTGACGATGTTCTCCTGGCGCTCGAATAGGCGGCGACAAGGCCCACCGCCATCGAGGCATTCATTCCGCTCGCAGGAAATCCCATCCGCAAACCGGCCGTGCACCCCGGTGGCTATTCGCGCTTCCTCGATCCGCGCACGCAGCCCGGAGCACAGATAGACCGCGATCTGATGGCCGGGAGAAAGAGGGAGAGGGGCAGGGGCATGCAAGCAGGAGGAATGCCATGCCGCTTACAGCCCGACGACCATCCCAGGAACTCATCGATCTCGTAGGTGCTCTCGGTGGCACCTGGCATGGCCGCACCGCCATGTGCCTGTGCCCGGCGCATGCTGATAGCACACCAAGCCTCTCGATCCGTCAGGGCGATCGCGGTATTCTTGTCACTTGCTTTGCCGGTTGTGATCGCGAAGATGTCCTGCGCGAATTGCGCCGGATACCGATCCGGCAACACTACTCCTACCGGGACATGCCCGCGCGCGCTTCGGGCAATGCCGCACGGCTCTGGGAGAAGGGGCTTCCGATCCCGGGCACTCTCGCTGAGCGTTACCTGACGCTGCGGCATCTCGAGCCGCCTACCGATGATCTCCGATTTCATCCACGCTGTCCTTATCGTCCCAAGCCCTGGACCACGTTCCATCCCGCCTTGCTCGTGGCCGTGCGCGAAGGGCGGCGACTGACTGCCATCCAGCGCATCTTCCTCGACCGGGAAACCGGCAAGTACCGCATGAAGCTCATGCTGGGGCGGCCAGGGCAGGGGGCATGGCAAGGGGGAGGGCGGGCGGCTTCTTGCCTGGCGCTTGCCGAGGGCTTCGAAACCGCGCGGGCCTTCACCCTCATTCAAGGAGCTCCCTGCTGGGCGAGCTTGGGTGCACGGCGTCTCGATCAGATCCTGCTGCCGCAAGGTCTGACATCCTTGATCCTCGCCGTCGACAATGACGCCGAAGGTGAACTGGCGGCGGCACGCGCGGCGTTGCGATATGCTCGGCCCGGTCTTGAGATAACGTGGATGGCGCCGCGCGGCGTCAAAGACTGGGCGGAGGTATTGGAGGCGTCTATGGGATCATTGCGATGAACGAGGCCCGCAGGACGCATATCCGCTCGATCGCCCTGGACCGCGACGTGCGGTTCCTGCTGCATTTCACCCAAGCTGCGAATCTCACTGGGGTCGTGAAGCATGGCTTATGGCCGCGCCGCGATCTGGCAGCAGCCGATCATTTGGCATACGCCAGTGATTACGGCCGATTGGACGGAAACAAAGACGCCGTCTCTGTTTCGATTTTGTGCGTGAGCGAGCCGAGGTTCGCTGGCGGCGAAGAGGAGAGGCGAGACCTCGCACCCCATTTTCCCACCGACCGTGAAGCCGAAGTGCAAGTTTTTCAGCGGATCGAAGCCGACCACATTCCTGGTGCCATCGTCGGTCAACCGGGACTGGCGGAACCCGTGAGAGCTACTCTGAAATGGCTGTCCGGCCGACTGCGGCAGGTTGAATTTCAGGATTTCGGTCTGGTCTGAGGATAGAAGCGACTGCGGCGGTGGTCGATCGCATCCTCGCTACTGCTCCGATTCGAAGTTGCGGTTTTCGCGGCAATGCCAGAGGCGCAGTATGAAGATCGTTCCGGCCGCGATCTCGTAGCGCATCTCGTAGTTGCCGACGATGATCCGGCGGACCTCGCGCGGCTCATAGGCTTCCAGCTTCTCGCCGATCCTCGGATAATCGATCAGCCGATCCGGTGCGTGGGCGAGTTGCTGGACCACGCGCGCCGCCGCTTCGGGGGCGACCGGACCCAGATGCTCGTGCAGTCGCACAAGGTCCGACGACGCCTTGCTGGTCCACTGGATCTTCATTTGACCGGCGAGGGTAGCGGCTTGTCCGTCCCAAGGCTGTCGGCCCATGCCGTGATCGCCTGGTGGTCGATCACCCGTCCGGCATCGACATCCTCCAGGGCTTCGAGCGTCATCCGGTGACGCTCCTCCTCCTGATCGACCCAGGCGGCGAGCGCTTGCTTCACCACCCAGCCGCGCGAGCGTTCGAGTCGCGAGGCCATTGCTTCAACCTTTTCCGCGAGCCCCAGAGGGACATGCGCGGTCAATACCTTCGTCTCGGTCGCCATGTTTATCACCTGTTATCAGTCCGATTAAAATATAATCATACTGACGAGAAAACGCAAGTTGGGGAGCCGTGGAGTCGAGAACCGGGCGAAGGCGCTGGAGGCCGCGCTCCGCTATTTGCCGTCCTTCAAGGCGTCCTTGACCCGCTGCCGCATTTCCGCAGCCTCCGCCACGTCATGCGGCCTTAGATCGAAGCCGTCGGGCAATTGCCAGCGGCACCGATATTCGCTGGCGCGCATCGAATGGGACGAGGACAGGTGCCGCTGCAGGTTGCGTACACAAAGCGCCGAAAGAGTGTCGGAGCAGCGCGTTCCGGATTCGAACAGCCAGTCCAGGGCGGCTTGATCTGAAGGTCGCTCGGCTGTCTCAGGCCAGGGAGCATTCCGAGTGAAGGTCTTCGCCGACGACAGATCGGGCGATCGCCGCCAGATGGGGGTGATGGGTGAAGAACAGCACCTGCGTCGATCGCGCGAGTTCCGCCAGCACCCTGAAACCGGCCTCGGAACGCTCATCGTCGAAATTGACGAACAAGTCGTCCGCGAGGAAGGGCAGGCGAACACCGGCCGCGATGGATTGCTCGACAGCTGCGAGGCGAAGCGCGAGAAAGAGCTGGTCCGTGGTTCCCTCGCTCATCGCCCCGACGTCCACCACGGTCCTGCCATCGTCGCGCAACCCCAGGAGCCGTGAATTGGGTCCGTCGCTGTCGATCCGCAGCGCCGCATACCGCCCGATCGTCAGCCGGCGGAAGATCTCGCTTGCGCGCAGCAGCATGGGATCCTGATGGCGCTCGCGATATTGTTCAATCGCCCAGCGTAGCGTGACGGCCTCGGTTCGCTTCAGGATAAAATCTTCGGCAAGAACAGCGAGCTCGGCCCGGGCCTGCTCGGCATCCGAGGCCGCGTCGGCGGACGAGCCGCTTTGCGCCTCCAGACCGGCAAAGACTCTCCTGGCATCGCCGTGGGCGCTTGCGGCAGTGGCAACCTCATCGTTGAGCTGGGTCAGCTGCCCCGAGAGCGACTGGATTCGGACAGCCAGACCGTCAGCATCGACGTCTTCCAGGGACGCGACAAGCTCATCCAGTCCCTTGCCGTCGCCCGCCGCGACGATCGCGGCTTCCGCTTCGCTGACCGCGTGGCGCAGGGCGCGCGCTGCTCGCGAACGCTCGATGGCCGCACCCAGGCCCTGCAGGTCGGTAGCGCCCGTCTCCTCCAGAAGCGCGGTCAGCGAAGCCCAGGCCGCAGCATGCCGTGCGTCTTCGGCCGCCATCTCAGCGCTTCGGCCGGCAATGCTTTCCTCGAGTGCCTCCAGGACGCTTGCGGTCGAGCGCGCCGCCGAGAGCCGGGCCCGCATCCCTTCGAGTAGCGTCACTCCGCCGCCCGAGGCGGCAATCCCCAGCCTTTCGGTTAGGGCCGCAACGCTTTCGTCATGTTCACGCGCGTCTCTCGCTATGCCGTCGATGCGTGTCTGCAGGTCTCGCTGCGCGGCAATCGCGGCTCTGAGCTCGTCCAGGACGTCGAGAGTTGCCGGAGCGCTGGCTATGTCGAGATCGATGTCCGCTTCGACCAGCAGCGCGCGCCAGGCCTCCATCCGCGTCGCCATACTCTCATCGACACGCGTGCGGCGGCGCTGCAGACCTTCCGCATCCTGCCCGATTTGTACGAGTGCGGCCTCGTCGAGTCTGTGCTGCTCGGCGGCCGCCTCGCCGGCTTGCCGAATCCGTGTGGCGAAGGCGAGCAGCGGCAGGAGGTCTTCTCCCTTGGGCACCGACTCGTCTGCGAGGGCGGCGACCAGGCTGGCACGCAATTCATTGCGCCGCGCAACGATCGCCCTGGCATCGTCGTGGGCATCGATTGCCTCCTGATGTGCTGCTTCAGCCGTTTCCCGCTCGGACACCCAACCGAGGAACCGATTGGGCTCCAACGCCGGAAAGCCCGCCTCCGCCAACTTTCGTGCCCAGCCCGTCAGCGCGCTTTCGCGACGATCGCTTGCCGCCTGCGCGCGCGTGTCCGCCTGGTCAGCGGCCAGAAGGAGCCTGGTCCGGCGTTGACCCATGACCGTCAGACGGCTCGACTCGTCGGCGGCGGCGTAGCGGGCATCTCCGCGTTCATCTGCTCGAGCGACTGCCGTCTCATAAGCATCGACAGCTTCATCAGGGGAGGGGAGGGCCATGCCTTGCCGCATGTGCGCGCGCAGCGGTCGCCAGAACGCGTCGCGCTCGCTTCGAACCGCGGTGATCTCCTCGTCAGCCACCGCAGCGCCCGACGAGAGCTGCTCCATTTCGAGCGAGAGCGCCTCGGCCTCTTCGCGGGCGCGCGAAGCGGCGTCTGTTGCCCGCTGCAGATCGGTCTCGGCCTCGGCAAGGACGGATCGCACGTCTTCGATTTCGTGCCGTGCCAGTCTGGGAAGCGCGGCCAGGGCCGATGCGTCCCCGCTCCAGGGCGTGAGCCGAGCGAGCGCCACGTCCAGGCTGGCCGCGGCCCGGTCGGCTTTGCGCTGCGCCAGTTCGCAGCGCGCGTCCGCATCGGCCCCGAGGGTCCTGGCAAGGTCGATCGCCGTTACGATCGCGGTCAGATTTCCTGTTTGGGGGCGATCCGCAATCTTCCGCTCGATCGCGACACGCCTTTCAGCCAGGTCCTGCTCACTCTCGTCGATCTGCCGGAGCGCCGCGAGATCCTCGGCATGACCGAGCGCGATTTCGCGCAGTCTGGAACTTACGATCCGGGTGGGGGGATCGGAGGCGAGCGCGCCGGCTTCGGCGCGGAGCCGGGCGACAAGACCTCCCGATGCGGATCGCTCCTCGCTCAGACGCGCTAAGTCCTGTTGACCCTTTGTCACCGCGCCCGACGAAGCGATCAGCGCGTCGATTTCGGCGTCGTGGGCGAGGACCGACGGATCAGGAGAAAGCGCCTCGATCTGTGCCCGGGCTTCGTTCACCAGATTCTGCGCGGCGGCCCTTGCACGCGAAGCGGCCTCCATCTCGGCCATTGCCGCTTCGGCGGCGTGCTCGCGCTGCGGCCCGATATCAATCGTATCCATGTGGGCGGCAAGCGCCGCGAGATGGTCGCTGCGAAGACGGACGGCAGGCGCAATCCGGCGGATGCGCTCGAGGCGGCTGACCTCGGCAAGAACTTCGTCGCGCCGCCGCTGAACCTCTTCGAGCATCTGCTGGGCGTCCGCGACCGCGCCTTTGGCATCGAGCCAAGCCTTCGGCTTGAGGGCCTGGTCCCGGACTGCTCGGGTCTGCGCTTCGAAATCGCGTTGGGCCTGCGTGAAGCTCCGCCTCGCCGCGGCGCGTTGTCCCCAGATCGCATCGGCTTCGCTCTCGAGGCGAGCCAATTCGTCCGCAACACCCGTGAGCCCGGAGCCTGCGGCAAAGAGGGCTCGGCCCAGGTCGTTGCGGGCCTCGACCATGGCCCGCCCGCCCGCTCGCAGGCCATCCTGGTCGAGGCTGAAGGAGAGTGCGAATGTCTCGCGCGTCTGCCCCCGCAGCATGGCGAGCAGCATAGCTTCGTCGAGGAGACGATCCTCGGCATCGATCAGTGTCCCGGCCGTCCCCTTCTTGCGGCGACAAGCGAAGCTGTGCCCCTCGTCCTCGAGCACGGCCCCAACGCGCAGCAGGGCGTAGTCGTAGACGAAGTTGTAGGGAGACCGTGCCGGGAAACCGAACAACAGATCGGAGACCGCCGCAAGCGAGGTCGATTTTCCCGCTTCGTTGGCGCCGTACACCACGTGAAGATCGGGCTCGCCTTGGCGAAAGGAAAGCTCGCAATCCTCGAAACGACCATAACGCTCGAGTGACAGGGTGGCGAACCGCATCGCTCAGTCCCCCTTCGTCAAACGCGAGCGGAGCGCCTGGGCGGCGGTTCCGATGACCGCGTCCCACTTGCCGTCGCCGGCATAGCGGCGAAGGTCCGCTTCGTCGGCATCGGGGAGCAGGCTCTGCGCCGCGAGCAGGAAGGGCGCAAGGTCCGCGGCCAGCAGTTCGTGCAGTTGAGGATCGGTGGCGGCCCGATCGATCAAGGCAGCGAGATCGTCGCCGACAATCACCTCACCGGCGGCGGCGGGCTTCGTCACGAGCAGCTTCACTTTCTCGATGAAGAGATTGGGCGAGATCGAAGCGGCCACGGCGCGCGCGACGTCGCGCAGGTCCGCGGCGCTGTCGATGAGCGCGCCGGCGCTGTCGGTCTCGCCCGTCAGCACAAGCCGCGTAACGAGCGGCAATCCATCGCCGCCGTGCTGCCACGCTTCAAGAAGCGCCGAGCGCATGCGTTCCGCAATGCTATCGGCCGGCACGTCGGTACAGTCGATATCGACCGCGAGCCAGCGGATCACATCCAGATCCAATCGATCGATGGAGGAAACCTGACCATCCTCCACGGTGACGATCACCGCGCCCTTGGGGCCCGTCTCGCGGATCGTGCGACCCTGGATGTTGCCCGGGAAGACGACATGAGGCGCCTCGCACACGATCTCGTGTTGATGGACATGGCCGAGCGCCCAGTAGTCGTATTGCTTGGCTTTGAGATCATCCAGGCTGCAGGGCGCGTAATCGGCGTGGCCCTTCCGGCCTGCCAGCGCGGTGTGCAGCATCCCGATATTGAAGTGATGCTCCGCAGCGGCGGGATAGGACGGAACGAGATTGTCGGTGACAGCCGGTGTCGAGAAGCTCTGTCCGTGGACCGCGACCTGGAGCTCGGCAAGCAGATGGGTTTCCGGTCGGCGCGCGCTGAACAGGCGGACATTGGGCGGCCAGGGAATGCTGCGGGTGATGACGGAGGCGGCATCATGGTTGCCGGCGAGAAGGAACACCGGGATTTCGGCCCGATCCAGGCGGCCCATGGCGCGGGCGAAATAGAGGCCGGTGCTCATGTCCTTCCACTCACCGTCGAAGAGGTCGCCAGCGATCACGACGAAATCGACATCTTCGTCGATGGCGCGTTGTACCAGATTGTCGAAAGCCGCGCGGGTGGCTCCTCTTATGTCGTCCTCGGGCAGACCTTCATATCTCGACAGGCCATGGAGCGGGCTGTCGAGATGAATGTCGGCGGCATGCAGGAAACGAAAATCGCTCAAAACTCTTCCCCCCTCGAAAGCGGCGATATTCTCTGGGTCACCGCGATCCTCCGTTTGTGTAGTGCCCCATGGGAGAACACCCCCAACATGGCCGCAGAGCTATTGGCCATGCGTTCCGCACAGTCGCATGTATTGTAATCAGGGTTCCTCCGCCAGTTTCCCGACTCTTGCGAGGAAGAAACGCTCCCCCTCATAGCTCAAGTGATTTCATCTCGGCTGGCCGGTGCCTGTCGCCACCGACACTCCGGGATAATCCCAATTGCACGACGATGCGTGGATGGCGGATTCAGGAGATGTCATGACCCGCATCACGATTATCGATGGGCATCCCGACCCAAACGGGACCCGGTACGTTCATGCGCTTGCGGATGCCTATGCGGCGGGCGGCGAGGCGGCAGGCCATGAAGTGCGCCGGATCGAGATTGCAGAACTTGATTTCCCTATCTTGCGATCGGCCGGGGAGTGGCGGGACAATGCGCCCGCCGCCGCCATTCACAAGGCCCAGACAGACATTCGCTGGGCGAATCATGTGGTCATCCTTTACCCACTATGGCTCGGAGACGTTCCTGTGCTCAGAGGTCATTCAGTGTATTTATTGCGTTGCAGATGCCAGCGAGTCGGGGAAACTTCTCGGGACCGGAGAAGTTCATAGATCCGAGGCACAATTGAAACCTTAGGGGGTAATGTGCAACGCTTCATCCTGCACGAAAACTTGAAGAAATTCAGGGCCTGCCTGGGCGCAGACGTTGCCGACACCGAGCGCAGCTATCTGCTGCAGCAGATCCGTTCAATTCAACGCGAGCTTGCATTGCTCAACGCCGCCGCACTTGGCGTGCAGAGATATCCTATTGAATTTGGCGCGCTATCATCATGTGATCGGAGCCTTTTTCAACGCCTGACGGAGACCTCTACCCAGCCTACGATGATCATCGATCCGAGGGCTGGTATGCGAATCCTCGACGTCAACGATGCGCATACTGCCATCACCTATACCGAGCGCAGCAGAGTGGCCGGAGAAAGGCTCTTTGACGTCTTTCCGGATAATCCGGATCTTGAGGATGCAACCGGCGTCGCAGGCTTGTTTGATTCCATCCGCATCGCGGCACAGGGACGGCGCCAGCATGCCATGAAAGCACAGCGCTATGACCTGCGGGGTTCCGATGGCCGGTTTCTCGAGCGCTATTGGCAGACGGTGTCCGTTCCGATCCTGAATGACGAAGCGCAGCTGGTGTGCATTCTGCATCAAGCACGAGATGTCACCGAAACAGTCGGCACTGCGGGTTTCGTTGGTCATTGACACCCTCTAATGACGTCTCATCGGCGGTCAGCGCCGCTCTCACAGGAGAAGTCCGTCACATTCAGATTGTGAAGCATCGCGTAGCGGTGACGACGTTTACCTCGAGATCGGGGGGAGGGCGTGTCCAAAGCGGCGAGGATAGCTTCGCGAGTGGTGCGCCATTGGTATTCCGAAACTCGGGGCGGTTTCAGCCCACAGTGAGTTTCATGATTTCATGATGGGTAACTCGGCAAGGCTGTTTCTCAGGCGCAGCATGTCCCATGGCAGATGTTCGGCGATGGCAAGGCCAACCATATCCACTGCCGCGCCGATCTCTTTCAACAGGCGCACCACCTGGTCCAGCTGCATACGGCCTTGCTCTATTCCATCGAAGGCCCCCTCCGGCATGCCCGGCCTGTTGAACAGCAGCGGAGAAAAATGAGCCGGATCGAGGACATCGAGGTCGAAATGTACCGCAAGATGCGTGATTCCCTCGGTCTCGATCCAGTCGAGGATCGGCCGGCTGCTGTCAGCAAGGACGGCTGGCGGGATATGCCGGATGCCCAGTTCCTTCAGGATCAGGTCTTCATCCGCGTTCCATCCCTGCATGCCGGCGATCATCACACGCCGGGCGTCCAGCTTGCGGGGCACTTCTGCCGTGAAAGCCTCGTCGCCCCGGCCAAGCAGCAGGGCAAGCACATGGGCATGGGCGTGCGAAAACTCGGCAGCGCTCATCACGTCGGGATGGGCATCGAGCCAGAGAACGCCCAGCTTTTCACCATATCTGCGGCTTAGATACGCCATCGGCGCAAGATCGACCAGGCAGTCGCCGCCAAGCGTCACGATCCGATCGGGCGCATGCCGCTCGATGGCTTCGCGCGCCGCTCTTGCTTGAGACAAGAGGGCGGCGCACCACTTGATGCCACGGCTAACCGGCGGGGAGCTTCCGTCCGGTTCCGGAACCGCCACGGTTTCCTCGGGGCCGTCATGCGGCGGGGCAAGCCAGCGCAACAATTCGGAACCAAAGCTATAGGCGGGTTCATCGCCACCCTGCCATTGCGGCATGTTCAAACGGAGCGTCGTGGAGGTCACCGCAGATCATATTCTTTCGAGGCCGGAAGAGAAGACAATGTAGGTTGTCCGGCGGAAAAAAGCCACGCCCACGGGGCGCCCCGGGGTTCGAGAGGGAAGGGGGAGTGATGCTGGTGTCCGGGCTGATCCGGATGCCAGAAGGAGTTCCTCCGATGACCACGACCGTTAAGCTCTCGAAGCTTACGCTTTCTCCCATCAATGTCCGCAGGCGGCCCGACGACCTGCTGGAAATACCGCAGATGGCCGCCGATCTCGAAGCTCGCGGCGTACTCCAGAACCTGCTCGTCACGCCTGTGAAAAAGCCGCGCGGCACTTTCGAGGTCTTCGATGGCGGTCGCCGCCTGCGCGGTCTGCTCATGCTCGCCGAGCGCGGCACCATCGACCCTGAAACCTACGATGTTCCCGTCAAGGTTCTCGTCGGCGACGAGGCGACCCTGTCCGAGACCTCGACCGCGGCCAACTTCCATCAGCTCAAGATGACGCCTGCCGAGGAATGCCGCGCGTTCCAGTATTTCATCGGTCTCAATAATGATATCGACGGTGTCGCCAAGCGCTTCGGCCTCACCCGTCGGTTCGTCGAGGGCCGCCTGCGGCTCGCGACCCTGGCCGAGCCCATCTTCGAGGCGCTGAGCGAAGGCACCATCACGCTGGACGTCGCCAAGGCCTATGCCTCGACCGAAAACCAGGAGAAGCAGCTTCTCGTCTGGAACAGCTACGGCACCAGCTATGCCAATGCCGACACTATCCGCCGCGTCATCGCCAACGAAACGATGAAGTCGACCGATCCGGTCGCGATCCTGGTCGGCGAGGACCGCTATGCCGAGGCTGGCGGCAAGATCGACCGCGACCTTTTCAGCGACAGCGGCGACAAGTGGGTGAACCCCGAGATCGCGCAGCGGCTCGCCGCGGACATCATGGAAGCGGAAGCCAAGCGGATCGGCGAGGAACTCGGTCTCGCCTGGATCCGGCCGATTGCGTCGAACTACACGCATAGCGCGGCGACCGGCCTCTACCGGGTGATCCTGCCGCAGCCTGATTTCACCGAGGCGCAGCTGGCCCGCCTCGATGCGATTGCACAGCGGCAGGAAGCCATCGCCGAGGAGATGGATGACGAGACCATCGATGAGGATGCCTACAAGGCGCTCGACCAGGAATATGATGCCCTGTCCGAGGAAGAACACGCGCTCCACAACATCCCGCCGGTGCTGCCTGACGAGATCAAGCCGCTCGTCGGCGCGTTTCTCAAGCTGACGCCCAGAGGCGAGATGGTCCTCGACACCGAATATTATAGCGAGGAACCGGTCAGCATCGGCGGCGCTGATGAAAACGGCGAGGACGACCACGGCGATGGTGCCGGCGGTGGCGGTTCGACCGGCCCGGGCGGCAGCTACACGCCGCCTGCTCCGCCGCCCGAAGCGATCGCCCCGGGCGGCAAGCCGCTCAGCGCCCGGCTCTACGATGAGCTGGCGATGCAGCGGCGCGACGTGCTCGCAGCGACCCTGCTCAGCCATCCGGCCCTGGCGCTCGACTATGCGCTCTTCGTCATGATTGACGATCGCGCCAGCACGTTCAGCGCCTATGGCTCGACCATTCGCGCTCGCTCGCCGCAGGATCCGGTGAGTGGCGACCAGCCGACGACCCGCGCGCGGGGCTATCTCGCCGAAGCCCATGACGGGCTCGATGCGAGTTGGCTGGAGCACAAGTCCGAGGTCGACCGGTTCGAGGCGTTCCGGGCGCTCGACGACGACAGCAAGGCGGCCTGGCTCGCCTACATCGTGGCGATGTCGCTCGAAGCGAAGGCGAGCTACCGCGCCGAGCAGTGTCCGCTCCACAACCGGTTGGCGACGATCATGGATGTCGATGTCGCAAGCTGGTGGCGGCCGACATCCGAGAACTTCTTCGACCGCATCAGCAAGGGCTCGATCCTGACGCTGCTCGCCGATGTCGGCGGCGCGGCGCTGACCGCGCGCCACGCGACGATGAAGAAGTCGGAGATCTCGGAATCGTGCGCGAAGCTCTTCGCGGGCGAAGCGATCGTCGAGCCCGAGGTCCGGGACGCGGCGCTTGCCTGGGTGCCCGACGCCATGCGCTTCCTCGACAAGACCGAGGCGGACGATCTCGAACCCGCCGAAGGCGATCCTGAAGAGCAGGCGATCGTCGAGCCCGAGGATGCCGAAGAGGTTGGCGTGGCTGGCGTCGACGAGACAGTGTCCGGTGCCTGCGAAATCGAAGCGGAATCGCCCGATCAGGACGCTCTCGCGGCCTGACGCCGCTTTCTCCTGGATGCCTTGCCGCCGGCGCGTGGTCCCGTGCCGGCGGCCTTTTCCCCTTCCGCACGGAGAAGCGCCATGTCCCTTGCGAAACGCACGAGCCGCGATGTCGCCGCCGAAATCACCGACCTCATCATCCGCAAGCTCGAGGAGGGTGTTCCGCCCTGGTCGAGGCCCTGGCGGCTGAACGGGGCGGGCGGACGCCCGCTGCGTCATTGCGGCACGCCGTATCAGGGCATCAATACGCTTTATCTCTGGGCGCTCGGCGATGCCCAGGGTTATCGTTCGCGTTACTGGATGACCTGGCGCCAGGCGGAAACGCTAGGCGGGCACGTCCGCAAGGGTCAAACCGGCGCGCTTTCGGTTTATTATTCCTCGTTCAAGAAGCGTGAGGAGCACCCCGAAACCGGCAAGCAAGTGGAGCGGAGCATCCGGTTCCTGCGCCATTACATCGTGTTCAACGCCGATCAGATCGACGGTCTTCCAGCCTATTTCTACCCCTCTGACGAACCGGAGCAGCCTCTGATCCCGTCCGAGCGGCAGGCGGCGATCGACGCCTTCTTCACGGGAATCCCTGCCGACGTTCGCCATGGCGGAAACCAAGCCTACTTCACACCGACCTTCGATCATATCCAGCTGCCGAACCGAACGGCCTTCCGCAGCATGGATCACTATGCGTCCACGCGTTGCCACGAGACGGTTCACTGGTCGGGCCATTCCAGCCGACTCGCACGGACCTTCGGCAAGCGCTTCGGCGACAAGGCCTATGCGTTCGAAGAACTGGTCGCCGAGATCGGGGCGGGGCTCTGCTGTGCTGACCTTGGTCTGCCCAACGTCCTCCATGACAGTCATGCGAGCTATGTGGCGCATTGGCTCGGTATCCTCCGCGGCGACAAGACCGCGATCATCCACGCTGCCGCCAAGGCTGAACAGGCTTTCGCGTATCTCAAAAGCTTCGGCGCGGCGAGCAAGGCGCAGCCGGCAGCCGACCGGATGCACGTCCATCGGGGCCACCCCCACGCCGAGGTTCAGTATTTCAGGCCGGTATCACAAAGCACCGTTGCCACGACGGCATCAGCCGTCAACCGCCCCGATGCCAGCAGCTTTGCCGCGGCGCAGACGTTCGCAGCGGCAGAATAGCCGACGTACAGGCCCTCGCGATGGGCCAGAGTACGCCGCCACTCTTCAGCTTCATCATCGCTGATGCCGACACTCATATCCATCAGCGACGGATCCCAGTGCGGCGGAACCGTGCCATAACCGATGCCCTGGAGTTTATGCCGGGCGTCGAGCACCGGTTCTCCGGCCAGCGGCCGCGCGTTCAGCGGTTCGACAGCGGCGCAGACCGTACCGGGATTGGCGCGCTTCAACGCCTTTGCAACGCCCACGAAGGTGCAGCCCGTGCCGACCGCTGCAACCCATCCGTCGACCGGGCCACCGAACTGCGCCAGGATCTCC
The DNA here is from genome assembly GCF_003034225.1 of Edaphosphingomonas fennica. Classification (GTDB taxonomy): domain Bacteria; phylum Pseudomonadota; class Alphaproteobacteria; order Sphingomonadales; family Sphingomonadaceae; genus Sphingomonas_E; species Sphingomonas_E fennica. The sequence goes on from NZ_PHHF01000073.1 coordinate 28,558, forward strand.
GGGCCTGTCGTGGTCTCGTGCGCTGCGATCCCCTCTGCAGCGTTGAACTGATCGACGTAGAAACCGTCACGCGCCCGGGCGATCGCGCAAGCCGCCTGTGCGGCAGCATTGACATCGGAACCCGTCACCTGGCCCGGGCTTCCATCCACCTGGGCGATGAGCACCACTTCGGCGCCGAGTCCTTCGAGCATCTTCGCTCGCGCCGGACTGTTGCCTGCCGACATCGTGACGACGAGGGGATGGCCGAGCGCGGCGCATGCCACCGCCAGTCCGGCGCCCATGTTTCCGCTCGTCATTTCCACGACCGGCATTCCCGGCTTCAGCCGGCCATCCTCTCTTGCGGCAAGCAGGATCGCCTTGGCGGCACGGTCCTTCACACTTCCCCCGGGCAGCAGGAACTCGGCCTTGGCGATGATGCGACCAGGACCCGTGTAGATGCGATCCAGTGCGATCAAAGGCGTGCCGCCGATTATCTCAATGGCCGACGCGGCGAGCATGACTTCTCCGACAATGACGGGTGCGGAAGGTCACATCCGCACGACATGAAAATACTGCGACTTTGATACGCGGGCGTTCGCCTGCTGACCAGCGCTCGCGGCCCGACGATCCTCAAACCGGAAACGGCCAGCGGCCGGTTTCCTTCCTCAAGAAAGGACTCATCATGGGATGGCTCTTCATGCCCTTTACGTCGATGGGCGGCCACAAGACCGCCAAATCCTATCTCGACGCGCAGCTTACCTACGAAAACACGCTCGAGGACGGCACGAAACGCGGCCTCAGGGTGCTCGCGTCCTCCTGTCCGGGAAATCGGACCTATTACGCCGCAGCCCAGGAAATCGTGGACGGCATTGCCGGCAACGTTTTCGCGGTAGTGTGCCTGGTGCGCTGGAATCCACGCTCGCGCGATGGCCACCAGTTCGGGTACAAGGATAGTGCGCCGTTGCGGCGCTGAAATGGAGTATCAGTGATGATGAGGTAAGTTGAGAATGCCTCTGCTCGCCGGACTAACCTC
>NZ_PHHF01000024.1 GCF_003034225.1 Edaphosphingomonas fennica
CCTCCGCCCTTCACCGACACCCCAACAACCGATTCTCATCTTGATTGTCGCTACGCTCGCATCCTGTCAGTCGCCGCGCAGCTGGAAGTTTTCCGCCCGCGCGGACGCGACCGTTCTTGGCGCTCGCCTATACGCCGCGTCGGAATGGACATCGGGTGACTACTTCGACCTTAGCCGCGTTTCCATTCGGCGAAACGCATACCGGTACGGCGCTGGGAGAGGCGATCTCGCGCGAACGGCTGACGCCACACGTTTGGATCGGTTCGGTCTCTCCTTCCAGCCATGGTTTGACAAAACCTCGATCAACCTCTCCTACAACCGCATCAAATCGGGCGACCGCGATACAAGAACAGCCAGTGCGTCGCTTTCCCGATCATTGGGACGCCGTATCAGCGTATTTGCGAACGGCTTTGCTGATCTCGACGATTCAAGAAACTACGGTATGTTCTTCAGCCTCAACTTCCAGTTGGGGGACACAGGCTTTGCGTCGGCAGGCGTGGATAACAGCGGGGGACGCATAGGCTACTCGCTCCAGGCGAGCGGGAATACGTCCCAGCGACAAGGCTCGATCGGATGGACTGCATCGCGGCGGCAAGTCGAAGATGCAAGCCCGCAGCACAGCGCTTCGGCGAGCTATCGCGCGCCGTTCGCGCTGTTACGCGGACAGGTTGATGAAGTCGGGGGCGCATTGCGTGGCTCTCTCTCTGCAGATGGTTCGCTCGTGGTCGCTGGCGGCGGCATGTTCCCTGCCAACCGGATCGGACAGAGCTTTGCCATTGTTCGCAACGCGGGTCCCCATTCGATGATCAGTCAGAGCGGCGTTACGATCGGTAAAGCCAATGGCAACGGCCGTGCTCTTCTTCCGGATCTGATCCCGTTCTACGAAACGGAAATTTCACTGGATCCCACCACGCTACCGGACGGCCTGGAGCCTGCGTTCACATCGACGAAGGTTACGACAGGCTATCGCCAGGGATCGGTCGTCGATTTCGGCGTACGGGCGATCCATGGCGCAGTTGTGATCATCCGGGATTGGGCCGGCAAGGCCATCGAACCCGGGTATCTCGTGGAGCTTGAAGGCGGGGACAGCGCCGTTATGGGCTATGGTGGGGAAGTTTACCTACGCGGCCTCAACGGCAGCAACCGGATCTCGATTAATCGTGGGCCGCTTGGAATTTGTAGCGCCACCTTCTCCTACAATCCAAATGCCACAGCGCAGCCCAAAATCGGACCTCTGACATGTCAATGACCCATAGTCGTCGCGCGTTCATCGGGAAAGCGAGGAGCGTGGCGCGCAGTCTGTTCGCGTTCCTTTGTGGATCATCCGTCTCGCTGCAGGGGGTTGCAGTGGCGCTCGTCGGAGTGCCGCTTATGGTCACCCCAACCCCGGCCTTTGCCGGCTGCGGCACGACCTATACGTCAACTATGCCGCCGCGCATTGTTTATCACACGAGCGCTTGGTTCACCATCCAAGTCGGTATCACATGCGATCATAGGGTGAACTGGGTAAAATGTCCGGCTCATCACGTTCAGTTCCCTGGTGGCATCTCAGCCGATAACGGCGCCTTCCTAGCACGGCAAGGTGGTGGCGGACAGTTGTTCTTCTATGTATACTACAAGGATCATAATGATGCCGCATGGGTTAGTCAGAGCGCGAATAATGCATTTCCTCCTGTCAACGGTACAGAGATAGGTATCCCAAGCTACAATACTGCCTATGTCAGTGGAAGCGGAAGATGGACATTTATCCAGCAGTTTGGGTCATTTATATATGACTTTAGCGCTAATAGAGCCGCAAATCATTCACCACCCGCTGGAACATACAGCGGGTGGGTTCAGCCTCGGCTTTATAGCCATCAGACTGGCAATTTTGGGATCCCGCGCTGCGCAACGGGACAACCCGGATTTGAAGATGGATACCCAGCACAGCGTTTGATTCCGTTAACCGTGGAGGTGCCGCCGCAATGCGAGATTTGGTCGGCAGCTGATCTTGATTTTGGGCAAGTGGATCCGGGCATTCGCAAAACCGCCCAAGCCAACGTCCGAGTGCGGTGCAACGGCAACTATGCTGCGACACTCACTGCTGACTTAGGGAAGTCCGCGACCCAAGCCGGGAATCCTCAGTTTGTGCGGAATATGGTCAGCCAGTCGGGAGGCTCCGATAAGTTGCCTTATCGGCTCTATCAGGATGCTGCTCACACCCTGCCCCTGGGACCTAGCAAGTTTAGCGGCAAGTATGTCGGCGGCGAAGAAACCCACACACAAATCTATGCGGTGATCGAGGCCGCTGACACGTCGGTTACGCCAGGCAGATACTCAGACACCGTCACTTTAAAGATCGAATATTGAGCCGGTGGAGTGCAGCAATGATCAGTCGAGGCCACAGAGTAGCATGAAGTGTGGGAGCGCCTTTGCACCAGCCCTCGCGCTTACCCTCCTGTTCGAGGGGCAGGCGGCGAATGCTGGTCCCGTGACGCCGATGGAGTGGCGATCAGAGTTGCCTGCCTCCATAAAAGGCGACCGGCGAGCCCTGCACTACACACAGCGTTTATCCGTGCAGTGGACAATTGACAGCAATTGCGCGCTGTCCCTGGACGAGCACACCGGCCTCTATGTCCAGTGTAGCGATCCATACGAGTATTTCTCCTTTTACCTCATCGACGACGACAACAGCTACAGATCCCTGACGATGGAAGCAAAAATCCACGGGAGCGTTCAGGTCAACAATGAAACCTTGGCAGGAAATCAGATATTTGCGGTGGAGTACTGATCATGCCAACGCAAAGAGCGCGAACTATGTTCGCAAATCGCCGCTTATTTGTGAATGCGTCGCTCCGCATCCCTCTCTCCAGAATTATCTTGACAGCAGTATTATCGTCCTCTGGACCGGTTGCCGCCCAATCCACAGCCAGCGTCAATGTGACGGCTAATGTGGTGCCGTCCTGCACGCTGCTGTCGCTGCCAAGCTTTAACTTCGGAAACGTGATTTCGAAGGCAAAGATAGATCGCACCGGGAATATCCAGCTGCGGTGTACAAAAAATACGCCCTATCAGGTCTTCATCTCCGAAGGAAATCTGCAGCTCGGCGACTCCGGAAGCCGTCATCTTACCCGTGGCGACTGGGCGCGCCTTGGCTACCAGATTTATAGCCAGCCAACGTACGCCGTCGCTGACATCTGGCAGCGGATGCAAATTCAGGGTTACCGCCACGTCGCAGGCGTGGGGACAGGGCAGATCCAGCAACTCCCAGTCTATGCACGCCTCCATCCAGACCCGGCCGGCCTGCCGCCGCAAGGCACTTACACCGACACCCTCACCGTCTCGATCGAGTACTGATCATGACACACACAGACTTTTCAAGAAAACCGCTCCGAAAACACTATTGCGTGCGTGGCGGCGCGGCCGCAGCCATGTTGCTGCCGGTTCTTTATCTCCCCCAAGCGGCATCGGCGAAGACCGAGACCGGTCAAATGAGCCTGTCGGCTGTCGTTTCAGCCTACTGCGATATTGTGGCCCTGCCAGCGATCGGATTTGGCTCGATTAGTTCGACAAGAGAAAATCGTTCGTCATCTAACAGCATGGTGCTCAACTGCAGCACCGGCACTCCGTACACAATTTATATTGGAGACGGCGGCGCACGCCTCGGTGGAAATACAAATACGCTCCGAGGCATGCGTAATCTTGCGAACCCCGCTCAGATACAGCGCTACCAGATCTACAAGCCTGGAGCGTTATACAGCCAGGTCTGGGAATCCCGTGAACGCGGAGCCGGAGAGTCGGGAGGTTACCAAAGTACTGGGACCGGCGCCAACCAGAGCATACCAATCGTCGCAGCAATCCCGGCCGGGACCGTGCTCGCACGGGCCGGTGCTTACAGCGACACTTTGACGGTGACGATAGCATGGTAACGACGAGCCTGCTGCGGCGCGAGGGCGTCAACACTTTTGAGCCTGTTCAGGCCGTGGCGACAGCCGCTCCTCAGTGGTGCTGCCGCTTTGGGATGCTAGTGCCTTGTGCGCTGATCGCCATGTACCCCGCAGGCCTTCGCGCCGAAGAGAGGCAGGGCACACTCAACGTAACAGGCACGATCGTGCCTGAATGCGAGATCAGAACTGCGCCCACCATGCAGTTCGGCGAAGCGCGTGCGCTGACATCAAACATCGACAACGTCGCCTCTATCCAGTTCGCGTGCAGCACCGGCACGCAGTTTCTCGTGCGTGCCAATGGCGGCCAATATCAGAGCGGATCGGACTGGCGCATGCGCCACGTCACGAACACCTCGAGCTTCATCACCTATGGGCTTTGGAGCGATGCGGCACGCACCAATCCGTTTCCTGCCACTGGGACCGTAGGTGCTGGTCCCACCGGAGGAACGGCGACAGGCCTGCCCCAGACGATCTCTATCTATGGGCGGATCCCTGGCGGTCAGACCGGCAAGGCTGGTGGCGACTACAGCGACGTTGTCGTCGTCACCGTCGACTTCAGCTTCACCTATTGAGGATACTGCGCATGGCCTCGCTTCATTCGAACAAACCGCGCGTAATAGTGGCCATGCTGGCAGCGCTTTCTGCTTGCGGCACACATCAGGCCGTTGCGCAAACCGTCACCGGCAACAAGCAGGCATCGATGCCCGTCACGTTCAAGCTCGCCACTACTTGCGCGATAAATAGGCGAACTGCGGTCGCGTTTGGTACGATCAATGCCGATAGCCTTGCGATTGGCGCGCAAGGACAGGGCGATTTCACCATGAACTGCACGAGCGGCGTACCTTACTTTTTCTGGGTAAATCTGGGGGAGAACGCGCTCGACGAGCAGCGGCGCATGAAAAGCGGACCGCTGACTAGCGGGGCTCATTATCTCCCATATAATCTGTACACGGATTCATCGCGAACCCAAGCAGTGCCTAATTCCGCAGGCACGCCCGGCACGAGCGGTCCAGGTAGCGGCACGGGGAACGGTCTCGATCAAACTATCGTCCTGTATGCTCGCATCCCATCCTACGCCCCTACTCAGGTGATGCCTCGAGGCGACGATTATTCTGACAGAATTGTGGTGACGGTAACATGGTGAAATCTGCTAAGAGATCACAAGCCATTCCGCTGTCTGATCGGGTGGCCAGCCACGCTCTCTCCCGTAGGGCAAAAGTGCTGTTCTGGCTGTTAGCCGCAAGCTCCACGTGTTCGCCTGCGGTCTTCGCGCAGTCTTCGACGATCGATCTGATGGTAACGGCAAAGCTGCAGCCATCGTGTCGTATCTTCTATACTTATCCTTCCAATGCCACTGTTAGCTTTGGAACCATCCAGACAAATGAAAGGGTGGACGACACGAGCGCAGGTGTCCTTTTCCAATGTACGCAAGATGTGCCTTACGCGAGCTATATAGATTTGGGCCAGAACGCTAACGGCACACAACGCCGAATGAAGGCCACTGTAGAGGGCTCAGACTACTATCTGAGTTATGGTATTTATACGGATGCTGCGCGGACCATTCCTTACCCGACATCAGTAACCACTCTCGGCTCGGGCTTGACCGGTGGGTATGGTTCAGGGATTGAGAAGATCGCTTACCTCTATGGCCGGACGCTTCCCTCGTCGATCGGAAATCTGCCACTTGCGGGCGATTATACCGACGTCGTCCAGTTCACGGTGGAATGGTGATGGCTATCCTCCAATTTGGAAGGTGCCGGGCTTTGGTCGCCCTGAGCGCCGTGGGTCTTTCTCTGGGATGGATGATGGGGACCGGACCCGCTCGGGCTCAGAGCGCCTCGCAGACCCTGACGTACAAGGCTACGGTCGCGACCATCTGTACCATCCAGCACATGTCAGGCGGAACTTCGGCGGTGCTTGATTTTGGCAGGCACCTCAATGTGGCCAGTGTTCACGTTATGGACCTCGACTCCGGCGGGCATGGCTGGTCTATTCGCTGCAACAAGGCAACACCCGTACCGGTGACGGTAACGCTAGACGCGGGGGAGCATGAGGTCTCCGGGCAGCGCCACATGGCTGGGCCGGCCGGCGCGTTGATCCCTTACGATTTGTACCGGGACAGCGCCTTAACCAAAGCATTGGACGTCCCGTTTGAGATCGACATTCCCACGACGGGTGCCTCGCCAATCATCTACGGACGAGCGCGTGTTCCTGCCGGCACACACGATGGCTTCTACTTCGATCGTGTCCGCATCACTGTAGCATATTGAGCCATGTTGGTGAAACAATTCCGCCGACATCGCACTGCCACTCCTAGGGGGTCTCGTAGGCCGATCCTGTCGGTCATTCTGCTCGCGCCAGGCCTGTCGGCTTTCCTTTGCGCGCCCTTGATGGCTGGAGCGCCGACCGTTGATGCCGCGGCGGTGCAGTTCGCCAGTGGCGATATCGAGGCAGCCCTCCACATTTGGACCCATCGGGCGCGGCTGGGCGACGCCGATGCTATGTTCAATCTGGGCCAGCTTTATCGTACCAGTCGCGACACAGCTCAGGATGAAGCGAAAGCGCGCGCGTTCTACGAGATGGCCGCAGAACGAGGGCATAATCCAGCAAGAGTCATGTTGGCGCGTATGTTCCTTCAGGACGGCGAAGCCGCAAATGCTCATGCCCTCTTGGAAGCTGCGGCCGGGGCCGGAGACCCGGAAGCATGCTTCCTGCTCGGCAGCATGATCGTCAATGGCGATGGTGTCCCGCGAAACGTGGACCGCGGCTACGTATATCTTGTCATGGCTGACCTGACTGGATTTCCAGAGGCGCAAACGGTGATCGCGCGTCTCAACTCCGTGGTTGAGCACGAGACACAGCAGAGAGCCAGAATGCTTGCCTTGGATCTGCTTTCGAGCATCGGCCGCAATTCCAAGGCGTCCCCAATCATCGGTGCTGCAAGCTTCGGGCGGACGGAAATGATGTCCGAGGCGCTCCCGGCAGTGGCAATTCCCGCGCCATCTGCGAGCCATCTCATTCAGGTTCAGCCGTCTCCGGAGGGGCTCCGGTCGACTGGTCAGGCGACTGCGGCGAGGGTCGCGGCTGCATCAACCACAGATTCCAGCTATCCGGGTGAACTCGCACGCGGTCACGTCCTCCAATTAGGCGCCTTTCCTTCGCGGATGGCCGCTATGAAGGGATGGGATGAGATTCTGCGCAGCCATGCGCCGCTTCTTGCGGCCTATGCCCCTCTCTACCTTCCTTATCGATCGATGACGCGACTGCGCGTGATTGCCGGAAGCGGCGCACGTGCGCTGTGCCTCAAACTTCGCTCCAAGAAACAGCCATGCTTCGTGCCGCTACCCGATCCTAGGTCCGCAAGCCCGTAGCCTAAGCCGGATTTCCGACAATTCACTGCCCGGATACCAGCGTGAGTAGCTTTCGCGCTCGCCCTCCCTTTGTCTTTGGAACTTGAAATACAGGGAAACGTCAAATGGCACATCCAGCCGAAGAGATTAATGTTGTCAATTCGCAAGCGGGCTCCAAAGGCAAGTCACGATCCGAGCGATTTGCGTCTTTGCTGTTGGCGTCAGTTGCCGCCAGTGCATTGAGCGCCTCGCCGGCTTATGCCACTGGTGCTGGCGGTCCCGGGCCGGCAGGTGTTGTTAACACACCTGGCAGCGGTGGATCTGGGGACGGCCAAGGCGGTTTTGGCGGAACGGGGCTCGTGGGCACCGCCACGTCCGGAACGCAGGGAACCCCGGATGGCAGAGGCGGTTTTGGCGGCAACGGCGCTGGACTGCCAGGGGGCGCAGGTGGCGTAGGCGGCTTCGTAGGCGGTGGGACGCTCGGCGCTGATCTGACCGGCCAGGCGGGACAGAATGCTTATGATACCGTGGGAATGAACGCGGGCGGCGGCGGCGGCGGCGGTGGCGGCGTCGGGCTTCTGCTGAACCTGGCGAACGCCGAATGGACCAACAACTGGATCATCCGCGGGGGGACAGGTGGCATTGGATCCTTCGGAACCGGAGGCGGCGGTTACCATGGCGGCAGCGGAGGCGGCGGTACAGGTGCCGTTATCACTGGGTCGGGTCTGTTCGAGAACAACAACTCCATCTTCGGGGGAAACGGGGGAGCGACTGTATGGGATTTTGAAAGTCCCCAGAAATCAGGGGGCGCTGGCGGCGGCGGCAGTGGCCTTATAGTTCTCGCTTCTGATAGCATCGTACTGAATTCCGGAGTCATCCGAGGCGGCGACAGTTCCGGTCCTCCTTCGTTAGCCGGCGAAGGCGGCTCCGCTGTCAAAATTATTGGCGACAGAAATCACTTCATCAACCAAACGTCCGGAATCCTCGAAAAGGGTACGGGAGCAGACAGATCATACGACGGCATTGGTGCCGATGTGGCGCCGGTCGTCACTATTCTCGGAAGCAACAGCGTCTTTGAAAATCGCGGTCAGCTTGCGGCTAGCGACGGGTCTCATGCAGGAATAATCGTACAAGGAGATGAGCATCGGATCATCAACGAAGGAACTATTAGCAGTGGACTCGACGGCACACTAGCCATCGGGATTCAGGGTGATCGGAACACGCTCGAATTACGAGCAGAATCAGGGATATTCGGAATTTCTGCCGCTCAAGGAGCGGATAATACGCTGTCACTCGGCGGAGCTCAGAACGCGGTTTTCAATGTAGCGAGCCTTGGTGATATCGGAGATCTCGATAAGGCCTACTGGGGTTTCCAAAATTTTGAAAAGATCGGAGACTCGACTTGGACCCTCGAAGGGGGAACGTCGCAAGTTACATCGTGGACAATCCGCGACGGAACGCTAGGCTTCACCAATGCGGGCGCGTTAGGTGCGGCATCCGGAGTCATCACCCTCGACGGTGGTAAACTCTACGCTAATGGCATTTCTAACATCGTCCCTCACGCAATCAATTTGGCAAGCACAGGCCAAATCATCGTCGATGGTCATATGAGCGCTGACGGCGTGATTACGGGCTCCGTCGCCCTTTCCAAGAATGGCTTTGGCACCCTCCAGCTCTCGAATCCAAACAACAGTTACAGTGGCGGCACAGTGGTCAATGCCGGTACGCTCAGCCTCTATAACGCAACGATCGGATCGGCATACACGAGCGCGGGGACCGGTGCGATCCGGGTGCGTGGTAATGGCGCACTCCAGGCACGCGGTGGCGGTATTCTGACCAACGAACTGGGGCTAGGCGGAGCGCTCTTGGTCGAGAGTGGCGCCACTCTGACCTTAACGGGCCCGTTGAGCTTGGCAGGCGATGTCACCCTCGGGAGCCCATATGATACTGGCACCATCGATATTCAAAGCGCTCTTGATCCGGACCCGGTGGTTAAGGCCAATAGCTTGAAAATCGCAGGAGGGCGTGTTCGCTCAAACTATAGCTTCAACTGGGCGATTGCGGATCTGCTCGACTTTCGCGTGGAAGCAGGTGCGGCATGGGAAGTGAACAGCGACGCTAATCCGTCCGGCCTGTTTGGCAATGGCAGGATCGAGATCGCCCAGTCCGCCGTCCTGAACCCCGGCGGCGGAGATTTTGGCGGCACGATTACGGGTCAGGGCGGGTTGGTCGTCGGCAGCGATGGCATGATGTGGCACGCACCGGGCGCTACCGGCCTGCTAACCCTTTCTGGATTCAACGACTACCAGGGCAATACCTTCGTCTACGAAAATGCCGAGCTAATAGCAGCGACGCCGTACACGTTGCCATCAACAACTGCGCTCACGCTGGATGGCACACTATCTGCGAATGCGAACCAGTCTGTTGCGTCGCTCAGCGACACCAATGGAGCTTCGGGCACCCTGGCCCTTGGTGCGAACGTCATTTTTGCTGCAGGTAGCGACAATAGCGACACTCTCTTCAAAGGCAAAATTCTCGGGATGACCGGGAATTTCCAAAAGATCGGTGATGGGACGCTCACGCTCACCGGAACCGAAACGGGCGTCCGGAACTTCGAAGTAAAGGGCGGACGAGTAAACATTGATGGTGCTGCAGACACTTACCAGACCTCCGTCGATAGCGGTGCCCATCTTACTGTTAACGGGCAACTTGACGGTGCGCTCATTGTCGCAGGCACACTTTCGGGCACTGGCCGGGTCGGCGAAGCCCTGCTTCTTACTGGCGGTGTGCTCGAGGGGGTACAGGGACAAACGCTGGATCTTGCGCGCTTGGACGTTTCTGGCGGTACGCTACGGGCCGATCTTGCCACGCCCGACACGACGCCCCTCTTCAATGTTTCCGGTGATCTTTTCTTAGACGGTACGCTCGAAGTCACCTCACCGGAAACGCTTGGCCAAGGCATCTATCGCCTGATCGATTTTGGTGGGGCACTTTCCGGCAATGGCCTGAATGTGGACGGAGCGCCCGGGATGGTCCTGTCGGCCGGCGGCGGGGCCCTCAACCTTTTGAACATTGGAGACGCCGTCCTCAACATCTGGACCGGCGATGGCGCTTCGATCGGCGGCTCTGGTACCTGGAGCGGTACGAGCAACACTTGGATGGACCTCGATGGCGCAATCGCAGGTCCAATGATTCCCCAGCCCGGTTTCGCTGTGTTCGATGGACCATCTGGTTCAATCGACGTGGACGGCCCGGTTTCTGTTATGGGCATGCAGTTCAAGGCCTCTGGCTATACGCTCGCCGGCGGGCAAATTTTCTTGGCATCGGACACCGCGGCCATCACGGTGGACGGTGCCACTGGCGTTGCCGAGATTGGGTCAGAAATCACCGGCATGAACGGCTTTGTGAAGCAGGGTCAGGGGCAACTGATCCTGTCCGGGGAAAATAGCTATGCCGGCACCACGGTCATCAGTCGCGGCACGCTGGCGCTCGCAGCAGGAGGATCGATCGGCTCGTCCGATCTGATTGTGGGGACCAACGGTGTATTCGATATCACGGCAGCGACAGGTATTGCTCAAATCGACGGGTTGCGAGGTGACGGACAGGTCAAACTGGGCTCGAATGGACTGCGCATAAGTGCTGCCTCTGGCACATTCGGCGGAGATATCAGCGGTACCGGTGACGTCATAGTTGATTACGGCGTACAGAAACTTTCTGGCATCAACAGCTACCTGGGCAAGACGCGCGTGGAGGATGGCGCGCATCTCATCATTGCTGGCGAAGGAAGCATCGCCAGCTCATCAGCTGTGGAAGTTGAGGGTACGCTGGCCTTGGGTGAGGCCACCCGTGACACGCATGTAATCAGCTTGTCGGGCGCAGGCCAGGTGATCCTGGGTGATCATGATCTCATCATCACCAACGGCAGCGGAACCTTTGCAGGTGCGATCGCGGGCGATGGCGGCGTCGAAATCGCCGGTGGCTCGATGACCATTTCAGGCAGCAATACCTATTCGGGCAAGACGCGTGTTGCAGGATCTCTGGTCGCAGGTGCTCCCAACACACTGAGTTCACAGAGTGACACGGCAGTCGATGCATCGGGTGCGCTCGATTTGGGCGGATATAGCCAAACTGTAACGTATGTCACCTTGAATGGCGGAACCGTCCAGAATGGCGAACTCCACGGTAGTTTGACATCTCACGGGGGGATAATCGCCGACCTGCGTGTAAACCCAGCAGGCACTTTGGACCCTGCGAAGCAAGTTCTTTTTGCTTCCGGAACGACCGTGCTTGGGGGCGCTAACAAGTTCTCCCGCGTAACCGTCCAGGGCACAGTGGATCTCGCCGGCGGAACGCATGGAATAACTGACACAATCCTCGCAGGAGGAGTCATCCGAAACGGCAGTGTCACCGGCAAGATCTCCAGCAATGGGGGCGCAATTGAGGACCTGGGCGGCTCTGCGACCCTTGCCGCAGGCAGCGGGACCACGGTGCTGCGCGGCAGCAACACCTACTTCGGACATACCACGATCGGAGGAGGCGCGGTGCTGACCGCGGAGAATGACGCCGCTTTCAGCAAGAACAGCGAGGTCCGTCTGCTGACTGGACCTACAGGCGGTACCGGTACTCTAGATCTGGGTGGCTTCGCCCACGCCATCGACCAGGTGACGGTCGGCAGGGGCGGGGGCACGATCCGCAACGGAACGCTGGCGGGCCATGTGACCGCGCAAGGCGCTACAATCGAAAATGTTGGCGGCGCGATGTCCATGGAGGTGGTGGCCGGCAAGGGCACCGCCCTTGAGCAGATCACCACGATCATGGGCCACAACACCTATTACGGTGCCACCAGCGTCAGCGCAGGAGCCACATTGCGGGTCGACGGCGAATTAACCCAAAGTGAGGTGACGGTCGGGTCCGGAGGCGTGCTATCCGGCGTGGGCACAATCGGTTCGGACGTTGTGCTGGCGAACGGTGCAATGCTGATCGGCAGATCCGGCGACACGCTCGGTATTGGCTCTCTTTCCCTGAGTGAAACGAGCTATGTCGATGTGGTGCTTGACGCCGCCCTCGGCTCTTCCCCGCTCTTCGATGTTGGCGGTGATCTCGTGCTCGACGGACAGTTGAGCGTCTCAGCGCCCAATGGACTGGCGGCTGGCGTGTACAGTCTCATTCGCTATGGCGGGACCCTTACGAACAACGGACTCGAACTGATAACCGCGCCTGGCGCATCGGGTTACAGCACGCGCGCAACGCACGGGTCAGTGGATCTCCTGAATGCGAACGGTCTGACGCTCAACTTCTGGAATGGCGACGGACAGACGACCGGCCGCATCGCCGGCGGCTCGGGCATCTGGAGCAACAGTAACGCAAACTGGACCGATGCCGACGCCCTGGTGAACGCTGCTATGGCACCGCAGCCGGGCTTCGCAGTATTTGAGGGTGAAGCAGGTAAGGTCACTGTGGCGCAGGATGCCTACGGTCACGGTCCCTCGGTGACAGGCATGCAGTTCCTGACCTCGGGCTATGTGATTGAGGGCGATGCGATCGCCCTCACCGCAGAGCGGACCGCGATCCGCGTCGGCGCGGGCACCACGCCGGCCGATGCGGCAATCAGCGCGACCATCGCGTCGGCGCTGACGGGGGCGGCCGGCCTCGAAAAGCTCGACGGCGGCACGCTCGTGCTGGCTGGGGCCAACAGCTACACCGGCGAGACCCGGATCACGGGCGGTACCCTGGCGCTGGGTCGCCTCGGCAGCATCGCCAGCTCCTCGGGGGTCGTTGCCGATGGCACGCTCGACATCTCCGCCACGAGCATCCTGCCGGATGGTCCCGGTCGGGCGGTCGGGGCCGCGATCCGCACGCTGTCCGGGTCGGGCAAGGTCGCGCTGGGCGACCGGACGCTGTTTATCGATGCAGCCGACGGGGTCTTTGCTGGCACCATCGAGGGCAGCGGCGGTCTGACGATCCGCGGCGGCACGCAGACTCTGGCGGGCGCGAGCCGCTTCACCGGCGAGACGCGGATCGCAGGAGACGACGTGCCAGCTACCCTCGCACTGACCGGAACGGGCAGCATAGCTGCCTCGAGCCGGGTTGTGGTTGATGGCACGCTCGATATATCCGCGAGCAACGATGGCGCATCGATCCGTTCGCTCGCGGGCGGCGGCAACGTCGTGCTGGGCGCGCAGACGCTGAATGTGACCGCGGGCGATGATACATTCACCGGCGTCATCAGCGGCAAGGGTGGGCTCAAACTGACCGGCGGCACGCTCGGACTGTCGGGGGCCAACAGCTATGAAGGCGATACCCTCATTGCGGCCGAAGCGCAGGATGGAACTGCCCGGCTGATCGCGTTGACCGATCAAGCACTGAGCAGCGCCAGCGCCCTGACGGTTGGCACGCGCGGCGTGCTCGATCTCAACGGACGCATCCAGTCTGGCGTGTCGGTTGAACTCGCCGGCGGACGCATCGAGAATGGCACGATCGATGGCGGTGTGGTCTCGACTGGCGGTTCCCTCGATAATGTGCTGGGTGACATCACCGTACGAACCACCGCTGGAACGACCAGCGTCTCCAACAGGTTCGGCGGCTCGCTTATCGTGGATGGCGGCATAGTAGAGGTGAAGGACGGCGCCAACGTTGCTGGCACAGCGACTTTGAACGGCGGACGGTTCGGCCTGCAGGGCAATGTTGCTGGTATGGTCGAGGTCAACGATGGCGGCTATCTCCATGGCAACGGCAAGATGGGCGGCCTGATTGTCCATGACGGCGGAGCGTTGGCGCCGGGCAACTCGCTGGGTAAGCTCACGGTTGCAGGCGACGCCCTGTTCGAGGCGGGCTCGGTCTATCAGGTCGAGATCGACGATGCCGGAGGCCATGACGCGCTGGCAGTGGGTGGCACGGTCACAATCGAGGGCGGCTTGGTCGAGGTGACGGCTGCCGATGGCGACTATCGCCAGGACCGCAGCTACGTGATCATCAGTGCCGGGGAGACGGTCGAAGGCACTTTCGACGATGTGACCAGCAATCTGGCGTTCCTCGACCTGACCCTGCGCTACGATCCGGCCACAGTGTGGCTGGATGCGACCCGCAACGATGTCGCGTTCTCGTCGCTGGCCACCACGGCCAATGGCAAGGCGGTGGCCACGCAGGCGCAGGCACTGGGTGGCGGGCATGGCGTCTACGACGCCATCACCGGCCTTGCGGACGACGGCTCGCCGCAGCGCGCGTTCGACAGCCTGTCGGGCGAGATCCACGCCAGCGCGCTCGGCCAGATGGTCGAAGACAGCCAGCTGCTTCGCTCGGCGGTGCTGCGCCACGGCCTCACCCGCTCCGAAGGAGGCTGGACCGGCCTGTGGATGGAGACCATGGGCGCATGGAGCGATGTCGGGGGTAACGGCAATGCCGCCGCCCTCAAGAGCAGCAGCTATGGCGGTACCATGGGTCTCGACCTGACGCTCGGCGACCATTTGACAATTGGTGTCTCGGGCGGCTGGAGCAAGACCGACCTGACGGTTGCCGCACGAGCCTCAAAGAGCGAGCTGGAGAGCACCCATATCGCGGCCTATGGTCGGGCGCGGCTGGGCGATCTGGGCATCCGCCTCGGCGCGGCGTGGAGCTGGCATGACCTCTCGACCACTCGCGAGGTGGCGGTGGGCAGCCTCGCCCAAAGCCTGAGCAGCCATCGCGACGGCCGCACCGCGCAGGCGTTCGGCGAGATCGGCTACAGCCTCACCCTGTCGGGGGCACGGGTCGAGCCCTATGCCGGACTCGCCTGGGTCGCGGCGCGCGGCAAGGGCTTCGCCGAGACCGGCGGCAGCGCGGCGCTGGCCGGCACGAGCACGAAGAAGGACGTGACGTTCGCGACGCTCGGCACCCGGATCAGCCTGCCCTTCTCGAGCGCGGCGCTGGCGCCGACGTTCCGGGGCAAGGCCGAATGGCGCCACGCGTTCGGCGATCGGACGCCAGGCGCCGACCTTCGGTTCGTCGACAGCGGCGAAGGCGCCGGCGCGTTCGGTATCGCCGGTACCCCGATCGGCAAGGATGCCGCCATCGTCGAGGCCGGCATCGATGTGCCGCTCGCCCGCTCGGTGGTGCTCGGCGCGGGCTACTCCGCCCGCATTGCCGACCAGGCGAATGACCACCGCGTCCGCGCCTCACTCAATATCCGCTTCTAGTCCCCCGCTGGAAGCGGACGGTCCGGGCCATGGTTCGCACATGGCCCGGACCAGACCGGCTCCAACAGCTCTCAGGAAATACATTCATGGCCGACACTCACGCTCTGCCGCCGCTCTATGTCGAGCCTGTGGCGCTTAATTCGACCCTGCACGCCAGTTGGCGCCTTAAAGAGGGGGACGCCGCCTTCGCGGCCAGACTGCCGTTCATCCAGCTCGTCCTCGCTGAACTCGTCCAGGCTTCGCGAAGCTTCCCCATTCTTTTTGATGGCGAAGGCGGGTGGCCACTTGCGCTGTTGGGGCTCGAAAAGCACGTCAATCTCTTCGTTCAGGAGGGCCGCTGGGATGCCGACTTCCACGTGCCGGCCTATATCCGGCGCTATCCGTTTGTCTTCATCTCCACGGCCGACGAAAGCCGTTATGTCCTCGGCATCGATCGCGCTTCCGATCGTCTGGTGACGAACGATCAGGAAGGCGCGCCGCTGTTCGAAAACGGCGCGCCCTCTGAACTGACCAGGCAGGCACTCCGGTTCTGCAACACCTACCATGCCGAGGCTAGCGCGACGAATGCCTTCTGCGCCGCCCTGAAGGATCAGGATCTGCTGGTCGACCGCCAGGGCTCAATCACACTCGCCGACGGACGAGCCCTCGCCCTCCAGGGCTTCAAGGTCGTGGATCCGGCTCGGCTCGAAAAGCTCGATGACGCGGTCCTGGTGGATTGGCACCGCAATGGCTGGATGGCAGCGATCTATGCTCATATCGCATCTCTCGATTTCCAGCGGCTGCTGAGGCGCGCGAGCAAGCACGCGATCGCCGCGAACCAAAGCTCACCCATGCCCGCAGAGACAGTCAGTGCGTGATGATCCTGCCGGCGAAGGGAGGCTGCACGCCTTGCATGAGGCGGTTCTTGCCATGAATGACGCCCAGGCGCTGGACGATGCAGGCGAAGATGTATTGGCTGCCCAACTGGACCTCGCTTTTTCAAATGCGCGTGCCCGGATCCTTGAGTTGTCGCAGATAAGCCACCGCCAAAGCTTCAACCGTCGAGGAGGTAAACTGCATGTCCTGCTCGTCGGGCTGTTGTTCCCGGCGTTCCTCGCCCCGGCGGGCGCAGACGGGGCGGGCGTCGTTGAATCTTCAATCGCCGGTGAGTTCAGCTCATGACGCACGGCGGGCCGAAGCCATGTGCGCCGAAGCCGGCGGGCAGCGACATGTCCACTGAACTGCCCCTCGCACTTGTTGCCAATATTCTCCGCGGGCTCGGTGCCCGCGTCGGACCGGACCGGAAGATGCTGATGGATTTTGCACAAAGCGTCGAAATCTCCGCCAGACGCCTCAGGGAGGCGGGCGATCTCGACGGTCCCCGCCTTCAGTTGAGATCGACCGTGCCGAACTACCTGCTCATGATTCTGGCCTCGCAGCCCGGATCCTATCTCTCGGTGCGCTCGCTTGCGCACCTTCTCGGGGTCACCGAACCTGCCTTGAATATCCACGTAGCACAGGCGGACCATCAACTTGCCCAACTTGGCATCGAGGTCGGCCTCGAGGGCGATGACGACAAGGGTTATCGACTAAGCCTTGCCGCAGCGAATTCCTTCATTCAGCCACTGAGTGATATTTCCTTGGAAACCCTGCAAATAACGCCAGACACAAAGGTCGCTGGCCATGATTGAGGAACCAGCAGATCAGTCCGTAGAAACGCGGGTCGGCCTTCTCTTAGAACTGGCTTTGGATGCCGTCATTCAGGCAAAAATGCTCCTGTCGCACCAGGAAGGCACGGCTTTGGTGGAGCTCCTTGACCAGGACGCAGTCGCCGGCATGCAGGCCAGGTTGCTCGGGCAGAAGGCGGGCCGCATTGGGCAGCGCCAGCTCCCAAGGATTGGCCGTACCGGCCAGAAGGGCGCCAGGATTTTGCTTCGTCTCCTGGATGAACCGGATCTCTACGTTTCCCACCGGGCGCTTGCACGAGCTGCGGGGCTTCGGTCGCGGACCAGTGCCGCGATCAAGGTTTATATATGCCATTTGCGCAATGCTCTTGAAGAAAAAGGTTATTCATCGGAAATGATAGAAACAGGGCTTCACAGCTATCGCATTCGATCCAAGCACCAAGCCTCATTATGGGAGTTTATCTCTATCAATTAGCAAGGGATATTTGGAGCATATGTAATCTAATTTCATTTTATATAATAATTACGAGAATTCAGCCGTAAATATATGGAAATCCTGCCTGAAGAAATCTTGATTTCGCGCCAGGATCAACATCCGATTGATCCGGTGAGAATCCGCACTGGAATCGACAGGATTCACCTCGAGACTGCGCTCGCAGTCCATCTTCATGGCACCTTTCGGCGGACTGCCGAGTCCCTGAACATGAAAACGGCGACCGTGAACCGCCGCATCCGGGATCTGGAGTTCCAGCTCGGGACCCGGTTGTTCGAGCGCCAGAAACGGCGGCTTGTTCCTACCCCGTCCGGGCTGGTGTTCCTGCGGAACGGCGCAAAAATCCTCGAAAGCTTCCACACACTCGTCGAGGGCGTTCGCCGGATGGCCGATGGAAGAGTGGGACAGATCGTCATTGGCTATCACGGGGCGATCGTGCCCGGCGAGCTCTACGCCATCCTCTTCGACCCCGACCCAAACTATCCCGACATTCGCCACGTGCCGGTCGAGCTTACCCATGATCGCATGTGCGAAGCCCTTCTGGGCGGGGCGATCGATGTCGCGATCGTGCGCGGCAATCCGGTGACCCTTGCCCATCGAGCCGCTCCCCTGTGGAACGAGCGCATCCTGGTGATCCTGCCACAGGATCACCTTCTTGCCGGTCGGCCTCTGTTGCAGTGGCCGGACCTCGTCAACGAGACTTTCCTGATTTCAGGCTATGATCCGAGCGAGGCGATCCGCAAGCTGCTCGAGGAGCGCTTTTCCCCGCTCGGAGCCACCGCCAATGTCGAGGTCCACTACATCGGCGCATCCGCCATCATGCAGATGGTTGGCGCCCGACGCGGCATTTGCCTGTGTCTCGATTCAATGCTGTCCCATAACTTCACCGGAACCGTATTTCGCGAACTGTCCGGTCCCTGCGGCCCCGAATATGTGACGAGTTTCGCCTGCTGGCGCGAAGACAGTCCGAACCCGGCCCTCAAACGCTTCCTGCGACGCGTGCTGCACCGCGATCCGGCCACCGGCGACGCGGTCGATGGCGCCGAGATCACGGAGCCTTGCTGAGAGAATTCCGTGGAGTGGAATACGCCACTCCCTGTCTTTCTTCGCCACGCTGCGATCCTCGTGATTGCCTGTTGAATCGGGCGCTTTTCTGCGTCTCTTAATCGACCCCGTCGCGCCGAACTTTTGTTTGGCGCCCGAAAACGGGGTACCCCATGAATGCCCAGACTATCCGGTCAGAAGCCTTCGAGCGCGGCGCGCGCATGTTGCGCACCGCGCTCGGGCCGGCAATCGCACGCTGGCTCGCCGACCCGGCGGTGATCGAAGTCATGCTCAATCCCGACGGACGCCTGTGGGTCGATCGCCTGGGTGAAGGCATCAGCGACAGCGGTGAATGTCTGAGCCCCCTGGACGGCGAGCGGATTATCCGGCTCGTCGCTCATCATGTCGGCGCCCAGGTCCACGCCCTTAGCCCCCGCGTGTCGGCCGAACTGCCCGAAACCGGCGAGCGGTTCGAAGGACTGCTTCCGCCAGTCGTCGCGGCACCGGCCTTCGCCATCCGCAAGCCCGCCGCCGCCCTGTTCACACTCGACGACTATGTCGCGAGCGCCATCATGTCGCGGTTCGAGGCCGAGAGGCTTCGCGAGGCTGTGGCCGAGCGGCTGAACATCCTCGTCGCGGGCGGCACGGGGACCGGAAAGACGACGCTGACCAATGCCCTCCTCGTCGAGGTCGCCGGTACGGGCGATCGCGTCGTGCTGATCGAAGACACGCGCGAGCTGCAATGCGCGGCGCCAAATCTCGTCGCCATGCGGACCAAGGATGGCGTGGCCTCCCTCTCCGATCTGGTCCGCTCATCGCTGCGTCTTCGCCCCGACCGCATACCGATCGGCGAAGTGCGGGGATCAGAGGCGCTCGACCTCCTGAAGGCCTGGGGCACCGGCCATCCCGGCGGCGTCGGCACCATCCATGCCGGCAGCGCCATCGGGGCGCTGCGCCGCATGGAGCAACTCATCCAGGAGGCCGTCGTCACCGTGCCGCGCGCGCTGGTGGCCGAGACCATCGACCTCATCGCCGTGCTGGTGCGTGACGGACATGGCCGCCGCCTTGCCGAACTGGCGCGCGTGGAGGGGCTCGATCCCGTCACCGGGGATTATCGGCTGACCTTCCTCAACACCCATGAGCCAGGAGATCGTCCATGTTCCACATGATCCGGCGCGGCGCGGACCGCGCCCTGTTCGTCGTCACCGCCTCCGCCATGGCGCTGTGCCTGTCCGTTCCCGCCCGGGCATCGGGATCGTCAATGCCCTGGGAAACCCCGCTCCAGTCGATCCTCGATTCGATCGAAGGACCGGTGGCCAAGATCGTGGCGGTCATCATCATCATCGTGACCGGCCTCAGTCTCGCCTTCGGCGATACGTCCGGCGGCTTCCGCCGGCTGATCCAGATCGTCTTCGGCCTGTCGATCGCCTTCGCCGCGAGCTCCTTCTTCCTCTCCTTCTTCAGCTTCGGCGGCGGAGCGCTGGTGTGATGCAGGGGACGGACGATGTCGCCGGATTTTATGCGCCGGTGCACCGCGCGCTTGCCGAGCCGATCCTGCTCGGCGGAGCGCCGCGCGCGCTCGCGATTGTTAACGGGACGCTGGCCGGTGCGATCGGCCTGGGGCTGCGTTTGTGGATCGCCGGCATCGCGCTCTGGGCGATCGGTCATGCTCTGGCCGTCGGGGCGGCGCGGCGCGACCCGCAGTTCGCCGACGTGGCGCGGCGGCACCTGCGCTATCCGGTCTGGATGCGGCCATGATGCGCCTTGCCGAATATCGCTCCAAGGCCGCCTGCCTGGCCGATTTCCTGCCCTGGGCCGCGCTCGTCGAGGCGGGCGTGGTGCTCAACAAGGACGGTTCCTTCCAGCGCACCGCCCGCTTCCGGGGGCCGGATCTCGATAGCGCCACCCCTGCCGAACTCGTCGGCGTCACCGCTCGCCTCAACAGCGCCCTGCGCCGCCTGGGCTCGGGCTGGGCGGTGTTCGTCGAAGCGCAGCGCGTGCCCGCACTCGACTATCCCCAATGCGCCTTTCCCGATTGTGTGTCGGCGCTCGTCGATCTGGAGCGCCGCGAGCAATTTCGCGAGGAAGGCGTCCATTTCGAAAGCCGCTATTATCTGACTCTGCTGTGGATGCCGCCGGCGGAAGAGGCCGCGCGCGCTGAAAGCTGGCTGTTCGAGGGCCGTTCCAAAGCGGGCGTCGACGCAAAGGAACTCTTGCACGCGTTCATCGACCGCACTGCCCGCGTGCTCGATCTCCTCGACGGCTTCATGCCGGAAATCCGCTGGCTCGACGATTGCGAGACGCTGACCTTCCTGCACTCGTGCATTTCGACGAAGCGTCAGCATGTCCGCGTGCCCGAGACGCCGGCCTATCTCGACGCGCTGCTTGCCGACGAAGGGCTGACCGGCGGGCTCGAGCCCAGGCTCGGCGAGCATTATCTGCGCACGCTGACCATCTCGGGCTTTCCCAGCGCGACCTTTCCGGGCCTGCTCGATGAGCTGAACCGGCAGGGCTTTCCCTATCGGTGGTCGACCCGGGCGATCATGCTCGACAAGACCGACGCGACGAAGCTGCTCACCCGGATCCGGCGGCAATGGTTCGCCAAGCGCAAGTCGGTCGCCGCCATTCTGAAGGAGGTCATGACCAACGAGGCCTCCGTCCTCATGGACTCGGACGCCTCGAACAAGGCCGCCGACGCCGACCTAGCCTTGCAGGAGCTGGGCGACGATCAGGCCGGGATCGCCTATGTGACCGCGACCGTCACGGTCTGGGACCGGGACGCGGGGGCGGCAGCGCAGAAGCTGCGGCTGGCTGAGAAGGTCATCCAGGGCCGCGACTTCACCTGCACGATAGAAAGCATCAACGCGCTCGAAGCCTGGTTCGGGTCGCTTCCCGGCCATGTCTACGCGAATGTTCGCCAGCCCCCGATCTCGACCCTCAATCTCGCGCACATGATCCCGCTATCGGCCGTCTGGGCGGGGCCGGAGCGGGATGCGCATTTCGGGGCGCCGCCCCTGCTTTACGGCAAGACCGAAGGCTCGACCCCGTTCCGGCTGTCCCTTCACGTCGGCGATGTCGGCCACACGCTGATCGTCGGCCCGACCGGCGCCGGCAAATCCGTCCTGCTTGCCCTGATGGCGCTGCAGTTCCGCCGCTATGAGAGTGCGCAGGTCTTCGCCTTCGATTTCGGCGGCTCGATCCGCGCGGCGGCGCTCGGCATGGGCGGCGACTGGCAGGATCTGGGGCATGCCCTCGCCGAGGACGTGGGGGGCAATGCCGTCACGCTTCAGCCCCTGGCCCGGATCGACGAGGTCGGGGAGCGCGCCCGCCTGCGGAATGGCTCGCCGCCTTGCTGGAGAGCGAAGGCGTCGCCGTCGATCCAGCGGCCAAGGAGCATCTGTGGTCGGCCCTGTCCTCGCTGGCGAGCGCGCCGGTCGCGGAGCGGACGCTGACCGGCCTTGCGGTCCTGCTGCAATCGCAGGACCTCAAACAGGCGCTGGCGCCTTATTGTGTCGGCGGACCCTGGGGCCGGCTGCTCGATGCCGAATGTGAGCATCTCGGCGCGGCCAGCGTCCAGGCCTTCGAGACCGAGGGACTGGTCGGTGCGGGCTCGGCCGCCGCCGTGCTCGCCTATCTCTTCCACCGGATCGAAGGGCATCTCGACGGGCGCCCCACGCTCATCATCATCGACGAAGGCTGGCTGGTGCTCGATCAGCCAGCGTTCGCGGCGCAGCTGCGAGAATGGCTCAAGACGCTGCGCAAGAAGAACGCCAGCGTCATCTTCGCGACGCAAAGCCTTGCCGATATCGAAACCTCGGCCATTGCCCCCGCCATCATCGAAAGCTGCCCGACACGCATATTTCTGCCCAACGAGCGCGCCGCCGAACCGCAGATCGCGCGCGTCTACGAGCGTTTCGGTCTCAACGCTCGCCAGATCGAGATATTGAGCCGGGCAACGCCCAAGCGCGATTATTATTGCCAATCGCGGCGCGGCAACCGGCTGTTCGAGCTCGGGCTTGGCGAAGTGGCGCTCGCCTTCACCGCCGCATCCTCGAAGTCCGACCACCGCCGCATCGGCGAGCTGATTGCCGCGCACGGCCAGCCCGGCTTCGCCGCCGCATGGCTGCGCAACCGCGGCCTCGACTGGGCCGCCGAGCTTCTTCCCGCCCTGGAGCCTCAAGAGGCGTCCCTGCGGCCGAGCGCTGCGGGCGGATCCCTTGTCTCGGAGGAGATCGTCCCATGAAACTGTTTGTCTCGCGCCATGTGCGTTCGGCCCTGGCTCTTGTCATCGCGGCAGCGCCAGTCGTGGTGATTTCGGTCCCGGCCCATGCCCAGTTCGGCTTCGGCGGGGTCGTTTACGATCCCACCAACTATGCCTCCAATGTGCTGCAGGCGGCGCGCGCGCTCGAGCAGATCAACAACCAGATCCGCCAGATCCAGAACCAGGCGACCAGCCTCGTCAACGAGGCGAGGAATCTCGCCAGCCTGCCATTCTCGTCGCTCGCGACCTTGCAGGCGCAGATGCAGCAGACGCGCCGCTTGTTGGGCGACGCCCAACGCATCGCCTATGATGTCCGGGACATCCAGAACGCCTTCTCATCGCGCTATGCGGGCAGCGCTCTCACCGGCAACGCCGGACAGATGGTCGCCAATGCCAATGCGCGCTGGGAAGACAGCGTCGGCGCGTTTCAGGACGCCCTCCGGGTGCAGGCCGGTGTCGTCGGCAATCTCGACGGCACGCGCAGCAGTGTCGATAGTCTCGTAACGGCCAGCCAGTCGGCTACGGGCGCCTTGCAGGCGGCGCAGGCCGGCAACCAGCTTCTCGCCCTCCAGTCCCAGCAGCTCGCCGATCTCACCGCCGCATTGGCAGCGCAGGGTCGCGCCCAGGCGTTGGAATCGGCGCGCGATGCCGCCACCGAAGCCGAGGCGCGCGAGCGCTTCCGCCGCTTCCGGGGCAAGTGAGATGAGCGAGGCCGGGAAGATCGCGCTGTGCGCCGTATTGGCGGGGCTCATGCTGGCGGTAGCAATCGCATCGGCGTTGCGGTCTCCGGCGAAGGACCAGCGGGCGCCCGCAACCGTGTTGGCGCCGGAAGCGTTGGCTGCCGATCCCGATCTTCGTCGCTGCCGCATCATAACCATGCCTGACGCCGGGTGCGAGGCGGCCTGGGAAGCCCGGCGGCGCCATTTCTTCGGGTCGGACGATCGGCGATGAACGACACCGGCGTCATCGACTCCTTCCTGTCGGTCTTCACCACCTATATCGACAGCGGCTTCGGCCTTTTGGGCGGCGAGGTCGGCTTCCTCTCGTCCACGCTCATCGCGATCGACGTCACCATCGCCGCCCTGTTCTGGGCTTGGGGCGCGGACGAGGACGTGCTCCAGCGTCTGGTCAGGAAAACACTCTACATCGGCACCTTTGCCTTCATCATCGGCAACTTCTCCAATCTCGCGACGATCCTGTTCGAAAGCTTTGTCGGGCTCGGTCTTCAGGCCTCGGGCGGCGCGCTCGCCATGGGCGAGTTCATGCAGCCCGGAACGGTGGCCGCGACCGGGCTCGATGCGGGCGAACCGCTGCTCGACGCGACCGCGGACCTGCTGGGTCCGGTCGGACTGTTCACCAACTTCGTGCAGATCGCCATCCTGCTCATCGCCTGGCTGATCGTGGTCCTCGCCTTCTTCATCCTCGCGATCCAGATCTTCATCACCATCGTCGAGTTCAAGCTGGTGACGCTCGCCGGCTTCGTCCTGCTGCCCTTCGCCTTTTTCGGCCGCACCGCCTTCATGGCCGAGCGCGTGCTCGGCCATATCATCTCATCGGGCATCAAGGTGCTCGTCCTCGCCGTGATCGCCGGCATCGGCACGACGCTGTTCACCCAGTTCACCGGCGCCGGGCTCGGCTCCGAACCGACTGTCGAGCAGGTCATGGCCATCGCGCTTGCCGCCCTGACCCTGCTTGGCCTCGGTATTTTCGGTCCCGGTATCGCCAACGGCATCGTCACCGGCGGGCCTCAGCTCGGCGCCGGTGCAGCCGCCGGCACGGCGCTCGCTGCCGGAATGACGATCGCGGGCGGCGCCGCCGGCGCCCGGCTTACCGCCGGGGCTGCGGGAAGGTCGCTCGCGGGCGCCGCAACGGGCGGCGCCCGGGCAGCCGGCGCGGCAACCGCCGCCTATAGCTCGGGTGCGGCGGGCCGGAGCGGGGCCGCTTCGGTCGCAGCCGGGCTCGCCAGTGCCGGCAAAGGCGCGGTCATCGCCGCCACATCGCCGCTTCGCCGGGCGGCAGGCAGCCTGAAGCAAAGCTATGCGCAAGGTCGCGGCGGGACGCCCTCGTCGGCCGTTGGCTCGGCATCCACCGGCGCCGATGGTCAACCCGCCTGGGCCAGAGCGATGCGCCGGCGGCAGACCATCACGCAGGGCGCGACCATGACAACCCATACTCTGAAGGGCGGCGACAGCCATGGCGGCGGCGCCGGTCCCGACATCTCGCAAAAGGACTGACGCGATGTTTCGACGCTCTTCCATCCGCTACGGGCAGTCGCCCGAACCTGTCACCCCCTATCAGCGCGCGGCCCAGGTCTGGGATGAGCGCATCGGCTCCGCGCGCGTCCAGGCGCGCAGCTGGCGTCTGGCCTTCTTCGGCTGCCTGGCGCTGTCCGGCGGCCTGTCGGCGGGCCTCGTCTGGCAGTCGGCGCGCGGCACGATCGTCCCCTGGGTGGTCGAGATCGACAAGCTGGGGCAAGCGCAGGCGGTCGCGCCGGCCAATGCCAATTACAGGCCGTCCGATCCGCAGATCGCGTTCCACCTGGCGCGCTTCATCGAGGAGGTTCGCGCCATTCCGGCCGACCCGATCGTCCTGCGACAGAACTGGCTGCGCGCCTATGACTTCGCGACCAGCAAGGGGACGCTCGCGCTCAACGATCATGCGCGCGCCAATGACCCCTTCGCCCAGGTCGGAAAGATTCAGGTCGCGGTCGATGTGTCGAGCGTCATCCGCGCTTCGCCCGACAGCTTCCGCGTGGCCTGGACCGAACGCCGCTATCAGGATGGTGCGCTCGCCGAGACGTCCCGCTGGTCGGCCATCCTCACCATCGCCGTGCAGACGCCGCGCACCCCCGACGCTCTGCGCAGAAATCCCCTCGGGCTTTTCGTCGACGCCCTCAACTGGTCGAAGGAACTCAGCCAATGATCCCCAATGCCCGTGCAACAGCGGCGTTGCCCATTCTGTCCGGCTTCGCGGCGGTGGTCATGATGTCCATGACCCTGGTCGCTGCGCCGGCCATGGCCGCCTCCAGCACATCGGAGCCACCAGACCCGCCTGTCCGGATCGACCGGGCCAATGCGGCGGCCCGCGTTCAGCCCGACGCTTCCGGCTATCTCAATGCTATCCAACAATATGCCTACGCCGAAGGATCGCTTTACCAGGTCTATGCCGCCCCCGGACGGGTGACCGACATTGCCCTCCAGGAAGGCGAGCAGCTTGTCGGCCCGGGCCCGGTTGCCGCCGGCGACACGGTTCGCTGGATCATCGGCGATACGGTCAGCGGTAGCGAGGCCGGGCGGCGGATCCATATCCTGGTCAAGCCGACCCGGGCCGACATTGCCACCAATCTCGTCATCAACACCGACCGGCGCACCTATCATCTCGAGCTGCGAGCCACCTCGGCGACCTATATGGCGGCGGTATCCTGGACCTATCCCCATGACGAGCTGATCGCGCTGCGCGCGGCGGCGCAGGAACAGGAACGCATGCGGCCGATCGCGTCGGGGCTCGACGTGAACGCGCTCAACTTCCGCTACAGGATCGATGGCGACCGGACCGAATGGCGGCCACTGCGCGTCTTCGACGATGGCCGGCAGGTCTTTGTCGAGTTCGGCGAGGAGATCGCGCGCGGCGAGATGCCGCCCCTCTTCGTAGTTGGCGAGGACGGCTCTGCCGAGCTGGTCAACTACCGCGTGGCGGGCCGCTACATGATCGTCGACCGGCTCTTCGATGCCGCGGAGCTGCGGCTTGATACGAAGAAGACCGAGAAGCGGGTCCGCATCAGGCGCGAGAGCGAGCGCGGGCAGCGGGGGCGTTCATGAGCCGGCCGGCAATGGAAAGCCGGGAGGCGGGCGTGCCGCCGGCCGATGGCCTGACCGATCGGGCGGGACCGGACGAAGCCCGGCCGGCGGCCGCAGCCCCATCCAGCGCAGAGGCGTTCCGCCTGCGGGGAGAGCTGCCCCGGGTCATGCGTCTGTCGCGCAAGACTCTCGCGATCTTGGGAGCGGTGGCCGGATTGGGTATCGGCGGATCGCTTTTTTACGGGCTCCAGACCCGTTCGCCGCCACCACCGCGCAATCTCTACGAGGTCGAAAGCCGCAACAAGGCGGCCGCGGTGACCGGCAGTCCGACGGATTACTCGCAGGTGCCTCAGCTCGGCGCGCCCTTGCCGGGCGATCTCGGACGCCCGATCCTGTCGGCGCAAGAAAGCGGCAAAGCGATACCCGTCCCGCCCATGGGGCAATCCGATGCTTCGCAAGGCAATCCACGCGCGGCCGCGGCGGAGCAGGCGCGCCAGCGGATGCTGCAGGAGCGGGAGGCGGCCCGCTCGAGCAAATTATTCCTGGGAACGGCAGCCGCGGAAGATCGCACCGAGGTCGCGGCCGCTTCGAATGCCGCGCCGGCCATGACCGATGCCGATCTCATGCCGTCCGGTGATGCGCGCCTGTCGGCCCAGTCCGCCAAACGCGCTTTCCTCCGAAATGAAGGAAATCGCCAGCTCGTCAGCCTTGAGCGGCTATCGGCGCCTGTGTCGCCCCATGTCATCCAGGCCGGCAGCATCATTCCCGCCGCGCTGATCACCGGCATCCAGTCCGACCTGCCCGGTCCGATCACCGCGCAGGTGACCCAGAATGTCTATGACAGCCTGACAGGACGCATCCTGCTCATTCCGCAAGGATCGCGGCTGATCGGCGAATATGACAGCCAAGTGTCGGCCGGGCAGAGACGCGTGCTCCTCGCCTGGGATCGTCTGATCCTTCCCGACGGCCGCTCGATCCTGCTCGACCGGCTGCCCGGCGCCGATGCCGCCGGCATGGCGGGCCTCAGCGACCGCACCGACTATCATTGGGGCAATATGCTCAAGGCCGCGCTCGTATCGACGATGCTGGGCGCCGGCACCGAGCTCGTCGCGGACGGCGAAGACGAGCTTGTCCGGGCGCTACGCTACGGCACCCAGGATACGATCAACCAGACCGGGCGCCAGCTCGTGCAACGCGAAGCGAATGTGCCTCCGACACTCACGATCCGGCCGGGATTTGCCCTGCGCGTCCTCGTGACCCGGGACATGGCGATGGAACCGATCGATGAAGGAGCAACCCCATGAGCAAGCTGCGCCTTGGCCCCATCGTTGAAGAGAAGCCGGTCAAATTGACGGTCGAGCTGCCGGGAGCGCTGTTCAGGATGCTGGGCGAATATGCACGCGAGCATGCCAGGGCGACGGACCTTGCCGAACCCCTGCCGCCCGAGCGCCTGGTCGCACCGATGCTGGAGCGCTTCATGGTGACCGATCGCGCCTTCGCGCGGCGGCGCAAGGCCTGATACCCGGACCTTGGCTTTTCATTGGTATTCCGGCGTCCACCCAAGTCCGAGCGGGCTTTGATGGGGTTGAGGTCTACGAGCTTTCGATAGAGTTAGCCGCAGTCTGGCCGCTCCAGCTTGGCGGAGATAAATGGGCATGATCCTCACTGGAATTTCCGCGTTCGATACGCTATATGACCATCTACATGGTCAGGAGCGTGAGATGGATGCGATCAGTCTGGCGGATGCCAAAGCTCATCTGAGCGAGTTGATCGACCGGGTCGAAGCGGGCGATTCCATCGATATCACCCGTCGTGGCAAACCGGTTGCGCGGCTCACCACCGTCGCAAGGCCGCGCAAGCCGATCGATGCCGCGCTGCTCCAGTCATTGACGGCCGCGATGCCGCCGCAATCCCAGAGCGCCGCCGATCTCGTGCGGTCGATGCGGGACGATGATCGCTACTGATGCTCTATCTTGACACGTCGCTGATCGTAGCGGCGCTTTCCAACGAAACGATGACACCGCGTGCTCAGGCCTGGCTGGCCGAGCAGGACCCAGCGCAGCTCCTGGTCAGCGACTGGACCGTCACCGAAATGTCGTCGGCCCTGGCGATCAAGCTGCGAACAGGTCAGATCACCCTCGAGCAGCGCGCGGCGGCGCTCGCCATGTTCAACAAGTTGGTGGCCGAGAGCCTTACCGTGTTGCCAGTGACCGGCGGGCACTTTCGGGCCGCGGCGAGGTTCGCCGATCAGCACAGCTTCGGGCTCCGTGCCGGCGACGCGCTGCACCTTGCTGTCGCCTCAGAACATGGCGCCGTGATGCATACGCTTGATCAACGGCTCGCCGAGGCCGGGCCGGCGCTCGGCGTGCCGGCGCAGTTGCTGGCATGATCCAGGCCGATGCCGGGCGAATATGCGCGCGAACTTGCCAGCGAGACAGGCCTTGCCGCCCGAGCACGTGATCGCACTTGCGCTGAGTGCTTCATGATGACGGATCGCGCCTTCGCGCGGCGGACGCTATAACCGCGCAGCAAGTGCTCTTTCCCGGTCCTTTGTGACGTCGATCCAGCACTGGGCAACCGCCAGAACGGCCATCGAGCCGCCCTGATATTCATCGGCTTCGGCAACGCATTTGCTGTCACGATCCTTGAGCCATTGCCGTTGCTCGGTGAGTAGCCAATGGCGCTCGGCAGGAGTGAGGCGCTGGCGTAGCGTGCTGTAGCGTGCGCTCATCGCCGCGTCCGCAACCCGCAGATCATGCGCGGCACAATGCTGCATATCGACCGTTGAGGTGCATTGGCGCGGCGCGGGGTCCTGAAACGCGGGATTGGTCATGAACGCGCCTGCCGTTTGAGCAGACAACGGCGACGCAATCACGAGAGCCGCCTGCGCGGCGACAACTACGATGGCCGGTTGAGCGGCGACTATGATGGCCGGTAGGATCGGTTGTCTGGTCTGATCGTA
>NZ_PHHF01000005.1 GCF_003034225.1 Edaphosphingomonas fennica
GACCGCCGCGCCGATGTCTTCCTCGGCAGCATCCACCTCGCCGCCGCCATCACATGGTGGTTATGAGTCCCGGCCCTAGGAGGTGCGAAGTTGTCTTCGCGGATTACGTTGAAAATCGACCGTTCATGAAATGCCTCTCGCGTGTTTGCGATGATTTCGGCCCGTGTCGGTTGGCTCCGCCAATCCGCCACTGACACGGTGATTGATGGCCGCTCCATCATATTCGTCGGAAAGCACTTCAAAGTGGCAGCGAAATTCGAATCGCCAGGCTCAGACTCGCACAGCACTCCGAAAATCTCTCGGGGGACGGCACCGAATGGGAGGCTGAAGGTATCACCCACCTGCTCTCCCGGAGCCGGCTGAGCTGACGCGCCCGTTGCAAGGACAGCCGCCACAGTGATTGCAGCCGTGCGCAGGATGCCAATCCGGATCATTTTGGCAATCCTCAACCGGTGCCATCGACGCGATGCACCGTAGCCGTCAACTCTCGATCGCCGCAATCATCTTCGAGGGTAGGTGTTGGGCAAGCAGCGCGATCATCGTGCAGATCGCACGTTCAGTAGAGGTCGTATGCCATCGATCGCAGTACGGTGTTGCCTCGCCGCTCGCAGTCCGCGGGCAACGTCCGCTTCCCCCGACTTTCCGGCCATCCGCAGGTTGTTAGGCGATTCCCGAAACCCGACAGTCGATCACCATCGGAATCTGCTCACGCCGCCTGGCCCGCCCGCTTCCAGGCGATGATCCGTTCCGCCATGGCCGGGCCCTGTTCCTCCTGCAGGAAATGGCCGGCGCCGGCGATGCGGGCATGGGGCTGGCCGGCGGCGCCCGGCACGCGCGCCTGGAACACAGCTTCCCAGGCGATGGTCGACGGATCGGAATCGCTGAACAAGGTCAGGAACGGCCTGTCGAACCGCTCCAGCACCGCCCATGCCGCCCGGTTGGCCGCGATGCCCGGCGCTGAGGTGGCGAGCGGGATGCAGCCGGTGATGGCCAGCGCGCCGGCCTTGTATGCGGCATCGGGGAAGGGTGCGTCATAGGCGGCGAGCACCGCCGGATCGGGCCGGTTCACGCAGACGGCGGCGATCACCTCGCTCACCGCCAGGTCGTCGCTCGTCCGGCAGGTTTCGGCCCAGGCGGTGATGATCGGCCCCGGCCAGCCTGCCACGCCCAGCGGTGGCGGCTCGCAGGTCGGCAGCAGCGTATTGGCGGCCACCGCCGCCTCGAACCGCTCGGGCATCGCCGCCAGCAGGTTGAGGCCGATCGGCCCGCCCCAATCCTGGCAGACCAGCGTGATCCGGCGGAGATCGAGCGCCGTCACCAGATCGGCAAGCCAGCCGACCAGGGCGGCCTGGCTATAGCTTTCCCGCGCGGTCGGCTTGTCCGATCGGCCGAAGCCCACATGATCGGGCGCGATCACCCGATAGCCCGCGGCCACGAGCGGCGGGATCATCCGGCGGTAGAGGAAGCTCCAGCTCGGCTCCCCATGCAGCAGCAGCATCACCGGCGCGTCGTGTGGGCCTTCGTCCAGATAATGCATGCGCAGCGGCCCCAGCCGCGCGTCCGGCGCCATGTGATAATGGGGCACGAAAAGGAAATCGGGCAGGCCGGCGAAGCGGTCGTCCGGCGTGCGGGCCACGCCCTCGCGGATCAGCAATTTCCGTCTCCTTTTCCGTGTCCCGGCGCGCGTGGCGACAGTGCGGCCGATAGGCGGCGGCCATTGGACCATCTATGGTCCGGCCATCGAAAATGCGAAACGGAAGAGGGATGCCGATGCTCAGCCTGCAGGAGATTTCCGACCGCCTCGAAATACAGGACCTGTTCGCCCGCTATTCCTTCGCGATCGACGATCGCAACTGGGCGGGGCTGGACGACGTGTTCACCGAGGATGCGATCATCGACTATACCGAGGTCGGCGGATCGCGCGGGCCGTTCCGCGAGATTCAGGCCTGGCTGGGCGAGGCGATGAAGAAGTTCAAGGGCTTCCAGCACATGGTCGCCACGACCGAGCTGAAGCTGGACGGCGACAAGGCCACCGCGCGGACGATCCTGTTCAACCCGATGATCATGTTCCCGGACGGCACCGAAGTGCCCGGCAACGACAAGGTGTTCTTCGTCGGCCTCTGGTATTGCGACAAGCTGGTCCGCACCGAAAAGGGTTGGCGGATCGCCGAACGGCGCGAACAGAAGAGCTATT
The DNA here is from genome assembly GCF_003034225.1 of Edaphosphingomonas fennica. Taxonomy (GTDB): domain Bacteria; phylum Pseudomonadota; class Alphaproteobacteria; order Sphingomonadales; family Sphingomonadaceae; genus Sphingomonas_E; species Sphingomonas_E fennica. The sequence continues at coordinate 2,195 of NZ_PHHF01000005.1, forward strand.
TCCACAACGCGCCGGCCGAACTCGCGCCGCCGGCCTGATCGGCAAGACGCGCGCAAGGGCGCATTTTGCGTGCGGTGCCAGCCGCTCCCTCACCCCGCCACCCATAAGAACTGCCGTTGGGTAGCCGGGTGGGAAAGCGGGGGCCGCCGCCATGCGCCGTCAGGCGCATCCCATCAACGGCCGCCGTCAGGCGCACCCCATCAACGGCAGGTGCGCTTGCTATCGACCGCCTTGCCGACCAGCGCGCCAGCGGCCGCGCCCAGCAGCGTGCCGGTGGTGCGATCGCCGTCGGTATCGACCGCGCGGCCCAGCAGCGCGCCGCCCGCGCCGCCCAAGATCAGGCCGGTGGTGCCGTTCGACTTGCGGCAATAGGTGCGGCCGTCGCGGCCCCGCCATTCCTTGTAGCGATGATGCTTCCGGGCCTCGGCCTTTTCGGTCGGCAGCGTCATCGCCGCCGGCAGCGCGAGGGAAACGGCGCCCAGCGCTAGCATCAATTTCCGCATGATATCAGTCCCCTTGCAATGTTCGGTTCTGTTGATGCGGTCCTGATGGCGATCTCCACCTGAACGGTAGGCAACCAGCCCATGCCCGTCGACGTCCCGTGCCGCGGGATCGACGAAGCGTTATGCGGCGAACAGGGAGACGAGGCGCGGGGCGATCGCCGCCAGATCGTGCCGGGCCTCCACCCGTGCCCGGCCCTCGGCGCCCATCGCCGCCAGCCTTTCGGGGGAAGCGGCCATCGCATCGGCGAGCGCCGCCACCAGCGCGTCATGGTCGCCGGGCGGCACCAGCCATCCGCATTCCGCGTCGACCAGCTCGGGGATGCCGGCGATCGTAGTGGAAAGCGCCGGCCGGCGGAGTGCGAAGGCTTCCATGATGACGATGGGCAGCCCCTCGGCATAGCTCGGCAGCAGCAGGGCGCGCGCATCGGCGATGGCGGCGCGCACCTCGGCATTGGATTTCCACCCGGCCAGGGCCACCATGTCGCCCACGCCATGGCGGGCGACTTCGGCCTCGATCGCGGCGCGGCTTTCGCCGTCGCCGATCAGGATCACGCGCAGGCCGGGAAAGCGCCCGCGCACGGCGGCGACGGCGGCGGGGATGTGCACCTGCCCCTTTTGCGGGCAGAGCCGGCCGACGCAGACCAGCGTCTCGCCGCGGGGATTGCCGGCGGTGTCGGGGAAATCCTCCAGCTTCAGCCCGCAATGGACGATGTGGATGCGCGGCCACAGATCCGCACTCACATGTTCGCGCAGCCGCCCCTGGCAGTATCGCGTGATCGCGATCACGGCGGCGGCGTTGGCGATCTTGGCGGCGATGCCCTGCGCCGGCAGGTCCACCAGCTCGTCCGGCCCGTGCACGGTGAAGCTGTAGGCCGGCCCGCCCATCAGCCGCGAAAGCATCGCCACGGCGGCGGCGTTGGTGCAGAAATGGCAATGGACATGGGTGATGCCGGCCGCCGCCGTTTGCCGCCGCAGCGCGGCCGCCTGCATCAGATAGGCGACATGGCGGACGAAGCCGCCGCCGGCCCGCCACAGCCCCGCCCAGGCCGGCAATGCACGGGCCACGCGATGCGGCCGGGTGAGCAGCTCGGCCAGCATCGCCAGCACCAGCCCGGCGGCATTGCCGCTCAGCAGATAACGGGTCCTGGCCTGTTCCGCCTGGTCGAGCGGGTCGACCAGCGCCTCCGTCCAGCGCCGCACGGCAAAGCGGGTCACCGGAACCCCGGTCTGCTCGATGGCTGCGATTTCCCGCCGGATGAAGGTGCCGCTCGTCACCGGATAGGTGTTCATCAGATAAGCGAGCTTCATCCGGGCCCTTTCGTCGCTGTGCGGCGGGCCGCCTCCATAACAGCCATGATGCGATGCGGCAAAGGGCCGCGCCTGCCGGCCTGATCGGAACCGGACAGCCGGTGTCCGCTATCGGACGGTTGCGGGCGGCACGCTTCGGGCGATATGTGGAATTCGCCGTCTATAGGTGAAATTAGCCAACATCAGGCGGATATTAGCCAGTGAAAAAGCCTGTGAAAGGGAAAATTCCCTGCATTCCGGCTGGTTCGGGCAGTTGGCACGCTCCCTGCAATGTTCCTGGCATCACCGGGCGGGATCGTCGCCCGGCCACATAAGGGAGTGAAGGCCATGTTCAAGTTCGAGAAATCCAAGGTCCAGCAGGTTCTGGTTTCGCTGGTCGGCGCGCTGATGCTGAGCGCAGCCTGCGTCACCGCCGCTGTCGCCCCCGTCCGCGCCGCGCCGATCGAAGCGCCCCGCTGCTGATCGGCCGCCATATCTTCTCAAGGGAAAAGACGATGACCAGCCGTTATTATCTGAACAAGCGCGAAGGCAAGCTGATGGGCGTCTGCGCCGGCTTCGCCGACTATACCGGGATCGATCCGCTGCTCGTCCGGGTCGGCGCGATCCTGCTCACGGTCTGCCTGTGCGGTCCGGCGATGATCCTGCTCTATCTGCTCACAGGCTGGCTGGCGAGCGACCGGGCGGCCTGAAGGGCCGCCCCCGCCGGCAAATCCGGGAGGGAGTCAGTCGCCCTCCACCACGGTCAGCCGCTTTTCGGTGCGCAGCGTGATGCCGGCGACATGATCGGTCACCCTGGCGCGCACCACATAATCCCCCGCCGGATCCTCCGGGTCGATGAAGATGCCGAGCGACGCGTCCGACAGGGTCAGCGCGCCGCCGGCGGGCGGGGCCTTGCCCACCCATAATTCGGTGTCGCGATGCCGGGCATAGACCTGCCCCTGCGGCCCGATCAGCGTGAAATCGGCGGTCACGTTGCACTGGTTGACCGGATTGGGCGTGCAGCCGGTGAAGACGATGAAGCTGTCCACCACCTTCTCCCGGCCGATCCGGTCGATGATCGGCGGCCGCCCCGCATGGTCCGGCCCGTTCCATTCGCGCAGCAGTACCGCGGCGTCATCGGTGATGATCTGCTGGACGGCGAAATCGCCCTGCCGCGCGAAATCGGAAATCTCGGGCACGGCCGCGCCGGCCAGCAGCAGATAGGCCGACAATATCACAGGTCGCGCCGCACCATCTGCACCACGCTGGGCGCGATCTTGTGATCGGCGAACTTGTCCAGCAGCTCCTCGATCGTGCCCGCCTCCACCAGGTTGGCGCGGTGCGCCGGCCGCAGCAGCCCGGCCGCGACCACGCCATCGAGAAAGGCGGTGAGATGGTCGTAGAATCCCGCCACGTTCACCAGCCCGCACGGCTTGGCATGATAGCCGAGCTGCGCCCAGCTCAGCGCCTCGAACAGCTCGTCCATCGTGCCGATGCCGCCGGGAATGGTGACGAAGCCGTCGGCCAGGTCGGTCATCATCGCCTTGCGCTGGTGCATGTTGGCGACGATGTGCAGCTCGGTGCAGCCGGTATGGGCGACCTCCGCGTCGCGCAGCACCTCGGGGATCACGCCGATCACCTCGCCGCCCGCCTCCAGCGCGGCATCGGCCACCAGCCCCATCAGCCCCAGCCGCCCGCCGCCATAGACCAGGCCGATCCCGCGCGCGGCCAGCGTGCGGCCGACATGGCGGGCGACATCGGCGAAGATCGGGTCGTTGCCCAGGCTGGAGGCGCAATAGACGGCAAGGCGTTTCATACAGGTCCTGTCAGGTGGAAAGGATAAGCGGGCGAATGGGCGCGGGGAAGGCTCAGGCCATGTCTGCCAGCATCAGCGCGGCGGTGGCCTTCGCCGATCCCAGCACGCCGGGGATGCCCGCGCCCGGATGGGTGGCGGCCCCGGCGAAATAGAGGTTGGCGATCCGGTCGTCGCGATTGTGCACGCGCAGCCAGCCGCCCTGCAGCAGCGTCGGCTCCAGCCCGTATCCGGTGCCCATATGCGCGTTCAGGTCGGCGGCGAAGTCGGTCGGCATGTAATGGAACATGGTCATCACCCGATCGGCCAGGCCCGGCATCAGCCGCCGCTCGATCTCCGCCAGGATGCGCTGCGCCAGGATCGGCCCGGTCCGGTTCCAGTCGATCGGCAGCTTGCCCAGGTGCGGCACCGGCACCACCGCCTGGAAGGCGGAGCAGCCCTCGGGCGCCAGGCTCGGATCGGTCACGGTCGGGTGGTTGAGCAGGATCAGCATGTCCTCGGCCAGCACGCCATGCTCGAAGATGTCCTTCAGCAGCCCTTCGTAACGCGGGCCGAACAGGATCATGTGGTGCGGTATGCCGGGCCAGCTTCCCTTCACCCCGAAATGCAGGATGAAGGCGGACGGCGAATGGCGCTTGGCCTCCAGCGCGCGGGCGGCCTTCTGCCCGCGCACGGTGTGGCCCAGCAGGTCGCGATAGCTGTGCACCGGATCGGCATTGCTGGCGATCGCGCCGAATTCCTGGTGCCAGCCGCTGGCGGTGGCGAGGCCGGTCGCGGCATCCCCCAGCGTCTCGATCCGCACCACCGGATCGCCCAGCCGCAGCGTGCCGCCCAGCCGCTGGAAATGCGCCGCCATCGCCGCCACCAGCCGGTTGGTGCCGCCGCGCGGGAACCACAGGCCGCCATCCTTCTCCAGCTTGTGGATCAGCGCATAGAGCGCGGTGGCGGTGAAGGGGTTGCCGCCCAGCATCAGCGTCTGGAAGCTGAAGGCCTGGCGCAGCTTCTCGTCCTTCACATAGCGTGAAACCATGGCGTGCAGCGATCGCCATGCCTGATATCGTGCCATCATCGGTAACGCCTTCGCCATGGCGCCCATGTCTAGAAAAGGCACATGGCCGAATTCCAGATATCCCTTGGCATAGGTTCCGGCGGCATATTGCAGGAATTGCTGGTAGCCGGCGGCATCGGCGGGGGAGATGCGGGCGATCTCGCGCATCAGCTGCGCCTCGTCGGCCGCATGGTCGAAGCTGGTGCCGTCCGGCCAGTTCAGCCGGTAATAGGGGCTCACCGGCAGCAGGCTGACATCCGCGTCCATCACCCGGCCGGAAAGCGCCCACAGCTCGCGCAGGCAATCGGGATCGGTAATGATGGTGGGGCCGGCATCGAAGATGAAGCCGCCTTTCTCCCAGGCATAGGCCCGGCCGCCGGGCTGGTCGCGCCCCTCGATCAGGGTGGTGTCCACGCCGGCCGATTGCAGGCGGATGGCCAGCGCCAGCCCGCCGAAGCCGGCGCCGATCACGGCCGCCGTCCTCATGCCCGCCCTCCGGCGTGTCCGCTGTTTCCATCGCGCATCGCCGCCAGCATCTGCCCCAGCGGCAGCCGGCAGCGGGCGATCAGGCGCCAGCGATCGGCGCGGGTCGATCGCATGGCGTGGAACCGCTCGATCATCGTCCGCCGTCCTTCGTGGAAGCGGCGGAACCGCGCCGCGCGGCGATCGGCATCGGCGGCCTGCATCAGCATCCGGGCGAACAGGCGATAGGGGCGCCGCGCGTCCCAGCTTTCGTGGGCGAAGTTGCGCATCGCCTCGTGCACGGTGCGCGAGCCCGGATTGCCGAGATGGGCGACGAAGGCGGCGGTGCGCACCGCATCGGGCAGCGAAAGCCCGGTCGCGGGGTGGAACAGGCCGGCGCGCAGGCCCGCCTTGGCGACGTCCTTGGCGCCCGATTGCCAATAAGCGTCGAAATCGCCGCCCAGGGCCAGCGGCAGGGCGCCCGCCTCGCTCCGCTGCGTCTCGGCGACGGTCCAGCCTTTCGCGGCGGCATATTCGGCGATCCGCGCGCCGCTCGCCTCGCCATCGGCCTCGGGGGTGTCCGCAAGGGCCACGTCCTCGATCCGCACGATGTCCGCGTCCAGCGGCAGGATGCGCAGGTGGCGCGGGCCGGCCGACTGGTCGATCGTGGCGTCCACCCAGATCGGCCGTTCCAGCCCATGGGGTTCGGTGAGGCGCAGCGTTTCCGCCACGCAGGTCCGCCAGGCGGTATCCAGCCGCTTCAGGTCGCCGGCGCCGCGCGCGTCGATCACCGCCTTGGCCTGCACCCGATCGCCCCCGTCGATCAGCAGCGTCGTCTTGTTCGCCGCCACGATCTTCCTGCCGGTCAGGATGGTGTGGGCGGGCATCGCCCGGCGCACGGCCTCGTCCAGCCGCTCGGCATGGACGGCATATACCGGCGTGCCGAACCGCCGCCTGCGGCCGGGCAGGGCGATGTCGTAGCCCCGCCAGCCATGGCCCACCAGCGGGGCGAGCAGCCAGCGGTGCGCATCCGCCACGTCGTCATGGCGGAAGGCCCAGATGTGGCCTTCGCCGCCGATCGTCTCGCCCTGGTCCACCAGGACCACGCGCAGCTCGGGCCGCCGCATGGCGAGCGCCAGCGCGATCATCCCCCCGGCCAGCCCGCCCCCGGCGATCGCCAGATCACAATGCTTCGTCGATACCATGCGGGGTGGAGCCTTACACCGATGATGCCGGTGCCGCAAAATGCCGGATATGCGCGGGCCCGCCGTTTCGCTGCCCTGCGGGCAAAAAAAAGGGCCGGTCCCGAAGGGCCGACCCGAAAGTCTTTAGGAGAGGATGCCTGAAAGGCCCGTCCTTTTTGCGACTGCGAAGGTGATGTTGCAAGTGCGAAAAGATGGGGTACGATTGCATAAATCGCAACCGTAATGCGGGGGTGGACCCTGCGGCCGCGTGCGCCTAGAACCGGCCCATCCCCGGGGGACCGCGCGCACGCGGTTGAGAGGCGGCTGTCCGGCCGCGACCCGCTGAACCTGATCCGGCTGACACCGGCGTAGGGAGGGAGCGTCCGGCGCGAGCGCGAAGGGCCGCAAACTCTCATCCGTCATGGGTCGCCCCGAACGGAGAGTTGCATCATGGCCGATATCCCCGCGCGTACCGAGATGACGGTCACGACCGGCCCCATCCGCGGCAGCCGCAAGATCCATGTCGGCCCTCTCGGCGTCGCCATGCGCGAGATCGATCTGGAGCCGTCCGCGGGCGAGCCGCCGCTGCGCGTCTACGACTGTTCCGGCCCCTATACCGATCCGCAGGCCCGCATCGACATCATGGCCGGCCTGCCCGAGCTGCGGCGCGACTGGATTCGCGGCCGGGGCGATGTGGAGGAATATGCCGGCCGCGCGGTGAAGCCGGAGGATAACGGCCTTTCCGGCGCCGTCGGCCGGAACGGCGCCGTCCAGCCCTTCCCCAATGTCCGCCAGCGCCCGCTCCGCGCCAAGGCGGGCGCCAATGTCAGCCAGATGCATTATGCGAAACGCGGCATCATCACGCCCGAGATGGAATATGTCGCGGTGCGGGAAAATCTCGGGCGTGAGATGCTGAAGGACAAGCTCGTCCGCGACGGGCAGGATTGGGGCGCCTCGATCCCCGATTACGTCACCCCCGAATTCGTGCGGGACGAAGTGGCGCGCGGCCGCGCCATCATCCCCAGCAACATCAACCACCCGGAAAGCGAGCCGATGGCGATCGGCCGCAATTTCCTGGTCAAGATCAACGCCAATATCGGCAATTCCGCCGTTGCCTCCTCGGTCGCGGAGGAGGTGGAGAAGATGGTCTGGGCGATCCGCTGGGGCGCGGATACCGTCATGGACCTTTCCACCGGCCGCAACATCCACGACACGCGCGAATGGATCCTCCGCAACTCGCCCGTGCCGATCGGCACCGTGCCGATCTATCAGGCGCTGGAGAAGGTCGGCGGCATCGCCGAGGACCTGACGTGGGAAATCTTCCGCGATACGCTGATCGAGCAGGCCGAGCAGGGCGTGGATTATTTCACCATCCATGCCGGCGTCCGCCTGCCTTATATCCCGCTCACCGCCAAGCGCGTCACCGGCATCGTCAGCCGGGGCGGATCGATCATGGCGAAATGGTGCCTCGCCCATCATCGCGAAAGCTTCCTCTACGAGCATTTCGACGAGATCACCGAGATCATGAAGGCCTATGACATCGCCTATTCGCTGGGCGACGGCCTGCGCCCCGGCTCGATCGCCGACGCGAACGACGAAGCCCAGTTCGCCGAGCTCTACACGCTGGGCGAGCTGACGAAGCGCGCCTGGGAGCAGGACGTGCAGGTGATGATCGAAGGCCCCGGCCATGTGCCGATGCACAAGATCAAGGAGAATATGGACAAGCAGCTCGAAGCGTGCGGGGAGGCGCCCTTCTACACGCTCGGGCCGCTCACCACCGATATCGCGCCGGGCTATGATCATATCACCAGCGGCATCGGCGCGGCGATGATCGGCTGGTATGGCACGGCGATGCTTTGCTACGTGACGCCCAAGGAGCATCTGGGCCTGCCGGATCGCGATGACGTGAAGGTCGGCGTCGTCACCTACAAGCTCGCCGCCCACGCGGCGGACCTCGCCAAGGGCCATCCCGCCGCCAAGCTTCGCGACGATGCCCTGTCCCGCGCCCGCTTCGAATTCCGCTGGCGCGACCAGTTCAACCTCAGCCTCGATCCCGACACGGCCGAGCAATATCACGATCAGACGCTGCCGGCCGAAGGCGCCAAGACCGCGCATTTCTGCTCGATGTGCGGCCCCAAATTCTGCTCGATGAAGATCACCCAGGAGGTGCGGGACTTCGCCGCCAAGCAGAGCCAGCCGGCGGACAGCTTCCTCGCGGCGGAAGCCGCCGAGGCCGGCATGGCGGAGATGAGCAAGGTGTTCAAGGAAACCGGCGGCGAGCTCTATATGGGCGCCGGCGGCCGCGAGCACGATTGATCCGCGCTCCGCTGGGCCGGCCCGCCGCGCCGGCCCAGCGGCGGATTTCGTCCCCCGGATTCCGCTGAAGCGCCGGCCCGCTGCGATGGCCGGCCGGAACCCCTATCGGCCTCCATCGTTGCCCGATCGTCAGGAGCGATGAGGCGCGGGTGGAGACGGATCGGAACAGGGCGGTTTTTCGTGGGCGGGAGTCCGCAGGCCCCGGCGTGCGCCCGGATCGCGACCGCGCGGATCGTGGCCCGTCCCGCGTGTCGAAGGACATGGAGGCGATATTCGGCAAGGCGGCCGATCCCCCGCCGCCATCCCCCAAGGCAGAGCGGCCCCGCGCGCGGCCCATCGTCATCCGCAACCTGTCGTCCGCCGGCCGCGGCGGCACCGGCTGGCGCCTCGTCGCGGCGGCGGTGCTCGCGGCCATGGTCGGCACCTTCATCACGGTGATGCGGGACGACCGGAGCGGCCCGCCGCCCAGGCTGGCGGCCGGCGCGCCGGCCCGGAACCCGCCATCGCCGTCCCGCCCTCCGGCGGCCGTGCCGGCGGATCGCCTCGCTGAAGCCGCGCCGGCGCCTTCCGTGCCGCAGCCCGCGCGCGCCATTCCGGCGGGGCGCAAGGCCGAATCCCAGCCCCGGCCCAAGCCGGAATCCGGGCCGGCCCGGCTGGCGACGGCCGATAAATCCCGCACCACCTCCGCGCGGCTGGCATCGCGCCCGTCCCGCCAGCGCTGCGAGGGGATGAACGAGAATCGCGAGGCATGGTGCCTCCGTCCCGCCGTGCTGGCGGCGGACCGGGGCCTGCGCGATGCCTATGCCGATGCCATTCGCACCGGCGTGGAACGTTCGACCCTCATCTCCTATCGCAAGCGCTGGGCGCGGCTCCGCAATCGATCGTCGGACGAGCCGCGCTACCTGATCGGCAGCTATCGGGCGCTCGCCGAAGAACTCGCCTCCCTCAGCGATCAGGCCCGCATGGGGCGCTGAACGATGGCCTTGGCCCCTCCGCCTTCCGCCGCGCCGGTCCGGCCGGGCAGTGTCGATGGCGGGCTGGTCTATGCGATCGGCGACGTCCATGGCTGCTACGATCAGCTTTGCGGCTTGCTCGGCCGCGTCATGGAGGACATCGCTGGTCGCGGCGCGGGGCGCCGGCCGATCCTCATCTTCTGCGGCGATTATATCGATCGCGGCCCGCAATCCGCCGAGGTGCTCGACGCGCTCTGCTGGCTGGATCGGCGCGCAGGGTTCGAGCTTCATCTGCTCAAGGGCAATCACGAACAGGCGCTGCTCGATTTCCTGGAAATGCCGGAGGATGGCGAGGGCTGGCTGGAATTTGGCGGGGTGGCGACGCTTGCCTCCTATGGCGTGGCGCCGCCCGCCGCCGATCTCGGCCCGCAGGATTTCCGCCGCGCGCGTGACGAGCTTCTGGATCGGATGCCCGCCGGCCATCTCCGCCTGCTCCAGCGGCTCGAGCTGATCGTCAGCCTCGGCGATTACGCCTTCGTCCATGCCGGCATCCGCCCCGGCATTGCGCTCGACCGGCAGGACGAGGACGACCTCCTCTGGATCCGCCGCGATTTCCTGGACGCTGCCGGCCCGCATGAAAAGATCATCGTCCACGGCCATAGCTGGGCGGACGCGCGCCCGGATATCGGCCCCCACCGCATCGGCATCGATACCGGCGCCTACCAGACCGGCGTGCTGACGGCCCTGCGGCTGGAGGATGGCGGGATCCAGGCGATCCAGTTCGGGGCGGAAGAGCGCCTGTCCTGACGGGGGCCCGCTCCACCGCAATGGCGGGTATCTCAGGCGAAGGAAACGGAGGTGCGCGGGCGGCGGCGCATCGCCGCGCCCGTCAGGCCGAAGCCCGCGATCATCATGGCCCAGCTGGCGGGTTCGGGAACCGCGGCGGGGATCGCCAGCGTCAGGTTGGCGCCGGTCGAATGCTTCACGGCCACGCCCGCCTCGGAATAAGCCAGATCCCAGGTCTTGAGCGTGAAGGGGTTGAACGTCAGGTAGAAATCCTCGGTCGTGCCCTGCACGCCCTGCCCGAACGGATTGTTGACGTTGCCCCACAGGATGAAGGCGTCCGGGCTGCCCTTGGCATTGTTCGGCGACAGGAAGGCGGTCGCGGTCGTGTAGACGGTCGATCCGATGGTGAAGGCGATGCTTTCCAGCGAAGCGGTCTGGGTGTCGGCGTCCTGGAGGAGGGTGAAGCTGCCCGTCACCGTCTTCGAATTGTCGTTCAGGAGGCCCTGGAAATTATAGGTCTGCACCACGGCCGCGGCCTGTGCGGCGCCTCCCGAGGCAAGAGCGGTCAGCAGCCCGAGCATAGATACGATCGTCTTCATGTCTGTCTCCCAATGCGGAACTCATGGCCCCACCACGAATTCCGCCGAGGGTTAGCGGCCGCCCGTGACTCCAGCGTGACGATCCTAACGATTTGTTAACCCTGTTTTTCGGAACGGGCCGGGCACCGGCATCAAGGCCGTCCGCGCGGCGGCGTGCGGCGGGGCGGGCGCAACCACTTGGCCCCAGCATCGTTACGCTGGTGGAACCGGGGCCTGGTTCGTCGGCGCCCCGCGACAGAGGAGGGTTCAGGATGGTCAGGCCGATTATCGCCGTTGCCTTGCTTGCCTTGCCGCTGGTGGCCTGCGGCCCGAAACAGGAGGAGAAGGCCACCACCAACATCGTCGTTCCCGAAGGCGACTATGCGGAGCGGCTGCATGGCATGACGGAGAATGAGCGCAACGCCGTATTCTACCGCGCCATCCACGATGCCGGCCGTCCCTGCCAGCAGGTGCGCGAATCCACCGCGATCGCGCCGATCAAGGATGCGCCGAGCTGGGTCGCCACCTGCGAGGATGGCGGCCGCTGGGTCATCATCCTCGGCAAGGCCGGGATCGCCCAGGTCACCAACGCCGCCGAGCTGGAGGCCGCCACCGGCGGGACCGGCACGCCCTGATCCGCGGCGCGACGGGATCGGGCGGATGGACGGATCCGCCCTATCCCGCCGGGCTGGACAATCGCGGTTGAGAACATATCATGAACATCCGTGATGTTCGATTCGGGTGCGTGCCATGTCCGTCGCCAGTCCGGCCGGGTCCGTCGATCCGGTCCGCCACCGCTTCTTCTATGCCCTGTTGCCGCCGGTGGTGCAGGCCTACAGGATCGATCAGGAAGCGCTCCGGCGCGGCGGCGATCATCATCGGGTGCGGATGGAGCATCTGCACATGACGATGGCGATCCTCGACGATCATGCCAGCTATCCCGAATGGCTCGAACAGCCGCTGGCGGCGGTGGGGGAGGCGATCCGGGCGGCGCCGGTCGCGATCGATCTCGATCGCGTGGTCGGCAGCAACCGATCGGTGGCGTTGCGGCCGGGCAAGCGCAACCGGGCGCTTGGCGATCTCCACCGCCAGATCGATGCCGGGCTGCGGCGGGCGGGCGTGATGCCGCGCGAAGGCTATGACTTCAGCCCGCACCTCACCCTCTTCTACCGCATCGGCACGCCCTTTACCGAGGCGGTCGAGGGCTATCGCTGGGTGGCGCGCGAGCTGGTGCTGGTCCACAGCCTCGTCGGCCTCACCCGCCATCGCATATTGGGCCGCTGGCCGCTCAGGGCCGATCCGGGGCCGCAGCTCAGCCTGTTCTGATGCTCAGAGCCAGCCCGGCGTATGGGCATATTCCAGCTTGATGCCGTCCGGGTCCTCGAAGAACAGGGCGTAATAATCGCCCGAATATTGGGGATAATGCGCCGGCGGATCGAGCACCTTGATCCCCTGCTCCACCAGCAGGGCGTGGAGCCGGTCCACATCCTCGCGGCTTTCCGCCCGCCAGGCGATATGCTGCACGCCCGGCGCATAGCGGCGATAGCCATGGTCCTTCAGCGCCGGATCGCAGGGGATCAGCCCCAGCGACGCGCCGCGTCCCTCGGTTGGCAGGTCCCATTCCGCGCCGCTGCCGCCGGATACCCGGCGGTAGCCCATATATTCCAGCACCGGGCCATAGACGCGGATCGACGCCTCGATATCGCTCACGCACAGGTCGATATGGTGGAATGCCCCGCGATTGGTTCCGGCCATATCGATCTCCCTGTCGCAGCTATGCCTCAGCGCTTCTTCACGAACTCCGCGCGCAGCACCAGGCCCTTGATGCCGTCGTGGCGGCAATCGATCTCCTGCGGGTCGCCGGTCAGCCGGATCGACTTGATCAGCGTCCCGCGCTTCAGCGTCTGGTTCGCGCCCTTCACCTTCAGGTCCTTGATCAGCGTCACCTGGTCGCCGTCCGCCAGCACATTGCCCACCGCGTCGCGCACCTCGACGCCGCCATCGGCCGCGGCCGGGCGGGCCGCCGCGTCCGCCGGGCTGATCCATTCGCCCGTTGCCTCGTCATAGATATAGTCTTCGTCGCCGCTCATGTCGTTCCACCTTGTCCTTGAAGCGGGAAGCCCTAGCGGCACCGGCCGCTTCCCGCCACCCGCGCAGCATAGCATCCGCCCCGCCCGCCGGGAACCGCCGGCTCCGCCCGGCCGTTGCCTTGCCCATGCCGGAAGATGCGCGCCGCCGTCCTTCTGCGGCGGCCGATGGAGAGGATGCCGTGATGCCCTATGTCGATGGATATGTGCTTGCCGTGCCGGTCGAGAAGATCGACGCATATCGCGAGATGGCCGTCCGCGCCGGGGAGGTGTGGAAGGAGCATGGCGCGATCGCCTATGTCGAATGCGTGGCGGACGACGTGCCTTATGGCGAGCTGACCTCCTTCCCCCGCGCCGTGCAGCAGAAGGAGGGCGAGACCACCATATTCTCGTGGATCACCTATCCGTCCCGCGAGGCGCGGGATGCGATCAACGCCAAGGTGATGGCCGATCCCCGGCTGAAGGGCCAGATGGATCAGGCGCCCTTCGATCCCCGGCGGATGATCTTCGGCGGCTTCCGTTCGATCGTGGAGCTGTGAGCCGCGTCGAGATGTGATTGGCGAAAGCCGGCGAACAGGATAAGGCGCAGGGCACACGCGCCGGTGCCCCTTCGGGGGCTTCGAAAGGGAATGCGGTGCGGGCGGGTTTTCCGCCTCATTCCGCGGCTGACCCTGCAACTGTAAGCGGCGAGCCCGTGGGCCATATGCCATTGGGGATATCCTCCCCGAGAAGGCGGCCCGCCCGGCCCTGACCCGCGAGCCAGGAGACCTGCCGGCGTGATGTCGCTCTTGCCCCGGCCCAGGGACTGGCCGTGGCGCGGTGCTCCGTCTGGGCGACGTGGGGCGGCGGGCGATGCCGTCGCGGTCGTTTGGGCGGGAGGGAGCATTTGGACGGGACGGCGGGCGGCGCGGACGGGCCGCATTTCGATGAAGGGTTCCGGCATGGGCTGGGCCAGCTTCTGGCCTGGCGGCGCGACGTGCGCCATTTCCGGCACGATCCGCTGCCGCCCGGCCTGCTCGATGAGCTGCTGGCGCTCGCGCAGCTTGCGCCCTCGGTCGGCAATGCCCAGCCCTGGCGCTTCGTCACCGTCGATTCGCCCGCGCTGCGCGCGGCCCTGGCGGACCATGCCGATGCGGAAGCGCTGCGGGCGGAGGCGGCGCTTGTTGCCGATGCCGCCCGGCTGGATCTCTATCGCTCGCTCAAGCTCCACGGCCTGCGCGAGGCGCCCGGCGTGCTGGCGGTCTTCTCGGATGACGGGCCGGAGGCCGGGCACGGCCTCGGCATCGCCACCATGCCGGAGGCGCTGGCTTATTCCACGGTGATGGCGATCCACACGCTGTGGCTCGCGGCGCGGACGCGGGGCATCGGCCTCGGCTGGGTATCGATCGTCGATCCGGCGGCGGTCCGCGCCATGCTCGACCTGCCCGATCGCTGGCGGATGATCGCCCTGCTCTGCATCGGCTATCCGCTGGCGGCCTCCGACGTGCCCGAGCTTGAACGGCGGGGCTGGCAGGGCCGGCAGGACTGGCGGGTCAATGTCGTTGCGCGCTGAGCTGCCGCGCGCCGCGGATGCGGCCGACCTGCTCGGCCAGGCTGCGCGCCGCCGCCACATAAGCGGGGCCGCCGCACACCGTCCATGCCTGGGGCAGGGCGATGCGCGCAATGCGGCTGAGCGCCGGATGGTGCAGCATCTCGGTGCCCTGGTCGGCGACGGTGCCGGTCGCGCTTTCGACGATCAGATAATCGGGCGCGGCCGCCACCATCTCCTCCAGCGAAACCCGCGCCAGCGGGCCCTTGCCCAGCTTGCCGGCCAGATTGACCAGCCCCACCCGCGCCATCAGGTCGTCGATCAGCGTGCCCGTGCCGGTCATGTAGCCGCGCCGCTGGTAATAAGCGGCGACCTGGCCGTGCCCGTTCGCGGGGATGGTCGCAAGATCGGCCTCCATCCGTCGGATCAGCGCCTCGCCGCGATCGGGATGCCCCACGGCGGCCGCCACCAGCCGGATCTGGGCCAGGATATCGGCATAGCTTTCGGCCGGCGGCAGGTTGACGGTGATCCGCTCCCCGCCCTTGATCGCGGCCAGCAGCTCGCGCCGGCGATAGGGGCTGGCGAGGATCAGGTCGGGCTTGCGCGAAAGCACGTCTTCGGCATTGCCGCGCGCCACCGGCAGCCGGGCGGCCAGCGCCGCGCCGGCCGACATCGCCGGATCGCGGGCGAAGGCGGAAAGCGCGGCGATCTGCCCCGGATCGGCCAGCGCCATCAGATATTGATCGGCGCAGAGGTTGAGCGAAACGATCCGCTGCGGCGGTCCGCTTGCGGCGCCGGCCGTCATCGGCAGGCAGGCGGCGGACATGGCCGCGAGGCGAAGGACGATCGCTTTCATCGCGCGCCGGCATGGCAAGTTGCCGGCCGGGGCACAAGCGGCGATCCATGGGATGGAGCATCGGATTTGGGGATGTGGGCATGAACCGGCTGCTTCTGCTCGGCGGGCTCGGCCTGCTCGTTCTCGCGGCCGGACTCGCATCGCTCGCGGTGGGATCGGTCTCGCTCGGCTGGGCGCGGATGGCGGCGGTGCTGGGCGGCGCGGGCGATGACGTCGCACGCACCATCCTGGTCGATCTCCGCCTGCCGCGCGCGCTGCTCGGCTTGGGCGTCGGCGCGATGCTTGGCGTCAGCGGTGCCACGCTGCAGGGCTATCTGCGCAACCCGCTGGCGGAGCCTTCGGTGCTGGGCGTTTCCAGCACCGCGGCGCTGGGCGCGGTGATCGCGCTCTATTTCGGCCTCGCCAACTGGCATCCGCTGCTGCTGCCGCTGCTCGCCATCGCCGGCGCCTTTGCCGGCCTCGGCCTGCTCGGCCTGCTTTCCGGCCGATCGGAAAGCCCGCTGACGCTGATCCTCGCCGGCATCGCCGTCAGCACGCTGGCGGTCGCCGGCACCAGCCTTTCGCTCAACCTTTCGCCCAACCCCTTCGCGGCGATGGAGATCATGACCTGGCTGATGGGATCGCTGGAGGATCGATCGTTCGAACATGTCTGGATCGCGCTGCCCTGCATCGCCATCGGCTTGCTCCTGCTGCTGTGGGACGGCCGCGCGCTCGACGCGCTGACCTTGGGGGAGGATGGCGCGACCTCGCTCGGCATCGATCTCCGCCGCACCCGGCTGCGCCTGCTGCTGGGCGTGGCGATCGGCGTCGGCGGCGCGGTGGCGATATCGGGGTCGATCGGCTTCGTCGGGCTGATCGTGCCCCATCTCGTCCGCCCGCTCACCGATCGGTCGCCCTCGGCGATCCTGCTTCCGTCGGTGCTGGCGGGGGCGGCGCTGCTCACCCTGGCGGATGTCGCCGTCCGCATCATCCCCACCACGGCGGAACTCAAGCTGGGCGTCGTCACCGCCTTCCTGGGCGTGCCGATCTTCCTTGTCCATCTGATGCGGGAGCGCCGGCTATGGTGACGATCCGGGCGGAACGTCTGGGCGTGGCGCTGGGCCGCCGCGCCGTGCTGGCGGATGTCGATGCCGATCTGGCGCCGGGCAGGCTGATCGGCGTGATCGGCCCCAACGGCGCCGGCAAGTCCACGCTGGTGCGGGCCTTGCTCGGCCTCGTGCCGCTATCCGGCGGCGGCGTGCGGGTGGATGGGCAGCCGGTGGCGCGCCTGCCCCGCGCGGCCCTTGCGCGTCGCATCGCCTATCTGCCGCAGGGGCAGACGCTGCACTGGCCGCTCACCGTGGAACGGCTGGTGGCGCTCGGCCGGCTGCCGCATCTGGCGCCGCTGTCGCGGATCGGCGAGGCGGATGTCGCCGCGATCGACCGGGCGATCGAGCAGGCGGATATCGGGCACCTGCGCGGCCGGGTGGCGACCGAGCTTTCCGGCGGCGAGCGCGCGCGTGTGCTGCTGGCCCGCGCGCTGGCGGTGGAGGCGCCCGCGCTGATCGCGGACGAGCCGCTGGCCGCGCTCGATCCCGGCCACCAGCTCGAGGTGATGGCGCTGCTGCGCCGCCAGGCCGATGCCGGCGCGCTGGTAGTGGCCGTGCTCCATGATCTTTCGCTCGCCGCCGGCCATTGCGATCGGCTGCTGCTGCTGCATCACGGCCGGCTGGTGGCGGATGGCCCGCCCGATCGGGTGCTGACGGCCGATCGGCTGGCCGACGTCTACGGCGTCCGCGCCTGGATCGGCGAGGTGGAAGGGCGCCGGCTGGTGGTGCCGATCAGCCATCATGGTTGACCGGCCCGGCCCGGCCGGACTATCGCCCCCGTCGCGACAGGTTCCCCGGCGACGGGGATGAAAAGGGAACGGGGTGGAATACCCCGGCTGCCCCTGCAACTGTAAGCGGTGAGCCATCGGGCCATATGCCATTGGGACGTCCCGTCCCGAGAAGGCGGCCCGGACCAGCGCTGACCCGCGAGCCAGGAGACCTGCCCGTCGCGGTCGTCCTTCGTCCGGCCAGGGTGCGCCGAGCGGACGGGTTTGCCCCGCGCGACGACATCGTGGCCGCGTTCGCGCGGGGGGCGAGGTCGATCATCCTGTCTCCCCGAACGGCGCGGCATGTCCGCCTTTTGGGGATATGTTCGATGTTGAGATCTGTTCTTCTTACCAGTTTCCTTCTGTCCGCGCCGGCCTTTGCCGAGGTGCAGTTGGCGCCCGTGCCCGATGCGGCGACGCCGCCGGATTATGATGGCGGCGCGATCATCGTCACCGCCACCCGCGCGCCCATCGCCATCGATCGGCTGGCCTCCTCCGTCACGGTGCTGGACAAGGCGGCGATCGACCGCGCCCAGGATATCGGCGTCACCGAGCTGCTGTGGCGGACGCCCGGCGTCACCGTTTCGCGCAACGGCGGTTACGGCACCGTCACCTCCGTCCGCATCCGCGGCGCCGAGGCGGAGCAGACGGTGGTGGTGATCGACGGCGTCAAGCTCAACGATCCGTCCTCCACCAGCGGCGGCTATAATTTCGCCAACCTGCTGGTCGGCGATGCCCAGCGGATCGAGGTGCTGCGCGGGCCGCAGTCGATCCTGTGGGGCAGCCAGGCCATTGGCGGCGTCGTCAACGTCGTCACCGCCATGCCGGAAAAGGATCTGGAGGCGAGCTTCGATGTCGAGGCGGGATCGCGCGACACCGTGAACGCCCGCGCCGGCCTTGGCGGCCGCACCGGGCCGCTGGCCTGGCGGATCGGCGGCAACGTCTTCACCACGGACGGCATCTCCGCCATCCGCGCCGATCAGGGCGGCGGCGAGCGGGACGGCTACAGCAACCGCAGCCTCACCGGCCGGGCCGAGCTGGAGATCGCCGACGGCGTGAGCGCCGACGTTCGCGGCTATTATTCGCGCGGGCGGACGGAGATAGACGGCTTTGCCGGGGATACGGCGGAATATGGCATCAACCGCGAATTCGTGGGCTATGCCGGCCTGAACGTCGCGCTGCTGGACGGCCGGTTCCGCAACCGCTTCGCCTTCGGTTATACCGACACGGATCGCGACAATTACGATCCCACCCGCCAGCGCCAGCAGACCTTCGACGCGGCCGGGCGCAACCGTCGCTTCGAATATCAGGGCAGCTTCGCGATCACCGACACGTGGACGGCGCTGTTCGGGGTCGAGAATGAACGCTCGCGCTTCCGCACCGTGTCGCCGGCGGCCTCGCTCGCCATTCCGGTGCCCGATCCGGTGCGCGGCCATGCCGGCATCACCAGCCTCTATGCCCAGCTTACCGGCGAGGTGCTGCCGGGCCTGACCGTCAATGGCGGCGTGCGGCACGACGACCACAAGACCTATGGCGGCAAGACCCAGTTCGCCGGCGGCGCCGCCTGGTCGCTGCCCACCGGCACGGTGCTGCGCGCGAGCTATGCCGAAGGATTCAAGGCGCCGACGCTCTACCAGCTCTATTCGGAATATGGGAACACCACCCTCTCGCCGGAACGCGCCAAGGGCTGGGAGGCCGGCATCGAGCAGCATCTGTTCGGCGACGCGCTGACCCTGGGCGCCACCTGGTTCGATCGGCGGACGAAGGACCAGATCGATTTCTACAGCTGCCCCTTTCCGGCGCCCACCGATCCCGACGAGATCGATCCGCTCTGCCTGACGCCGGCGGGCGACGCGCGCTTCGGCTATTATCTCAACATCGCCCGCACCCGTTCACGCGGGATCGAGGCGACGGCGTCGCTGAAGCTTTCCGATCGCCTGCTGGTGGACGGCAATTACAGCTGGATCGATGCGGAGAACCGGGACACCGGAAAATGGCTGTCGCGCCGGCCCCGCAACGCCGCCAACGGATCGATCAGCTACCAATGGCCGTTCGGGCTGACCACGGGCGCTGCCGTCCGCTGGGCGGGCAAGAGCTATGACGATGCCGGCAACAACCGCCGGCTGGACGATTACACGCTGGTGGACCTGCGGGCGGAATATGATCTGGGCGGCGGCGTGCGCCTGTTCGGCCGGATCGAGAACCTGTTCGACGAGGATTATCAGACCGTCTACCGCTACGGCACGCTGGGCCGCAGCGTCTATGGCGGCGTCCGCGCGCGGTTCTGATCGGGAGGGATGAGATGCTGACGCGCGTCGCCGACGGACCCGCCGTGGTCGTCTGCAATAGCTGCCGCCACTCCGTCGCATCCCGCGAGGATGGGGAGGGGGTTCGCGGCGGCGCGCGGCTGGCGGAGGCGCTGCGCGCGGTGCAGGCCACCGATCCGGATACGGCGCATATCGCCATCCAGGAGATGCCGTGCCTGTTCGCCTGCAGCGAGCATTGCACCGTCCATATCCGCGCGCCGGGCCGCACCGGCTATGTCCTCGGCCGGTTCGCGCCGACCGGGGACGCGGCCCGCGCGATCCTCGACTACGCCGTCCGCCACGCCGCGAGCGAGGAGGGAAGGGTGCCCTTCCGGGAATGGCCGGAAGGGGTGAAGGGGCATTTCATCGTCCGGGTGCCCCCGCCCGGTTTCGTCGCCGATTGAACCCTGGTTAGGCACGTCCGGCGCCTGAGCCTTTCCAGGGCGTCTCAGCGCCCTGGAGGCGGGGCCGGCGCTACAGCCAGCCGGCCGTCTGCGCGACGAGCCACAGGCCGATCGCCAGGAACAGGAGCGCCGCGATGGCGTGGACGACGCGCATCGGCACGCGCTTGACCAGTTCGTTGCCCAGGAAGACGGCGGGCACGTTGGCGATCATCATCCCCAGCGTGGTGCCGGCCGTGACCGCGATCACATCGTGGAAGCGAGCGCCCAGCGCGACGGTGGCGATCTGGGTCTTGTCCCCCATCTCGACCAGGAAGAAGGCGATCACCGTGGTCATGAAGGCGCCGAAGCGGGCAGGCTTCGTCTCCACATCGTCCAGCTTGTCGGGGATCAGCGTCCACGCCGCCATGGCGATGAAGGAGAAGGCGACGAGATAGCGGAACCATGTGCCGTCCAGCAGGGCTGCGACATTGGAGCCGATCAGCGCGGCAAGGAAATGGTTGGCCAGCGTCGCCACCAATATGCCGGCCACGATCGGCCAGGGCCGCTTGAACCGGGTGGCGAGCACGATCGCCAGCAGCTGGGTCTTGTCGCCGATCTCGGCAAGCGCGACCAGCGCGGTCGAGGTGAGCAGGGCTTCCATGGACGGTCGATCTCCGGGCCGGGCGGCGATGAATCCAACGACATCGCACTTCCCGCCCGGCCAGGCGGAAGTGCGACGTCATTGGTCTCGCCCGGGCGGTTTCCCGCCCCTGCCGCGCCACGGCCTCTCGACCGAGTATGTTGACGCAGGCAATCCGCCCGTCGGGCGGCTGGCTACTCCCCAGATGACGGCCGCGCATTAGCCCCGATCCGTCGCATTGGCAATGGGGAGGGGGAACCCGGCCCGGTTTCGCGTGTATCGAGCATGAGCTTGAACGAGGAGAATGGAATGCGGGTCGTTATCGCCGCGCCGGTCCTGATGGGCCTGGCGCTTTCCGGCTGTGGGCCGAAGGCTCTTACCTTGCCGGACGACCCGATCGATCGCGCCGCCACCTGCGGCGTGGTGGCGGCGCTCGGCGCGCGGGCGGCCGGCGGCGGCAACGTGGCGGCGGCTCTGCCCTTCGACCGGCAGGCGGGCATCATGCATTACGCCCTGCTGGCGGGCGCCGAGGGCAAGAGCTTCGATCAGTCGCGCGCCGCCGCCGTCGCCGCGCGCATGCCCCAGCTCGAAGCGGGAATCAGTGCCGGCAAGTGGCAGGATCTGGCCCCTGCCTGCGCGGCCGCCTATCCGCAGACGCAGGAGCCCGCCGGCGGCCCGATCGATCTGCCGCAGGATGCGCTGCGGGCGGAGACCGGCTGCTATGCGCTGGGCGCGTTCCTCAACAAGACGCTGGGCGGCCCGACCAGCGCCTATAAGGACAGGCTGGCGGAATTCACCCCGATGAACCGCGCGCTGGATGCCAAGATCGGCGCCGGCATCGCCGCGCGCGGCCTCAAGCCCGATGCGGCCGTCGCGCTCAGATCGGAAGCGCTGGCGACGATGGTGAAGCTGGGGCCGCCGGCCGGGGTGATGGCAAGCTGCGTCGCCAGGTTCACGCCCAAGGGGTGATTGGCTCCCCGGCAGGGGGCGGCGCTATCGCCGGGGCGTCAGCCTGAGCAGGCGGCCCTGCGATCCGCGCAGGCCGTCTTCCAGCAGCCAGATCGCGCCGTCGGGGCCTTGTTCCACCTCGCGGATGCGCTGGCCGTCCATGTCCCATTGGTCGGCCTTGGCGGCGCTGGTGCCGTCCAGCGCCACGCGCACCAGCCCCGCCGTGTTCATCGCGCCGATGAAGGCGCTGCCCTTCCATTCGGGGAACATGTCGCCCGAATAGATCATCAGCCCGGCGGGCGAGATGGCCGGCTTCCAATAGACCTTGGGCGCTTCCAGGTCCGGCCGGGTATCGTGATCGGGGATGGGCCGGCCGTCATAATGATCGCCGTTGGATACGATGGGGTAGCCGTAATTGCGGCCGGGCAGGATCAGGTTGAGCTCGTCGCCATAGCGCGGGCCCATTTCCTGTTCCCATAAATTGCCCTGCGCGTCGAAGGCGAGGCCCAGCAGATTGCGGTGGCCGTAGCTCCAGATCGCCGGGTGGAAGCCCCTGGCCGCCAGCGGATTGCCCTTGGCCGGCGTGCCGTCGTCGTTCAGGCGGAGCACCTTGCCCAGCGTCGATTTCGGGTCTTGCGCGGGATCGAATTTCTGCCGCTCGCCATTGGTGAAGAACAGATGGCCGTCGGGGGCGAAGGCGATGCGGCCCGAATAATGGCCGTCGCCCTCCACATAGGGGCTGGCGCGGAAGATCACCTGCACGTCGCGCAGGGCCGGGGCGGGGCCTTCGGCAAGGGTGCCGCGTGCCAGTGCCACGCCCTTGCCGCCTTCGCCCTTCTCCGAAAAGCTGAAATAGACGAGCCGGTTCTCGGCGAATTTCGGGTGCAGCACCACATCCATCAGCGCGCCCTGGCCTTCGCTGTCCACCGCCGGAATGCCCGCCAGCGGGGTCGCGGCCTTGCCGTCCGCCGAAACCAGCAGCATCCGCCCGGCCTTTTCCGTCACCAGCATCCGGCCGTCGGGCAGGAACGTCATCGCCCAGGGCGAATCGAAATCGGCGACGACGGTGGCGACGAAGGGCTTGTCGGCTGCCGCGGCCGTGGCCGGCGCGGCGGCATTGCCTTCCTCGCCCGCGCCGCCGCAGGCGGCCAGCAGGGCGATGGCCGGCAGGATGAAGGATGTGGGACGATGCATGGCCTGGCTCCGGGTCGGATCGGGATCGTTGCGCAACGTCCTGACAAAAGCGGATGTTTCCCGGAAGGGGCGTCCTTCCGGGAAATATTTTGTCATGCCTTCGCGCGCAGCTCGCGCTCGGCCTCGGCGATATAGTCCCGCGTATAGGGCAGGGCATCGCGGCGGCGGATATATTGGAGCTGGTAGTTGCACATGCCGCCATGGCGGAAGGCCGCGGCCGCGCCGGCAAGGTAGAACAGCCACATGCGATAGAAGCGGGCGTCGTAAAGCGCCTCGATCTCCGCCCGCGCGGCGACGGTGCGATCATACCAGATGTCGAGCGTCCAGGCATAATGGACGCGCAGCGTTTCGAGGTCGGAGAGGATCAGCTTGCTCCGCTCGCTGGCCGAAACCACTTCGGACAGGGCCGGGATATAGCCGCCGGGGAAGATATATTTGGCGGTGAAGGCATCGGTGGTCGAAGGCTTGCCCATCCGGCCGATGGTGTGGATCAGCATCACCCCGTCCTCGGCCAGCAGCGAGCGGCACTTGTCGAAGAAGGTGCGGTAATGCGGCGGGCCGACATGCTCGAACATGCCGACCGAGACGATGCGGTCGAACTGGCCCTGCACCTCGCGATAGTCGATCAGCTCGAACTTCACCCGATCGGCGACGCCGGCTTCCTGGGCGCGGCGGCGGGCGACGGCGAGCTGTTCCTCGGACAGGGTGATGCCGAGCACGTCGACGTCGGCGACGCGATGGAGGTAGAGCGCCATGCCGCCCCAGCCGCAGCCGATGTCCAGCACCTTCTGGCCGGGCTTCAGGTCCAGCTTGGCGGCGATATGGGCCTTCTTGTCGGCCTGCGCCTGTTCCAGCGAATTGCCGGGATCGGTGAAATAGGCGCAGCTATATTGCCGGTCCTTGTCGAGGAAGAGGTCGTAGAGCCGGCCGTTCAGGTCATAATGATGGGCGACGTTGCGCCGGGACCGGCGTTCCCAGTTGATCCGGTCGAGCCGCGCGAGAATGCTTTGCAGCTGTTCGCGCCAGAAGCTGGCCTTCAGCTTGTCGCCGCCTTTCTCCCACGGCGCATTGCCGCGCAGCAGAACGATGAGGCCGCGGACATCGTCGCCCTCCACGGTGAGGCGGCCGTCCATCCAGGCCTCGGCGGCGCCCAGGCGCGGATTGCGGGCGATGAAGTTGGGCGCGCCCTTGTCGGTGAAGCGAATCCGAATCTCCGCCCAGCCGGGCGTGGCCGTGCCATAGGCCTTTTCAGTGCCGTCGGCGTAGGTGACGTGGAGCACCCCCCGCTTGACGATGCCGGAGAGCATCCGATCGAGTAACCACATCGGCAACCAGCCTCCTTCGCGGACCTTGGCAGGCGAATAGAGCCGCAAAACAGCCGATTATCAAGCGCGCGCAGGCATTGCCGACTCCGCTTGCCGAACGGTGGGCGATCGCCTATATCGCAGTCTCTCTCGACATTGGTGACATTGGCGAGGTCGGCTCCGCTCCGGGGCCGGCGCCAGGGTCGCATGCTCGACGAAGGAGGCATATGGCGGACGCGGACATCGCCGCATTGACGAAGCTGATCGAACCCGAGGCGCAGGCGCTCGGGCTCGCGCTCGTGCGCGTCGCGATGTTCGGCGGCAAGTCCGATCCAACCCTGCAGGTGATGGCGGAGCGGCCCGACACCCGCCAGCTCGACCTTGCCGATTGCGAGGCCCTGTCGCGCCGGATTTCCGACGTGCTCGACGCCGCCGATCCGATCGAGGAGGCCTATCGGCTGGAGGTCAGCTCGCCGGGCATCGATCGGCCGCTCACCCGCCTCAAGGATTTCGAGGATTGGGCCGGGTTCGATGCGCGGATCAAGGTCGCGCCGCCGCTCGACGGCCGCAAGCAGTTCGACGCGCGCCTCGACGGACTCGAAGGTGAAACCGTGAAGGTGTATGCCGAACGGGTCGGCGAAGTCGCGATCCCGTTCGGCCGGATCGCCAGCGCCAAGCTCATTCTGACCGATGCACTGTTAAAGGCCACCGCGCCGCTTTCGACCGAAGGCGCGGACAGGATTTCGAAGGAAGGATAGGACCAAGCCATGGCCACCGCCATTTCCGCCAACCGGGCCGAGCTGCTCGCCATCGCCGACGCCGTCGCGCGCGAGAAGCTGATCGATCGCGAAATCGTGATCGAGGCGATGGAGGACGCGATCCAGCGCGCGGCCCGCGCCCGTTACGGCGCCGAAAACGATATCCGCGCGAAGATCGATCCGCGCTCCGGCGACATGCGCCTGTGGCGCGTCGTCGAGGTGGTCGAGCAGGTCGACGACTATTTCAAGCAGGTCTCCGTCGCCGACGCGCAGAAGCTGCAGCCGGGCGCCGCCGTGGGCGACTTCATCGTCGATCCGCTGCCGCCGATCGAATTCGGCCGCATCGCCGCGCAGGCCGCCAAGCAGGTGATCTTCCAGAAGGTCCGCGATGCCGAGCGCGAGCGGCAGTATGACGAGTTCAAGGACCGCGCCGGCGAGATCATCACCGGCGTCGTCAAGCGCGTCGAGTTCGGCCATGTCGTCGTCGATCTCGGCCGCGCCGAAGGCGTCATCCGCCGCGACCAGCAGATCCCGCGCGAGGTGCTGCGCGTCGGCGATCGCGTCCGTTCGCTGATCCTGTCGGTGCGCCGCGAGAATCGCGGGCCGCAGATCTTCCTCAGCCGCGCGCATCCGGACTTCATGAAGAAGCTGTTCGCGCAGGAAGTGCCCGAAATCTACGACGGCATCATCGAGATCAAGGCCGCCGCCCGCGATCCGGGCAGCCGCGCCAAGATCGGCGTCATCAGCCATGACGGCTCGATCGATCCGGTCGGCGCCTGCGTCGGCATGAAGGGCAGCCGCGTCCAGGCCGTCGTGCAGGAAATGCAGGGCGAGAAGATCGACATCATCCCCTGGTCGCCCGATACCGCCACCTTCGTCGTCAACGCGCTGCAGCCCGCGCAGGTCGCCCGCGTCGTCATCGACGAGGAGGAGGAGCGGATCGAGGTGGTCGTGCCCGACGACCAGCTTTCGCTCGCCATCGGCCGTCGCGGCCAGAATGTCCGCCTCGCCAGCCAGCTGACCGGCAAGGCCATCGACATCCTGACCGAGGCCGACGCCAGCGAGAAGCGGCAGAAGGAATTCGTTCAGAACAGCGAGATGTTCCAGAACGAGCTGGACGTGGACGAGACGCTGGCCCAGCTGCTCGTCGCCGAAGGCTTCGGCAGCCTCGAGGAAGTGGCCTATGTCGAGGCGGACGAGATCGCCTCGATCGAGGGCTTCGACGAGGAGCTGGCCGCCGAGCTGCAGAGCCGTGCGCAGGAAGCGCTGGACCGCCGCGAGCAGGCCAATCGCGACGAGCGCCGCGCGCTCGGCGTCGAGGACGATCTGGCCGATCTGCCCTACCTCACCGAAGCCATGCTGGTGACGCTGGGCAAGGCGGGCATCAAGACGCTCGACGACCTGGCCGATCTCGCCACCGACGAGCTCGTGCAGAAGAAGCGGGCCGAGCCGCGCCGCCGCAACGAGAATGCGCCCAAGCGCGCCGAGGACAAGGGCGGCGTGCTCGCCGAATACAACCTGACCGAAGAGCAGGGCAACGAGATCATCATGGCCGCGCGTGCCCACTGGTTCGCCGACGAAGCGCAGGAGGACGCGGCTGCGGATGGCGAGCAATGAGCATCCTAGCGCGATAGCGCCGACGCACCGTCCATCCCGCGCGAAGCCGAAGGGCGGGCCGCGGGCGGGCGGGAAGCATGCCGAGTCCGCACCGGACGCGGGCGGCGAGGACGTGGTCGATACCGGCCACGGCCCCGAGCGCCGCTGCGTCCTTTCGGGCGATCACGGGCCGCGCGACGGGCTGATCCGCCTCGCGCTCGGCCCCGACGGCACCGTCGCTCCCGATGTCCGCGCCAAGGCGGGCGGGCGGGGCGCCTGGATCGCGGTCGACCGGGTGGCGCTGGAAACGGCGATCGCCAAGGGCAAGCTGAAGGGCGCGCTGGCGCGTGCCTTCAAGACGGCCAGCTTCCTGATCCCGGACGATCTTCCCGCCCAGATTGAACGCGCGCTGGAACGCGCGGCGCTCGATCGCCTGGGGCTGGAGGCCAGGGCCGGCAACCTCGTTACCGGCAGCGAACGGATCGTCGATGCCGCGCGCAAGGGGACGGTGGCGCTGCTGCTCCACGCCCGCGACGCGGCGGCGGACGGCACCCGCAAGCTGGATCAGGCGCTGCGAGTCGGCCTCGACATGGAAGGCACGGACACGCGGGGACTCGTAATTCCCGCGAGCCGCGCCATATTGTCGATGGCCTTGGGACGCGAAAATGTGGTACATATCGCGCTTGTCGCGCCGGCTGCCGCCGCGCGCGTTTCCGATGCACTTGGCCGCTGGCGCGGTTTTATTGGACGGAATGGCAGCGCCGAGCCTTGCGATACACCTTCGCAAGGCCCATCGGCGCTACGGAATTGAAGTGAGGGGTTCGGGTACTCGATGAGCGATAACGACAAGCCGAAACTGGGTATGCGCGCGCCCCTGGGTCTCAAGCGCACGGTCGAGACGGGCAAGGTGAAGCAGAGCTTCAGCCATGGCCGCTCGAACACCGTGGTGGTTGAGGTCAAGCGCCGCCGTATCCTCGGCAAGCCCGGCGAGGCGGAAGCCCCGGTGCAGGAAGCGGCAACCACGCCGCCGCCCGCGCCCGCGGCTGCACCCGCCCCGGCGGAAGCGGCCCCCGTGGCCGAGGCTCCCGCCGCCGCGCCCACCCCGGCTCCCGCCCCCACGCCGGCCCCGGTGGCGGAGGCGCCCGTGCCTGCGCCCACCCCCGCGCCGGCCGCCAAGCCAGCGCCTGCCCCGAAGCCGGCCGCGCCGCGCGCC
>NZ_PHHF01000046.1 GCF_003034225.1 Edaphosphingomonas fennica
AACGGTCCTGGTAGAATCAATCAAGCGTTCAGTGTTCGTTCTTCAACCTGGCCAAAATCGCAGCTTCGGGCCGACTGGGCCATATTCGGGGTCAACGATCACGACAGCGCCAAGCTCGTCTCCGATCTGCTCGGCCAGGAGACGGTCGTGTTCGAGACCATGAGCCGCGCGATCGACGCGGAGGAAACCGGCATATCGTTCGGGTCGCAGCATGTCGCGCGGCCCCTACTCACGCCCGATGAGGTCCGCACCATGCCGGCCAATCTGGAATTGTTGTTCCTCGCGGGGCAACGCCCGATCGTCGCGACCAAGCTCGCTTACTATGCCGATCGCGAGTTCGCCGGGAGATTCGACAAACCGTGAACCGGACTATCGAGCAAGGGGATAGGCCGATTGTTGTATAGTGTCAGAACCGCCGCCAAGGGCGGAAGGATAGGATATGGATCAGCGCGTCATTGATCTTTGGGACCGGCTCATGGCCTATGGAGAGAGCGGTTCCGCCCCTCTCCCCGCGATCCGCGATGAAGTGTTGGAGCTGCACGCGGCGATTACCGATGAGGAAAGCCGGCTTGGCCTCATGCGGATATTCAATCTCGTTTGCGACCTGGTGGCCGTGCATCTCCAAGAGACGAACGGCAATGTTGAAGCCTTCGCCCAACACCGCCAGGGCCAGATATGGATGTTCCTGCGCGCGGAATGCCTTGTCGATGGCGTGCTGGACCGGGACCGGCTGCGGTATGTGACCGGGCGCGAGGTGCAGGCCGGTCGCATGACGGAGGATGATCCGCTGCGCCGCTACGCATTGGGCGATGACTCCGCCTTTGATGGGCTTATGGCAGCGCCGCCGCCACAGAAGCGGACGCGCCATTAGGACCGGCTCAAATTCTACGCGCTAGATCCTCTGACCCCGCGAGGATCTAGCTTTCCAAAAAATCAGCCGCCTGGGAAGCCCGTAGAGCGCCATGCCGGCCGAACCCTCCCCGACCTTGCCGAACGTCTGAAATGAGGCCCAGCGGCCCGGAAATCGCGCCTGTGGCGACATTTCCGCCTGCCCTGCCCTCTCGGATTGATCGCTGTCCTATCCGCCTGGCTTTTCTGGAAAGCCAATTGCGACGGTGCCGCTGGCGCTGTGGCTGCGATGGAGGCGCAGCGTTTAAACGATCCCCTTTCTAACAAAAAGCGTGCCGGCGAAGCCGGCTCATCATGGGGATGCCGGGTGGGAGGATCGCTAAAGCGATCCGGGGCGGCCGAAGGCCGCGAGCCGGCGGGGCGAAGCCCCAAGAGGCGGTGTTTTTCTTCTTTCTGATTGTGCCTGAAGCGCGGCGCTGGTGAGTCGCGCTGCCGTTGTCCCGATTTTCGGGACAAGCTGTCCGATCTGGCGGGACGCTGGTGGGTGAAACCACGATGATCCAGCCTCTCGTCATAATCTTCCGCTGAAGTTATCCACAGGTCAGCCTAGTGTTAAAATATGGGTTTAGTGATGTGTTACGGAAATTCGGCCTGCCCGGAAAGGCGCAGAAATCCTCGCTTTTTTGGCAGAAATTTGCCGCGCGGTGAATCCGCTCTGACGAAAAAGCGAATCCAGAGTGACGAAAAGGCGAATCCACTATGACGATAGCGCCAGGCCTTCCCTGCCGCGCTCAAGCGTAATCGAAATGACGATAGCGCGGCGGTGAATCTGAAATGACGATAATCCGCTTGCGTATGTGAAATGACGATAGTAGCCCTAGCGTTAGTGAAATGACGATAGACCCCTCCCCTTCCCTGTTTGACGCGCCGATCGCCGCGCCGGTCTCGGCCGTGGACGGCGACGATCGCACGCCGCTGCTGCCGGTGCGCCATCCCAACCAGGACTTGTTCATCTGCGACGTGCTGGACGCCATCCCCAAGGATGACATGGCCTCAATGGAGCATCCGGTGTTTTCGCTCTCGACCAAGCCCGACAACCGGACGCGGCGCTACGAGCATAACGGCAACGTCATCGAGATTATCCCCTCGGGCAAGGGGCTGGCGACGATCCACGACAAGGACATATTGATCTACTGCATTTCGCAGCTCGTCGCGAAGATGAACCAGGGCGAGCAACCTAGCCGCACGGTGCGCCTGCAAGCCTATGACATGCTCGTCGCCACCAACCGGCAAACCAGCGGCGAAGGCTATCGACTGATGGCCGACGCCCTCACCCGCCTGCGCGGGACCACGGTGCGGACCAATATTCAAACGGGCGGTGTCGAAGAAACGCGGATTTTCGGCCTGATCGAAGAGGCCAAGATCACGCGCAAGACGTTCGATGGCCGGATGCTCGATCTCGAAATCACCCTGTCGGATTGGGTCTATCGCTCGGTCATCAGCAAGAACGTCCTGACGCTCCACCGCGACTATTTCCGGCTCCGCAAGCCGTTCGAGCGGCGCATGTATGAACTGGCGCGCAAGCATTGCGGCGTGAAGGACGAATGGAAGATCGGCCTAGAGTTGCTACAGAAGAAATGCGGCTCGAACAGCCCGCTCCGAGTGTTCCGGGCCTTGGTCAAGAAGGTCTGCGAGCATGACGCCGATCACGGCCATTTCCCCGACTATGCGGTGACGATGGATGATGACGTGATCTTGTTCCGCAACCGCTCGGGC
Organism: Edaphosphingomonas fennica; assembly: GCF_003034225.1. Taxonomy (GTDB): domain Bacteria; phylum Pseudomonadota; class Alphaproteobacteria; order Sphingomonadales; family Sphingomonadaceae; genus Sphingomonas_E; species Sphingomonas_E fennica. The sequence goes on from NZ_PHHF01000046.1 coordinate 2,626, forward strand.
CTCAAATCCAAGCCCGATCCGGTCGCCAGCGCCGGCGACGATGCGCCCTATATCGACCCGGAAACCATGCACGACGCCAAGACGGCCGCGCCAGGCTATGACGTGTATGCGCTCTATGACGAATGGGTGTCGTGGTGGCACGACATGGGCAAGCCCGAACTCAAAAGCCCTGCCGGGGCCTTCCTCGGCTTCTGCAAGAAACGGCACGAACGCAAACCACTACGCTGATCCCCTGCTCTATGCGGGCAAGCGGCCATGTTTACTTACCCGCATGTTTGCATGTGGACATGCTCACTTGCCTACAGGGCTTTCCCCCATCTTGCGAAGCCAGTCGTTGAACGCCTCGGCCATCGCGTCCTGTAGGCTCATGCCGTGCTTGCGGGCGGTCATGTGCATGGCGAAGGACATTTCCGGGCTGAAATAGCCCGTCATGGCCTTCTTGCCCTGACGGCTCGGCGCAACCGGGTTGCTGCTCGATCCGCTGCCGGAGCCTGCGCCAGTGCCACGGGCGATCGGCGCGGCCGCCCTCCCCTCCGGCTCGACCATCGCCGGCGCTGGCGCTGCATCGCGATCCCGCAATGCGAGCAATGATCCCTTCCGGCTCATGCGTTGGCCCTCCGCTTCCTAGATGCTTGCATGTTTACATGCTCGCATGTCCACTTGTAAAGCTGGCGCACCTCATCGGCCGCCTTGCCGCTCGGCTCGATCTCCATCGCCGTCTTGCCCTCGGCCGCCGCGTGGCGAAAGGCGGCGCGATCCGCGATATGGTGGGGGCAGGCGTCAAGCCCATAATCCTGCACGAGCTGCGCGGCTTCGTCATACATGCGCGGCGCGGTCGGGCTTCCCGCCGTGAAGATCACGAAAGCAGGCTTGCCGCGCATCTTCACAAGGCTGGCGGTCGTCTTGATCGCCGCCAAATCGAACGCGCTGGGGCGGCAAGGGATCAACACTAGGTCGGCCGCCTCGACGGCGGCGCTGGCGGCGCTGTCGGCGTGGGGCGGGGTGTCGATTACGATGAACGCCGCGCCCTGGCCCGTCGCCTGCTCGATCTTGGCGGCAAGGCGAGGGGGCGCGCTGTCGATCACGACCGGGGGCGCATCCTGTCGCCATGCCGCCCACTGGCTCGCCGTCGCCTGCGGGTCGACGTCGATCACAAGGGCGGTATGCCCGGAATCCTCGGCGGCGGCGGCCAGGTGCAAGGCGAGGGTGGTTTTCCCCGCGCCGCCCTTCTGGCTGATGATCGCGATTGTTGGCATGTGAATATCCTTACATGATCGCATGTTTGCATGTGGTCATACTGGCTTGCTCCGGTTGCGTCAACGAAACCCCGAACTGGCGCGCAGCGTCAATGAAACCCCGAATTGCGGGGAGGGGAGGGCGGTCTAGCCGTCGTCGCCGCCCTCATCCTCGCTGCCGTCGTCCAGCGGCTCATGCTCCATGCGGCCGTGATCCTCGATCGGGCAAAGCGGCGCTCCGGCCAGCTCAAGCCATTTGCGCGCGGTCCTCACGGTATAGCCGCACGTCGCGCACTCGCATTTGAGCATCCGGGTTTTCTGCTTCTTCGGCGCGGTCGACTCCCCATCGGTGTCGAGACGGGCATGGGGGAGGGGGCCAACGGCGTCCAAGATCGGCGCGACGGCCGCAAGAAACGCCTCGCCGGGGGTGGTGGCGCGCATCGGCCCGACGAGCCCCAGCCCCAGCGCGATCCGTTTAAACGCTTTCCCATGCCCTGCCGGGATGCCGACGGCGGCATGGACCAGCTCATGCGCGAGGATGGCCGCGATCTGCGCCGGCATGGCGTCAGGCGCGTGCGCGAGGTCGGGCCGGATGAAGATTTCAAAATGCCCGTCCGCGCTCAGCCGGTTATCCCAGCACTCGCCGATCGCCTTGCCCTTCCGGCCCGAGCTGGTGAAGCCGATCGCCACGCGGATACGCGCGGGCAGGGGAGCGTCCAACGCCGCGAACAAGGGGGCCATGCCCGCCGCCACCCGATTGAGCCAGCTTTCCCGGTTGTCCTGTTCCATACCTTCTACTCCCTTCAAATCGCCCTGCGGGGCGATGGCTGCGGCCATCGCTCCCGAGTTCGCGCGGAGCAGCCGGCGAGAGAGGGGGGCAGCGGGAATCTGCGGGAGTGGTGCGGGCGGGCGCTTCGCGCCAACCCGGTCCCGCTGATTGCCGTTGCTGGGGAGAGGCGGCCGGGACCGCCTTTCCCCATGCGAACGAACATCATGCCGGCGCACGCCGGCACCATGCCCGAGATCCGCTTGCGATCTCGGCCCCGCCATGTGGGTCGTCACCTTCGGCCAAGACCGCTTGCGGGCTTGGGGAGCGAAGCGAGTAGAGCCACGGTGCCGCGCAGCGGCAGGCGCAGTCTCCTCGCCTAGATTGAAATTGTTGCTCAAATGAGCTACATCGTTCGTCTGACTAGGGAGATTCCAATGGCTGCTACCGCGTTCGTGCGTGCGCGCATCGACGAAACATTGAAGGATGAAGCCGCCGCCGTCCTAGCCGAGCTGGGGCTGACGGTTTCCGATGTGGTCCGCATGACGCTTACGCGGGTCGCCAAGGACCATGCCTTGCCGTTCGAGCTGAAGGTGCCCAACGCCGAGACGCGCGCCGCGATCGAATCGTCCCGCGCGACCATGAAGGCGCGTCGTGCGCGCTTCACCGATCCCAAGGAACTGTTCGATGCCCTCGACCAAGAAGCCCGCCAGCAGTAAGCGGGCTTCGTTCCCAAGAGAGGCATCCTACGAAAAGCGGTTCGTCAAGGATTGGGAGCGGCTGTCGCGCAGCGGCCGCTACAACATGAACCAGCTCAAGGAAGCGATGATGCTGCTCATCGCCAACGATGCGCCGCTTGGCCCGGAATGGCTGGACCACGCCCTCAAGGGCGATTGGAGCGATCATCGCGAGTGCCATATCGGCGGCGATTTCCTGCTGATCTACACGATTGAGGGCAATCTGGTGAACTTCGTGCGCGCGGGAACCCATTCGGAACTGTTCGAGTAATCGGCTCGACGGCCGAACGTTTGGAAGGCAGGGCAATGAACGCCGACGACATGAAGGTCGAAACCTTCGCCTGCGTCTTTGACGCAATCGCCGACACGCCGGAGGAGGCGACGGAGTTGAGGACGCGCGCGGACCTGATGCGGGGCATCACCGCGCGGGTGAAGTCGTGGGACGTGCCGCTGGGCGAGGCCGCCAAGCGGCTCGGGCTGACGCCGCCCCGCCTCAACGACCTCCTGCGCGGGAAGTTTAACAGATTCTCGCTGGATGACCTGATGACCGCCGCGACGGCGGCGGGCATCGCGCCGCCGGCACCGCGCAAAAGCTCGTGGGATGACCTGCGCGGGATAGTGAAGGGCAACGGCGCGCGGTTCACGATCGAGGAAATCAACGACGCCATCGCCGAAGCCGGCGCAGCAGCCGGCATGGCCGGGATGAACGACCATGACGGGGACTGATCGAAACGGCGAAATCCTTTATCCACCGATGGAGGCGGCCGAAATCCGGCGGTGCGCCAGGAGAGCGGTTTGAGCCAGGCCGGGTTTGCGCGCTTGCTGTGGGCGCACAAGCGCACGGTCCAGCGCTGGGAGGCCGGCACGATGCGGCCGACTGGCGCGGCGCTCGCCTTGCTGACGCTGGTGAAGCGGCGCGGCATCCAGATTCTCACCTAGAAGGATTGATAGAATGGCCGGCCATCGCCCCTTTTCCGATCTTATGAAAGATTGGAGTCCCGAGCGCCGCGCGCGTAATGAGGCCCATAAGGCGAAGTTGGAGGCCGAGTTGATGGGCCGCGCTGCTACGCGCGATGCGATCGAAGAACTGGAAGCTGGCAAGGGCGTGCGCTTCACCAGCGTTGAGGCGCTTATGTCTGATCTCCATGATGACGATTGATCGACCCGAAACGGCGGCCGAGTTTTTCGCGCGGCGCTCCAAAGGTCGTGCGGTGGGTGATCTCGACCGCATTCTCGACAAGGTGCCTGATCGGCCGCCGGAACCCGGCGACGAATTGAAGGCTGGACGCCCGATCGCCTACATCGCCGGTAATCGGCGAGGGTGCCGCGAGATCCGCGCACGCGATCTCGCCCGCCATGTGGGCCGGAACCTTGGGCCAGGACCGCTTGCGGGCTTGGGGAGCGCAACGAGTAGGGCCACGGTGCCAGCGCCAGGCGCTTAGATCATTTTGGCTATCAGCCTTGCGCTAGTGCAACCTTTGCACTACATTGAAGCATGGTCACGATGTTTCGCGGTCCCCGCTGGAAAATTGCCGTCTATGGCCGCGATCATGGCGTGCCGCATTTCCACATCGAAGGCCCGGATTTCCGCTGCTCGGTGGCGATTGCATCGTTTGACGTGATCGTGGGCACCGTGTCGGCGGCGGTCTTGAAGGACGCATTGGAATGGGCGCGGCCTAATCAGGCTTTGCTCATGCAGACGTGGCAGGAGTTGAACGGATGAACATCACCGACAAGGCCCGCACCATTACCGCCGTGCGCGCGACCGGGCCGTCATCGCTGCATCTGTCCTGGTCGGAAGGGACGGCGGCTGATCTCGATCTTGGCGCGGTCCTCGCCGATCGCGCCTTTGCCGCGCTGCGCGATCCGGGCGAGTTCGCCAAGGTCGAAGTGGGCGATTGGGGTCATAGCCTGGCCTGGCCTTCGGGTGCGGAGCTGGGCGCGGACATGCTGTGGCTCGAAACGCTGTCGGCAACCGGGCATGGCGATGTGCGCGCCTTCCTCGAATGGCGGCTGCGCCATGCGCTGTCGCTGTCGAAGGCGGCCGATGCGCTTGGCGTCTCGCGCCGCATGGTCGCCTACTACTCCAACGGCGAAAAGAAGGTGCCGAAACCAATCTTGCTGGCGTGCCGGGGCTGGGAAGCCAGCAATGGGCTATACCGGGCCGCCTAACCGGACATGAGAGCGATCTTCATCCGCCACGGCGAAAACACCGGCAACGCCGGCGTGCCCTGCCACGATCTCGCGACGATCGCGCTGACGGAGCGCGGCCACGAACAGGCGCGCGCGGTCGCGGCGAGCTGGACGCAAGCGCCCGCGCTCATCGTCACCTCGCCCTATACCCGCACCCGGCAGACGGCCGCGCCGACGATCGCGCGCTTTCCAGGCGTGCCGGTGGAAGTGTGGCCGATCGAAGAGTTCACCTATTTGCAACCTGCGCGCTGGAACGGCACGCGCAGCGCCGAACGGATGCCGCACCTAGAACGCTATTGGCGCGAGGCCGATCCTGACTACTGCGACGGGGAAGGGGCGGAGAGTTTCAGCACCCTGTTACGGCGCTGCGAGGCGGCGCTAACGCGCCTCGCCGCCATGCCTGCGGGATCGCTGGCCTATGTGTTCGGGCATGGGCAGTTCATCCAGGCCGCGCGCGCGATCGTCGCCGACGCCCATCTGGACGATCGGGCCAAGATGCGCGCTTTCTGGCGCAAGGGCGAGCCGCCCGCGATCGGCAACGCGCAGCGGGTAGGGTTTCATTGGCAGGGCGACCGCTGGACCTGCGCGCCCGCGCTCGCCGCCTAGATCAACACGCGCTCCACCTCGTCCAGCGTCACGTCATCGGGGCGGCGGTCATAGAGCTGGGTGGTGCGCGTCGAGCTATGGTTCGCCATCGTCGCGGCCGTCTCCAACGTGCCGCCATTCTTCAAATAGGTGGTGATCCCGGTCGCGCGGAAACTGTGGTTGCCGATCGCCGTCCCGATCCCGGCCGCCGCCGCGCGCCGGCGCACCATCGCGAAGGCGTTGGCTTGGGGCAGGGGGGTATCGCTTAGTCGCTTAGTGCTGCGCGCGATCGTGCGGAATAGCGGCCCCTTGCGGTCCTCGCGCAGCTCGCAACCGTCGATATAGGCGGTTAGATAATCCTCTAGATTGTGGTGGCAGGGCATTTCATGGCGCTTGCCGCCTTTCTCATGCAGGCGGACCCATAGCCGCCGATTCTGCATGAACACGTCCTCGACCCGCATCGCCAGCGCCGCGCCGATCCGCGCGAAGCTATAGACCATGAGACCGATCAGCGCGCGGTCGCGCAGGCCCGCATGGGTGGTCACGTCGATGCTGTCGAGCAACCGCCGCGCCTCGTCGGGGGCCAGTACCGGCGTCTTGCCGCGCCGCTGGCTATGCGCCGGCCCGCGCACCGATCCGGCCGGGTTCGCCGGCACGGCATGACCCGTCACCAGCCAGTCGAACAGGTGGCGCACGCCGGCGAGCTGCTGCTTGACGCTGGGGGCGGCCAGCTCGCGCCCCAGCGCCTCGACCCAGGCCGCGACATGAAGCGGCTGCACCTGGGCGAGCGAGGCGACGCCGCGCGCCTCGCACCAGGCCAGGAAGTCGCCGGCCGCCCGCGCATAGGCGCGGCGTGTATGCGGATTGCGGATGGTGACGGCGAAGAACTCAAGGAATCGAAGCTGCGCGCGCTCGTCGGCCGCCGCGATCAGCGCCGGCAACGCCAGCGCGGGCGCGGGCGCGGGGAGGGGGGCGAGCTGGTTCATCGCGCGATCTTCTCCCATCGCGCCGGCGCGGGACGCGGCGCGGCCATCTTGCGGCGCAGCTCGTCGAACACCTCGTCGGCGTCGCGGACGCGGCCAGCCTCCGCGTCCTCAAGGCCGCGCTTTATCGACCCGTCCAATATCCGGCGTAGCAGCTCGTCGCGTAAATCGTGGTGCGGCTCCATGTCGATGAAGTTCTTGACGATCGCGAACACCGCCTCGGAAGGATCGGCGAACATGCCGCGCTCGATCCGCTCCAACAGCCAGTCGGCCTGATCGCCGGTAAGATACGCCTCGAAGCGCAAGCCGCCCGCGCGGGCCTGCTCGCGCAGCGCCTTGGCCTGGTCGCGCTCGGCATAGTTGTCGGCGAAAGCCGTGTCCTCGTCCTGGTCCATATCGCTCCCTTTCGGCGGTGGATCTCGGGACCGTTTAAACGGCTCCATCGGATCGCCATGAGTGTGTGATAAAGGACATTATCATACATAGAACGAGGCGTGAATCCCGCATGTCGCATTCCGGCTATTCAGCTATCGCGTCGAACCGGTCTCGAGCCTCACGCACAGCCATGTGGTTCTGGTCAGCCCATTCGATAAGGGCCAGCAAGGGTTGGAACATCGAGTGGCCCAAAGGGGTCAGGCTATATTCCACCTTGGGCGGCGTGCTGGGGACGACCAGCCTGTGAACGTAGCCATCCCTCTGCAATTCACGCAGGGTCTGCGTCAGCATGCGTTGCGAAATGTCGAACACAAGTCGGCGGATCTCGCTGAAACGGCGCGGGCGTTCCGCAAGCACGATCAGCAGGAGCGAAGACCATTTGCCGCTCAGATTGGCCAGGACGTCCCGTACCGGGCAATTATCCAGGTTGCCGCCATGCGCGCGACGTATCTCGTCGAGCTTCATGCCCCCGTCAACATTGAACACCGCGATGCCGGTGGTTCCCTTCGCGTAACCAGCTTCCATAAAACTGCCTTCTTTACAGGAGTTGAACTCAGTTTAACATCATAGTCTCAATAAGAGACCTAATCTAGCAGCAGGAATATCCCTTCATGAGTGAAACGATCCTCGTCACCGGCGCAACCGGCCAGCTCGGCCAGCGCGTGGTTCACCATCTCCTGGAGACCCAAGGTGTGGCGCCTGAGAGCCTGATCCTGCTGAGCCGTGATCCAGGCAAGTTGTCTGACCTCAGCGCAAGGGGTGTCCAGGCGAGGATCGGAGACTTCGACGACGCAGCGTCGCTGGGCCAAGCCTTCGACGGTGCCGATCGCATTCTCATCATCTCCACGGATGCTGTCGGCGAGCCGGGCAAGAGGTTGCGTCAGCATCTTGCAGCCGTTTCGGCCGCAGCCACAGCAGGTGCGCATATTGCCTACACCTCGATGCTGGCGCCCGAACCGGGTAATCCGGTGCTCTTCGCGCCCGATCATTATGGCACCGAGCAAGCGATCAAGGAAACGGGTCGTCCCTACACGATTTTCCGTAATGGCTGGTATCAGGAGAATCTCCTGATGACTTTGCCGCAGGCGATCAAGATGGGGACGCTCTACACATCGGCAGGCGAAGGCCGGACCTCTCATATTGCGCGAGAGGACGTCGCTCGCGCTATTGCCGCCTCGCTGGCGTCCGGTTCTACGGAGAGCATCACCTATCAGTTGACCGGCCCCGAGGCGCTGACGACCACCGATGTCGCCGCATTGGCGGGCGAGGTCGCAGGCAAGCAGATTCCGGTCGTCAACCTCACCGACGAGCAGTTACTGGAGGGCATCAAGGCGGCCGGCGTCCCGGAGGGCTTCGCGCGGCTTCTGGTGTCCTTCGACGCCAACGCACGCACCGGCAGCAACTCCCTCGTTACCGATGACGTGGCAACGCTTTCCGGACAACAGCCCCTCCCACTTCGGGCTTTTCTGGAGAGCAGCAAGGCCGCGCTTATCGCATAGCAACCGCTTCGCGATGCACCGGCAGGGGCGAGATCAGCAGTCAGTTCTTCGGCCGCCCCATCGATCTCGCTCATGCACCTGTTCAACACCATCCGCCCTCTCGATCCATGCCGCGAAGTCGGACGGTGCGGCCAGATCTAGAGGGCGGATGGCGCTGCACTTCAACGCCGCGATCGTCTCAGGCCGTTGCGCATTCACCAAGCATGGCGCGATCCTTAGCGATTGTTGTTCATTCTCTCACTGGACGGAATAAGCCCTATTCTGTTGAAAAACTCACCCTTGCGGAGGGGCTGAAGTCCTGATTCAGTGATCTCGTTATCGGGGAGATCAGCTGATGATGGGCGAGCGTATGGCGCGGCGATCTGGGTGAGAAGTTTCCGTCAATCAGGATGAGAACTGATCGTTGCGGTATTCATGTGGTGCCTGCTTTGATTGACGCTGGCAAGCGCTACTCGCAGGTTTGATTGTCGCTGCGCGACATTTCCTGGGTGGACTTGATTGTCGCGAAGGTCGGCGGCCGACCAGCGCGTGATTGTCGCTGGATCGCTGAGCGGCGGCGGTAGCTTTCGACGTTCATCTCGAAGATTGTCGCGTGGTGAACAAGGCGGTCCACCGCGGCGAGCGTCATTGCGGGATCCGGGAAGACCCTGTTCCATTCGCCAAAGGGCTGGTTTGCGGTGATGAGCGTGGAACGCCGTTCGTACCGTGCGCTGATCAGCTCGAACAGGACGGACGTTTCGGCCTGATCCTTGGTCACATATGCGAGGTCGTCGAGGACCAGCAGATGATATTTGTCGAGCTTGGCGATCGCAGCCTCGAGCGCCAGTTCGCGGCGGGCGACCTGCAGTTTCTGGACCAGATCGGAGGTGCGGGTGAACAGGACGCGCCAGCCATTTTCGATCAGCGCGAGGCCGATTGCGGCTGCCAGATGGGTTTTACCCCCGCCCGGTGGACCGAACAGGATGAGGTTGGCGCCTTTTTCGAGCCAGCCATCACCAGAACACAGTGCCGTAACCTGGGCGCGCGAGATCATCGGCACCGCGTCGAAGGCGAAGCTGTCGAGGGTCTTGCCGGGTGGCAGGCGGGCTTCGCCCAGATGCCGTTCGATCCGGCGACGATCCCGTTCTGCGATCTCATGCTCGGCGAGCGCCGCGAGCAGACGGGCGCCAGGCCAGCCTTCCTTGTCGGCCCGCGTGGTGAAGTCAGACCAGACCAGTTTGATCGCCGGCAGGCGCAGGTCGTTGAGGATGAGGCTCAGGCGCTGGGCGTCGATAGCGGGTGCGTTCCGGCTCATGCGGCTTCTCCCGTCAGAAGAACATCGTAGGTGGCAAGGGGGACCAGCTCCACCACCACATCGGGCAGCGCCGCCGGATCGGGAGCGAAGCGTGTCCGCAAGGCATCCATGTCAGGGAGACGATCGGCAGCCACGTCGTCGGCCAGCAGGTCCGCAAGTTCGGCTTCGCAGGCCCTCTCGTGCGCCATGGCCAACAGCTCGACCATATGCCGGCAAGCGATCCGTTCGGGCAACGCGGCAATGAGCCGATCGAAGATCTGCCGATAAGGCTCCCGTGGGAACAGCTGGTCACGATAGACCAGCTTCAGGAGCGCCATCGGTTTGCGCCGCAGGCTATGGATGACGTGCCGATAATCGACCACATGGCCGTGGGCGCCATTGTTGAAGGACCGTCCGCGCCGCAACGTCATCAGGTGGGTGCCGCCGATGAAGAGATCGAGCCGGTCATCGTAAAGCCGGACCCGTAGCCTGTGTCCGATCAGCCGTGAGGGCACGGTGTAGAACACCTTGCGAAGGGTGAAGCTGCTGCTCGAGGTGACCGTGACGATCGTCTCCTCATAATCGCTGGTGCGCGCGCCAGGCAGCGGCTGCAATACCGCACGCTCGGCGTCGATGCGCGGGCCATTGCGGCGGTTCTTGCGGCTGACGACCTCGTCGATGAAGTGCCGGTAACTCGCCAGATCATCGAAGTCCCGCGATCCGCGCATCAGCAGCGCGTCCTTTATAGCCGCCTTCAAATGCCCGTGCGGGCTCTCGATCCCGCCATTCTCATGGGCAATGCCGCGGTTGTTGCGCGTCGGCGTCATGCCATAATGTTCGCACAGGGCGTCATAGCGCAGCGTCAGATCCTGCCGGGCGTCGGCATCCAGGTTACGGAACGCGGCCGACAGGCTGTCGCTGCGATGCTCGGTCGGGGCGCCGCCGACGGCCCACAGGGCGTTTTGCAGCCCCTCGGCCAAAGCGACATAGCTCTCGCCGCCCAGAATGACATGGGCGTGTTCGAAGCCCGACCACATCAGCCGGAAATGGTAGAGGCGATGGTCGAGCGGCACGCCAGCAACCGTTACCTCCTCATCCTTCATCTCGGTGAAGTCCGACAGGCCGAGCCGTCCTGGTTCATGCGTCTGCCGGAAGATCACTTCCTGTTCAGGGCCATGAATGGCCCGCCACGCCCGGATCCGTCGCTCCAATGTGCGCCGGATGCCCGCATCGAGATCAGGATGCCGGCGTAGCATCTCCTCAAAAATGGCAACCACCCGGAGGCCAGGCGCCGCCTGGAGCAAGGGCACGACCTCTTCTTCGAATATCCCGGCTAATGGATCAGGGCGCCGCCGCTCTCGCTGCGCCTGTTTCTGGGATGGAAGCCGAGGGTCTCCCTCGATGCGATAGGCTGTCGCCGTGCTGATCCCGGCCTTGGCGGCGGCGACCGGCACGGCATGGGTATGTCGGTGCTTCATGTAGAGCCTCATCTGATGATCGTTGACGTGGCGGCCCGGCATCCGCGGCATCCCCTCTCGCGAAGTTATGCCTCTGAGTACCTGACCGGCCGCAACCACCAGAAACGCCCCCCCGAAAAGGGCGCCATCGCCACCTGCTGATCCGGCTCCGGGCTACGCCCTACGCCGGATCAGCAGGTGGCGATTCTCATCTTGATTGACGCTGCTCTCTCATCCTGATTGTCGCGCGGCAGGCGAGCGAACGGTGATGCAGGAAGCGCTGTTCTACAGCTTCAGCATCGAGAACCACGTGCCGGCAGATCACCTGCTGCGAGCGATTGACCGGTTCGTCGATCTGGGCGGGCTTCGCGAACACCTGCGGCCCTACTACAGCGAGACGGGCCGCCCTTCGATCGATCCCGAGCTGATGATCCGGATGCTGATCATCGGCTACTGCATGGGCATCCGCTCGGAGCGGCGGCTGTGCGAGGAAGTGCACCTCAACCTCGCCTATCGCTGGTTCTGTCGGCTCGATCTGGACGGTGCGGTGCCCGATCACTCGACCTTCTCCAAGAACCGGCACGGCCGGTTCCGCGACAGCGACCTGTTGCGCAAGCTGTTCGAGATGACCGTCGAGCGTTGCATGGCCGAGGGGCTCGTTGGCGGAGAGGGCTTTGCGGTCGATGCCAGCTTGATCCGCGCCGACGTTCACCGCCAGCGCTCGGTGCCGGGAGATCAAGGCCTGCCACCCGAGGCAGCGGGGCGCGCGGTCACCGAGTATCTCGAGGTGCTCGACGATGCCGCGTTCGGCAATGCGACGCCTGTTCAACCGAAGCGCATCAACCTCACCGATCCAGCGGCGCGATGGACCGCGGCGACACGCGAGGCGGCCTTCTACTCCTACTCCACCAACTATCTGATCGACCTCGATCATGCAGTCATCGTCGACGTCGAGGCGACCACCTCGGTGCGCCAAGCCGAGGTGCTTGCCCAGCGCCGGATGATCGAGCGCACGCAGGAGCGCTTCGGCCTGTGGCCTGAGAAGCTGGTGGCCGACACAGCTTATGGCTCGGCACCCAACCTTGCATGGCTGGTCGAGGATCAGGGCATCGAGCCGCACATACCCGTGTTCGACAAGTCCGCCCGAAGCGACGATACCTTCGCGCGATCCGACTTCACCTTCGATCACGAGGACGACAGTTACGTCTGCCCTGGCGGCAAACGCCTGAGACCATCCAACCGCAACTTCAAGACGCCGCGCCCACCTGCCAACGCCGATGGCTTCATCCGCTATCGGGCCCGCGAGAAGGACTGTGGTGCCTGCGGCCTGAAAGAACGTTGCACGCCGAAGCTGGCAGCCCGCAAGATCATGCGCTCGGTCCACGAAGGCGCGCGCGATATGGCGCGCGATATCGCCAACACCGACGCCTATCTCGTATCACGAAGGCAGCGTAAGAAGGTCGAGATGCTGTTCGCTCACCTCAAGCGAATACTGAAGCTGGACCGCTTGCGTCTGCGCGGTCCCAACGGAGCAAAAGACGAGTTCCACCTCGCCGCCGCAGCCCAGAACCTCCGCAAAATGGCTAAGATGCGACCGATACCAGGCCTCGCGATGGCCTGAGAGGGGCGGCGGCCCCGCTCGCCCGCAATCCGGAGAGCCTGTCGACCGCGACCAGCACCGACTTCTTCAACAGAATAAGCCCTAAGGAAGACGTCCACGGCGTCCGCGACGGATGCAGCCATTTTTCCCTTGGTTTTGGCTCCCCAAAGCAGAGGTTCTACATATCCCGCTTCAAGCAGGCCCTTGAGGTGGATCGCGATCAACATGGGATCGGTGGCGGCCAATATCCCTCTATCCTGCAACTGTTGCACATAGGCCGCCACTTCTTCCCATGCTCGCATTGGCCCGCGCGCATAGAGGCTTGCCCCTAGTTTGCTGTTCGCGCCCTTGGCGATCGCAGTCCGGGTAATGGCGAGCGTCTCCGGTGCGGTGATGAAACGCAGATAGGCCTCCCCAAAGCGCTGGAGCACCGTCCTTACATCATCATTTGGGGCGTCGAGCATATCCACGACCTGCTGGCCCTGCGTTTCGATGGCATTGAACATGGCGGCTGCGAACAGTTCGTCCTTGGACCGGAAATAATTGTAGAGCGTCGCTTTGGAGCCGCCCATCCGAGCCGATATTTCGGCCATGCTGGCCCGCTCGTAGCCGACCTCCTGAAACAGCTGTGTCGCGGTCTCCAGGATCGCCTCTCGCCGCATCTCGGTTTTCAAACGCATCGATTTTTCCTTTTCTGAACCCAACTGTACAGTTTTCCATTGACGAGACAAGGCCGAATCAATATCCGACCGTACAGTTCGGTTATTCAGGAGTCGTCTCGTGGCCCCAATGCTCTCATCCCGGCGAAAAAGAAGGATGGCCTTCGCCTGTCTCGCCACCACCATCCTGTTGGCCGGCTGCGCCATTCCGCCACCGAAAGGCGATCTCAAGCCCATTGCCCGGCCCGAGAGTTATGCGGCCACCGAGAGCTTCGCGACCGCCACGCAAGCGCAATGGCCTTCGGACGGCTGGTGGAAGGCCTATGGCGATTCGCAGCTCGACGGGCTGATTGAGGAGGGCTTGGCCGGAGCCACTGACCTGCGTGTTGCCGAGGCGCGCTTCGAGCGCGCCCGCGCGCTTGTCGGGCAGGCGCGTAGCAACCTGCTGCCTTCCGTCAGCGCCAGCGTGGAAGGTGGCGTCACCCAGCAAAGCGACAATTATCTCTTTCCTGAGGGTTTTGCGCCGCGCGGTTGGCCCGATTACGGGCAAGGAAGCCTCAGTCTGAACTGGGAGCTTGATTTCTGGGGCAAGAACCGGGCGGCGCTGGCAGCAGCGAAGGCTGAAGCCGAAGCGGCGGGCGCGGAAGCTGCCGCAACCCGCCTGGCCGTATCCGCCGGGATCGCCGACGCTTATGCCGACCTTGCCGGCCTCTATGCCGAACGGGACGCGGCAGAAGAAGCGATCAAGGTCCGCGGTCAAACGCACGAACTCATGATCGGCCGCAAGAAGCAGGGGCTGGAGAATGACGGTGCGATACAGCGTGCCGCCTCGGCCCTGGCGACCGCGCAAGGCGAAATCGCCTCTCTCGATGAAAATATCGCGCTGACCCGCAACCGCATCGCCGCGCTGATGGGCGCGGGGCCTGACCGGGGGCTTGCTATCGCCCGCCCCGCAATTTCCAGAGTGGCGAGTGCCGGCCTTCCCGCCAATATCCCCGCTGAATTGATCGGGCGTCGCCCGGACATCATCGCGGCGCGCTTGCGGGCAGGTGCTTCGGACAGCCGCATCAGGCAAGCCCGCGCTTCCTTCTATCCCAGCGTCAATCTGACCGGCCTGATCGGTTTGCAGGCGCTCGGCATCGACAATGTCTTCAGCTCTGGATCGGACTTTGGATCGGCAGCCCCCGCCGTGACCCTGCCGATCCTCGACGGCGGCCGCCTGCGCGCGCAATATCGCGGGGCAGAATCAGACTATAAGGCCGCCGTCGCTCAATATGACGGCACGCTCGTCCAGGCATTGCGCGAAGTTGCCGATGCCGCCACCAGCCAGCGCGCGCTCGGCACAAGACTGGATCGTGCCAAAGCCGCAGAACAAGCGGCACAAGCCGCGTGGACCGTCGCCAACAATCGCTATCGTGGCGGCCTCGCCACCTATCTCGATGTTCTCGCCGCCGAAGACTCGCTGATTTCCACCCGGCGGACTGCCGCCGTCCTGCAAACCCGTGCCTTTAGCCTCGACGTCGCGCTGGTCCGCGCGCTCGGCGGCGGCTTTCGTTCCTGAAGGATGCTCCAGCCATGACCACTGTCACTCACGTCGTCGAACATGACATCATCACCACCACCGAGGTGGAAAGCGCCGATGAAGAAACCGCCCGCAAGGCCAAAAGGAAAAAGGGTTTCACCGGTCTCGTCGCGGCCGTGCTGCTGCTTGGCGGCGGCTATTATGCCTATGACTATTTCGTCGCTTCACGCCATGCGGTGACCGACAACGCCTATGTCGGCGCCAATGTCGCCCAGGTCACACCGCTGATCGGCGGGCCGGTGCGCGAAGTGCTTGTCGATGACACGCAGAAGGTGAAGCGCGGCGACATATTGCTGCGCCTCGACGATACCGACGCAAAACTGGCGGTTGCGCGGGCTGAGGCGCAACTGGCGCTGACCGAGCGCAAGGTGCGTGGCCTTATCGCCACCGATAGCGGTCTTGGCGCGCAAATCGCCTCGCGCGCCGCCGACCAAGCCCGCGCCGACGCCCAGCTTGCCGCCGCCCGCGGCGAACTCGACAAGGCCAGGATCGATCTTCAGCGCCGTGAGGCGCTGGTCGCCTCCGGCTCTGTTTCCGGCGACGAACTGACGACGGCGCGCAACGCCCACACCACGGCCCTTGCCAATGTGAAGGCCGCAGAGGCTGCCCGCTCACAGGCTTCGGCGAACCGGCTCACCGCTGTGGGAGACCGGGATGCGAACAAGGCGCTGATCGCCGACACCACTGTCGAAAACAATCCCGAAGTGCTGGCTGCGCGCACGGCGCTGGATCAGGCCCGGATCGATCTCGATCGCACGATCATCCGCGCACCGGTCGACGGCATCGTTTCCAAACGCCAGGTACAGGTCGGTCAGCGGGTGTCGTCAGGCCAGACGTTGATGGTCGTGGTGCCGGTTCAGGCGGCCTATGTCGACGCCAATTTCAAGGAAGTCCAGCTTGCCAAGGTTCGCCCGGGCCAGTCGGTGACGCTCATCTCCGACCTGTATGGCGACAATGTCGAATATAAAGGCAAGGTGATCGGCTTCTCCGGCGGCACGGGTTCCGCTTTCGCGGTGGTTCCCGCGCAAAATGCGACCGGCAACTGGATCAAGGTGGTCCAGCGCCTGCCCGTGCGCATTGCGCTCGATCCCAAACAACTGGCCGAGCATCCCTTGCAGGTCGGGCTGTCGATGACCGCCGATATCGATCTTTCCAACTGAGCCGCAAGGGAGACGCCCAGATGGCAAGCGCCACTGCACATGCCGGAGACGATGCGCCGCCGCTGACAGGCGGCAAACTGATGATAGCGGCGCTTGCCATCGCCTTCGCCAATTTCCTAGTCGTTCTGGACACGACCATCGCCAATGTCTCGGTCCCGACCATTGCCGGGGCGTTGGGCGTATCCTCGACGCAGGGTACATGGGTCATCACCTCCTATGCGGTCGCGGAAGCGATCACCGTGCCGCTGACGGGGTGGCTGTCCAACCGGTTCGGCGCGCAGCGAGTGTTCATCACCTGCTATCTGGCGTTCGCGGTCCTTTCCTTCGTCTGCGGTCTGTCGACTTCGCTGGGGATGCTGATCGGCGGGCGCGTCCTGCTGGGTTTGTTCGGCGGTCTCATCATGCCGCTCTCGCAGATGCTGCTGCTGCGCATTTTCCCACCCGAAAAGGCGACGCTGGCCACGGTCCTGTGGGCGATGACGACGTTGATCGGGCCGGTTGCAGGGCCTATTCTGGGCGGCATCATCTGCGACACCATCGGCTGGCAGTGGATCTTCTTCGTCAAGATTCCCTTCGCCGCGGCAGGCGGACTGATCGTGCTTTATCTCCTCAAGGGACGCAAGGACGAGACGGCGAAGGCCCCGATCGACAAGATCGGGCTGGCGCTGCTCGTCGTGTGGGTGGCGGCGTTGCAGATCGTTCTCGACGAAGGCCGCAACCATGACTGGTTCGCCTCGCCCATGGTCCTCGCCATGGCCATCGTCGCTGTAATCGGGTTCGTCGCTTTTCTTATCTACGAACTGACCGAGAAAAACCCGATCGTCGATTTGCGGATTTTCCGGCATCGCGGCTTCTCCGCAACTGTGCTGACTTATGCCGTGGGGTTCGGCGCCTTCAATGCGACCATCGTCATCCTTCCGCTCTGGCTTCAGCAGAATATGGGCTACACCGCCACCTGGGCCGGCTATGCAACCGGGCTCATGGGCATCCTCGCGGTCATGTCCGCGCCCGGCGTCGGCAAGGCCGTCGAGAAATACGATCCGCGTCTCATCATTTGCTTAGGGATCATCGGCCTAGGCCTGATGACCACCTGGCGGATGAGCTTCAACAGTGAAGTCACCTTCTTCCAGATGGCGTGGCCGACCCTCCTGACAGGGCCGTTCATGGTGATGTTCTTCGTGCCGATCACGGGACTCGCCATTGCGACAGTCAATCCCGATGAGACGGCGAACGCTGCTGGCATGTCCAACTTCCTAAGAACGCTGGCCGGTGCGTTCGCAACATCGCTTGTCCAGACCCGCTGGGCCAACGCGACGCGAGAAAACCAGACCGAACTGGCCGGCGCCATGCACCAGGGACAATCGACCCTGGATGGCATGATCGCGGGCGGCGCATCCCCGGAATCGGCGAGGGTCATGCTGACCAATATCGTCGAAGGGCAAAGCGTCATGCTGGCAACCCTCAATACGTTCGCGGCGATTGTAATGTGCTTCGCCGTCGCTGCCGCCCTCATCTGGCTTGCGCCCAAGCCCAAGGGACCGATCGATACCAACGCGGGTCACTGACAGGGGCCAGGAGGAATTCGGTTTGTGAAATGGAAGAAACCTATGTCGAATAAGGAGGGAGCGGCGATCCGTCCGGTCGCGCAAAGCTCCAGGCGTGCGGAGCGGAAGGAAGAGCGGCGGCGCCTGCTTATCGCCGCAGCCCGCTCGGTCTTTCACGAAAAGGGATTCGCCGCAGCCACCATCGACGACATCATGGCTCGCACCGGTGGGTCGCGCGGAACGCTCTATGGCCATTTCGACGGCAAGCTCGCTCTTTTCGAGGCGATTGTCGAGGAAGAGGCCGAGCGCTTCGCGCAGGCCGTCACCGAAACCATCGCGCCCGCCGCCAGCGGCGATCTCGATGCCATGGCGGAACGGTTGATCGCCGTCGCCACCAGCGAGGAAACGATCGATCTGTTGCGGATGGTGATTGCCGAGCGGCAGCATTATCCGGGTATCGGGGAAATCTATCGCCAGA
The DNA here is from genome assembly GCF_003034225.1 of Edaphosphingomonas fennica. Taxonomy (GTDB): domain Bacteria; phylum Pseudomonadota; class Alphaproteobacteria; order Sphingomonadales; family Sphingomonadaceae; genus Sphingomonas_E; species Sphingomonas_E fennica. The sequence continues at coordinate 20,812 of NZ_PHHF01000046.1, forward strand.
TCGTACCCAGGATCCAGGCATGGATGCGCCGTATGTTCCGTGAACAGACTGGTGCCTCGTTCTGCCGTGACGAAGCCGCGTCGGATTTTCTGGCGGACATGTTCCTCGCCATCGTTCTGGCCGACACACAAATGGGTATCCTGACCGGAATAACCGGCGACCGGCTCGACAAGACGCATCTTATTCGAACGCGCCAGCGTCTCAAGGCCTTGCTCGCCCTGCGAGATCATTTGGGCGCGGACAGGCTGTCCGAGCTCGCCGCTCTCGCGCAACAGGACATTGAAGATGGCCGATGAATGCATCGCGGACTGGGAAGTAATCTCCGCCCGCATCCATGATCTTTGGGTGGACCGCCTCGACAACTATGATCGCGCGATGCGGGGCGATCTTCATGATATCGGCATTCTTGTCCGCGACGAGTTTGCCCTTGGTGATCGGAAGGCCGAACAGGCCATCACCCGATGGACAGCGGAAAATCGGCCCCGATCCCTGCTCAACGCGCAATGGCAGCGCTTTCGCACGGCGATGCAGGATCGGTGGGAGCCTCAAACGCCATTCGATCCGGACAACCGCGATGACCTGAATGCCGCGCGCAATCTCGTGATCCACGATATCGACGAGTTGCTCAACCGGATGATCGAACACTATCGTCTCACCGAGACCACCGCCGCTGTCCAGGTCAATGACTGGCTCAATCTCGTTCGCGTCCTCACCGAGAACCAGCCTCGCAAACGCCTCTCGCCGCGCTGGACCCGTTCCCCGCAATGAATGAAATCAAGGAGCCTGTGATGAATATTTCCGAAACCGTGCCGATGGAACGGCGCAGAGCCATTGTTGTGGGCGCCGCCGGCGGGATCGGCAGTGACATATGCCGGCGCATGGCGCTGGAAGGGTATCGCGTCGTCGTTGCAGACTATAATGAAGACCGAGCCCGTGAAGTCTTGCGCACTTTGGCGGGCGAGGGCCACGACGTAAGCGTGTTCGATGTCACAAAAGATAGGGCGGTGGATGCCGCATTCGATAGCATCGAGGCGGATGGGCCGGCCAGCGTGCTGGTGGTGGCGTCCGGCGGCGCTCCCGTGAACCCGGATAATCCTCATCCCAATATTGCGACGACGGCCACCGAGGACTGGAACCGGGGTATCGCTCTGAACCTCAGCGGGGTTTTCTTCTGTATTCGCAAATTTGCCCAGTTGCGTCTGGCCCGCCCTCTTGAGCACAGCCGGATCATAACGATGACCTCGGGAACCGGCCAGCTTGCGGTAAGCCCGGCCAACCCCGCCTATGTGGCGTCAAAGGCCGCGCTGATCGGCCTCACCCGTCAGGTCGCCTACGATCTGGCTCACGCCAACATCACCGTCAACACCATCGCTCCAGGCGTGGTCGGAACACCGGAATTCTACCGCAATACGAGCGAAGAATTCAGGGCACAAACCGCGCGATCTGCATTGCTCAACCGTTTGGGGACGCCCGAGGAAGTCGGCTTTGGCGTCGTGTTCCTGGCATCGCCGCAGGCGTCCTACATCACTGGAACCACGCTGGATATCAATGGCGGCGCACACATGCACTGAAGCGCCCGGCGGCGATCATTGCTGCCGGCCAGGTCAGAAGGATTGAAACGATGAGCCCGCGCAAAAACATCCTGATCGTCGGTGGCGGTGTGGCCGGACTCGACCTTGCGGGCCAACTGGCGGGCGCCCCGGCGAAGCGGCTGGGCCTTGACATACGCCTCATAGATCGTGAGCCGGCCCATGTCTGGAAGCCCATGCTCCATACGATCGCGGCCGGAACGGCCGACACCGGCGCCAACCAGACCGCCTATCTGGTTCAGGCTCAGCAGCGTGGCTTCCGTTTCGAGATGGGCGAAGTGATGGCCGTCGACCGCGCAGCGAAGCAAGTCCTTCTGGCGCCGCTCGTCGTCGATGGGGCGGAGATTCTCCCCGCGCGCAGCCTGCCCTATGACAAGCTGGTGCTGGCTGCGGGAAGCCGAGCCAACGACTTCGGCACACCCGGCGTCGTAGAGCATTGCATGACGATCGATTGCCGGCGCGAAGCCATTGCCTTCAGCGAGCGGCTGCGTGTCGCAATGCTTCAGGCGATCGCCTCGAACGACCATCTTTCGATTGCTATCGTTGGGGCTGGCGCGACCGGGGTAGAGCTTGCCTCCGAACTGGTGCGGCTGGCCGATGTGCTGGAACAGCATGGCGCTTCGGGAGCGCGAAGCGGGCTGAAAATATACCTTATCGAATCTCAGCCGCGCATTCTCGGCCCCTTTCCCGAGCGCGTAGCGCATGCCGCGCACACGGTCCTGGAGTCGCTGGGCATCGAGGTGTTGACGCAGGCGCGCGTTCTGGCGGGCGATGCCGATGGGTTCCAGCTTGCCGATGGACGCAGGATCGAGGCATCCATCAAACTCTGGGCGGCCGGGGTGCGTGCGCCCGAGTTTGTCGCTGCGATAGATGGCCTGGACCACAGCAGGCTCGGGCAGGTCATCGTAAACCCGAATTTGGCGACACCCAATGACCCCGATATCTTCGCGCTGGGCGACTGTGCGAGTGTCATGCTTCCGGACCGCGAGAGTCCATTGCCGACCACGGCCCAAGCAGCCTATCAGCAGAGCGTTTATCTTGGCCGCACTTTGCCTACAATATTGGAAGGAAAGCCCGTGCCGCCATTTCGCTACCATGACTTCGGGTCATTGGTGTCGCTCGGCGGTTATGACGCTTATGGGACGCTTGGCCGCTTCGGGTTGTTCCGGGGTGGGTTCCTGCACGGGCGCATGGCGCAGCTTGGGCATGCGCTGCTCTATCGGCGGCATCAGGCGCGAATTTATGGACCGGTTCGCGGTAGCCTGCTGTGGCTTGCCGATACCCTCGACACCTCGGTGCGCCGGCGCGAGCGCCTGGCCTGACATGGGCCGCCTTCACCAACGAAGCTGCCTGATCCTCGGTGCATTCTGGCTTGTTCTTCCCGGCACCGTGTGGGCTTCACCGCCCGACATGGAAGTTCTACTGACCGGCCAGGTAGAAACCGATGCCAGTGGCGAACAGGTCGTTGCACTGCGCTTTCTGAACCGGACTGACAGACAAGAAATCCTCGCCCTGCCGGACAGGATCGAAGCGAAAGTCCGGCAGGAGAATCGTGAACGCACGCTCCTGTTGGCGCGCGCTAACGATACAGAGCCGCATCTTGCCATCGACGCGCATGGATTTGGGCAGGCCCATTATCGCCTGCCCGCAAATGAACCCCTCGTCAGAGCCATGGTCTCCATTCCTGCCTGGTCAACTCAGGAGGTGGTGCTTGCGCCCATTGTGAAGACCGCTACGCATGAGGCCGAAAATCGCTCGAATCCGAATGCACCGATTCTTCCACCGCCACCTACCGACAGAAAAGCCGGCAACGCCTTTGTGGACAATCTCGACCTGTATGAACCCATCTATGCCGTTTACGGGCCAGGCACCGACAGCGAAGCTCGCATTCAACTGAGCTTCAAATATCGCCTGTTCGGAGCCTCGGCGAACAGCCAGACGTCTTCCAATTGGCGAGACGGGCTGTACCTCGCCTACACCCAGAGAATGTTCTGGGACCTTGAAAGCAAATCCTCCCCGTTCCGCAACATCGATTTCCAGCCCGAACTTATCTACATCACACCGACAGTTGGCCTTACCGGCGACATCGCCATGACCGTGCAGGCGGGTATTCGTCATGAGTCCAACGGGCGGGACGGTCCCCAGTCGCGCAGCATCAACAGCATCTACATCGCTCCAATGGCAACCCTTCCGATCGCCGGCGATTACAGGCTAACATTCGCCCCCAGGCTTTCCCTGTATGTCGGTAACAAATCCGACAATCCGGATATCGTCCATTATCGCGGACATGCCGGATTGTTCATGGAGGTCGGAGAGGATAATGGACTGCGCCTCTCCACCTCCACCCGTTTCAACTTCGGTTCGGGCAAAGGGGCTGTCAATGCCGACCTGTCCTATCCGTTGCCCCGTCTCCTCGGCGGTGGTCCCGATCTCTATCTCTTCGCCCAGTCCTTCTACGGCTATGGTGAAAATCTGCTCGATTATAACCGGCGCACCCGCCGGTTACGTATAGGCGTTGCTCTCGTGCGATAATCTTGAGGCGACGCCACAGTCTTTCTCTCGCAGAGTTCATGCCGGTATCACCTTCCGCCATCGGGCCTGACCTCGATCGTGCAGCGCACCGGCTTTTTCGCCTTGTCAGCCTGCTCGCGGCATTTCTGCACCGCCTCGCGGTTGCCATCGACGAGCGGCGAGGCCGCGACGATCAACGCCCAGCTCTCGGGCGCGGCGGTCTGCATCAACCGTTGCCCCGCATCCCACATCGTCGGTTCGCCAAGCGCGTGCATCGCCCGCCGCTCGGGCCAGTGCCAACTCGCCGGCATCATCCGCGCGACCGGGCCGGCGAGCGCCGCATAGAGCAGCATCCCCAGCGCCGCGCCCCCCAGCCCGGTCCCGATCAGCCAGCGGTTTTGCACATCGCCGCGCCGTGCGGATGCGAGCCGGTTGCCGACCTCGCGCGCGGCCTGGTCCAGTCCTGTCCGGGCTTCGGCGATCAGCCGTTGATCCTCGCGACGGGCATGGAGCGCCGCCGATACGATCTCGCCCGCCATGTTGTGAGGCGTCATCGACAGGAGAGGACTTTTGGCGATGGGGTCGATCTGCTGCACCAGCACCCCCAGCACCTTTTCGGTGCGGGCCAGCGTCGGCTCGTAATCGGGTATCTCGATGGACTCGCGCGTAGCAGCCAGCCCCGCGATCGCGGCGCGCAGCAACCCGACCTCGCCATGCACCGACGCCAACCGATCCTCGACCCGCGCGAACGCCAGCGCCGGATCGTCACCAGCATCGGGTTCGCGATATTCATCCTCGTCCATCATCCTCTCCCTATCGGCTCAATCCGCGATCGTGACTGATCCCCAACCCCCGCGACAGCTCGCGCCCAAGCTCGCGGCCCGGACTCATTCCGATCTCAAGCCCCAGCTCGCGGGTGCGACCGCGCAGGATCGATTCCACCTGGGGATCGCGCTCAAGGCTTTTCGCCATGCCCGCCATCTCCTGCCCGAGCGTCTTGCGGCCCGCCATGTCGCCGGCGCGATAAAGCCGGTCGCGATCCTGGGAGAGCTGTTGCCAGCGTTCCACGAACCGATCGGCGCGCAAGTTCGGATCGGCCCGCACGCGCGCCTCTTGGCGTATCGCCTCGATCATCGGGCCGCTGCGCCCCGCCGCCGCCTCGCGCAGCAAGCCGGAATCGCGCTTCATCGCCTCGGCCATATCGTCCGAAGCTCGCGGCCGGAGCGTGTCGAGCGCCTGAACCGCGCGCTCGAGCGCGACCTTCTGATGTTCCAGCACCGGCCCGCCCGACGCCCGCGCCTGCAACACCGCCTCCGCCGAACGCGAGGCCCGCTCGACCGCGCGCCGGAAATCGCGATCCTGGCCCTGCTCGGCCCGCGCGGGCAATTCCTTCGCCGGCTCCGGCGTCGGCGTGCGCTGGGGCAGTTTCAGCCCGTCAAACATGCCCCGCTTGGGAGCCGGCTTTTCCTTCGCACCCTGTGCTGGCTCGGCCGCCTTCACCGGCGCGGCCGACAGCTTCAAGCCGTCGAACATACCGCGCCGCGACTGACGCTCGGCCGCGGCCTTCGCCTCGCCGGCACCGCGGTCGCCGCCAATATCGGGCGTGCGGGAATCCTCGCCCATCTGGCGTGAAGTTCCCGCGCGGGGCGCGAGGATCTCCACGCCCTTCCGCTCGGGTGCATCCGCAACGCGGATCTCACCCGACAGCCCGCGCCGATCGGCGAAGGATTGCGCCTCGGCATCGCGATCCCGATACATCGGATAGTCGGACGCCATATCCTTCGCCCGCTCGCGCGACAGCGTGCGGACAAGCCGGCGATCGTCGGCGAAGTCATCGCGGCCGTAATGGAGCTGCACCCCGTCGCGATGCCGGGACAGCGCCACATAGGCCGAATGGCGGTCCATGCCGGGGGTCGCCAGCACATGCGCCCGATCGACCGTCACGCCCTGCGATTTGTGGATGGTCGCCGCATAGCCATGATCGACATGGGCATAATCTTTCAGGTCGAACGCGACTTGACGGCCATCGTCCAACTTCACCGCCATGCTGTCGGGCGACACGCGCTCGACCTTGCCCAGCGTGCCGTTCTTCACCCCAAGGCCGCGATCGTTCTTGAGGAACATGATGCGGTCGCCGGTCGCGAACTCCCGCGCGCCCCGCTCGGCCGACACGCGCACGTCCTGGCCCAGCTCGCCGGCGTCGCGCAGCCGATCGCGCGCAGCCAGGTTCAGGTCGCGCACCTCGGCATTGGTATGGGTGAGGATGATCCGCGTCTTGTCGGGATCGGCGATGCGAGCGCGATCCCAGCCCTCCACAAGGCTTTCCCGCGCAGCCTCGCGCGTCTCGGCCGCGTGGACCATGCCATGCTCGGCATAGGCATGGATCGCCTCGCCGGTGCGGCCTGTTGCGAGCGCCCGCGTGGCGTCTTTCTGCCAGTCCTCATGCTGCCGGCGAACATCGCTGATCTCGGCCGCGCCGTAGCGCTCGGCCAGCGATCGGAACGCAGCGCCAGCCTCGATCGCCTGCAACTGCTCGGCGTCGCCGACAAGGATCACCTTGGCCCCTGCCCGTTCGGCCTCGGACAGCACCCGCTCCATCTGGCGCGTGCCGATCATGCCGGCCTCGTCAATCACCAGCACGTCGCGCGGACCTAGCAGCTCGCGGCCCTGCTCCCACTGATATTCCATGCTGGCGATCGTGCGCGAGGCGATACCGGAACCGCCCTCAAGCCCCTCGGCCGCGATCCCCGACAAGGCCGCACCGCGCACCTGATAGCCCGCCCGCTCCCATTCGTCGCGCGCAACGCCCAGCATGGTCGATTTGCCGGTGCCGGCATAGCCGACGACAATTGCCAAGTCGTTCTTGCCGGTGATATGCGCGAGCGCGTCCTTCTGCTGGCTTCCCAGCGCAAGGCCAACCCTCTCGGCGGTGTCTCGCCCCCCCATTTTAGACGCCGCCGGGAGACCATGCCCGGCCCGATCCGCTAGGCCGTAGCCGGCGCGCTCCAACCGCTGCTCGGTGTCGATCATCTCGCGCGACGTGAACCGGTCCTCGCCGCGTCCGTCCTTCCCCAGCGCTACCAGCTCGGGCGAGGTCCGCACCGCGCTCATCACCTGATCGAACTGGTCCTTGCCGTCGCTATGCCGGAACGCGAACTGCGCCAGGTCGCGCCGCGTGAACGTCGCCTGTTGGCGCGTGATCGCGTCGAGCGCGATTTGCGGATTGGCGATGATCTTCTCGCCATTCTCCCGCGCGATCCGGGCATGGTCCTCGACCCGCTCGGCCTCAAGCCCCTGTTCGGGCATACGCGACGCCGCCGGCCCGATCTTGTGCTGCGGCTCAAGCTCGATCCCCTGCGCCTCATAGCTGCGATGATCTATGCGCGCGTCTATATCCAGTTCGGCGAGGCGCTCGTTCACATGATCGGCCCACGCCTCGCGCCACTCCTGCAACAGCGCCGTGCTGTTCCACTCGCGCACCTTCTGGCCGAAGCCCTCCAGCCCTACCTCGCGCATCGACAGCATGACATGCGCGTGTGGCTTGGATTGCCCGTCCTTTCCCAAGTCCCAATGCACGTTCATGTCCGCGACCATGCCGCGCTCGACAAACTGCTTTTCGACAAAATCGCGGGCGAGCCGGATGCCCTCTTTCTGGTCCAGCTCGCGCGGAATCGAGAACTCGACTTCGCGGGCGAGCTGCGCGTCCTTGCGTTTCTCGCCCGCCTCGACCTCGTTCCATAGGGTCGCGCGATCGTTTAAACGCTCCGGTGTACCTTCGGGTAACATGATTTCCGAATGGACGACGCCGGCCTTGTTCGAGAAATCATGGTCGCGTCCTAGCCGGTCGTCGTGCAGCCGTTCCGCCGCACGATAGGCCGCGCTGGCAACGGCGCTCGATCCGTTGGCGCGACTGATGACCTTGGCCGAGAAATGGTAGATCGCCATGACGGCCGCTATACTGCCTTTCTTAGCGCACGTCGGCAACGACGTATAAGCGCGCACTCACACTCTCTGCCGTTCGCATGATTGACTTTGCCGCATTTTTTATCCGGAGCTGCTGTCCTGTCACCGCGACCGTGCTACGCTGCCACTCCCGATCATGGGCGCGAGGGAGAGAATATGCGTAAGGTCCGCGACTATGACGCCGAGTTGAAGGCGCTGGGCGACAAGGCCCGCGCCCTCAAGGCGAAGAAGGTCCAGCAGCTAGGCGAGCTGGTCACATCCACCGGGGCCGATGCGCTCGATCTCGATGTGCTGGCCGGGGTGCTGCTCGCCGCCGTCGAATCTGCCAGCGCCGACGAAAAGGAGGCGTGGCGCGCGAAGGGGTCCGCCTTCTTTCAAGGACGCGGCCGAAAGGCTGGCCGAAGCACTGGCGGCAACGCGGGAGGCGGAAGCAAAACTGGCGCAGGCGAGACGCAGGGTTGAAGCCGCACAGCGCCGCACCGATACGAGGGAATGGGCCGTGGCTCGCCGCGAACGCACCCGCCACCTCATAGAGCTGGGCGGCCTGGTCCAGAAAGCCGGCTTGGTCGAGCTGGCCGACGACGATCGCGCCACCCTCTACGGCGCGCTGCTCGAACTGGCCGCCAAGGCGCGCGAGGACCGCGACCGGCTCATGCTCTGGAAGCGGCGCGGCAAGCGCGCGTTCGACGCGGAAGCGGAAGGGAGAGACGCACCATGAACAGGCTCGATGTCGAAGCGATCCGCGCCCAGGTCCGCGCGCTCGATTTCACGCGCGGCACCCCGGCCGAAGTCGCGCTATGGCGCGAGGACGATGCCGACGCACGCGCCAATCTCGCGATCGAAGGCATGGACCTCGACTTGGCTGAACACGCCCTGTTCGACATGCTCCGCGAGGAATCCGTGCCCCCTCCCCTCGCCACCGCGATCGTCCTCAAGCTCCTCGATCATCCCGACGCCGACCCGACGCTGGCGATCTCGCCGGCGACGATCGGATGACGATGCGGACCGGCCTCGACCATCTGCCCGCCGTCAAGCGCCGCGAGCTGGAACGGGTCGCCCGCGTCCTGTTCGATGAATTTGAGGATGCCGTCAAAACCAAGCTCTCGGACAAGCGCAAGGGCGGCCGCATCCTCAAGCTGATCCTGTTCGGCTCCTACGCACGCGGCGATTGGGTCGAGGATCGCGCCAGCGGTTACATTTCCGATTATGACCTGCTCGTCGTCGTCAACGCCGACACCTTCACCGATCTGCAAACATGGTGGGCGGTCGCCGACGATCATCTGGTGCGCGAGCTGACCGTCACCAGGCACCTCGCCACACCCGTCAATTTCATCGTGCATTCGCTGATGGACGTGAACGACCAGCTCGCGCGCGGCCGTCCCTTCTTCGCCGACATAGCCCGCGACGGCATCGCCCTCTACGAAGCGCCAGGGCAAGCCCTCGCCGTGCCGCGCCAGCTCGACGCGCAGGAACGCCACGCCGAAGCCCTGCGCCATCGCGACCACTGGTTCCCGCTCGCCGCGCACGCGCTCAAGCTCGCCCGGGACAGCATTGCCGATGGCGTGCCGCGCGATGCCGCGTTCATGCTCCACCAGGCCGTCGAGCGGGTCTATAACGCCGTGCTGCTCGTCCTGACGCTCTACGCGCCCAAATCGCACCGTCTCGGCATCCTGCGCTCGCTCGCCGAAAATCTCGATCCCCGGCTGATCGAAGCCTGGCCGCGCGATACCCGCGCCGCCCGCCGCCATTTCGCGCAGTTGCAGCGCGCCTATGTCGAGGCCCGCTATTCCCATGCCTATGAAATCACCGCCGACGAACTGGCCTGGCTCGTTGACCGCGTGAAGCATCTCCACACGATCGCCGGCGCGATCTGCGCCGAACACCTCGCCGGCGACGACACCCCCGAGAAAAGCCCCGCCGATGAATGAGCATCCCATATCGGACGACGAACGCGCCCGACGCCAGAAGGCGATCGATTTCGCGCGGACCAATATCGAGCTGTCGGGCTTCGCTCTCTCGCCGGGAATGGCGGCGCTGGGCGTCCGGTTCGTCGCCGGCGAACTCTCCGAAAGCGAATACATCGCCGCCGCGCTCGCTCATGCCAACAGCCTGCCCGCAAGCGCGCCGGCGCAGGACTATTTCGCCAGCCTCGCAGAACTCGAAGCCGCATGGGAGGCCCGCGATCGGCCGTGATCCGCGCCGGATATTGGGAAATGACGATGGGAGGGAGTCCTGATGATGGAATGGTTCCGCCAGCTCGGCCGCGCGATCCGTAACCTTGCGCGCATCGCGCGGACCAACCCGATATGGGCGATCACCGCCCTTGTGGTCAGCCCGGTCGCCCTCATCCGCCATCTGTTCGGCGTCCTGGTGCTGTTCCTCATCACCGCCCTGGTGCTGGGGCTTGGGGTGCCGCTCATCCTCGGCAAGCTGCTCGGCCTGCCCCGCGATTCCAATATCTACCAGATCGTGATGATGCTGACGGGCCTGGTCATCTTCCTCGTCACGCTGCGCGCCCTCTTCCAACCGCTGATCCTGCGTTATGGCGGTCCTGCCGGCGACGACACGCACGGCTCGGCCCGTTTCGCCACCGATCGCGAGACAAAGCCCCTCGCCCAAAATGGCGACGGCCTGCTGATCGGTCGTGATCGCAAGTCGGGCAAGCTGCTGCGCTACGCCGGCCCCTCCCATCTGCTGACGATCGCGCCGACGCGCACCGGCAAGGGCGTGGGGACCATCATTCCCAATCTGCTCGACTATCCCGGTTCGGTCATCTGCATCGACCCCAAGGGCGAGAACGCCCGCATCACCGCCCGCCATCGCGCCAGGTTCGGCCCGGTCCATGTCCTCGATCCCTTCGGGGTGACGGGCATCGCCTCGGCCGCGTTCAACCCGCTCGATCGCCTCGACCCTGCCGGCCTCGATCTCGCCGACGACGCGATGACTCTGGCCGATGCGCTGGTCTATGACGCTCCCGGCGAAGCCGGCGAGGCGCATTGGAACGAGGAAGCCAAGGCGCTGATCGCCGGCATCCTCCTGTGGGTGGCCTGTGACCCGCAAGCGCAAGGCCAGGATCGCACGCTGGAAGCCCTGCGCGACTGCCTCACCTTCGCCCCTGATAATTTCCAGCGGATGCTGCGGGAAATGTCGCGCAGCACGCAGGCGCGGGGCCTGATCGCGCGTGCCGCCAACCGCCACCTGGGCAAGTCCGACCGCGAGGCAGCCGGCGTGCTGTCGGCCGCGCAGCGCCATACCCATTTTCTCGATTCCCCGCGCATGTCGGCCGTGCTGGGCCGCTCGGATTTCACCTTCGCCGATGTGAAGGCGCAGCCCACAACCGTTTATCTGGTGCTGCCGCCCGATCGGCTCGCCACCTATGCCCGCTGGCTGCGCCTGATGCTGGCGCAAGGGCTGACCGATCTGGCGCGCGCACCCGCCTCCCCTGCCCGCCCCGTCCTGTTCCTGCTCGATGAATTTGCCGCGCTCGGCCGCCTCGAACCTGTCGAGCGCGCTATGGGCCTGATGGCCGGTTACGGCATCCAGCTCTGGCCGATCTTGCAGGACGTTCACCAGCTCCGCGCGCTCTACGAGCGCCGCGCCGGCACCTTCCTGTCCAACGCCGGCGTCTTGCAGATATTGGCCCAGTCGGCCCCAAGCTGCGATTTTGGCCAAGTCGGAGAACGTTTTGGGAACGTGGCATTCGGTATTGACGATGGA
>NZ_PHHF01000019.1 GCF_003034225.1 Edaphosphingomonas fennica
AAAAGTGGACGACTTTTACGCCGCCCGCAGCCGGACAATCCCGCCGCTACCGTGGTCTAGTTTTCCACCGCCGTTCTCACATCGTCAGGATTGTCGCCTCAATCAAGGATGGCACGGTGGCGCCGTCAGTAATCTTGCGAAAACTTGCCGCCTACAAACGCCAGAACAGGCTGGATTTTGCATTGGCTGAACTGGGCCGTATCGAGCGCACTTTGTTCACGCTCGATTGGCTTGAACAACCGGAACTGCGACGTGCCTGTCAGGCCGGTCTCAACAAAGGCGAGGCGAGGCACACGCTTGCCGCCGCCATCTATACCAACCGGCAGGGTCGGTTCACCGATCGCTCGCTGGAAAATCAGGAATTTCGCGCATCTGGGCTGAACCTGCTGATTGCGGCGATTTCCTACTGGAACACGGTCTATCTCGACCGGGCCGCCCAGCACCTCAACGCTGTCGGCACGACGTTCGATGCGGCACTGCTTGCGCACCTTTCTCCGATGGGCTGGGCGCACATCAGTCTGACCGGCGATTACCTCTGGGAGCAGGCCAGGCGACTTCCAGCAGGTGAATTCCACCCACTCAACGAGCCAATGGCGCCGTTGAAGCGTGTAGCGTAGCCCATGTTCCGCTTATGTCCGAGAAATCGTTGTCTGGCGAACAAACCTTGAGGTGACGCCATGATTTCCCGATCCTCGTCCATGTGCGAACCTTCGGCATTATGCGGTGATGGCGGGGCGGCCCTCGCCCCGCCTTGCAAAGATCAGCCGGCGTTGAGCTGGTCGACGATCCACGGCGCGGAAAAGATCAGGGCGATACCTATGATGACGGTGACAAGAGCGCCGGTATTGACGCGGCCCGTCAGCCAGCCAAATCCTGCGGCGATGATCGCGAGAATGGCGACGGTACGCAGCAGGCCGTTGCTGAGAAGGTTCAGTACGGATTGGCCGAAACTTTCAAGATTGGTTTGCGCCAGCGCGGGTTCGGCGGAGAGCAGCGAGGCCAGCGCCACCAGGCCGAACATCGACAGGATGCGCGCCAGTTTCCGACGGCGCGGCGATAATGCGTCGATGCGGGCGGTGACGCGGGATCGAAGGGTGAGCGTCGGCACGCCGAGCGACACAAGGTTCATCGGTTGTCTCCTTCTCCGGCGAGCCTGGCTCGCTCAAATTCCGCCTTTGCGAACACGTCCCACGATGGCGGCGGGGGGGATGGAGCCGCGCGAGGCGTCCCCATGTCGGACGTATTTTCTTCGACCAGGGCGGCCAGCACCGTCGCCGCGTTTGCGGTGTCAGCCGTGCTGGCAATTGCGGCCGATGGGACCGTCGCAGGCTGGGCGGTGGTGGCGAAACCGGCATTGCCGACCACCCGCCCCACATAGCCATTGGCAAAGCCACGTGACTGCGATCCGGTATTGTACATGGAGAGCGCGATGCGCAGCGCGCGTTGCGGGTGCAGCCCGTTTCTGACCTGACGATAATTTCCGGCGAGAACCGCCCCGGCAGCAGCGATGTTCGTGCAGGGTTCGAAAACCGTATCCCACGTCAGGCCGAGGGCCTTCATGTTCCGAGAGTTGATCTGTCCCAAGCCAAGATCGACGGAATAGCCTTTGGCGACATAGGCGCGCGCGATACTAGTCGCCTGCGCCAGTGTAGTTGGCTGGGCGACCTTGTGGCCCAATCCGTTGACGTTGATCGCCAGCTCGTAGCCCTGGCTTTCCGTTTTCACGATTGCCGCGATTGTCTCTGGAGCCACATCTGGCGCGCATTGCGCGGCGAGGCCCATGACGACTGCGGCGGGAAGCGTCACCGCTTGCAGCTTTCTATGTCAGGGGCATAGGGCAAGAGCGCGATCGTCATTCCACGATCGCCAGCAATGTCAAAGTCGGCGGTCAGGGCCGAAACCGATGCGATCAACGCAGCATTATGCGCGACGCACACCGGGAATGAACATAAGCGATTTGCCATGTTTTCACTCCAGTTGTGAAAACAGGCTATGTTAAGAAAACCGTGATGGCCACCCCGAAAGCGACATTGGTTGCTGCTACTGCGAACAGCTTACCCCGCTAAAACGTCGCCTCGTCCCTCATGCCCGGATATGGGTGCAAACTTATTACGCCCTCGTACCCGTATCCTAGAATGATATGTCGGATTGCTGAAGAAGCGCGCTTATACAAGCGGATGCGCTTCTTATCATAAAGCCCCACATGGAAAAGGGCAGTTCCACGCCAGCTCACACGGATATTGATGTGCCACTTGCCGGAGTCGTGCTGGCACACGTGAACATCTGTGATCGTCCCGCCTGGAGGGCGATGCGTCGTAAGTTCACGTTCCAGTAGTAGCTCTAATTCCATTCCAACCCTACAAGCGATTTATATGGTTTTCGCTGGTGTCATGTATCGCGCTGCGATAGCATGACAAGGCGCTTCAACGGAGGTGTCTTAAATGGCCCGACGGCATATCGCTACGATTGAGGAACAGGCCGACCGAATTGTTCGCCAGCTTGGCGGCCGATGGACGGGCGATTTTGCCATGTGCCGATGCCCTGCCCATTCCGATAGCAAGGCAAGCCTTTCCGTTCGCGTAGGCGACCGCGCCGTGCTGTTCCACTGTTTCGCCGGCTGCAATGCCGAAGCCATCATGGCGGCGCTTCGGTCCGGCAAGATCCTTGCGCCCCCCGATCATGATCCGGGGCAGCGTCAGGAGAGCAAGACTGATCTCAACAAGATCGCCCTTGCAGTCTGGCGTCATGCTGACCCCTATGTCGGCACCCTCGCCGATCGCTACCTGCGCACCCGTGCGATCGTGCCCGAGGGGATCAACGCTCGCTTCGATCCGCGTTGCCAGTGCGGTGCAGGCGCCGCCAAGGCGTTTGCCCCGGCGCTGATCGTGCCGATCGAGGAAGACGCCGGCGTCGTTGCGATCCACCGCACCTTCCTGACGCCCGATGGCCGCTGGAAGGCCGACATGCCCGAACCCAAGCGTATGCTGGGCAATCCCGGCACCGGCGCGGTGCGCTGGGGCGGTATTCCAACCGATGGCGTGCTGCGTCTCGCAGAAGGCGTCGAGGATGCCGCAAGCGTGATGAACCTGCTCGAACCCGGTCACTTCGTCTGGCCGGTGCTGGGCATCGAGCGCTATCAGGGCATTGCGATCCCGGAGAGCATCCACACCGTCATCCTCTACAGCCAGCACGGCGTCGAAGCGGCGCGCGCCGTAGAACGGGCCACCCCTCACCTGACCAATAATGGCCGTAGGCTACTCACCAAGCTGCCGCCCCATAGCGGCGACTGGAACGATCTCCTGCGCGAGATCCGGGCAGCATGAAGCTGTTTCCCGGCGTCCCGCCCTATCAGCGCTGGATGATGGGGGCGACCTTCGTTGTCGTTGCGGTCTATTCCATCGCCCAGAACAAAGCATCGCTGGTCGAAGCATCGCAGACCCAGCTATCCTCTCCTTCCCCCCGGATTATCGATGGCGATACCGTCGATTTCTCAAACGGTCGCGTGCGGATTGTCGGGATCGATGCTCCTGATGACGATCGGCCGCAGCTCAAGGCGCTGGCGAGTGAGGCGCTGCGTGAGCTGGCGGCCCGCGACGGCGGGCTGACGTGCTCCGCGTCGCTGTTCGACTATGCCCTGCGACGCGAAGAGCAGTGCCGCACCACAGCCAAGAGCTATGGGCGATTGAATCTGTCCTGCCGCTTCCCCAGCAACAAGGCGAGCGTGGGCGCCACCATGGTCGCTCAAGGCTATGCCGTCGATTACCGCGTCTATTCGGGCGGCGCCTATGTCGACCTGATGCGCAAGGCAGCAGCGCAGCGTGCAGGTTTGTGGGGCGTCGATTACGAAGGGATGCGGCAGCTTGCCGTGCAGCGTGCGCAAGTGTCGCAAGGGTGCGACGTGGGGACAATCAAGAAGGAGCCGGGGGCAGTCGCCGGCGCAGGCTCGACGCGGTAATGCTCGAACCCGGCTCTCCCGTTGTCGCCATGGTTGGTCGCTGGGGGGGAGCCAGCTCGCTGGTGATTGGCGCGGTCCTGCTCGGGCGCGTCATCCGCGACATGCCGTACCTGCTTCCCAACCGCCTGCCCGGCTTGGTCCTCTATGAGGTGGGGCCGGGCCTGCTCCTGGCCGTCGCGATATGGTTTGCAGTCAGCATCACGCGCGGGTGCTTTCGCGCACGAACGAGGCTGATCCTCTTTGTGGTGATGTCCGCCCTTGTCGGCTCGATCGCCATCGGCAATGCCTTTGCCCCCTCGCTGGATGAGCGTTGGCTATGACCGGGGGCGTCAGCAGGCCGGAACCCGAACGCGCGGTTCACTATCTGGCCTTTGCCAACGATTATGCCGATGCAGCAGGTCGCATCCTCTTAATCAACCGGGCAGACGCTGCGCGGATGGGCTATTTTGCGCTGGTTGCGCATAGTCTGGAACTTGCGCTCAAGGCGATACTGATCGCCGATGGCTGGGACGAAGAGCGGCTTATGCAGATGGGCCATAGCCTGCATCGATGTTGCAGGGCCATCAATCGCGGGTCGCTCGATCTTGCAGTGGGCATTTCGGCTAGCGACCATACGACGATCGACGCGCTCGATTGTCCGCACGCCATGCAAAGTTTCCGTTATCCTGGCTTGCCCCCGCAAGACCTTCCAGCCCCGGCGGCGGCGCATGACTGCCTCCGGCGTGTACTGGCGGTGGCCGCCCAGCGCATATACTGACGCCGGATAGGATCGGTGCGCCCTGCGGGGCGAGGCAACCGGCCTGCTACGCGGCCGTCGCCTTCGCCCCGGATCGGCGCTCGGGTCATCCGAACAGTTCGCTGTGCGAACCGATACGGGCCAGAACGAGTGCATCATCCGTCTTGCGGTAGATCAGCGTGCTGCATGTGCTCCACGTGCTGCCGGGAGAGTGCAGAGAGGGATACTGTTATTGACGCCCCGGCGTTAGGAGAGCATTTAGGTTTGTAGCTACAATGTGGCTCAGGTGAATTTGATGGGGTGAGTGAAGTGGCAGCGGCCGACGTAGTACGTGCTCGGATTGATTCCGACCTGAAGAAG
The DNA here is from genome assembly GCF_003034225.1 of Edaphosphingomonas fennica. GTDB lineage: Bacteria > Pseudomonadota > Alphaproteobacteria > Sphingomonadales > Sphingomonadaceae > Sphingomonas_E > Sphingomonas_E fennica. Next base: position 5,052 of record NZ_PHHF01000019.1, read on the forward strand.
GAAGCCAGCGCAATTCTTGCGGGGATGGGCCTGTCTGTGTCCGACGCCATCCGGCTGATGCTGGTGCGCGTAGCCTCCGACAAGAACCTGCCCTTCGATATTCGCGTTCCCAATGCCACCACCCAGGCGGCGATGCGCGATGCGTCCGAAGGCAAGGTGGAGCGGTTCGCTACCGTCGCGGATCTGATGGGCGCGCTCAATGGGGACGATGACGAGGACTAGGCACGTTACGCTGGACCAGCGCGGCGTACCGCGGCAGGTTCAAATGATTTGACGTGAAAACGACATGGCCGTCCCGCTGTTGCCTCCGGCATCAGGGGGCGGCCTTCGTGTTTCAGGGGGCGGGGCACCGTCTCTTCTCTCACCATGATCGCTGGGAGCGTATGAGCATCCCACAGGGCGCGACCCTGCCGGGCACGGCTCTATCGCCGCGAGCGCCGACCGAGCCACCGTGCCGGCGTCTCAGCCCATTCGGGTGACGATCCTCGCGCGAGGGGTGTGCCACGTGGCGCACCCCTGTTGCCGCGCCGTGGCGCGGTGTTTCCTTCACAGGGCGCTTCCGGCCCTCCCCCGGAGCCCGCACGCTTAGGGGAACGCCAAGGGCTACTGCCCTTTCGTCCCCGAACGACAATCATGCCCCCCGTGTAATCCGCCGAGCGCGGCACCCGATGCCCTGAAGGCATCGGCCGCGCTAGGGCGGCTCGCCCGCGCCAGGGGCCAAGATTCTCGCCCTCCCTCCCCATCCCGTTCCTCGCCGGAAAGGCAGAGCCGCATGCCGCAGAGCAAGCGGCTTTCAGCCTCAAGTGGAAAGGACGAAATCATGGGACGCATCACCGACAACCGGGCCGACGTCTATCAGGAGGTCACCGACCAGATGATTGCCATGATCGAGGCTGGCACCCGGCCTTGGTCCAAATCATGGAACGGCAGCACCGCCCCCAACATCCCGCTGCGCTCGACCGGAGTTCCGTATCGCGGGATCAACGTCCTGACCTTGTGGGTGGCCTCCATGACCAAGGGCTATGCCTCCCCCCATTGGCTAACCTTCAAGCAGGCGCTCGCGCTGGGCGGCTGTGTCCGCAAGGGCGAGAAGGGATCAACCGTGGTCTATGCCAACAAGATCGTGGTGGGCGACGGCAAAGGTGGCGAAGCGAGCAGCGAACAGGGCGAGGACGGCAGGCGGCAGGTTGCGTTCCTGAAACGCTATACGGTTTTCAATTCGGAGCAGATCGACGGCATCGAAACGAAATATCCCATGCCCGAACCGATCATCACCGCCACCAATCCCCACGACCGGGACGCCGAGCTTGATACGCTCTTTGGCCGGGTGCCAATCACGCTCCGTCATCACGGTTCGCAGCCCTATTATCAGCCGAGCGGCGATCATGTCGTCATGCCAGCATTCGCCGACTTCCACACCAGCGACGATTATTATTCGACCCTTGCGCACGAACTTTGTCACGCCAGCGGCCATGTGGATCGGCTTGCCCGTCCCACCCTCATTTCCACAAAGCGCGAAGACTATGCGCGCGAAGAACTGGTGGCCGAGCTGGGGGCCGCGTTCGTCAGCGGTGCGATCGGCATCAAACTCCACGACCGCGAGGATCATGCGGCCTATCTGGCAAGCTGGCTGTCTGCCCTTCGAAACGACAAGCGGTGCATCTTCACCGCCGCGCGCCAAGCGCAGGATGCGGCTGACTGGCTGCTGTCACGCATGGGCGCGGAAACCAGCGCATCGCTTGAGGAGGTGGCCTAACGGCTGAAACAGTCCCGGCTGCGGGGCTGGAATTGCGCTTGGTTGCTGAAGAGATTTCGAGCAGGATTTGCATCATGAACCCACCCCAACGCCGTCCAGCTATTCGTGCCGTCAGCTTTGACGAAGCCGGTGAGGCTATCGCCCGCCTGATCGGTATTGCTGGCTCCGATACCGGACAAGCCTCGCGCGCTGCCGAATTTCTCCTCGCTTGGTAGAATGGCCCCGATAACGGCCATTTCCCACTGCTGCACTTGTGCAACTGCGATGAGACCATCGCCGAAGACATGCTGATCGTGATGGCCTATCTCGCCCAAGAGCCGACGGTCTATCACGACGCTTGGGGCTTTAGGGATGCTATCGTGAGATTGGTCGAACGATGGCGCTTGACCTAGCCTGCACCTAGCGGACGGCTCGGCCGCAAAATCGGCGCCGCCCTCCCGCAAGCGGGCGGGCGGCGCTATATGGTATTTTACACGTTTACTGGGGCCTGAAGCCATTTCAACTTGTTCTTGAAATGTTAACTTTCGCAGCGTATATCGATCACAACATGGCCGTCCCCGCTGTTGCCTCTGGCATCAAGGGGCGGCCTTCTTCATATCAGGGCCATGTTGCCGCCCTACACCAAACCTCATCTCAGTTTCGCGGACCAGCTTACGCTTCTCGTTCAACGCGGCCTGGTCGTCACTGATGCGCCAAAAGCGACCGAACATCTCCAGCGTATCGGTTATGGCCGCCTCACCTTGTATTGGCAGCCATTTCAGCAGCGCGTGCCCGATCCGAACAATCCAAAGAAGACCCTGCGCGTCGAGCAGTTTGAAGCCGGCGCGGAGTTTCGCCATGCCGTCGATCTCTATCTGTTCGACAAGCAATTGCGCCTGCTCTTCCTCGACGCGCTGGAAAGGATCGAGGTCGCGCTACGTGTGGATCTCGCGCACGCACTGGGCAAGCGCAACGCATGGGCACATCGTGATCCGGCCCATCTCGACGCGCAGCGCGCCAATCAACCCTTGCAGGGCAGCACGCGGCATACGAGCTGGCTGACGAAGGCCGATCAGTCCATTACCCGCTCCAAGGAGGATTGGGTGCTGGAATTTCTGGCGACCTACAGCTCGCCCATGCCCATCTGGATGGCAGTGGAAGCCTGGGATTTCGGCACACTTTCTTGGCTCCTCGAAATGGCCCACCCCAACGATCGTGCCGCCATCGCCAAGCGCTACGGCCTTCTTCCTGATACGCTGGTGAGCTGGGTCAGATCGCTCGCCTTCGTCCGCAACATCTGCGCGCACCATGCCCGGCTCTGGAACGCTGGCATTGTCAATCAGCCCAAGGTGCCCAAACAATGGGAAGCGGCGCAGGTCGTCCATATCGGCGACAACTTCGTGCAGCGAAGCCGCGTCTATGGCGCCGCTGCTGTTGCCAGCCACCTTATCAAACGGATCAATCCCGGTACCACTTGGAGCAGCCGGCTGAAGGATCACTGGCTCGCCTTCCCCGCAATGCCTTACGCCAATGTGGCACAGGCCGGTTTCCTGCCGGGATGGGATCAGGAAGCCACATGGGCCTGAAATCACGGGCGATCCATCGCAGGCGATGTTCCACCGTCGCCTTTTTGGCGTGCAGCCTGGCCTATTCGGCGTAAAGCCGGTGACCCACATGCATCAGGCAGCGCTCGGCCAGTCGTAGATTGGAAAGCAGAGCCGGTTGCGGAGAAGCTGTCCCAGAACGCGCGCGATCCCCAACGGCGCAGCCAATTGGCTGCGGATCGCGCAGCGGGTCTGCATTGAGGGCGCTATCCTAAAACGACCGGCCCAAGCACGTTCATTCGTCGGTCAGCGGTTCGGTGCGCTAGGGCATGGAATCACAATCGGAGGCGTCTTTCTGTCCGGGCCAAACTCGCGAACGCAACGCTTCGCCGATGTTGTCGAGGACGACCATGTCGCTTGTTGGTTTGTAGTGCAGGCTGAAGTGATGACAACGCCAGCGAGTGCGAGCGCAAGGGTCAGATAGCGACGGACTCTCATTTCAATCTCCATCGAGAAAGTGCGAAGCTGCTCTTGGCGCTGCGCAATATGTGAGGCATGCCGCCTACAGCTATTGGAGGAGCAAGCGCAAAGTTACGGGCGATCCCGTTCACGGAAAATTCGAAAGCCATGAAGGTAGTTTAGTCTTGCTTCTCTAGTGGCTGTAGGATGCAAGGACAGCCTGCGAGTGAGTCGCAGGGGAAGTGGATGACCAGCAAATATCAATTACGGCCGAGAGTAGGGCCGATTCGGCTCTGGTCGGGCTTGGCGATGATTTTGGTTCTGATATTCCCCGCGTCCGATGCAATGGCGCAGACGGCTGCCCAATCATCACAACCAGCGCCCGAGCCGATTTTCACTTTGGAGCGGGCTCTTTCGCTCGGAGGCGCCGTCTCTCCCTCGCGTGAGGCCGGAGCCGCTGGCGTGCAGGCCGCAACCGCTGGGCGTGCGGTCGCTGCGCTACGTCCCAACCCCGAGATTGTCGTTGAGACTGAGAATGTCACTGGAAGCGGCGACTATCGCGGCTTCCGCAGCGCAGAGACGACAGCAGGCGTAGCGCTTCCGATCGAACTTGGCGGCAAACGCTCGGCGCGTATGGCAGTTGCGGATGCACAGATCGACAGCGCCCGGATCAGCGCGACGGTCGCCATTGCCGACCTGACGCTGACGATTACCCAAGCTTATATTGAGGCTGCGGCATCAGAACGCCGTTTGATTGTTGCGCGTGAGCAGGCGGTTTTGGCCGCTGAGGGCGCGCGGGCAGCGCGGGTACGCGTGACTGCTGGCGCGGCGTCGCCGATTGAGCAACAGCGCGCCGAGGTGCTTCGCATCAACGCGGAGACTGCGGTTGAGCGCGCAGCGCGCACGGCCGAGGTCGCGCGCGGCAATCTGGCGCGGCTGATTGGCCAGCCTGTGACCGGCCTACTCGACACGACCTGGTTCGAGCGGATAGGCGGCTACGGCCCTACCCAGCCCGTAACGGCCGAGGGCACACTGGCGCTGGCGGCGGCGGCCGCCGACGCGCGAACTGCGAAAGCCCAGGTTCAACTCGCGCGCTCGCAGCGCGTTCCAGATGTGACGGTGAGCGCGAGCGCGCGCCGGCTGGAGGCGACCAACGATGTGGCAGCGGTGTTCGGTGTGTCGGTTCCGATTCCCCTTTTCAACAACGGCCGCGCCGCTGTTGCGCAGGCGACTGCGCAGGCGACCCAGGCTGAGGCCCTGCGTCGGCTCGCCTTGATCGAGGCCGAGCGTGGAATCGCGAGCGCCCAAGCCGAGCTTGCCAATGCGGCGACGACCGCGCGTACAGCTGGCGGACCTGCCTTGACCGCAGCTGCCGAGGCCGCGCGCATCGCTCGCATTGGTTACGCTGCAGGCAAATTCAGCCAGCTCGATTTGCTGGAGGCTGAGCGGACGCTTCGCGAGACCCGCGCCGCAGCTATCGACGCACTTGCCGCCTATCGCGACGCGGAGGCGCGACTTGCACGATTGACTGCCCCCTCTACACTTTCGGCCGACCAGACGCTCTCGAATGCGCGCTCGGCCCTCCCCGGAGATATTCGATGATCCCTCAAGACAAACGTCTGTTGGGCGGGGTGGCGGCCGCGGTGCTCGTCGCCGCGGCTGGCGGCTTCACCGTCGCGCGATGGACGACCGACACTCCGGTCGCGCCCGCGACTGAAGGAGGAAAGACCGAGGCGGCTGAACCGGAGGCGGCACCGAGCGATACGCTGGTGATGAGCGCCGAGATGATGAAAAGCGCGGGCGTCGCCACCGAAACCGTCAACCCGGGTGGTTTGGCGGCCGAGATCGTGGCCCAAGCGACGGTCGCGCCGTCCCCTACTGGCGAGGCGATTGTGACCGCCCGTGCGGGCGGCGCAGTAACGCGGGTGTTTAAACGCTTGGGTGACCCTGTTCGACGTGGTGAGACGCTGGCGATCGTCGAGAGCCGCGATGCCGCGCAGATCGCCGCCGATCGCACCGCGGCGGCCGCAAAGGCAACGCTCGCGCAACGTAATTTGGCGCGGGAACGCTACCTGTACAGCCAGAAGGTGTCCCCGCGCGTGGACCTTGAGACAGCGCAGGCAGAAGCGGCGTCAGCGGCGGCCGAGGCGCGGCGCGCGAGCGTAGCGGTAGGGGCCGCCAATGTGACGAGCGACGGACGTGGCGTTGTCGTCGCGTCCCCGATTGGGGGGCGGGTCACTTCCGAGAATGTCAGTTTGGGCGCGTTCGTGCAGCCCGAGACCGAGCTGTTCCGCGTCGCCGACCCGAGCCAGATTCAAATTGAGGCGGCGATCGGCCCTGCGGACGCGCAGCGTCTCGCGCCCGGTGACAGGGCGACCGTCGACCTGCCGGACGGCACCACGACCAGTGCCCGTGTTCGCGCGGTAACGCCCACCTTGAGTGGTGAAACGCGCGCAGCGACCGCGGTACTCGATGTGATTGGCGGCCGGCTCCAGCCGGGGCTGGCACTGCGCGTGAGACTGTTCCCGAGCCGCGGCGGTGTGTCCGCCGCGATCGTGGTGCCCGAGGAGGCGGTTCAGTCGCTCAATGGCCGCGACATGGTGTTCGTCCGCACTCCCAAGGGGTTCAAGGCCACGCCAGTCACCACGGGCCAGCGCAGCGCCGGACGGATCGAAATCGTGTCGGGCCTCGGCGCCGGCCAAACCATCGCCACCAAGAACGCTTTCCTGCTCAAAGCCGAACTCGGCAAGGGCGCGGGCGAGGAAGAATAATAGATGATCGCCAATCTCATTGCGCTGGCTGTCCGCGCGCGTTGGGCGGTTCTGTTCATTTTCCTCGCAATTGCCGGCATCGGCATCTGGCAGCTTACAAAGCTGCCGATCGATGCCGTGCCCGACATCACCAACAACCAGGTGCAAATCAACACGGTCGATCGGCGTCTCTCGCCGGTGGAGATGGAAAAGCTTGTCACTTACCCGATCGAGACAGCGCTTGCCGGCATCCCTGGCCTAGAAACGACCCGCTCCATCTCGCGCAACGGGTTCAGTCAGGTCTCCGCGATCTTTTCGGAAAAGACCGACCTTTACTTTGCGCGCCAGCAGGTCGGCGAGCGGTTGATCCAGGCGCGCGACACGCTGCCTGACGGGATCCAGCCGCAGATCGGCCCGGTCACAACCGGGCTTGGCGAGATCGTGTTCTACACGATCCGATACCGCAATCCCGGCGGGAAGGGCGCAAAAATCGAGAGCGGCCAGCCGGGATGGCAGTCGGATGGCAGCTATCTGACGCCCGAGGGCGACAGGCTTGTCAACGAGGTCGAGCAGGCCGGTTATCTTCGCACCGTGCAGGATTGGATCGTTCGGCCGCAGATACGTTCCGTTGCTGGCGTGGCAGGCGTCGATTCGATCGGCGGCTACGCTAAGACGTTTGTGGTGGAGCCTGATCCAACGAAACTGGCGGCGTACGGCATCTCCTACAGCGAACTTGGCGAGGCGTTGGAGAACGCCAATCTCGCAGTCGGAGCCAACTACTACAATCGCGGCGGCGAAGGCTATCTGGTCCGGCTCGACGCCCGGGTGCGTTCGGTCGACGAAATCAAGAACGCTGTAGCGGCCACGCGCGGCGGCGTGCCGATCACGGTGGGGCAGATCGCCAATGTCGAGAGCGGCGGCGATCTTCGTACAGGTGCGGGCAGCGTGAACGGCAAGGAGGCGGTGATCGGCACCGTGCTCATGCTGATCGGCCAGAACAGCCGAATCGTCGCGCAGGACGTGTCGGCCAAGCTCGACCAGATAGAAAAGACATTACCGCCGGGTGTGGAAGTCGGGATCGTGCTCAATCGCGCCGCGCTTGTCAGCGCCACGGTGGCGACGGTCGAACGCAACCTGACCGAGGGTGCCATTCTTGTCGCTGCGGCTCTCTTCCTCCTGCTGGGCAACTGGCGCGCGGCGCTGATCGCGGTGCTTGTCATCCCGTTTTCGTTCCTGATGATGGCGATGGGGATGAACGCCTTTCGAGTGCCCGGGAACCTGATGAGTCTAGGGGCGCTCGACTTCGGCCTCATTGTCGACGGAGCGGTCATCATCATCGAGAACTGTCTGGCGCGGCTCGCGCATCGGCAGGAGCATGAGGGGCGGCTTCTATCCCTGCGGGAGCGGCTTGAAGAGACGATGCGGGCGTCGCAGGAAATGATCAAACCGACCGTGTTCGGACAGGCGATCATTCTGCTCGCCTTCGCACCGCTGCTGATGTTCACCGGCGTCGAGGGAAAGACCTTCTCGCCGATGGCAATCACGATCATGCTCGCCTTGGTCGCGGCCTTCATCCTCGCGCTGACGTTCGTGCCCGCCATGGTCGCGCTGCTGATCCGGGGCCGAGTCGCCGAGAAGGAGGTGTGGCTGATTGCCAAGGCCAAGACGCGCTACCTGCCCCTGCTCGACAAGGCGGTTGCGCGACCGTGGCCGTTCATTGCGGGAGGGTTCGCCTTCTTTCTGGCCGCCGTGCCCGCGTTCGGGCTGCTCGGCTCCGAATTCATCCCGCAACTCGACGAGCAGAATCTCGCACTCGCGTCTACGCGCGTGCCCTCCGTCAGCTTGGAGCAGTCGCTTGCGATGCAGCGCGAGGTGGAGCGTGCCGTCACCAGCCTGCCCGAAGTCGCGTTGATGTTCTCGAAAACTGGCACGGCCGAGGTTGCGACCGACCCGATGCCGCAGAACATGTCGGACGGCTATGTCATTCTCAAACCAAAGGACCAGTGGCCTGCGGGCGTTCATACCAAAGCCGAAATCATCGAGCGCGTCGAAAAAGCTTCTCGGGGTCAGCTCGGCCAGCTCTACGAAATGAGCCAGCCGATCCAGCTCCGCTTTAACGAGCTGATCGCGGGCGTGCGCGGTGACGTGGCGATCAAGCTTTACGGCGACGACCTCGACAAGATGGCGCAAACGGCTGACGAGATGGTCCGTGTCCTCCAGTCGATTCCGGGGGCCGGCAGCGTCAAGGCCGATCAGGTTGGCGGCGCGCCTACGCTCGATGTCAAGCTCGATCGCGCTGCCATCGCCCGCTACGGCCTGACGGTTAGAGAGGTCGCGGATACGGTTTCCGCGGCTCTCGGCGGTCGCGAGTCCGGCTTGCTTTACGAGGGCGATCGGCGTTTCGATATTTCGGTGCGCGTGCCTGAGCAGACGCGGATCAACCTCGACGAAATTCAGGCCCTGCCCGTGCTGCTCCCGAGTGAAGCCGGCCAAGCCCGCCAGCAGGTGCCGCTCGCTCAGGTGGCGCAAATCCGCGCCGTCGAAGGGCTGAACGAGATCAGGCGCGAGAACGGCAAGCGCCGCCTTGCCATCCAGATCAACCTCTTGGGCAGAGATGCCGGATCGTTCGTCGCCGAAGCACAGGCAAAAATTGCCCAAGTGCAGCTTCCCGCCGGCTATTATCTCGAATGGGGTGGGCAGTTCCAAAGCCTCCAGGACGCGAGCCGCAGACTCGCGATCGTGGTGCCCTTGTGCTTCCTCGCCATCTTCGGGCTGCTCTACATGGCGCTGGGCGGCTTCGCGCGTGCCGGAGCAGTATTCTTGGCGGTCCCCTTGGGGCTAGCGGGCGGCGTGTTCACCCTCGCCATGACTGGCATCGCCTTCTCCGTATCGGCCGCGGTTGGGTTCATCTGCCTCGCTGGCGTCGCCGTGTTGAACGGGCTGGTCGTGATGACCGCGATACGGGAGCGTATCGAGAACGGTGCGCCAATTGCCGAAGCGATCCGCAACGGCATGGCCGACAAGATGCGCGCGGTCGTCATGACCGGGTTCGTGCCCGCGATCGGCTTCGTGCCGATGGCGCTCGCGCACGGCACCGGCGCGGAGGTGCAAAAGCCCTTGGCGACGACCGTGATCGGGGGGCTGGTCGCGGCCACCATCCTAACCCTGCTCGTCCTACCCGCCATCGCTCGCGTGGTGCTCGGCTGGGGCGAGCGCCGGGTTAGGCCGGAGGGCACCGAACCCGGCGCTCCTGCAGGACTGGGCGATGAGCCTGAGTCTTCCGTTTTAGCAGAACGTGCGTGAGGAGAGAGGCGACCATGAGCGAGCAAACCAAGCTGCTCCGCGTTTACACCGATGAGGCTGCCTATTTCGGGGACCGCAAGGTGTTTGAGGTTGTCGCCTCCCGTGCGCGTGATGCGATGTTGGCGGGAGCGACGGTGCTGGAGGCACTGATCGGTTTTGGTCGATCGGCTCACGTCCACAGGCGTCATGTCCTCGAAAGCGACCGCGCCGTGGTCGTCGAGATCATCGACCAGGAGGAACGGCTACGCGCTTTCGCCCCGACGCTGGGTGACGTTCCGGGTATCGCCCTGATTACGTTGGAAGCAGTCGAAATCGTCGGTGGGGAGGCCGCATCGGCGCTATTCTTCGAGCCAGACCAACACTCCGGCGACGGCGCGTCGCAACCGCCGAGCAAGGAGGCGTAGCAATGGATACAGCGTCCGACATGCGACCTTCCGGTGAGCCCCGCCCCTCTATGCGGCGCTTTGTGACGCTAGTCGCCATTACGGCCGCGGCGATGATCCCGGCGATCGTGCTCAGGATCGAGGGCTGGCGACCCAATCCCATCCTCGACGCCTTCCTGTTCGGCGCGGCGATCCTGGCGGGCGGCTTCTTCCTGTCATGGGGAGCAGAGGCGGCCGAGAAGCGCATATCGGCCGGCCTGATCGTCGCGATCGTCGCGCTGATCACCGTGCTTCCCGAATATGCCGTGGATTTCTATTACGCCTACTCGGCAGGAGCGAACCCGGGCTCCAACTACGTCCACTACGCCGCGGCGAACATGACCGGCGCGAACCGGCTGCTCGTCGGTCTTGCCTGGCCGTTGCTGGTGCTGCTCCACTGGCGCAGGACACGCGAACGCGCGATCCCCCTGCTGCCCGCCAACCGAACCGAGGTTCTCTTCCTCCTGTTGCCTAGCGTCTATGCCTTCACCATTCTTCTGAAGGACGCCATCACGGTCGTTGACACCATCATCCTGGTCGCTCTGTTCGGCGTATATATGTGGCGGGCCAGCGAAAAGGGTGAAAGCGCCGAGGACGACGATGATGACGAGCCAGGCCCCGCGGCCGCCCTCGCCGAGTTGCCGGCAGCGCGGCAATGGCTCGCAATGGGCGCCCTAACCGTGGTCGCCGCTGCGGTGATCCTCATTTCCGCAGAACCCTTTGCCGAAGCGATGGTCGAGTCGGGGCGACTGGTCGGGTTCGATGAGTTTCTTCTGATTCAGTGGCTGGCCCCCCTCGCCAGTGAAGCGCCAGCCGTCGTAATCGCTGTCCTGTTCGTTCTCTCTGGCCGCGCCGAGACCGGTTTGGCGACCATGATTTCCGACAAGATCAACCAATGGACGTTGCTCGTCGGCATGTTGCCGCTCGCGCTGAGCTTGGGCGCAGGCCAGCTCTCGCCCTTGCCCCTCGATGCGCGCCAGCACGAGGAATTCTTCCTGACAGCTGCGCAGTCCCTTTTCGGCATCGCGTTGCTGCTTCGGCTTCGGCTAGGCCTCAGTGGCGCTGCCGCGCTTGCCGGGCTGTTCGCGGTTCAAGTCACGTTGGCGGTCTTGTGGCAAGGCGACGAGGCACGAACGATCGCCAGCCTTACTTGGCTTGCTTGGGCCTATATCGGGCTTGCTTTCACTATTTTCGCGCTGAACGTCAGAACTCTGCCTGCGCTGGCGAAGCCATTGTGGAGTTGATCAATCGATGCGGAGCAGCAGACATGCGCTGCTTCGGACGCTCCGACGCATCCATAGCCGACCGCTGATTCACCAGTTGCAGGGGTGGCTCTGGAGCGCACAACGCGCCCAGTGCGGCGATGCGGCTCTCCCCGTCCTGCCCCATCCCCGGGGCGGGGAGTCGAACACAAGGAAAGGCGGCCAGATAACTGGAAAACGGACAGGCGATGTTGATCCGGTTCGCTCTACCTCACGCGACTTCGTACCGGCATTTGGTCGCGCGGAGCTGACGGACTTCTATAATCGGGGCATGGCCCTGATGACGCAGGGGTGTCGCTGGCACGCTACCCTGCTGCGCTTGGTGGCCCCGCGCCCAAGTGAAACAAATCCTCAACGTAGAATGCGGCACGGGCAGCTTTGTGGTGATAGTGAAGCTGCAATGTCCGCCTCGATGGCGATGGCTTCGCAGACCGGGCCGACGCGAACAACCAGCATCAGCGCCATTATTGCGTAAAGCGACGCACCGACCTCTAACGAGCCGCCACTTGTCCCGAGGCTGAGCGTGCTTCGCTGCGGCGGTTCCAGGCAAACCCCAACGCGACAGCGACCGCCATTAGGAGCTGCGCAAGGAGCGACTGCCACGTAGGGAACACGCCGAGCATCGATAGCCGAGGCACATCGGAGAGCGGCGCGATATCGACGAGGCCTGCCTCTTGGAGCGCGGCGACGCCCTTGCCCGCCAGCACGACCGTCAGCACTGCCATAAGCCAGGCGCTGTAACGGAAGAACTGCGCAATCGGCAGTTTGCGGCTGTAGCGGAGCATGGCCCAAGCGATCATGCCGAGCACACCGATCGCGAACCCGGCCCCTGCAAGTAGCATCGCGTTATCACTCTGCGCCGAGAGCGCGGCGTAGAACAGGATCGTCTCGAAAACTTCCCGATAGACAACCACAAACGCGAGTCCGAACAGGAACCATCCTGACCCGCCCCCAAGCGCTCGCGACATCTTCTCGCGGATATAGCGTTGCCATTGATCGGCTTGTGCCTTGCCGTGCATCCATATCCCGACCGACAACAGTACGACTGCAGCGAAGATGGAGCCAAATCCTTCTGTCAGCTCGCGGCTCGCGCCGCTGATCCCGATCACATAGGTTGCAACCGCCCAAGTCAACGCGCCGGCGACGATCGCGCTGATCCAACCGCCATGCACATATCGGAGTTCCTCCCCACGCTCGGCTTTGCGGAGGAATGCAATCATGGCGACGACGATGAGCAGCGCTTCGAGTCCTTCGCGCAGCAGGATAGTGAACGCGCCTAAGAAGGTGGAGGTTTGCGTAGCGGCGTCGGGTGCGAGCACGGCCTCCGCCGCATCGAAAAGGTTGCCTAGGGCGGACACTCGTTCGGTGAGGGCGTCGGGCGAGTCGCCGCGATCGACCGCAGCGCGGTATTCGCCCATCGCGCCTTCAATCCGTCCCATCAGCGTCGCGTCGCGCGCGGTAAGCGTCGGCTCGACCGGCTCGAACCCGTCAAGATACGCCGAAAGCGCCAACTCTCTCGCACCGCGCGCGTCACCACGTCGGGCCGCTTCGAGGCTGGCGGCAAGCTTGGCGCGCGCGGCCGCGAGCGAAGCAGGCGCTTGTGGCATGACTGCCTCCGGGTGACGGCGGAGATAGGCCATGACCGCGTTCGCCTTAGCGTCGCCGATCGAGCCGGCCAGCGCGGCCGGAGTAAGTGCGACCAAGGCTTTCAAGTCCGGGATGCGCTGGCGCAGCGACGTGTCCGACTTCCACAGCCGCTCGCCTTCCCGCACCTGAGCGTCGGTGAACGCGAACTGTCCGGCGTGGAATGCGACCGCCCACCGCTGATCGTTGGGCATATCGGCGAAGCTTTGCATCGCTGTCCCGTCGAGTCCTTGCGTCACCACCTGATAGAGCGCGAATACGCTGCGCTGGCGCGCGCGCGCCGCATCGGTGAAAGCGATCGGAGGGGTAGACAGCTTGGCCGCGTCGGGGCCGTGCCCGTCACCCTTCATGCCGTGGCAGGCCGCGCAATTTTGCTTGAACAGGGCGGATCCAGAGGCGATGTCTGGCGCCTTGTCCGGCGCGAGCGGCACCGGATAGGCGCGCAGCAGATCGGCCGCGAGTCCGCGCGCGATCATCGCGACCTGTTCGGGCGAGCCCTTGTGCACGATCAACGCCTGAAGTTTGGCGCTTCCCTGTACGAGCGCTTGCTGCTCTGGTTTCGCTGGTAGGCTGCGCAGTCGCGCCGCGACGGCTGCGGCGAACTCGTTCATCTCGGCGTATTCCGATACGTTCTTAACCCGGCCGGCCTGAACCGCGCCGCCATAATCGACCGCCATATAATCGAGCAGCCGCCATGCGGTTTGAACGTCGCTGGATTCCGCTATCGCTGCAGCCGGGACCAGCGCCAGGAGGACGGTCGCGAGCCGGAGCAGAAGCGTACGCATTACAGCTCGCCCAGCTCGCGCCGCGCGCCGGTGACGATTTCGTAGGCGGAGTGAAGAAACAGGAGAGCGATAAGACCAGCGACCGCGAGGTCCGGCCAAGCTTGGTCCGTCCACGCCACCAGCCCGGCCGCCGCAATAACCGCGACATTGGCAAGTGCGTCGTTGCGGCTAAACAGCCAGATCGCACGGACGTTGGCGTCGCCTTCGCGAAAGCGGGCGAGCAATATTGCGGAGAGGACGTTGATCGCGAGAGCGACAACACCAATCACGCCCATCAGCTCAGCATCTGGCGCGGTCGCGTTGAGCGCGCGCCAGACCGCGAAGCCGATTACGCCGAACCCCAACGTGCCAAGAAACAATCCTTGCGTCAGCGCCACCCGCGCCCGTGCTCGAGCGGACCACGCAAGCGCAAGCAGGCCGATCAGGGTGATCGAGCCGTCTCCAAGAAAGTCGAGCGAGTCCGCCTTCAGCGCTTGGCTGTCGGCGATGAAACCACCTAACAGCTCCGCGATGCCGAAGCCGAGGTTGAGCACCACGACGATGATCAGCGCGCGACGATATGCTGGATCATGCTGTGCCCGAACCGGCTCTCCATGACACCCGCAGCTTTCGATTTGTGTATTCATTGGACTTCACTACATCCTCCAGTCGCTATAGAAGCAAGCGAAATTTGCGATAAGGTCGCATTAGCGAGGATGGTGTGAGATGGCAGCGCGACAAATAATGATTGGCGACCTTGCGCGTAAAACATTGACTAAGGTGACAACGGTACGCTTTTACGAGTCGATCGGGCTGCTCAAGCCAGCACCGCGAACCGCTTCGGGACGGCGAACATATGATGCCAGTGACATCGAGCGGTTGCACTTCATTCGCAACGGCCGCCGCCTAGGCTTCTCGGTTGAGGAGATACGCTCGCTGATTGGCCTCTCGGAAAATCCGGATCAGGAATGCAGCCGAGCGTCATCGATTGCGGCTGAGCACTTGCGCCAAGTCGAGGGGCGGCTTCAGCAGCTTACCGCACTCAGAGACGAGCTTGCGAAACTCAGCCAAAGTTGCAGCAAAGCCCGCATCGCCGACTGCCGTATCATGAAAGCGATCGGCGACATCAACCATTAGCAGGCGTCAATAATAGTCGGCGAGCCGCAGTTCACGTTTGTCGCCGGCTGCCATTGTAAGCGTCACGAGCGTTCCGGCAGGGCCATAACGCCATCGCCAGAGTCTCCCATGGGTATAGTCGGCATCAATGGGACGACCATTTACCATGATGATCCGGTCCCCAATCGCCCAGCCCGCCTTTTCCGCAGGACTGTTCGCCGCCACATGAACGATGGCGAGCCCTATCGGGGACGCCGCCACGCCGAGGCCGCTGCGATCTTTGAGCATCGGAATGCGGTGACGAGAAGAGATAGGCCGAAGCCACACGAACCCCGCCGTCACATCCATTACCGCGTCGAATTGCGCGATGAGTGGCAGGCCGATATTGCCGACGGTGCTGGTCGAGAGCCAATCCCTCATGCTCAGTGTCGTGATGTCGCAGACCTCGAGCCCTTCGACTTTGACATCGGAAATCCTGAGAACGTCATTGACCCTTATACCGTCCACGCCGCCCAGCGCCGCAGTCGTTACTTGCTTATCTTTTAGCAACTGCTGATCGCGCAAATAGTCCGCCGAAAGAATCAGCGGAGCCGAGTTGCCGAGATCGAGCATCAACGGCACAAGTGGCAGGCTCGCAACTGACGCCCTGATGAACAGCTCCTGCTTCGCGCCGCGGCCGAGTGCGGCCCTCCTCCAATTGGGACCGGCCAGAAAAGACCCTGATTTGGCGACCGCTAGCCGCCTTTTGCCGAAGTCGAGGGCGATGCAACTTTCTGTGAACATGTCGGCACCGAGCATCATGTCGATCGGCCGTCCGAATGCAGCCGATGTCGCGCTTAGATCGGCGACGATGGCGAACGGTAGGCGACGAGGTTCGCCGGCAAACACAACCTTAATGTCGCGCACTAGCAATGCCTGAGCCCTGGCGCTCAGCCCGCTGATCGTGCGCCGCTCGCCCCTCAGACCAAGTCTCGCCGCAAGTGCCGTGCTGATGATCGAGGCTCCGCTGCCGCTGTCGAGCACTGCCTGCACCGGCAAGCCGCCAACGTGCGCCGAAACTACGAGGGTATCGTCCATCGCCAATTCCAGCGGCTCCCAGTTCAGGGAAGTAGTACCAAAGTTCCAGGTGCGCGCTGGTTGAGAGACGGCGCTGGCGAAGGCAGGTACACCCGCGATTACGCCGCACCCGAAAGTCAGCGTTTGGTTAAGCAATGAGCGTCGAGACATTCCGATCGCTCCGATACGGGTTGTCGTCAATGAGCCGGCTCCGATCTCAAGGCCGCTTAGGCGCGAAGACCTGTTAGATGCTCTAGCTACTAGAGGGTCAAGGCCTGAAAAGCAGTCGGTGGGAAATCAGAATCGCTTAGATAACTCGGCTACGACGAACGAATGGCCTGGCTTTGTTCAAGCTATCCTCGCCCCATTCTGAAATTTGTTTTGGCATTAAGGCTGTGTCTCGTTGGATTTGAGGGACATTCGGGCGCGACCCTGTCGGGCACGGCTCTATCGGCGCGAGCGCCGACCAAGCCACCGTGCCGGCGTCTCGGCCCATGCGGGTGACGATCCTCGCGTGAGGGGGTGTGCCACATGGCACACCCTCATAGCCGCGCCGCAGCGCGACCCTTGGCCCGATAGGCGCTCTCGGCCCTCCCCCGGAGGCCCGCACGCTTGGGGGAACACCAAGGGCTGCTGCCCTTTCGGTCCCGAAGGATAATCGACAGCCCCGTGTGGTCCGCCAAGCGCGGCACCCGACGCCCCGATGGGCGTCGGCCGCGCTAGGGCGGCCTGCCCGCGCCAGGCCATCGATTTTCCTCCTCCCTCCCCATCCCGCTCCTCGCCGGAGAGGCAGAGCCGCATGCCGCAGAGCAAGCGGCTTTCAGCCCCGAAGGAAGGAGAAGAAGGACAATGGCTTACACACGATACAAGCGCGATCCCTACTGGAAGCGGGCCAAGGTAGACGGGACCAGTGCGGACGGAAGCCTCTACCGCAAGGGCGAGCGCGTGTTCTTCTATCCGCGCACCGGGGCGACCTACGCAGGCGATGCCGCCGCGCGCGCATCCGCCGAATTTGACGAACTCGCAGCCCTCGAAGGCTGACCTCCCCCATCATCGACACCACAGATCAGGAGCAACCATCATGGCTATCATCACCGCCAAGCTGTCGCAGCTTCGTCTCTCCCCACTCAACCAGCGCCGCGTCAAGCCATCGGCTATCGAGTCAATGGCCGATGACATTCAGGCGCACGGCCTGTTGCAGAACCTTGTCGCCTATGAGGAAGACGGACTGTTGTGGGTGTTCGCAGGCGGGCGGCGTTATCGCGGCCTCAAGGAACTGGTGAAGCGCAAGAAGGTCAGGAACAGCGATCTTTTTCCCGTCGAGGTGCGCAGCAAGGAAGAGGCTATCGAACTGTCGCTGGCAGAGAATTTCCAGCGGGAGGACATGCACCCTGCCGACAGCATCCGCGCCTTCGCAGCCCTGCGCGATACCGGCATGGACGCCGAGGAAATCGCGGCCCGGTTCGGTCAGGCCGTCAGCTTCGTCTATAAGATGCTGCGCCTTTCCGCGCTCGCCCCGGCACTGATCGACCTGATCGCCAAGGACCAGTTGACCCTTGAAGCGGCCCGCGCGTTGACCCTCACCGACGATCACGACTTCCAAGTGAAGGTGTGCAAGGCAGCGAAGGGTCAGGCCCATACCATCCGCCGGATGCTCACTACCGAAAAGGTCGATACAACCAGCGGTATATTCCTGTTCGTCGGACGCGAAGCCTATGAGGCGAAGGGCGGCACGATCACCGTGGACCTGTTCAGCCAAGGGGTTGAGGGCTTTGCCGACAGCCCCGAACTGGTGCAGGAAATGGCAGAGGAAATGCTGGAGGCCATCGCAGCCGACTATCGCAGCATCGGGTGGCATGAAGTGCGCGCCGAAATCGAGCGGCCCTACGACCTCTATATGAAGGGCAGCATGTACCCCGCAACGCGCGAGCCGACCGGGGCCGAAGCGGAACGCATGGCCGTTCTTGCCGCCGAGATCGAGGCGATTGCCGACGATGAAGGCGAAGACAGCGAGCGGATCGAACCGCTTGTGGACGAGCAAGAAGCGATCATGGAGGGGCAGCGCGCCTTTACTGCCGAACAGGTGTCGGTGGGCGGCGTGGCGCTTTGGATTTCGCGAGACGGTACGCTGGGCAAGAGCGTCTATCGCGCCAAGGCCGAACCCAAGCCCAAGACGAGCCATGATGGGCCGACCCCGCTCTATAGCAATGCCCTGTTCGCCGATCTCTCGCGCATCAAGACGCGGATCGTGCAGGAAGCCGTCGCATCCGACCCGGCGCTGGCGCTCGACATCATGCTGGATAGCCTTGCAGGCCAGTTGCTCCATGGCGCGCACAGCTACCAGATGGCCACCGAGGTGCAGGCCAAGACCATCGGGACGGAGGTTGCTGACGAGTTGATGGCGACCAGCGACGTGCAGGCCGTCGAAGAAGTGATGGCAACCCGCTTCGCTTCCATCCCCGAAGAAGGTCGGTTCGAGGCGATCCGGGCCATGACCGGCGACGACAAGATGACGCTACTGGCGGGCCTTGTTGCCATGACCGTGGACGGCACCGTGTTTTCGGGTGGCTCCCCCGGCCAGCGCCATCACCAGTTCGAGCAGATCGCCCGTGCGAGCGGGGTGGACATCGCAGCGCGGTGGAAGGCTCCCATTGCCCTGTTCGACAAGATGCGCCGTGCCGCGTTGATTGAAGTGCTGCGCGAAGAAGTGGGCGCGCCGAGCGCGGAGAACTGCGCCACCATCAAGAAAAAGACCGACCTTGCCGTGAATGTATCGGAGCGTTTGCCCGCTGGCTGGCTTCCCGCGCCCATGAAGATCGGTGCCTTCGATCAGCGCGCTGGCGGCATGGATCAGGACAGCGACAGGATCGACGAAGAGGATATGGCCGAAAACGAAGACGCTTGATTGCATGGGGGGCTGGTGCAAACGGCCCCCCTTCTCTCCATACCGAGATCCAGTGCGGCGCGGCCCGTCGCCCCGGCGCGCCCGCCATGCTACGGTATGACGGGCGCGCTCGCTGTTCCTGGCGGAACCGCACGGCGCCGCGCGACCAAGGCCGCGCGGCGCCGGGGCAACTCTGGAATCCAGAAGGTGCGGGCTATTTCACAGCAGCCGTTGCCACCAGCCCACGTCGTGCCACTTTCCGAACTTGCGACCCACTTCATGATAGATACCAAGAGGTGTGAAACCCATGCTTTCGTGCAGAGCGATGCTGCCTTGATTCGGCAGGGCAATGCCGGCGAACGCCGCGTGAAAGCCGCGCTCGGCAAGGGCAAGCAGCAGCTTGCCATATAGCGCGCGACCCACACCGCTCCGTCTTGCCCCCTCGGCAATGTAGATCGTCACATCGACGGATGTGCGATAGGCCGCGCGAGTGCGGTGCTGGCTGGCATAGGCATAGCCAGCCACCTGGCCATCCAGCTCTGCCACCAGATACGGATAATCCTGCATGGTGACCTCTATCCGCGCCGCCATCTCGGCCACACTGGGCGGCGTTTCCTCGAAGGAAATGGCGGTATGCTCGACCACGGGCGCATAGATCGCCTGTATGGCGGGCGGGTCGGCCGTCGTTGCGGCGCGGATAAGAGCCAGTCCCTTCATGCGGGCGACCATGACGAAGCGGAACGCATGGCCTCATTCTGGCGAGCGATTTTCCAGTGCGTCAATATCAGTTTCTTCCCACCGCCCAGACAATGCCGACAATCCAGACCGCCGCGGGCGCAACCCTGAAAATGGCCCACGACAAAACCGGCTTCATGAAGCATCGGGCGGCCAAGCCGATGGTGAGCAACGCCACGAAGGGAGCGGGGATCTCGACAGAGAAGATGGCGAGGTCGCCACACTCGTCGAGCGACGTAGGAGGCCTCGGTGATGAAAGGCAGCATCGCCGCGAAGGGGAGGCAGAAAGCCAAGACCAGCACGCGTGCCGTTCCGAAGGCTATGGCGAGCATCTGGATGGCTTCCCGCCATGATGTTCGCCCTCCCCCCATCGCCGTGGAGCACTATCTGCCGGAGATCGCGATAGCGGAGTGATCGGTGGCGGGATCGACAGGCACCCCGAGCTGCTTGCGCTCGGAGTAGCGATCGACGAGCTGAACCGCGTGCGGGCGCATCAGGATAGTGAAGCGCACCAGCTCCTCCATCACATCGACGATGCGGTCGTAATAGCTCGAAGGCTTCATGCGGCCTGCTTCGTCAAACTCCTTATAGGCCATCGCCACGGATGACTGGTTGGGAATGGTGAACATTCGCATCCAGCGGCCGAGCAGGCGAAGCGTGTTCACGGCGTTGAACGACTGTGAGCCGCCAGATACCTGCATGACCGCAAGCGTGCGCCCCTGCGTTGGGCGCATTCCCTTCATTTCCAGCGGCAGATGATCGATCTGCGCCTTCATGATGCCGGTGATCTGACCGTGCCGCTCCGGGCTGCACCACACCTGGCCCTCGGACCACAGCGCCAGTTCGCGCAGTTCGTGAACGGCGGGATGATCGTCACCCGCTATCTGGTCGGGCAGCGGCAGCGTCGATGGATCGAAAATGCGGGTTTCCGCGCCAAACAGGCGCAGAAGCCGCGCGGATTCCTCGACCGCGAGACGGGAGAAAGACCGTTCGCGAAGGCTGCCATAGAGCAGCAGAATGCGCGGGGCAGGATCGAGTGCGCCCAGCCCTACCGCTGGCCGGTGGTGGATAAAGGCCGGATCAAGCGCGGGCAGCGTGTCGGGATCGGGAAGGTCGCGGATAGGCATCAGGCAATTCCAATACGCAGCGCGAGCGCCGCAAGGGTAATGAGGAGGATGGGCACAGTGAGCGTCGCGCCCACGCGGAAGTAATATCCCCATCCGATCTTGATGTTTTTTTGGCCCAGGACATGGAGCCACAACAGGGTGGCGAGCGAGCCGATGGGCGTGATCTTGGGACCAAGATCGCAGCCGATCACATTGGCGTAGATCATCGCTTCCTTCACCGCCCCGGTGGCGTGCGTGGCGTCGATCGACAGCGCGCCCACCAGTACCGTCGGCATGTTGTTCATGACGGATGACAGGACGGCAGCGATTACGCCGGTCCCCAGCGCGGCGCCCCACACCCCGCCTTGCGCGGTGTGATCGAGCAGCGCGGCCAAGTGGTCGGTCAGTCCTGCATTTCGCAGGCCATAGACCACGAGGTACATGCCAAGCGAGAAGATGACGACCTGCCACGGCGCGCCGCGTAGCACCTTGCGGGTTTCGATCACATGGCCCCTCGCCGCGATTGCGAGGAGCAAGATGGCGCCGGCAGCGGCAACCGCGCTGACTGGCACGCCCAGCGGATCGAGCAGGAAGAAGCCGACGAGAAGAAGCGCGAGGACGACCCAACCTGCGCGGAAGGTCGCAGCGTCCCGGATCGCCGCGCGCGGCGCACGCAGCGCGGCGACGTCATAGTTTGCCGGTATGTCGCGGCGGAAGAACAGCATCAGCGCGCCGAGCGTGGCGGCGATCGCTGCCAGGTCCACCGGCACCATGACGCTCGCATAT
Source organism: Edaphosphingomonas fennica (assembly GCF_003034225.1). GTDB lineage: Bacteria > Pseudomonadota > Alphaproteobacteria > Sphingomonadales > Sphingomonadaceae > Sphingomonas_E > Sphingomonas_E fennica. The sequence goes on from NZ_PHHF01000019.1 coordinate 26,618, forward strand.
TCGCCGAAGCCGAGCTTGAAGAAGTCGGCTGACACGATGTTGACAAGGTTCGAGACGACAAGCGGCAGACTGGCGGTGTCCGCGATGAACCCCGCCGCCATCACGAACGCCAGCGTTGCCTTGTCGCCATAACCCAGCGCGCGCAGCATCGCGATAACGATAGGGGTCAGGATCAAGGCCGTGCCATCATTGGCGAACAGGGACGATACCGCCGCGCCGAGTAGCACGACCAGGGCGAACAGGACGCGGCCATTGCCTTTGCCCCAGCGCGCGACATGGAGCGCCGCCCATTCGAAGAACCCGGCTTCATCCAGCAGCAGGCTGATGACGATGATCGCGACGAAAGCGCCAGTCGCGTTCCAGATAATGCCCCATACCACGGGCACGTCGGAAAGCGATACAACGCCCGCGAGCAGCGCCACGACCGCCCCGCCCATGGCGCTCCACCCAATGCCGAGGCCCTTGGGTTGCCAGATGACGAGCGCGATCGTCGCGATGAAGATCAGAATTGCTGGGAGCATCAGGCGATACGCTGGCCCGAGGTGTCCACGACCTGTTCGCCATCTTCTTTCGCGAATGCGCCGAGCTGGCCTTTCGGCAGCAGATCAAGCGCCGCCTCGGAAGGACGGCAGAGTTTTACACCGAGCGGTGACACAACAAGGGGGCGGTTGATGAGGATCGGATGCGCCATCATCGCGTCCACCAGCGCGTCGTTCGACAGCGACGTGTCGCTCAGGCCCAGCTCCGCATAGGGGGTGCCCTTCTCGCGCAAGAGATCGCGCGGGACCATCCCGGCGCGGTCGATCAGTTCGACCAGCAAAGCGCGTGTGGGCGGCGTCTTGAGATATTCGATCACATGCGGTTCGACACCCGCATTGCGGATCATGGCGAGCGCGTTGCGCGACGTGCCGCATTCGGGATTGTGATAGATGATGATGTCGGTGGTCACTTGACGGCTCCCGCTTTGGCGCTGGCCCCTTCGGCCTGCCCAATTTCCTTGAGTTTGCTGCGCATCGCCATTTCGTCGAGGCTGGCGATCGGCAGAGCGAGAAACAGCGAAATCCGGTTCTGAAGGAAGCGCAGCGCCTGTAGAAATGCCTCGCGCTGGCCTTCGCCCTCTACGGCTGCCGGGTCTTCGATGCCCCAATGCGCGGTAAGCGGATGCCCGATCCAGACCGGGCAAGTTTCACCGGCGGCGTTGTCGCACACGGTAAAGATGAAATCGAATTTCGGGGCGTCCGGCGCGGAAAATTCGTCCCAACTCTTCGACCGCATGCCCGCAGTGTCGAAGCCGAGGCCCGTCAGCACGGACAGCGCCATGGGATGCACATCGCCCTTGGGCTGGCTCCCGGCGCTGTAGGCCCGGAAACGCCCTTCGCCGAGCTTGTTCATGAGGGCTTCGCCCAGGATCGAGCGGGCGCTGTTCCCGGTACACAGGAACAGCACATTGTAGACTTTATCAGTCACGGTAAATCCTTCAGCAGCAGTTGAGTTCGGCAACCAGCGGTTCGCAAAGCTCGGGGCGGCCCTGGCAACAGTCCTTCGCCAGAAACAGCATGAGATCCTTCAGCGCCTTTATGTTCGCGCGCTGGATTTGTTGGCGCCCGCGTTTCTCAGGCAGGACCAGCCCGGCTTTCACAAGCACAGCGAGATGTGTCGAAAACGTGCTTTGTGTCAGCCCCGAAGCTTCCACGAGCTGACCCGTCGATATGCCGTCAGGTTCGTGCCGAACGAGCAGACGAAAGGCGTCGAGACGAGTGGGGTGCCCCAGGGCCGCCAATATCGCGAGAGAAGAGTCGATTTCCATGCAACGCAAATAACCGATGGGTTTACGCGGTCAACACCTATCGCAAATTTCCGATGGATTCCTGCGCCTCCGATGGTGAGATACGTTTAGAGTTGCTCGCCGCGCGCCCTGTTTTGCAGCATGGTTGACCCATGAAGGATACTGAAACACCGCAATGGGAGGGCCGGAAGCGCCACTTCACTGACCCGTATCGCGGGCGGTTGCCGGAACTGGAGCGTTGCATGATCCGGCACCGCGCTTTGGAAATGATCCTGGTCATCTATCACGCCGAGGAATTGAAGCGCAGCGTCCTTGAAACCGTTGATACGCAAAAGCGCTGGAAACTCTCGCGCAACGATGACGAGACGACCGAACCCGCGCCGGAAGTACCCGAGCGCAAGAAAGTGCAGCGAGCCTTCGACTGGTTGGTCAAGGAAGGCGTGCTGACGGCCGATGAACGCCGCGAAATGGTCAAACTGATCGGACGGCGAAACAGTATCGCTCACCATCTGGATCAGGTGACGGCCGATCTCAATCCGGATTCCTGGGTCCGCGATCATCTCGCCTTCATGCCGGATCGGCAGCAATACGACTATGAGTCGCTGGACCGCCTCAAGGCCATGCGGTTGCTGCTGGAGCAGCGGACGATCGCCAAGCATTATGTCGGCGTGATAAGTATGCGCAGCCTGTTGTTCGAGGCTACCGAGCGCGCGCTGCGCGACGATCTGAAGCGCCTCGACCGCCGTATCCGCAAACTCGTTCGCAAGCGGATCGATGCGATTGCAGCGGTCAATTCCGAACTATCGCTTGAAGGCAGCGAGCTGGTTGGCATGTTCGACCCGCGTTGGCCAGGCAACCGCCACCATAGCGGCTGCCTGACCCCGCGCGGCGTCGAAATCTGTTACCGGCTGTTCGATATGGGCAAGTCGGCCATGGCCGTCGCCCATATCATGGAGTTTTCGCTGGTCGCTGCGCGCGCTCGCGAGAGGCAATGGCGCGAGCTGGGCGGCAACAGCCGGGTGGTCAAGAATCTTCAGGACATCCCATTGGTGAGGAAGCGCCTGCGCTACGAGGATATGTGCTAAGGCGACACGCCCATATCGGCGTGTCGCGGGGAACGCCAAGGGCGCTGCCCTTTCGTCCCCGAACGACAATCGGCCGCCCGTGTAATCCGCCAAGCGCGGCACCCGAAGCCCTGCGGGATTTCGGCCGCGCTATGACGGCTCGCCCGCGCCAGCGGCAGATTCTCGCCCTCCCTCCCCATCCCGTTCCTCGCCGGAACGGCAGGGTTGCCCGGCCCGTGGCCTCGCAGCCCATGCCAGATGGAAAGAAAGAGTGATGCAGACCCCCGAGCAAACCGATGCCATCCGCCGCTTGAACGATGCGGCGCGCGCTATTCCCGGCGTCACGTCCATCGCCAATGTCACGATGGGGTTTCAGGCTCTCCCCGATCCCGACCGTTCCGCCGCATTGGCGTTGATCGCGCGGTTCTCGAAATTCGACGACAACAATGACCCTTATGGTGAGCATGATTTCGGGGCGGTTTTTCGCCTCGCATCGGGTGACTGGACGCAGGACCGGCCCGAGGATGACGAGGCAGTCGCGGTGACGGTATTTTGGAAGATCGACTATTATGAGCCAAATCTGGACTTTGGCAGTAATGCACCGTGGGACGAGCAGCGCACCAAGCGCGTGCTGACGATCATGTTATCGAATGAATACTGAAACTTATCTGTCCAGATCGGCAGCCGGGGGGCTGACATATCTTCCCGGCTGCGCAACCGCTCAACCAAGTGATTTGTTGAGGAATCACGATAGGCAGAGTAGAGTTAACGGGGAAAAGGATGAACGGGATGGCGCAGATCGACCTTGAGGTATTTCGCGAGCGTGTTCGAGGCATGGACTTCGAGCGCGGCACGCCCGAGCAGGTCGCATTCTGGCGAGAAGAGGTTGCCGATGCGCGTGCAAATCTGGTCATCGAGGACATGACGCCGACCGATGACGATGATGCCTTGTTCGCCATAATGCTCGACGAGGGCGTACCGCCCTCGTTGATGGCCTCGATCATTCTCGGCCTCTACACGCCGGGAATGCACTCTGTTGCAGGCTGACATTGGTCGACGACCCCTACACATATCCCGGCACCGACATCCTGCGGAACCGGCTTGGAATTACTGACGATGCCACGCTCAATGAAGCTGAGCGGCGGTTGACGATGGCGCGCGGCGCACAGGCCGCCCGCCAGATTTTCCCCGGTTCGGCCGAAGGCTACCGAACCCTGCACAAGCATCTGTTCCAGGACCTCTATGATTGGGCAGGCCAAGATCGCAGCGTCAACATCGCGAAGGGCGGATCGAGCTTTGCCGCACCCCTCTATATCGCTCGCGAACTCGAAAAGCTGTTCGCAGACATGGCGGCAAAGAATGGCTTTCGCGGCATCGCGCGCGACGAGTTTTTCGACCGGCTTGGCAACCACATCAACGAACTCAACGCCATTCACCCTTTCCGCGAAGGCAATGGGCGCACCATGCGCCACCATGCCGCCCATATCGCGCGCGAGGCAGGCCATCCCATTCGTATCGCCTCGATCGACAAGACACTCTGGATGGATGCGTCGCGGCATGGCTTCCTGACCGGCGATCATCGCGCGATGGCGTCCGTGCTCGCAGCTGCTGCGGTTCAGCGCGACGCTGCGCCGGAAGCGCGGATCGGCGCACATGGGATCGCCCTGCTTCCCCAGCGCGCGCCCCCGATAGGCCAGCGTTACCGCATCACCTTGAACAAGGTGCGCGAGGAACTGGAGCGGTATCTTCCGCCCGCTCGCCAGCAGGCTGGCGAGCGTCTGAGGACGCTGATCGGACAGGATGCGCCGTCAGAGAAGATTGCCGCCGCGCGCACCGAACTGGCCTATGTCCGACACGCCAAGGGGCCGGTCTATCAATCCCATCTCCTGACCTACCTGGGCGTACGACAGGTCGATGCGGTCATTTCCGCCGAGCAAACACCGCTGGAGCGCGTGCGGGAGATCGGGGCGGCCTTGGGCGTACAGATCAACGCCCAGCAGCCGGTACAGCTTCAGCGTGCGGTTCGTGCCCTGGAGCGACCGATCCTGCCTCCCGGCCATGCGCCAGGGCAGGAACGGCTTGCCGCCGTATTCCTGAAGAACTCGCCCGAAAGCAATCTGGCCGATACCCGGTTGGCAGCGGCACAGGGCATCGTTGATGCTGCCATGCAGACTGCCCGTGAGCGCGGAGAAAGCGCACGTATGGTCGTCTCCATCGGGGAATCCACCCGTCAGCTCGTTGCCGATCGCATCAGAAGCGGCAGCGCACTTGAAGCCGATCTTGGCAACGTACCTTCCCCGGTCATGCCCTCGCCCGTCAAGGATCGCGGCCGCTAGGATCGGATGCGGTAGAGAGCTGCATGCCCGCACTTGGAAGGGGCTTTATCGTGTTGTCCGGTATCGGTTGATGGCGTGGCGCCGGCTACTCATACCCGCGCCACGCTACCTTACTTTTTCGCGATTGCGACGACTTCGCCGGCATTGCCGTCAAGCTTTATATCGAAGTTCACTTCGTCACCGACTTTCACACTTTCGATCAACGATGGTTCCGCCTTGAACGCCATGGTCATTGCTGGCCATTTCGCCTCGGCGATCGGGTCATGATCAAGCGTGATCGTGCCAGCGGACTTGTCTACCGCAGTGACCTTGCCCGTGCCCTTGGCCATTTTGGCGGTCGGCGACATCGCCATATCGCCCATCCCGCCTGCCGCAGCATTGCTTTGGTTGGCTGCTGGCGCGGCGGTGTTTGTTGCATCAGCTTGGCCGGACTCATTCTTTGAACCGCAAGCGGCAAGAGAGATCATCAAGGTGAGAGCCGTAAATGCATGCAGTTTCATAGTGTTGTTGCCCCCTAAAGGCCTGACGGGTCCTCGCGGGTTGAGCGGTCGATAAACTCGCGGGGTGATCTGTAGCCGAGAGCGCGGTGCGGATGCACGCGATTATAGTGATCCATCCAGATTGGCAGTTGTTCGAAGACGGCACGTGCGTGAGGTTTTGGGCTGACGCGGACGTAATCGCGCTTGAGGGTTCGGACGAACGCCTCGGCCATGCCGTTGGATTGCGGGCTTTCGACAGGCGTAGTTCTGGGGATCAAGCCGATGTCGCGGGCGAAGCGGCGAGTGTCGTGTGCGGTGTAGCAGCTCCCATTATCGGTGAGCCATTCGATCTGGCGGGGCACATGATTTACCTGACCGAAGCGGTGCTCGACGGTGGCGACCATGAGGTCACGCACGTCCTCGGCTGTGATGCCGCTTGTGGTCGCAACGTAGCTCATGGCTTCGCGGTCGCAGCAGTCGAGCGCGAAGGCGACGCGCACCTTCTCGCCATTGTCGCAGCCGATCTCCAGGCCGTCCGAGCACCATCGGGTGTTGCGGATATCGACGGCGATCCGGCCGTCGTGTCGACGCTCTTCGCCACGGCCGCTGTGCCGCTGGAGCAAGAGGCCATGCAGCTTCATGACGCGATAGACCCGTTTGACGTTGGGCACTGCGCGTCCGGTCGCCTCTGCCTGCCGGCGGAGCAATGCGTGCACACGGCGATAGCCGTATGTCGGCAGGTCAGCGATCAACGCGCGGATATCGGAGACGAGTTCGGCATCGGGCAGCGGCGGCCGCCCCCGTCGACGCGGTGATGGTCGGTTGCGGATCGCCGACAGGTGGGGTCTTGCGATGCCTACGGCCTGGGCGACTGCGCTCACTGGCCATCCCCCGGCAACGAGGTCGAGCGCAATGGCAGTTTTTTTGGGCCTGCGGCCCGGGAGATCGTGTCAACGGCGGAGCAAAAACCGGCCATTGGGCGGCGCAAAACCAGGCCACTGGCGCTGCTGCGAGCGGGGAACGTCGG
>NZ_PHHF01000012.1 GCF_003034225.1 Edaphosphingomonas fennica
CCAGAATTCACCAACCGGCGCGGCCACCTATCGGCCATCAAAATTGACGCCGACCGGACTCCGTAATCGTCGCGCTACACCCCGGACCTGTTCCGGGGTCCACCGTGCCGCAGACATCGACGTTGATGATCGAGCGCCGGCAGTGCGTCTCCATCCTCGCCAGCGGCTTCGACGGCACTGTATGTCGGCCTAGCGCCCCGTCTTCTGCGCCGCATCGACCCGTATCCCGCAATCGCGCGAAAAGCAGGGCAGGCGCTGGCAAAGGGACCGGAAACGAACGGGACAATCCGTCTTGGCATGATCAGGCGCCACCACCTGCTTGACGGTGGACCCCGGAACAGGTCCGGGGTGACGATGGGGTTATTGTCCTCTCACCCCGACAAATCGACCGCGCCGATCGCCCGACGCAGTGCTTGAAACCAACCGTTGCCCAACGTGAATCTCCACGCCGCCCCGGTTCCGTCACCGCTCCACGCCGACCTCCAGCCCACGAAAAAGGGGCGACCGGATGATCCGGCCGCCCCCTTTCTATCCGTTGCCCAAGGGCGACGGCAGATCAGGCCTGCTGGTCGATCCAGATCAGCCAATATTTGGCGAGGCCCTGCCGCGGGCCGGTGATCTGGGAGAAGACCTGCTTGGCTTCTTCCTTCTGGCCGGCGCGGGCGAGCGCCATGCCGAGGCGGGTGTTGACGACATTGGCGTCCACGCCGCCCTTCTGAAGGGCGACCTTGTAGAGCTCCGCCGCCTTCGCATATTCGCCATAGCCGAGGTAGGAATCGGCGGTGGCGCGGGCGGCGACGCCGTTCGCGGCCTTCGCGGCCGAGGCGGCAGCGCCGGCGAGATCGGCCTTGTCGGCCGCGACGCGCGAATTGGCGGTGTCGCTGAACAGCTTGATGTTGCTGTTGGGGGTGAGCTTCAGCATGCCGGCGGCGACGCCTTCGTCGATCACCGCCTTACCTTCGCCAGGAAACTTCAGATAGACCGCCTCGGCATAGGTATAATAATCGCTCTCGCCCTTCAGCGCCTTGGCGGTGCGCATCAGGCGCATCAGATCAAGCTCCTGATCGGCGTCGATCTTGTTGAGATCGCGATAGGTGATGAGCGAATCACGCCAATTGTCCTGGCTCGGATAGGCCTTCAGCCACGCCTGGGTGATATCCGCCACCTGCGGGCCGAGCTTCGCCTTGTAGCCGATCGCCACGCCGCGCTGATAATAGGCTTCCGGCAAGGGCTGGCCGGCGGCCTGCGCCTTGTTGATCGCTTCCTGGAGCACGGCCAGCGCCTCGGCCGGCTTGCCCAGCTTGTCCTTCGATTCGACGAGAAGGGCGTAGGATTCGGTCGAGCTGTCGCCCGCCTTGGTCGCCTGGTCGAACGCCTGCTCGGCGCGGGCATAGTCCTTCGATTCATAGGCGAGGCGGCCGCGGACGACCCAGAAATTGCCGAGCGAGGCGGCCGGCACCTTGCCGCTTTCCAGCATCAGATCGAGCGCCTGGGCCTGGAGCGTCTTGTCCTTCTGGGCAAGGCCGACATCGTAGGAGACCGAACCGGCATAGAATTTGTCGTCGGGCGTCTGCGCGGCGGAACGGGCCTCGCCTGCCTTGGCGACGGCGGTGGCGATATCCTTGGGCGCGTTGCGATCCGGGCCGATCGCGGCCTGGGTGGCGGCCACTGCCTCGCGCACCGCCGGCGTGAGCTGGGGCTTGCCGGCCTGTTCCTTTTCCTTCTTCGCCGCCAGCGCGGGCTGGACGCCCACAACCGCCACGCCGGACAGCGCGAGCGCGAGGCCCAGCGTGATCGTCGAAACCATTCTCATCTTCTCAAGCCTCCTCAGGGAGCGGGGATTCCCGTGCGCCGGCCTGCCTACTCTGCCACCGCACGCCGCACAAGATTTCGCCACACAAGCCCGGCCATGCCGGAACGGCGCTGAACCCGCCTTTAATGACGCGGCAAGCGGCCGGCACCACAATGCTTTTTCCCTTTTGCCGGCGCCGCTGCTGGGATAGGCGCGGCCGATGCTTGCCCTGCTGTCCCCCGCCAAGTCGCTCGATTATCGGCGCCCCTTTCCCCCGCACGCCACCACCCGCCCCCGCTTCGCCGAGGAGGCCGGGGCGCTTGCCGCCGCCGCCGCACGGCTGGGCGCGGCCAGACTCGGCGAACTGATGCATATTTCGGACAAGCTGGCGGAATTGAACGCCGCCCGCTTCGCCGGCTTCGCCGAGGCCGAGGAGCGCGCGGCGCTCCACGCCTTCAACGGCGACGTCTATGTGGGCTTCGAGGCGCGGAGCCTGGACGATGCCGCGATCGCCTTCGCCCAGGACCATGTGCGCATCCTGTCCGGCCTTTACGGGCTGCTCCGCCCGCTGGACGCGATCCGCCCCTATCGGCTGGAGATGGGAACGCGCTGGGCGCCCGAGGCGCGCAACCTCTATCTCCACTGGGGAAGCCGGGTGAGCGAGGCGATCGCCGAGGATCTGGCCGAGCAGGGCGACGGAGTGATCCTGAACCTCGCCAGCCAGGAATATTGGGGCGTGGTATCGCAGGCCCCGCCCAAGGCCCGCATCATCACGGTCGATTTCAAGGAATATGGCCCCAAGGGCCTGCGCTTCAGCAGCTTCGCCGCCAAGCGGGCGCGCGGGATGATGGCGCGCTGGCTGTGCGAGCATCGCGTGGCCCGGCCCGAGGAGATGAAGGCGTTCGACAGCGACGGCTATGCCTTCGATGCCGCCGCGTCCGCCCCGGACCGCTGGCTGTTCGTGCGGGGGACGGCGGCGGAGGCGTGAAGCCCCGGCCCGCCGCCTTCGCCTGCGGCGCAGCATCAGCCGCGCCTTTCGGGAAAGTGAAATAATCATCGCGTAAGAGCCACGGTTAGCATCTTCGCAATTGCCATCGCCTTCGAAAATGGTGCATTGCAGCGTCAAGGACTCGCCAGGCAACGGAGTATCGTCATGTTGCGTTGTGTCCCGACCAGATACCGGCCCGCTGACGCCCTGATCGTGCTGAGCGCCTTCGTCGCCGGCGCCCCTTCGGCCCAGGCCGCGCTTCTCCTGATGGAAGGCCCGATGGCGCACCGATCGGCCGCCGATCCCGCGCCGATGCACATTCCCGCCGCCCTCCCCGCGCCCGATGCCGCCACGGGCGCGAACGGCAGGGACCCGGCCTTGACGCCCGCCGCCGCGCGGCAGCGCTGGCTGGCGGCGATGGCGGCGGCACCCGACGAGGATGGACGGATCGTGGCGGCGGGCACCACGAGCAGCCTCGGCAGCGCGGGCTGGCTGCCTCTGGTCGGCGCGCTGATGCTGGTGGCCTTCCGCCGGCCCCGCCGCGACGGCCGGCTGCGCTACATCTCCGCCGTCTGACGAAGGCGATCCGGCGGGGTCGTCCGGCCCCCGCCTCCCATGGAATTCGACAGCGCCGGGCTGGCATACGTCGACCAGTTGGGCTAGGGGCATGAGGTCGCGCCTGCGCGCGCGAAAATGCCCTGTCACGACATACGGAAACCATCTTGGCCAGCGTCCCGCCGCCCAGCGAAAACAGCGACATCTCCCCCGTCTCGATCGTCGACGAGATGAAGTCGAGCTATCTCGACTATGCCATGTCGGTGATCGTCAGCCGCGCGCTGCCCGATGTGCGCGACGGCCTGAAGCCGGTGCACCGGCGCATCCTTTTCGCCAGCCAGGAAGGCGGCTTCGTCCCCGGCCGCCCCTATCGCAAGTCGGCCAAGATCGTCGGCGACGTGATGGGCAATTATCACCCGCATGGCGACGCCGCGATCTACATGGCGCTCGCCCGTCTGGCGCAGGACTGGTCGATGCGGGTGCCGCTGGTCGACGGCCAGGGCAATTTCGGGTCGATGGACCCGGACATGCCGGCTTCCATGCGCTACACCGAAGCGCGGCTCGCCAAGCCGGCCATGGCGCTGCTGGCTGACATCGACAAGGACACCGTCGATTTCCAGCCCAATTATGACGGATCGCTGCAGGAGCCGCAGGTCCTGCCGGCGCGCTTCCCCAACCTGCTGGTCAACGGATCGGGCGGCATCGCCGTCGGCATGGCCACCAACATCCCGCCCCACAATCTTGGCGAGGTGATCGCGGCCTGCAAGGCGTTCATCCACAATGGCGGGATCAGCTCGGAAGAGTTGCACGAGATCATCCCCGGCCCGGACTTCCCGACCGGCGGCCTGATCCTGGGCAAGGGCGGCGCGCGCAACGCCTATCTGAACGGCAAGGGATCGATCATCATGCGATCCCGGCATGTGATCGAGGAAGGGCGCGGCGACCGGCGGTCGATCGTGCTGACCGAGATCCCCTACCAGACCGGCAAGAGCGCCCTGGTGGAAGGCATTGCCGAGGCCGCCAAGGAAAAGCGGATCGAGGGCGTTTCGGACATCCGCGACGAATCCAACCGCTTCGGCGTGCGCATCGTCATCGAGCTGAAGCGCGATGCCACCCCGGAAGTGGTGCTGAACCAGCTCTGGCGGCACACCTCGGCGCAGACCAGCTTCCCGGCCAACATGCTCGCCATCCGCGGCGGCCGCCCGGAAGTGCTGAATCTGCGCGACATCATCGAGGCCTTCGTCAAGTTCCGCGAGGAAGTGATCACGCGGCGTTCGAAGTTCGAGCTGCTGAAGGCCCGCGAGCGCGCCCACATCCTGCTCGGCCTCGTCATCGCCGTCACCAACCTGGACGAGGTGGTGCGGATCATCCGCGGCTCCTCCAGCCCGGCCGAGGCGCGCGCCGCCCTGCTCGCCCGCGAATGGCCAGTGGCGGAGATCGCCGCCTATATCAAGCTGGTCGAGGCGGTGGAGCATGAGGTGGACGGCGACACCTACCGCCTGTCCGACGCGCAGGTGCGCGCCATCCTCGACCTGCGCCTGCACCGCCTGACGGCGCTGGGCCGCGACGAGATCGGCGACGAGCTGGCCAAGCTCGCCACCTCGATCGGCGAGCTGCTGCACATATTGGGCGACCGCGCCCGCCTTTACGAGGTGATGGAGGAGGAGCTCGACCTCATCGCCGCCGAATTCGCCACCCCGCGCAAGACGACGATCGCGCCGGCCGGCGACGATATCGACGATGAGGACCTGATCGAGCGCGAGGAGATGGTCGTCACCGTCACCATGGGCGGCTATATCAAGCGCACTCCGTTGGAAGCCTTCCGCGCCCAGAAGCGCGGCGGCAAGGGCCGTTCCGGCATGGGGACGAAGGATGAGGACGCCGTTATCGCGCTGTTCGTCACCTCCACCCACACACCGGTGCTGTTCTTCTCCAACCACGGCAAGGTCTATCGCCTGAAGGTGTGGAAGCTGCCCGAGGGCGCGCCCCAGGCGCGCGGCCGGCCGATGGTGAACCTGCTGCCGCTGGCGGCGGGCGAGACCATTTCCACCGTGCTGCCGCTGCCCGAGGACGAGGCGGTGTGGAAGGACCTGCACGTCATGTTCGCCACCGCCAAGGGCACGGTGCGCCGCAATTCGATGGATGCGTTCACCAACGTGCCCTCGAACGGCAAGATCGCCATGCGCTTCGACGAGGGCAGCGACGATCGCCTGATCGGTGTCGCGCTGCTGACCGAGGAGGACGACGTGCTGCTGGCGACCCGCCAGGGCAAGGCCATCCGCTTCGAGGCGACGGCGGTGCGCGAGTTCCAGAGCCGCACCTCCACCGGCGTGCGCGGCATGACGCTGAAGGAAGGCGACGAGGTGATCTCGCTCTCCATCCTGCACCGCGCCGGCGCCAGCCAGGAGGAACGCGAGGATTATCTGCGCTTCGCCCCGTGGAAGGCGGAAAAGGAAGGCGCGCCGCAGATGCCGGCCGAGCGCTTCGCCGAGTTGCAGGCGCGCGAGCAGTTCATCCTCACCGTCTGCGCCAACGGCTACGGCAAGCTCAGCTCGGCCTATGAGTATCGCCGCACCGGGCGCGGCGGCCAGGGCATCACCAATATCGACAACATCGCCCGCAACGGGCCGGTGGTGGCGAGCTTCCCGGCGCTGACCAGCGAGCAGCTGATGCTCGTGACCGATCAGGCGAAGATGATCCGCCTCGGCCTCGATACGCTGCGCGTGATCGGGCGCGGCAGCGCAGGCGTGCGCCTGTTCAACGTGGCAGACGACGAGCATGTCGTCTCCGCCGCGAAGATCGAGGAAAGCGAAGAGGACGAGGCTGAGGCCGAGGACGGCGCCGGCGATGCGGACGCCGGGGCCGAGGCCGGCGGCGAGGCAGCGCCGGAAGCCTGATCGAACGGGGAACCGCGCGGACGGCGAGGCCGCGCGGTTCCGGTTCCGGCGGCCCCCCTTCCGGGACCGCGACGAAACTGGCCGCGCACGCAGGCCGCGGCCCGCATCCATCCTATATTGAACTGTCCGATCGGCCGCCGGAAAGCGCGGCCGGCCATGTTCTGCGCATGTCGGCCCATGTCGGGGCTGCCCATGCTGATGGAAAAATCGAACATCTTCAAGATGTAGATCAGACCAGAATGGACTTATCTGCTTATTCGGCGGCGGTTTTTCATGCCGACCACCGGATGTTGGAATCGTCCCCCCATACGATTTGGCCCGAATGCCGGACAAAGCGGCCGCATTCCTATGTTAATGACTCGTTTCCCATAATATTGACGACGCGCGGATTCCGGGGCATGCGTTGCCGCGACAAAAACTGAGCTTTCGCGTGAAATGAACGGAAAATGGCTTTCCATCTGAAACGGAGCCTTTCCCTGCAACAGGACGACGCGCTTCGGGGGGGGAAGAAATTGTCCGCCGTGGATGTGCCGGCCGGGGAAATGGAGATCGATCGATATCGGTCGATCGTGTTTCCCAATAATATCCGCCTCTGCCGCCGCAAGCGCGGCCTCGCCAAGCTGCTGGCGCTGTCCCAGCGCCTTCCCGACATTCCCTATATCCGCCTTTCCAAGATCGAGCGTGGCGAGGTGTTCGCCAAGCCGGCCGAGCTTGCCGCCATCGCGGGCGCGCTGAAGCTGCTGCCCGCCGATCTGCTGATCGACATCGACGACGACGCCTTCGACATGGCCGAATGGGCGGCGGACGTGCAGGACCCGGCGAGCTTCGATCCCGCCGAGGACCATTTCGCCGTGCTGCTGGCCGCCGCGATCCGCCATCGGCGCGAGGCCGATGCGGGGCTGACCATCGCGGCCTTGGAAAAGGATTATGGCATCGCCCCGGTGATGCTTTCGCGGCTGGAAAACGCCTTCAAGCCGATCGGCCGGTGGAATGACGGCACGGTAGCGGGCATCTGCCGCCTGATGGACGTGGCGGACGTGGCCGCGCTGCGCGAGCGGGTAACCGGGCTGCATGCGGCCGGCGCGCTGGACGCGCATCTCCGCGCCGTGGCCAATCCCGAGGATCGCAAGGCCAAGACGCGGGCCCGCGTCGCCGAGCTGCGCGCCGCCTTCGATCCCGCCGCCGGCCGGCTGCACCCGCGCCCGCCCAAGGCGCCGCCGCCGCTCCGCGCCGATCCGGCCGGAACGCAGCCCGCCTTCGCCATGCTGGCGGAGGAACGCGCGCCGTTCGAGGGGCCGGCCATGGCCGAAGGGGAAACCGCCCTGGTGCGGCTGGTGCCGGTTTTCGGCGCACCGATCGGCGAGGGGCTGATCCAGCGCACCCCCATGGGCACCATGGTGGAGGCGCCGCGCGGGGCCGGACCCAATGCCTATGGCCTGCGCGTCTGCCGGCCCACGCTGGGGCCGGCCCTGCCGGCACGGGCGACGGTGATCGTCGATCCCGATCGCTTCCCCACCCCCGGCGGCATCGCCGTGGTGCGCGAGACGGAGGGGCTGCGTCTGCTGACGGTGGGCGTCGATCGCGACGGCCGGATGACCGGCTATAGCGCGCATCCCGACCGCGAGATCGCGATCGACGCGCTCGATCCGATCGACGTCGCCACGGCGATCGGCGCCATCTTCGACTGAAATCTCCGGCTAAGGGGATTCCGAAGGCGGAAGCGGCGCCTCGCCGCCAAATACGCGTGATTCCAACGGCCTGGTCGATAAATTCCGAATCCGAACGCCTGAAATCCGGCCATCCGATCGATGATCGGCCGAAACCATTCCTATAATGATCCTGAGTAGCCGAGTTCAGGACGCTGTTATGCGCGCACGCCGCGGGGCAAAGGATATATTGGGCAGCGCCCTGCACAGGATCACCGGCTTCCTCGGCACGGCTTCCGGCACAGGCATTCCATGCGATACAGGCACGGCCGCCCATGACGACGGCCCCGGCGGCTGGATCGATCCCGTCACCACCCTTCCCGACCGCCGCACCATCGCCCGCCTGTTCGATGATCTGCGCGCGCGCCTCGAAGGCGGGCCGGTGGCGATGCTCATCGTCAACCTCGACCGCTTCAGCATGGTGAACGACGTGTGCGGCCATGAAGCCGGCGACCTCGTGCTGCGGGTGACGGCGGAACGGCTGCGACGGCTGGCCAGGGCATCGGGCGCGGCGCTGGCCCATCTGGGCGGGGACGAATATGCCTGCCTCATGCCCGGCGATGCCGCCAGCGCCACCGAGATCGCGCGGCGGATGGTGGACCAGGTGGCCGAGCCGATCGCGGTGGCGGGCGGCGTGGTGGAGGTGGGCGCATCGATCGGCATCGCCGACAGCGCCGCGATCGACGGCCGCGCCGACGATCTGCTGCGCGTGGCCGGCGTCGCCCTGTCCCGCGCCAAGAATGACGGCGGCGCCACCTTCCGCACCTTCGAGCCGGCGATGGATTTCGACCTGCGCGATCGGGTGCGGCTGGAAAGCGATCTGCGCGCCGGCATCGCGCGCGGCGAGGTGGTGCCCTTCTACCAGCCGATCCTCTCGCTCCAGTCGGGCCATCTCGTCGGTTTCGAAAGCCTGGCGCGCTGGCGGCACCCGATCCGGGGGATCATCGATCCCGCCGTGTTCATCCCGATCGCCGAGGATGTCGACCTCATCAACGATCTGAGCTTCGCGCTGCTGCGCCAGGCGTGCCGCGACGCGCGCGACTGGCCGGGGCACCTGACGCTCTCGATCAACATATCCCCCCTGCAGATCCGCCGGCCCGATCTCGCCATCCGCCTGCTGCAGACGCTCTATGCCGGCGGCCTCGCGCCGGGGCGGCTGATCCTGGAGATCACGGAAAGCGCGCTGGTGGAGGATATCGCTGCCGCCCGCGCGACGATCCTTTCGCTGCGCAATGCCGGGGTGAAGGTGGCGCTGGACGATTTCGGCACCGGCTATTCCAGCCTGCACCATCTGCGCGAGCTGCAGTTCGACCGGATCAAGATCGACCGCTCCTTCATCGCCACGCTGGACAGCTTTGCCGGCGGCAAGATCGTGCGCGCGATCGTCGATCTCGGCCACGGCCTCGGCATGCCGGTGACGGCGGAGGGGGTGGAGACGATCGAGCAGGCCGACACGCTTTCGCTGCTGGGCTGCGCCTATGGCCAGGGCTTCCTGTTCGGCCGCCCGCTCCCGGCGGCCGAGGCGCTGGCGGCGGTCGATACCCGCCATCCGATGATCGATCCCCGCCGCGCCACGGGCTGAGCGGGGGCTCCCCGGCTTATCGCGGCCGCTGCGGAAGGCCGTCCGCTATCTCGTAATAATCGCCCTTGTCGGCGACGAAGATGTGCTTTTCCAGATGCGTGCCCGTGGGCGCATCGAAGGCGCCCATCGCCACCGCGATGCTGTCCTTGAACACGGGCTTCCAGAACAGGGCGGAGCCGCAGACCGAGCAGAAGCCCCGCTCCACCTTCTCCGACGATCGATACCAGCTCAGCTTGTCGGCGCCGTTCAGCCGCAGATCGGCCAGCGCCATGTCGGTGGACGCCCAATAATGGCCGGAAACCTTGCGGCACATGCTGCAATGGCAGGCATCCGGGCCACGCAGCTCGCCCGCGATCTCGAAGGTGATCGCCCCGCAAAGACATGATCCCCTGTGCACCGCCCCCTCCCCTGCCGCTGTCTCAGGCGGGCTTGATAGAGGGCGCGGGCGGCGATCGTCCAGCACGGGGCGGACGGGCGATCAGAATTCCGAATTGACCGAGATCGGGGCCGTGAAATCCGGGGCGAGGTTGCCGGCCGCGCCATAGGTGGAGGCGCGGCGGCCGGCGAGGCGCTTGGCCTCGGCGGTGACGGCGCCCATCATCTCGATCGAAAGATCGATCTGGCGTTCGAGGATGGCGGCATTCGCGGTCGAAGCCTCGCCCAGCGCGATCAGCGCGGCGGCAAGCTGGTCGCGCCCGTCCTGATCCAGCGCCCGCGCCCAGCCGGGCTTTTCGCGATCGAGGCGGGCAAGCTCGCTTTCCAGCACGCCGACGAGGCGGATCTTGGCGGATGCGAGCTCGGCCAGGTCGCGGCCGCCCTCGCGCGAGCGGAGTCGATCGGTTTCCTCGTTCATGATGAGCGTGAGCGACGCCATGACGTCGATCGCTTCATTGGCCATGGCCGGAACCTCCCTGCATACGGATGATCTGATCGAGCACGGCGGGCGCGAGGCCGATGCCGCCGCGCTTCGCGATCTCGTTACCCATTTGCTCGGCAAGCACGCCGCGGAACATCTCCTCGCCCGCGCCGCCGGAAAAATCGCCGGTGTCCACCATCTCCATCATCAGCTTGGTCATCTGGCCGACGAACACGGCCTCGAACTCGCGCGCCGTGGAGGCGGGATCGGGCGTGGGGCGCGGCATCTGCGCGGTCGCTGCCGGCGGCAGCATGGCGGAGGCGATATCGGCCATCTTACTGCACCTCGATTTCAGCCTGGAGGGCACCCGCCCCCTTTAGCGCCTGGAGGATGGTGATGAGGTCGCGCGGGCTGACGCCGAGCGCGTTGAGCCCGGAAACCAGGGTATGGAGCGATGTGCCGCCGTTCAGCACCGCCAGCGATCGGCCGCCGCCGTCGTCCACGTCGATGCTGGTGCGCGGCAGCACCGTGGTCTGTCCGCCGGAGAAAGGCTCCGGCTGTGAGGCGATCGGGGTTTCGGTGACGGCGATGGTCAACCCGCCCTGGGCGATCGCGACCGGGCTGACGCGCACGTCCGCCCCCATCACCACCGTGCCGGCGGCCTCGTTGATGACGACGCGCGCGGGCTGGTCGACATCGACGGGCAGGTTTTCGATCCGGGCCATCAGCTCGACCAGCGGGCCGCCATAGCCGGCACCCTGGCGCAGCTCGACCGTGGCGGGATCGAGCACCTCGGCCGCGCCGGGCGCCTGCATGTTGATGACGTCGGCAATGCGGTGCGCGGTGGTGAAATCGGGGTTCTTCAGCGCCAGCTTCAGGCTGGTCGCCGACTTGAGGGCATAGGGCACCTCCCGCTCGATGATCGCGCCGCCGGCGATCCGCGCGGAGGTGGCGACGCCGCGGGTGATACGCGCGGCGGCCCCTTGCGCCTTGAAGCCGGATACCGCCACCGGCCCCTGGGCCACGGCATAGATTTCCCCATCCAGCGCGCGCAGCGAGGATACGAGCAGCGTGCCGCCCTGCAGGCTGGTGGCATCGCCCATCGCGGAAACCTGCACGTCGATCTTCGATCCGGCGCGCGCGAAGGGCGGCATCGTCGCCGTCACCGAAACGGCGGCGACATTTTCCGTGCGCATCGTCGTGCCACGGATGTTGACGCCCATCCGTTCCAGCATCGCCTGGATCGTCTCCTCGGTGAAGGGGACGTTGCGGATGCGATCGCCCGTGCCGGCCAGGCCGACGACGAGGCCGTAGCCGACGAGCTGGTTGGAGCGGACATTCTCGACGTCCACGATATCCTTGATCCTGGTCGCCGCGTCAGCCGGCGCGACAGCGAGGCCGCAGCCCAGCACGGCGGCCGAGACCAGCGACAGGGCATGGGCCCGAAATCTGGTAAAGCTTCGCATCATAATCCTTATAGGATGAAGCGGCGGCCGAACCGGCGGCCGGGCCGGGATTTTGCGACGGGTCATGCCACCCGCCTCGCCAGGCGCATCACGTAGCCGATGATCTCCGCCACGGCGGCATAATGTTCCACGGGAATGGGGTGGTCGATCTCGACCGCGGCATAGAGCGCGCGGGCGAGCGGCGGGCTTTCGACGATCGGCACCTTGGCGCCGGTCGCGATCTCGCGAATCTTCAGCGCCACCGCATCGACGCCCTTGGCGACGACGATCGGGGCCGCCATCTCGCCATGTTCATATTTCAGCGCCACCGCATAATGGGTGGGGTTGGTGACGATCACGCTGGCGGTGGGCACCGCCTGCATCATCCGCCGCCGCGCGCGCTGCATCTGGATCTGGCGGATGCGCGCCTTGATCTTGGGATCGCCATCGCTCTGCTTGATCTCGTCCTTGATCTCCTGAAGGCTCATCCGCATCCGCTTCAGATAGGCGCGGCGCTGGTAGACGAAATCGAACAGGGCCAGGCCGACGACCATCATCGCGACGACCTTGAGCACGCGGTAGATCATCTCCGCCAGCGTCTTGCCCACGTCATAGGGCGACTGGCCGATCAACTGGTCGAAGGCCACCGCGCGCGGCCAGGCGACCAGCACGGCGACGAGGACGATGACGGTGAACTTGGCGAGCGTCTTGCCGAATTCCACCAGCGCGCGCGTGCCGAACATGCGCTTGAGGCCGGTCATCGGCGAAAGCTTCGACCATTTGAGGCGGACCCGCGACCAGCTTATCGTCGGCCGGCCCTGGAGGAAGAGGGTGAGGATCGCGCAGCCGAACAGAACGGCGGCGATCGGCGCCAGCGACAGGGCGGTTTCCGCCATCACTCCGCCGACCAGGTTCTGCGCGCCGCGCGGCTCCATCCGGAAATCCTCGGCGCTGCCCCACAGCCGCACCATCATCGTGCTCAGCCGCGCGAAGCACCAGGCGCCCAGCCCGCCGGCGACGACGAGCGCGCCCACGAACATGGTGGCGTGCCGCATCTCCGGCGCATTGGCGACCTCGCCCTTCTTGCGGGCATCCTCCAGCCGCTTCTGGGTCGGTTCCTCGGTCTTCTGGTCCTGATCGGTCTCCGCCATGTCAGAGGCTCCAGCCATTCTGCATGAAATTGGCCATGGCGTTGGCGAACGCCGTCAGGATGCCGCCGATCAGCACCGCGAACAGCGACATGCCGAGCAGGATGTTGAGCGGCTGCATAATGAAGAAGGCCTGGATCTGCGGCGCCATGCGCACGGCAAGGCCAAGGGCGACGTTGAACAATATGCCGTAGACGATCAGCGGCGCCGCCATGCTGACGGCAAGGCCCATCGCATGGCCCGTGGTTTCCACCGCCAGCCGGGCGAAATCGGCCGCCGGCGGCAGGCCGCCGACCGGGAACAGCGCGTAAGACTGGACCATGGCGGCGATCCACAGGTGATGGACGCCGGTGGTGAGGCAGACGACCGCCGCGGCGATACCGATGAAGCGGGCAAGCACGGACGCCTGCCCGCCGAGCGCCGGGTCCATCACCAGCGCGGAGGACAGGCCGACCTGGAGGCTGATGATCGCGCCCGCCATCGATGCGGCGTTGAACAGGATGCGGACGATCATCCCCATCGCGATGCCGACCAGCAGTTCCGACAGGACGATGCCGGGCAAGGCGGTGTCGGAACGGAGCGCGGGCGCGACCTGCCCGCCCAGCAGCCCGAACAGGCCGGCGGTGAAGCCCAGGCCGAAGAGCAGGCGCACGCGGCCGGGGATCGCATCCTCCGAGAAAGCGGGGAGCAGCATCAGCACCGCCCCGATCCGTGCGAACAGGATCAGGAAGGCGGCCGCATCGAAGGGGAGCCCCGCCATCGCCCGTCACCCCGCGACGATGATGTCCGCGATGCGGGCCATGAAGCCCGCCAGCGCCCGGCCGATCATCGGCAGGGAAAGAAGGAGGACGATGCCCAGCACCAGGATCTTGGGCACGAAGGTAAGCGTCATTTCCTGGATCTGGGTGAGCGCCTGGAACAGGCCGACGGCGACGCCGACGATCAGCGAACCGATCAGCATCGGCCCCGCGATCGTCAGCATCAGCAGCAGGCCGGCCTTGGCCAGCTCCATCGCCTGGAAGGCATCCATCGCGCCGGCCCCGGATCAGATCTGCATGCGCATGATTTCGGAATAGGCGTTCACCACGCGATCGCGCACCGCGACCACGGTGTCGAGCGCGGTCTCGGCCGCGCCGATCGCGGTGACGACGTCGATCAGGTCGCCCTTGCCGGCCACCTGCTGCGCGCTCGCCGCCTCGGCGGTGCGCAGCGACGTGGCGGCTTCGGTGACGAGATTCTCGATCATCCCGCCGAACCCGCCGCCCGGCGCGCCGGCTGCGGCACCCGCCACATCGGCGGCACCGCCGGATGCGCCGCCGGCGGCGGCGGGCGCGATGCTGTTCACCGCGCGGCCATAAGCGGCCGCGGCGTCAAGGACTCCGATGGACATGGATGGCTTCCTTATTTGAGAAGGTCGATCGTCCGCATCGTCAGGTTGCGCGCGGATTCGATGGCGTTGAGATTGGCTTCATAGGATCGCTGCGCGGCCTTCATGTCGGCGGCCTCGACCAGCCCGTTCACATTGGGGCGCAGCACATAGCCCTGCGTGTCGGCCGCCGGATTGCCCGGCTGGTAGATGCGCTGGAAATCGGTCTTGTCGCCTTCGATCGAACGGACCTTGACGTTGGTGGCGCCGGTCGCCCGGTCCACCTCCGCCTTGAACGTCGCGACGCGGCGGCGATAGGGATCGCCGCCCGCCGTGCGGGCCACGGAATCCGAGTTGGCGAGGTTTTCGGCGATGATGCGCATGCGCAGCGATTGCGCACGCAGGCCTGATGCCGACACACCGATCGAAGACTTCAGATCCATGGTTCCTCCCGCCCGCTTGATCGCTGGCTTTTCCCTTATAGGCATTTTTTGCCTAGCTCCGGCGGTTCGGCGAAAATTAATCCTATAAAAATCCCAGAAGGAGACCTCTATGTCCGTCCTCGAGGGAATACCCATCGACCTGTCGATCGTTCTCGGATCGACCAATCTGCCGATCCGCCAGGTGCTCAAGATGGGGCGGGGCGCGATGATCCCGCTCGATTGCGGGCATAATGATCCGACGCTCGTCTATGTGAACAACCAGCTGGTGGCCAAGGGCAAGGTGCTCGTCGAAGGCGAGCATATGTCGCTGGAGATCACCGAAGTCGTCCAGCGGGTGCGCTGACATGGATTTTCTCGCGCTGCTGCGCACCCTGGGCGCGCTGGGCGTCGTGCTGGGCCTGCTGGCCGGCGCCCTGTGGGCCGTCCGCCGTTACGACCTGAAGCTGCCGGGCGCCTTCGCGGGCGGCCTGGGGCCGAAGGGGGACGTGCGGCGCGTGCAGATCATCGAACGGCTGGCGATCGACGCTCGCCACAGCGTCGCCCTCATCCGCCGCGACGACAGGGAACATCTGGTGATGCTGGCGCCCCAGGGGCCGCTGCTGATCGAAGGCGGCATCGATGCCGCCGCGCGGAAGGCCGCCGCCGATGCGTAAGGCCATCCGCATCGCGGCGATCGCCGCGCTCCTGATGCTGCCGCAGGCGGCGATGGCGCAGAGCGTGACCGCCAATCTGGGCGAGGGATCGATCTCCGGCCGCGCCATCCAGCTCGTGCTGATGCTGACGGTGCTGAGCCTCGCGCCCGGCATCCTGATGACGGTGACGAGCTTCACGCGGATCATCGTCGCGCTCTCGCTGCTCCGGAACGGGCTGGGCGCGCAGGGCGTGCCGCCCAACCCGATCATCATCAGCCTGGCCTTGTTCCTCTCCTTCTTCGTCATGGGGCCGACCTTCGACGCCGCATGGAAGCAGGGCGTGACCCCCTATAATGAGGGCCGCATCACCGAGGCGCAGGCGTTCGAGCGCACATCCAAGCCGTTCCACACCTTCATGCTGAAGCATGTCCGCGACGAGGACGTGAAGCTGTTCGTCGACCTTTCCGGCAAGAAGCCGACGCCGCGCGCCGAGCTGCCGATGACGACGCTGATGCCCGCCTTCATGATCTCCGAGCTTCGGCGCGCGTTCGAGATCGGCTTCCTCTTGCTGCTGCCCTTCCTGGTGATCGACCTCGCCGTGGCGGCGGTGCTGATGGCGATGGGCATGATGATGCTGCCGCCTGCGACGATATCATTGCCGATGAAGATCATCTTCTTCGTGCTGGTCGATGGCTGGGCGCTGATCGCGGGATCGCTGGTCAAGAGCTTCGGTGGCCCCGGCTGACACGGCGGGGCGCTGTTTTCGACAACGAAAAAGGGGCGCGGGACCGATCCGGTTCCGCGCCCCTTTTCGTCAGCATATGTCCGGCTTCAGCTATCCGCGGCGGAATAGCGGGTGGCGGGATCGACCAGCCATTCGGCCAGCGTGGCGAAGGCGATCGATTCCAGGAAGGCGACGCCTACCTTGCCGTCCTGCACCCAGCGCACCACGCCCTTCTGCGGCGGCAGGCCGGGAACGACGAGGGTGACGAGCTCGTCCTTCTCCACCGGCGCGGTGACGGCGAGCTTGGCGCCGCCCTGCGAAAGATCCACCACCGACACGCGGTGGATGCGGCCGTTGGTCTTGAGCTCGGCAGGGCAGCTCGTCGGCAGGCGCGGCGCGCGGGGCACCTGCCCGCCCGGCCGGCGCCAGCTCGTCGAGGATTGGGAGAGCAGCCGCTCGACATCGATCGCAGCATCGAACTGCACGCCGATCGATCGCCGGTCGGTCCAGCGCACCTCGCCGGCGATCACATCGCCGTTGCGGAATTCGATGCGGATGCGCTCGCCCACGACAAAGCGGGCGCGGACGTCGGCCTTGAGCCCGCCGGAGGAAAGGTTGCGGACGCAACAGAGCGCGTCGTAGCGGTCGCTGGTGATGCGCGCGATCAGCAGCAGCGCGATCGTCCGCGGCGAACGCGGCGTCATCAGCGGCGCGGCGCGCGACGGCAGCCAGTCCCCGTTGTGATCGCCGCCTGCCGCGGAGGACGAAAGGTTCATCGGTTTCTCCGGTTCAGATCGGGGCCGCCTGCGTCACGATAGCGCGGCGGACCACATTCTTTCCATAGGTTTCCTGCGCGGCATCGAACACGACCCTGCGAAAGGCGGCGAGGCTCGGGATCGTCCCGTCCCGCCCGCTCGCCATCGGCGTGCGATAGGTGCGCATGTTGACCGCGTTCAGCAGCACCGGCATCTTCGCCGCGATATCGTCGCGCCGGTCGGCCGGCACCTCCAGCTGCACCTCGAAGGAGACGTAGGAAGCGAGCCTGCCGTCGGAAAATACCAGCGGCGCCAGGATGGGGCCGGTGGGCACGAATTCCAGCTTCTCGACCGTGGGCATCGGCGCGGCCAGCAGCCTGCCGGTGCCGTAGGCGGCCCCGCCGCCCACGCCCACGCCGGCGACCAGCGCCAGGATCGAGACGAGCATCTTCTTCATCCTATATCCCCCCTTTCCGCCGGCCCGTCAGAACCTGAAGCTCGCATCGCGCGGCAGCGCGGAGGGTTCGGCGAGGATGACGATGGTGATGCGGCGGTTCTCCGGCCGGTCGGGCCGATCGGGATAGATCGGCTCCGTCCCCGCCTTGGCGACCACTTCGGAAAAGCGATCGGGCGAAAGGCCGGCGGCCACCATCGCGCTGCGCGCAGCGAGCGCGCGATCGCTGGACAGGCGCCAGTTGGCGTCGCTCTGGCCGCCGGTGGAATCGGTATGCCCCTCGATCGCCACCTGCGCGCCGGCCTTCACCAGCCGCTGCGCGATGCGCGCCAGCATCTGCCGGGCATAATCGTTGAGCTCGGCCGTCGGCCCCTTGAACATCGATCGGTTAGCGCTGTCCAGCAGGTGGACGCGCAGCCCCTCGCGCGAGCTTTCGACGCTGACGTTGCGGTTCTGGTTGGGGCTCTCCGGCGGCTTGTCCAGCGCGATCATCATCTCGTCCGCCAGCACGCGCAGCGCCGCTTCCGGCACCTCGGCCGTGCCGCCGCGCGCAGCCCCCTTCACGCCCGCTTCCGCCGATGGCTGGCCCACCGCCTTGTCATTGTCGCCCTGCGCGCGGCGGCCGTGGCCGCCTTCGCCGGGCTGGCTGCCGGGCTTGGCGGTCATGGTGGCGGCCGGCGAATCCTTGGCAGGGCTGGGCGAGAAATATTCGGCCAGCCCTTTGAGCTGCGCCTTGTTCGGATTGGCGAGGAGCCAGAGCAGCATGAAGAAGGCCATCATCGCCGTCACGAAATCGGCATAGGCGACCTTCCAGGCGCCGCCATGATGGGCGGCGTGCTTCTTGCGGCGCACCTTGCGCACGATGATCGGCGCGACTTCCTCATTCTGTCCCCGAGCCATGATCTGCCCTTATCCGATCGCGGCGCGCAGCCGCTCCTGCACCGCCGTCAGCCGCACCCGCTCGATCGCCGGGCGCACGCCCTCGCCCTGCGCGACGCGATCGAGCAGGTCGGCGCTTTCGTCGGCGCACTGGATGACGAGATCGAAGACCTGGAGCTGGTCCATATAATCCATGGCGAACCGCTCGTCGGCGACGAGCGTTTCGGCGAGCTGCTCGATCAGCGTGCGCACGCCGCGGATCTCCATCGCGACGGCCGCGCAGAGCGAGGTTGCTTCCGGGCCAATCTGCGTCACCATCATCTTTTCGACCGATCTTTCAGAAAAGCTCGACATCGCCATCGTCCGGCGGAGTGAGCGGCTTGATGTTCAGGACGGGCGGCGGCGCATCGGCGACGACGCTGGAACGCACCCGCCCTTCATAGGGCATGAATTCGACCTTGCGGGCCTTGGTGCCGCCCAGCTCGCACCGGCCGACGGCGATCCCCTCCGTCTCCATGAAGCGGCGGGCGAAGGCGGCGTTGCTGCTGCCGATCGCACCCAGGCCGGCGATGATGTTCGCACCGCCGTAAAGGTGCGCGCGCAGCCGGTTGCGCGCGGCGCCCTGCTGCATCATCCGGTTGATGAGCAGTTCCATCGCATGCACGCCATAGCGTTCCTGGCCGACCCGGTCGCCCAGGCCCTCGGTCGGTTCGCCGAGCAGGAAATGGTTCATGCCGCCCACGCGCGCCACCGGATCCTGCAGGCATACCGCCACGCAGGAGCCGAGCAGCGTGGAGATGATGACGCCGGGTTCGGCCACCACCGCATGCTCGCCCTGGACGATCGGGATGCGCCGCATCATGGGATCAGGTCAGCTCGCCGAAGACGCGCTCGATCTTCTCCTTGAGCGCGGCGGGCGCGAACGGCTTCACGACATAATTGTTGACGCCGAGCGCGGCCGCCTTCTGCACGACCTCGCGGTCGGCGGAGCCCGTCAGCATGATGAACACCGTCTTGCCGATCACCGGATCGGCGCGCACCGCCTCCAGGAACTGGAGCCCGTCCATGTCGGGCATGTTATAGTCCGAGATGATGAGGTGGACGCGATCCGTCTTGACCGCGGGCAGCGCTTCGACCGCGCCCGGCTTGTCCCGGATATCCTTGAAGCCGAGATCCTGGAGCGCGCGCCGGATCATAGCGCGCATGCTCGTCTGATCGTCGACCACCATAACCTTAATTGCAGACGCTGCCGGCATGAACCGCTCCCAACCTTACTTCCTGCAAGCCGCGAGGATCGCCTCGGGCATTGCCGACAAACTCACTTCCCGTTCGACCGCGCCCAGTTCGAAGGCAGCGCGCGGCATTCCGTAGACGACGCAACTCGCCTGGTTCTGCCCCAGCGTTCTGGCACCCGCGAGGCGCATGGCCTGCATCCCGGCCGCGCCGTCATTGCCCATCCCCGTCAGGATCACGCCCACCGCCGCCGCGCCCAGCGGCGCGACCGAATGGAACAGCACATCCACAGACGGGCGATGGCCGCCGACAGGCTCGCCCGGGCGCAACCGGATATGGCCGTTGGTGCCCCCCACCAGCTCCATATGGTTGCTTCCCCCAGGAGCAATATAGACGGTCCCGCGCTGGATCGGCGTCCCCGTAACGGCTTCGACGACGGAAACGCGCGATTCCCTGTCCAGGCGCGCGGCGAAGCCGTTGGTGAACGCCGCCGGCATGTGCTGGACGACCAGCACCGGCGGGCAATCGGGCGGCAGCGCGCCGATCACGGAGAACAGCGCCTCGACGCCGCCGGTCGACGCGCCGACCGCGATCACCACGTCGCGCTGCAGGCCCGGCTGCGAGGCGACGGGCGCAAGGCGCGAAGGCCCCTGCCGCACCGACGATCGCGCCGCCGCCTTCACCATCTTGCGCAGCAAGGCCGCGTCGCGGGCGATCTCCAGCGGGTTGCCGGCGGGCTTGGCGATGCAGTCCACCGCCCCCAGCCGCAGCGCCTCGATCGTCACCTCCGCGCCGCGCGCGGTGAGCGTGGAGCACATGATGACGGGCATGGGCCGCAGCCGCATGATCTTTTCGAGGAAGGACAGGCCGTCCATCCCCGGCATCTCGACGTCCAGCGTCACGACATCGGGGTTGAGCTCCTTGATCATCGCGCGCGCGGTGTGCGGCTCCGGCGCCATGCCGACCACCTCGATATCGGGATCGGCCGAAAGCGCGCGGGCCAGCACGGCGCGCATCGACGCGCTGTCGTCCACGATCAGGACGCGGGTCGGTCCGGTCATGCCCGTCCTCCCGGCTTCAGGTAGATGGTCTGGCCCACCGGCTCCATCGCCTGCGCCGCCGCCCCCACCAGCCGTTCGGAATGGCCGATATAGAGGTGGCCGCCCGGCGCCAGCATGTCGACGAAGCGCGCCTCCAGCTCCGCCTTCGCGCGATCGTCGAAATAGATCATCACGTTGCGGCAGAAGATCACGTCATATTTCTGGCGCATCGGCCAGCGATCGAACAGGTTGAGCACCCGTGCCGTCACCAGCGCGCGCAGCTCGTCCGCGACCACGAAGTCGCCGCCATGGGGCTTCATCCAGCGATCGCGATACAGGGCCGGGATCGGCTGCACCGTGGATGCGGAATAGACGCCGCGCGCCACCGACTCCACCACATGCGGGGCGATATCGGTGGCGAGCAGCTTCACGTCGCCCTGGCGCAGCCAGGCGGCGCTGGACGGGCCGTCGCCCGCCAGGGTCATCGCGACCGAATAGACTTCCTCCCCGCTGGAGCAGCCGGCCGACCAGATGCGCACCGGCATCCCCGCCCGCGCGCGCGCCTGCAGCTGCGGCAGCACCGTCTGGCGGAGATGATCGAAATGATGATCCTCGCGGAAGAAATGGGTGTGGTTCGTCGTGAGCGCCACGACCATGGCATGGCGCTCCGCCGGGTCCTCGCGCACCAGCGCGACATAATCGGCGAAGCGGGTCAGGCCATGTTCGCGCAGGCGCCGGCTGAGCCGCGAGTGGACGAGCACGATCTTGCTTTCGACAAGATGGATGCGCGCGTCCTCCTGCATGATCGCCGCGATGGCGCGGAATTCGGGCAGGCCGAGTTCCGCGCCGGCGGCGAGCGCGGCGGCATCTGCGCCCTCGCGGGGAAGGGAGGCGGAGGCTGGCTTCACGCGGCGATATCCAGCCCCACGCGGGTGAGGCCCAGCGCATCGAGATCGAGCAGCAGCACCATGGTCTCGGCATCTTCCGCCTCGGCCGCGCGGCGTTCGATCTTGACGAGGCCGGCGATCATGCTGGCCTCGACCATCTCGACCTCGGGCGCCGGCTGGATATCGCCACCGTTGATGGCGACGATGTCGGCCACCTCGTCCACCAGGAAGCCCGCCTGGCGGCCGCCGATGCTGACGACGAGGATGCACGAGCGCGAATGGATCCTGCTGGGTTCCCAACCAAGCCGTTCGGCAAGCCCCACCACGGGGACGACCGAGCCGCGCAGGTTGGTGACGCCCTTGATATAGGAGGCGACGCTGGGCAGCGGCGTGGGTTCTTCCCATTCGCGGATTTCGATCAGCGCGCGCATGTCGATGCCGAACATCTGCTCGCCGAGCGTGAAGGTGACGATCTTGCGTTCGTCCGAATTGTCAGTGGCGCTCATGCCGCCATTCCTTTCATCGCATATTTGCTCTGGTGGTTGGTCGACGCGACCAGCGCATCGATATCGAGGATCAGGCCGATCGTGCCGTCGCCCAGGATCGTCGCGCCGCCGAGGCCGCGGATCGGATGGAGATTGTCCTCCAGGCTCTTGATGACGACCTCGCGGCGGTTCTCGATCGTATCGACCATCAGGCCGACATGGCCGGCGGCCTCGCTCTCGACGATGATGACCAGCGATTCCTCCGGGCTGCGGCGATCATTGGCGCCGATGCCGAAGATCTGGCCGACGCGCTTGACCGGCAGGTAGGAACCGCGCAGCTCGATCACCTCCGAATTGGGCGAGGTGGGCTTCACCTGGCCCGGCTCGGGCTGCACCGTCTCGATCACGTTGGTCAGCGGCAGCACGAAGCGCTGCTGGCCGAGGCGGACGATCATGCCATCGAGGATGGCGAGCGTCAGCGGCAGCGCCATGATGAAGGTGGTGCCTTCGCCCGGCGTGGAGTGGATCTCCACCCGGCCGCCCAGCGCCTCGACATTGCTGCGCACCACATCCATGCCGACTCCGCGGCCGGAGATGTTGGAGATGGTTTCCGCCGTCGAGAAGCCCGGCGCGCAGATCAGGCTGTCGATCTCCTCGTCGGACAATTGCGCGTCGGCGCTGATGATGCCCTTCTCGACCGCCTTGGCACGCACCCGCTCGCGGTTGATGCCGCGCCCGTCGTCGGCGACGCGCACGATGATGCGGGCGCCCTTCTGCTCGGCCGAAAGGTGGATGGTGCCTTCGGCGGGCTTGCCGGCGGCGATCCGCTCCTCGGGGCTTTCGATGCCGTGATCGACTGCGTTGCGGATCATGTGGGTCAGCGGATCGCCGATCTTCTCCAGCACGCCCTTGTCGACCTCGGTGGTCTCGCCGCTGGTTTCCAGCACCACCTTCTTGCCGGTCTCCGCCATCAGGTCGCGCAGCATGCGCGGCACGCGGGAGAAGGCCTGGCGGATGGGCTGCGCGCGCAGCGACATCACATTGTCCTGGATCTGGCGGGTGAGCCGCGACAGCTCGGGCAGCTCCACCCGCTCCTGATCCGCCGGCGACAGCCGATCGGACAAGATCGAACCGTGGATGACGAGCTCGCCCACCAGGTTGAGAAGCTGATCGAGCTTGGAAAGATCGACGCGGATCGTCTGGGATGCCGGCTCCGCCGCCGCGCGGGCCTCGCCGGTGGCGGCGGGCCGGGGCGCGGGCGTGGCTGCGGGCGCTGCCGCGACTGCGGCCGGGGCGATCGGCGCGGCCGGGGACGGCGGCGCGTCGGCGACCGCGGCTTCCACCGCCACCTCCGCGACCTCGGCCGCCGCGCGCGCGATATCGATCACCGAATCCGGCGATACGAAATCGAAGCATTCACGGATGTCCTGCTCGTCCACCGTGCCCGGCAGCTCGATCGTCCAGACGAGATAGCTGTCCTCGGGATCGAGATCGCGCAGGCCCGGCAGCGCCGAGCTATCGACGGCGACGATCCGGCCGCCCATCGTCTCCAGCTCGCGGACGATGAACAGCGGCTCGCTGCCATTGGCCAGCGCCGCGCGCGACGGGCCGAAGCGCACCGTCCAGGGCTGCTGCTCGGCGGGGGAGAGATCCTCGAGGTCGATCGCCACCGGCTCGAAGCCGAAGGGATCGAAATCCTCGACGCCCGCCGCGACGGGGACGAAGCCGAACTCGTCCGCTTCCGCCACCGGCGCGCTATCTTCCACGGCCGGCGCGGGCGCGGGATCGGCGGCACCGCCTTCGGCAGCCGCCCCCTCGCCCTTCAAGATCGCGTCCAGCGCCTCCAGCATCGCTTCGTCGGCGGGCGCATCGCTATTGCCCTGCGCGGCGGCGACGTGATCGGACAGGATGTCGAACGCGCCCAGCATCACCTTGGTGACGGCCGGCGTCGGCGCGATCCGGCCGGCGCGCACCTCGTCCAGCACATTTTCGAAGCGGTGCGAGAAAGCGAGCAGCGCGGCATGGCCGAACGCGCCCGATCCGCCCTTGATCGAATGGACCGCACGGAACACGCCGGCGATCACATCGGCGGAGACATCGCCGTTCGCCATGGCCGACAGGCCTTCCTCGGCGATGGCGAGCCCTTCGGCGCATTCCTCGAAGAAGATCGCCTGGATCTCGTCCAGGCCGTCGTCCCCCGCGCTCACGGGCACACGCGGCGGATCGCCGCCCCCAGCTTGGTGGCGTCGAACGGCTTGGTGATCCAGCCGGTGGCGCCGGCTTCGCGCGCGCGGGCCTTCTTCTCGTCCGAAAATTCTGTGGACAGCACCAGGATCGGCGTGCCCCGGAATTCGGGAACGCCGCGCACCGCCTCGATCAGCTCGAACCCGTCCATCTTCGGCATGTTGATGTCGGTGATGAGCAGGTCGGGCTTCACCTCGTGCATGCGCTCCAGCCCGTGCACGCCGTCATTGGCGCCTTCGATGCGGAACCCCTGCGCGGTCAGCGACGTCTTGAGCAGCATGCGCATGCTGGCGGAATCGTCGACGGTGAGAATAAGCTTGCTCACTGGACTGTTTCCCCTTCCGCAGTGAGGCCGATGGCTTCGGCCAGCCGGCAGGCGACGACGCGCTCGATGAAGGCCGGGCTTGGATTGATGATGGCGAACGGCTGGCCGGTCTGATCGGCCTCCGCCTTCGCGGCGACGAGCAGCTGGAGCACCGCCTGGCCGACGCTTTCCACCTCGCCGGCGTCGATCACCATCTCGCCGTCGAAATCGGCGGCGAGGACGAGGCGGACGCGGAGGTCTTCGGCGGTGACGGTGGAACCGTGGGCGGGCAGCCGGAGCGAGCGATCCTCGCCGGGCAGGTCAGACGGGTGTGGCATGCAGTTCGTCCTTGGCTTGATCGAGCGCGACCTCGAGCTGGGCGAAGGAGGGCGCATAGCTGGATGGCGTCATCCGGCGGGCGAGCTCCACCGCCACCTGGGTCGGCAGGCCCTGGGCATGGGCGATGATCGCGGTCTTCACGATCGAATAGGGCTTGAAATCGGCATCGACGATCTGGTGCAGCTTGGAGGCGATCGGCCCGACCAGGCAGTAGGCCAGAAGCACGCCCAGGAAGGTGCCGACCAGCGCGCCGCCGATCATCGCGCCCAATATCTCGGTGGGCTGGTCGATCGAGCTCATCGTCTTGATGACGCCGAGCACGGCGGCGACGATGCCGAGCGCGGGCAGGCCATCCGCCATCATCTGCAGCGAATGCTGGGG
This sequence comes from Edaphosphingomonas fennica, assembly GCF_003034225.1. GTDB lineage: Bacteria > Pseudomonadota > Alphaproteobacteria > Sphingomonadales > Sphingomonadaceae > Sphingomonas_E > Sphingomonas_E fennica. The sequence goes on from NZ_PHHF01000012.1 coordinate 25,136, forward strand.
CAGAAGCTCCTCGGCATGGTGCCGCTCGATATCGTTTTCCATGGCTTCGGCGATCTGGTGGGGATCCTCGAAGTTCACCGTCATCATCCGCAGATAATCGCAGATGAACTCGACCAGCCCGGCATCGGCGAGCAGGCGGGGATAGCGGCCGAAGATGGCGCTCTTCTCCGGCGCGTCCAGATGGCTTTCGATCGCGGTCGCGCCGCCCTTGCGGAAGGTGGCGAGCAGCGTGAACATCAGCGCCAGGAGGTCGCGATAATCGCCTTCCGTCCAGCGGGCGCCGCGGAACACGCGCAGCACGCCGTTCCACGCCTTCTTCACCGTCCCCAGCGAATTGCCGAGGATGAAGGCGCCGATCGCCGCCCCCGCGATGGCCAGCATCTCGTGCGGCAGCGCATGAAGGATGACCATCAGGTTGCCGCCCGACATCAGGAAGCTGCCGAAGACGCACACCAGGATGACGACAAGTCCGATACCGTTGAGCATAAGGAAATCCGAGAACTGGGTGGCCGGAGCCGGTTCCCTGATTATAGGATGAAGTCATCGGCTGGTGGCGCGAGCGGACGGCTTTTTCCCAAGTCGGGACGCTTTGCCGGCCCCCGGCCCCGCCGCCCCGCCCGGTGCGTGCAGGAAAAATCCCCTCGCATGCGGCCGATGCCGCGCGCTTCATCCTAAAATGACTGGGGAGAGTTCAAGGAGTCACCATGTCGCTGAACGCCTATCATCGCGCGCAATCGATCGTCGCGACCCCGCGCGCCACCGAGCATCGCCTGATGAGCCAGATCACCGGCGCCCTCATCGAAGCGCGCGACGCGGGCCTGAGCGGCGCGGCGCTGATGCCGACGCTCCACCGCAACCGCGAGGTGTGGACCCACCTCGCCACGATCTGCGGCCTGCCCGGCAACCAGCTGCCGGACACACTGCGCGCCTCGATCATCTCGATCGGATTGTGGGTCGATCGCTATACGAGCGACGTCGCCGCCGGCCGGGATTCGATCGAGGATCTCATCACGGTGAACCGCGCGATCATCGAAGGGCTTTCCGGCGAAAATAACCAGGTGGCGAGCGCCGCGGCCTGAAGCGTCATCATGACGCGATCAGGAACGAACAATATTCACCGTTTATTTTCATATGTTTAAACAATCATCCGAATAGCCGCTGGCCAAGCCTTTCGCTTCGCCTCGTCGTATTGGGCGCGGACGCATCTATTCTTCGGTTTGACAACGCATCATGTTGCGCTAGCGCTTCCCGAGGGGGGAGCACTGTGGCGGGCGGCGCGACCGGATGTTTGGATCGGATCCATCGCAGCGGAATGTGGATTCCAGGAACGGCCTGAACGCCGGCTGGGTTCCCCATGTCTGCGCGCTGACCGCGCTTGCCTGCTGCCTGATCGCGCTCGCGGGCTGGGCCACCGGCCAGCCGGGCATCGCCGGCTTCGGCCACCCATCCTATCCCATGCGCCCGCTGACGGCGGCGGGCTTCGGCCTGGTGGCGCTGGCGCTGATCGCCGCGATATGGCGGCAGCGCGCGATCACGCTGGTGCTGATGCTGCCCGTCGTGCTGATCGCCGCCGGCGTGGCGCTCGATTATGCCGGCAACGCGCCGACCATCGCGGATCGGCTGCTGCTGTCCATCGGCCGCACCGCGCGGCAGGGCCACCCCCATGGCACGCTGCCGGGGCCGATGCCGATCGCGATGATGATCCTGCTCGCCGTCGCCACGCTGCTGGCGCTGCGCGAGGTGAGCCGGCGCAGCAAGATCGTGGTGATGATCGCCAGCCTCGTGCTCGGCGTCACCATCATCGCGGGGCTGGCGGTGCCGCTCGGCATCGTCGCGATCTCCGGCCCCGGCCAGCATGTCACCCTGTCGCTACCGCTGGCCATCACCACCGCGTCGCTGGCCCTGGCCCTGATCGGCTGGCGCCACCATAATGGCTGGCCGGGCCTGCTTTCCGCGCAGGGGGTGGAAGGGCGGACGCTGCGGACGATCTTCGTGCTCGTGCTGGTCGCGCCCGCCGTCCTCGGCCTGGGCGGCCTCTGGGCGGCGAGCCTGCCGGGCATCGCGCCGGAGCTTGTGGAGATGGTGGAGGCCGGCGCGCATGTGCTGGTGAGCGCGGCGGTGCTGTTCTGGGCATGGTCGCGCATCTCGCGCGAGAACAATGCCCGCTGGGCGGTGACGCGCGCGCTCGATTCCGCGCCGATCGTCCTCACCGATGCCGAAGGCCGCATCCTCCACTGGTCCAAGGGCTGCGAGAATCTCTACCTCTGGGACGCGGGCGAGGCGGTGGGCCGGCTGAAGCACGACCTGCTGGCCACCACGATCGATCAGGACTGGCCGGCGATGATGGCCGAGATCACCCGCACCGGCGCCTGCGAGCGCGAGATGGTGGAGCAGCGGCGCGACGGCACGCGCCTCCACATATTGGAGAAGGCCCAGCTGCTGCCGGTGCGCGCGCAGGACGCGCCGCTGGTCGTGCTGTCGATGACCGACATCACCGAGCGCGAGCGCCGCGCCGCCGCGCTCGCCGCACGCGAGTCCGAGCTGGGATCGATCCTGGAAACCGCGCCCGACGCGATGATCGCGATCGACGATCGCAACGTCATCCGATCGTTCAACGCGACGGCGGAACGCATGTTCGGCCGCCCGGCGGGCGAAATGGTGGGCCAGGATTTCCGGGCGCTGATGCCGGAGCGGTTTAGGGGCCAGTTCGATGCCGGCCTGGCGGGCGACGCCGATACCGGCGGCGAGCGCAGCCGGCTGCGCTCGCTGGTGGGCCTGCGCAGCGACGGCACGGAATTTCCGATCGAACTGGCGCTGGGCGCGGCGGAGGTGGGCGAGGAGCGCATCTTCACCGCCTTCATCCGCGACGTGACTGACAAGCTGGCCGCCCAGGAAAGGCATGCCGAGCTGCGCGACGAGCTGCTCCACGTATCGCGGCTGAGCGCCATGGGCGAAATGGCCGCCGGCCTGGCGCACGAGCTGAACCAGCCGCTCGCCGCCGCCACCAACTTCCTGGGCGCGGCGGAGATGCTGCTCGCCGCCGACGCGCCGGATTCGGGCAAGGCCGCCGATCTGGTGCGGATGGCAAGCGCGCAGACGCTGCGCGCGGGCGAGATCATCCAGCGGCTGCGCACCTTCGTCTCCAAGGGCGATGTGGAAGTGCATGCCGAGCCGATCGTCGACGTCATCGCCGGCGCGGTCAGCCTCTCGCTCACCAGCGTCGAGCAGCAGAAGATCGGCATACGCTACGAACCCGATGCCATGCACCGCACCATCCTGGCGGACAGGGTGCAGATCCAGCAGGTGCTGGTGAACCTGATCCGCAACGCGGTGGACGCGCAGCGCGACCGGCCGGACGCGCGGCCCGAGATCCTGCTCACTTCGCGCGGCGTGGGCGACGGCATGGTGGAGATCGCCGTCAGCGACAACGGGCCGGGCATACCGGAGGAGATACTGGGCAGCCCCTACAAGCCGTTCAACTCCACCAAGCCGAACGGCATGGGCATCGGCCTGTCCATTTGCCGGCGGATCGTGGAATTCCATGGAGGGACGATGCACGCCGAAAACAGGCCCGAAGGCGGTGCGCGCATCCGTTTCACCGTGCCGGCGATCGGCAATGCGGAGCTGGCGGCATGATCGCGGGCCACAATGTCTATATCGTCGACGACGACGATGTCGTGCGCGGCTCGCTCGAAAGCCTGCTCGCGCTTCGGCCGGATACCAGCGTGCGCAGCTTCGGCTCGGGCGACGCCTTCCTTGCCGGCGCGGACGGGCTGGAGAGCGGCTGCCTGCTGCTCGACCTGCACATGCCCGGCCTTTCCGGCATCGACGTGCTGAAAGCGATCGGGGACCATGCCGGCAAGTTCGTGGCGATCGTGCTGACCGGCAAGGGCGATGTCTCGCTGGCGGTGCAGGCGATGAAGGCGGGCGCGGTGGACTTCCTGGAAAAGCCCTGCGCGCACCGCGCGCTCATCCAGGCGATCGACACCGCCATCGCCCGGCTCGAGCGATCGAGCCTGGAAGCCGATCGCGTCGCCGCCGCCACCGCCAAGCTCGCCTTGCTGTCGGCCCGCGAGCGGGACGTGCTGAAGGGCCTGATCGAGGGGCTTTCCAACAAGGTGATCGCCTACCAGCTCGAAATCAGCCCGCGCACGGTGGAGATCTATCGCGCCAAGCTGATGGAGAAATTGGAGGTGCGCAGCCTTTCCGAAGCGCTGGGCATCGCGTTCGCCGCCGGGATGTTCCCCCGGCATTGACGGTCCGGGCGCGCCGCTCGGGGCAGGCGCGAACCGGCAATCAGGCCCTGCGCTCCAGCATCGGCACCTCATCGCGCCGCAGGGTCAGGACTTCGACGCCATCGCCCGTGACCGCCACCGTATGCTCGAACTGGGCGGAGAGCTTGCGGTCGTTGGTCACGACCGTCCATCCGTCGCTCTCGGTCGAAACCTTGCGGGTGCCCTGGTTGACCATCGGCTCGATGGTGAAGACCATCCCCTCGCGCAGCTTCAGACCCGTTCCCGGCCGCCCGAAATTGAGGATCTGCGGGTCCTCGTGCATCTCGCGCCCGATGCCGTGCCCGCAATATTCGCGCACGACCGAATAGCCGTTTTTCTTGGCATGCCGCTCGATCGCGAAGCCGATGTCGCCCAGATGGGCTCCAGGCCGCACCTGTCCGATGCCCTTCCACATCGCCTCCTGCGCGACCCGCACCAGCCGCCTAGCGGCGGCCGGCGCGTTGCCGACGAGGTAGGTCTTGCTCGAATCCGCGATGAAGCCGTTCTTCTCCAGCGTGATGTCGAGGTTGATGATGTCACCGTCGCGGATGATCTCGCCGGGATCGGGCACCCCGTGGCAGACGACGTGATTGATCGAGCAGTTCAGGACATATTCGAAGCCATATTGTCCCTTGCTCGCCGGACGGGCGGCAAGATCGCCGGTGATGAAGCGGTCGACCAGATCGTTGACCTGCATCGTCGACATGCCGGCGAGTTCCTGCCCGTCCAGCATCTCGAAGACCGACGCCAGCAACCTGCCCGATATGCGCATCAGCGCCAGTTCGTCCGGGGTCTTCACCATGTCAGGCGGCCGCCGCCTCCGCGATGCGCACATCCGCCGCCGCAAACTGCATCTTCACGATGTCGTTGAAGGACAGGGTGGGATTGGCTTCGGCCAGCATGCCGATCTTCATCCAGAATTCGGCCTGCGCATTGATCGACCGGCACATGACCGTGCTGGCCCGGCGGGCTTCCTCATGCAGGTCGCCGTCGATCTTCACGATGCCCATGGATGCCCTCAAAGCTGCCGAATATACGATTCATATACAAATCGTATATTCGGCAGTCAATCAGCGGACCGCCTTGTCCAGACGACCCTAGAATTCCAGCGCCAGATCGAGATAGCCATAATGGGTGTCGCCCGCGGCCGGGGCGTTGGGCGCATCCTTGAGGAAGCGGCCCTTGGCCAGCCAGGCGGCGCCGGCATCCATGCGCAGCAGGTCCGGCACCAGCCAGTAACGCACCCGCCCTTCCAGCTGATGGCCGGCGAAGCGGCCGGAATGGCCGGTGCGATCGCGCACGCCTGTTGAGGCGAAGCTGTCCGTCCTGTCGGCCAGCCACAGCGCGCGATACATCAGCGCGCCGTCGACGCGCTTGCCCGGCTTCACATCGATGCGCGCGCCGCCCGACAGCAGGTTCGCGCGGCCGACCGGGCCGTAGAGGCCGGTGGGGCCATATTCCCAGCGCCGCGCGCCGTAGAGCGTGTCGAAGCGGTTGTAGCTCTTCGCCCCCGGCCCGTCGCCGCTGGCGAGATCGAAGTGGAGGGAGAGGCGCGGCTGCCAGCCTTCGGGCCAGGTGCGGCCGACTTCGGCATGGATCAGATAGGCCGAGACATCGAGATCGGTGACGTCGCTGGGCGAGGTGCTGCCCCGCGCCTCGCCGAACTGGTAGGCGGCCTCGATATCGTAATCGAGCGCGGCCTTGGCCGGCTTGCGGAAAGCGCGGAAGCCGGGCGTGTAGAGATGGCGGTTGCGCGTCAGCCGCGTCGCCGAATCCCGTTCGTTGAGGCCATAGGCATAGATTTCGAAGGTGCCGCCCAGCACGTTTGCCTTGGTGAAGGTGCCGCCGAAGAATTGGAGGTCGGTGGTCTCCTGGTCCCATTCGACCTCGTTGTCGCGGATGCCGTCGGCATCTTCCGGCAGGCGGATCTGCGGCATCGACCAGAGCAGTATCAGCCGGTCGCCGGCGCGGCCCTGCCAGTCGAAATAGGCGCCGGTATAGGCGTTGGTGGTGTTGCGGAAATTCTGCCGCGCCACCAGCCGCCGCGATCCGATATCGAGGGCGAAGCGCCCGACATTGAGCGCCGCCTTCGATCCCTCGCCCAGCACCTTCACGTCGAGCCCGACATAGGCCTGGATCAGCTCCATGGCGTTGACATCGCCCGTCCCGGCGGAGGAGTTGCGCTTCTGGCCATAAGCGCGCGCATCCCACAGCTCCGCCCCGAAGCGGACCGGGCCGGTATCATATTCGGCGAACAGGGTGGTCTTGAGCGACCACATGAAATCGCTCTCGGCGGCATCCGGCCGGAACTGGCCGTCGATCGCCTCGATCCGGGATCGGATGCCGGCCTTGAGGGTCAGTCCCTCGGGCGCGCCGACAGCCTGCAACAGCGGGTTGGCTTCCGCATGGGCGGCCGATCCGCCGGCCCCGGCCAGGCAGGCGCCGGCCGCCATCATCAGGCTGCGGACGGCGGCGATACGGGGGAAAATGCGGGAACGCACGGGCCCCACGGGCGCCAGACAAGGCGCGGGGCGGAAGATACGCATCGATCTCGGTCTCCGGTTTCTATCGCCCATCTTATAGGACCGGAACAGGCCGGCGCCGGATCGACCGACAATCTTTTGTCATGAAGCGGACATGCTTTGCGCAAGGCGGCCACCCGCCCCGCCGCCTGCCATCCTATAATGGGAAAGATGCCGGATGGCGAAGCGACGCCACTCCGCCCCCATCGACTTGTAAGCTTAAGGATCAGGGATGCAGGACGCTCTCAACAACTGGCGATTGCCGCGCAAGATGCTGGTCGCCTTCGCATTGATCGCGGTGTTCGTCGTCGCGCTCGGGGCCGCCGGCCTCATCGCCAACCGGCATCTGAGCAAGATCGCCGACGAACATGTGACCAGTGGCATCGCCAGCGTGGATGCGCTCTCCGACGTGCGCGGCTATGTGCGCGAATATCGCATCCTGATGTATTCGCACGTCACTTCGGTGAGCGCTGCGGAAATGGCGAGCCTCGACGATCGCATCGCCAAGAACAAGGAGAAAATCGACGCGGCCCTCGGCAAGTTCGCGGCCGCCGCCGGTGAGGAATTCACCGCCGATGTCGCCAACATCCGCGCGGTGCTGACGCGGCTGGAGCAGGTGAATGCCCGCGTCGTCGCCTTCAGCCGCCAGGATAAGGATGCCGAGGCGCTGGCCCTGCTCAAGGCCGATGGCAAGGAGGCCTCGCACGCGGCCATCGACGCCACGAGGGCGGTGATGGACAAGACCGTCGCGCTCGCCAACGCCCGCGGCGAGGATGGCAACAAATTCTCCGACAACGCGCTGATCTTCATGAGCGTGATGGTCTTCTTCTCGCTCGGCGCGCTCGCCATCATCTGGAACCTGCTCAACAAGACCGTGTCGCGCCCGATGGCGGAACTTACCTCCGTCACCACCGCGCTGGCCGAAGGCCGCCAGGCCAACGTGCCGCACCGCGATCGCAGCGACGAGCTGGGTGAGATCGCCAAGGCGGTCGAGTTGTTCCGCCTGGCCGCCGTCGCGCGTGCCGAGGCGGATCGCAAGCTGGCCGAGGAGCAGAAGCTCGTCACCGCCACGCTGGGCGAGGGGCTCGCCGCGCTGGCCGAAGGCGATCTGACCGCCGAGGTGACGGCCGAGTTCCCGGCTCCGGTCGCCTCGCTCAAGACCAACTTCAACGACGCCATCGCCCGCCTGCGCGAGATGATCGGCGCGGTTTCGGTGAGCGCCGCCGGCATCCGCACCGGATCGCAGGAAATCGCCCAGGCGTCCGAGGATCTCGCCCGCCGCACCGAGGGCAATGCCGCGAGCCTGGAGGAGACCTCCGCCGCGCTCGCCCAGATCGACGATCGCCTCAAGACCAGCGCCAGCGCATCGGCGCAGACGGTGGCCCGCGCCGATGAAGCGCTGGCAACCGTGGCCGGCGGCCGCGCCGTCGCCGAGGAAGCGGTGCAGGCGATGGAGCGGGTGAGCCACAGCGCCAAGGGCATCGACCAGGTGATCGAGGGCGTCGACAAGATCGCCTTCCAGACCCGGGTTCTCGCCATGAACGCGGCGGTGGAAGCCGGCCGCGCCGGCGATGCCGGCCGGGGCTTCGCGGTCGTCGCCGATCTCGTCAGCGCGCTCGCGATGCGCGCGGAGGAGGAAGCCAAGCGCGCCCGCGATCAGTTGACCGTCACCCAGACCGACATCGTTTCCGCCGTGGACGCGGTGCAGCGCGTGGACAATGCGCTGGAGAATATCTCCGGCGGCGTCGGCGAGGTGCACGGGCTGCTGGGCCAGATGGCCGAGGACAATCAGGCCCAGTCCTCCGCGATCAGCCAGATCAGCGTGGCGATCAGCACCATGGACCAGTCGACCCAGCAGAATGCCGCGATGGTGGAGCAGACCTCCGCCGCTGCGCGCAACCTGACGACCGAGGTGACCTCGCTGGCCGAGCAGGCCGCGCTGTTCCGGGTCGATAACGGCCGCCCGCAGGCCCGCAGGTCCGCGACCGCGCCTGCATCCGCGCCGGTGGCGAAGGCCGCCCCCGCCAAGCCCAAGGCCGCGCCCAAGCGCAATCAGGCCTATGTCTCGCCCGTGAAGGCGCTGCCGGTGCCCGCCATGGCGAACGCAGCCGCCCGCCTGAACGGCACCAATAACGAGGACTGGTCGGACTTCTGATCGGCCCGATCGGACGGTCCCCACGAAGAAGGCGTCCGGTGGCCGAAAGGCTGCCGGGCGTTTTCGCATCCTTGTTCCGGCTTGCGCGGAAGGCCGGATCGAATCGATCGTTACGGGGTTGAGATGGAAGAACCGGTGATGAAGGATCGCGATGCCCCGATCGACGATATCGGCCGCTGCCCCGCACCCGCGGGAAGCGACGCCACGCATCCGTGCAAAATTTCAGGCAGGCAAGCATGAAGATGCTCGACCTCGGCCCAAATCGGCGCAACATCTTCTCCAGCAACTAGGGCCGGGACTCATAACCACCATGTGATGGCGGCGGCGAGGTGGATGCTGCCGAGGAAGACATCGGCGCGGCGGTC
>NZ_PHHF01000003.1 GCF_003034225.1 Edaphosphingomonas fennica
AAAAGTGGACGACTTTTACGCCGCCCGCAGCCGGACAATCCCGCCGCTACCGTGGTCTAGTTTTCCACCGCCGTTCTCACAACCCATCAGCCAAGGAAGAAAAGGCAATGAAACAAGATGTTTATGAGAGAGTAACGGCCCACATCGTGACCGCATTGGAAAACGGCGTCCGCCCGTGGTTTCAGCCGTGGAGCGCCGAGCATGCCGCAGGACGCATCACGCGCCCGCTGCGCGCAAACGGTCAGCCCTACCGTGGAATCAACGTCCTGATGCTATGGGGCGCAGCCTGCGAGCGCGGCTATAACGCGCCTATCTGGATGACCTACAAGCAGGCGCAGGAACTTGGCGGCAACGTCCGCAAGGGTGAAAAGGGCAATCTTGTCGTTTACGCCAACACTATCACCAAGACCGAAACCGACGAGAGCGGGCAGGAATCCGAGCGCGATATTCCTTTTATGAAGGGATACACCGTGTTCAACGTGGAGCAGGTGGACGGATTGCCCGCGCATTTCTATGCGCTGGCCGAGCCTCCCGCCGATAGCGTGCAGCGCATCGAGCATGCGGAGGCGTTCTTTGCCGCCACCCGTGCGGATATTCGCCACGGCGGCAGCCGAGCATTTTTCAGCCCCGCACAAGACTTTGTGCAAATGCCGCCCTTTGAAGCCTTCCGCGAAGCCGAAGCCTATTACGCCACCCTTGCCCATGAAATGACCCACTGGACGAAAGGCGCGAACCGCTTGGAGCGAGATTTTGGCCGCAAGCGGTGGGGCGATGAAGGCTATGCGATGGAGGAACTTGTCGCAGAGCTTGGCGCGGCGTTCCTTTGCGCCGACCTCAGCCTTTCGCCGGAACCCCGTGACGAGCATGCCGCCTATATTGGCAACTGGCTCAAGGTGCTGAAGGAGGACAAGCGCGCCATCTTCAGCGCCGCCGCCCATGCGCAGCGCGCCGCCGATTATCTCCACAGCTTGCAGCCGCAACCCGACGAGGTGAAGGAAGCCGCCTGAATCGAAAACGCCGGAGGGGCGACCCTCCGGCATCTGGTGCAGCCGCCGTCATGGTGACGGCGGCTATTTCTTATCCCGCCCGACCCACCCCTGAGTAGGCGGCGCGACCTTTGGGCCGCGCCGGACAGAAGGCTTTCAGCCCTGATAATCCTCGAAGCCGCGTTCCCGCTTGCGCGGCACGTCCTTATGGCCGCTGCACAGCCAGCAGGAGCAAGGGCGGCAATGCGTCGAGGCATTGCGCCCGACCGCGCGCGGCGAGTGCGTGGCGCATCGGAGAGACCGCGCGACCACAGCGTCATGACGCGGCGCGCCCGCGCCTTCATGCGCTGTTCGTCCTGTCTGCGTCTTGCTCGCATCGTCCTAACCTGCCGCTTCTAGCCCTAATATGGGCGCTACGCGCCATAGCCGAGGGATGGCCCACAACAAGGCTCGAATCAACCCGAGACGGGGCTGCTTTGATGGGCGATGTTGGGGAGGGTAGAAGCGGATTTTGCGCGCGTGGCCGCGCGACGGTTCCGCAAATTTTTCTGCACAGTACCTACACAGGCAAAAACCGGCAGTTTTTGGTATTGTTTTTCAAATCTTTAGTGGAATCTGAAGATTTGGAGCGGGCGAAGGGATTCGAACCCTCGACCCCAACCTTGGCAAAATTGTCATAGCCTACTCCGCTCTTGGCGGTTCTTGTATATTTTACGCTAATTCAACGGTTTACGCCAAACCACTCCGCTGCTATTCTCCACAAATACCCGCCGATTTTCCTTCGTGGTGGTGAACGGGTGGTGAACTGAAAATGCTCCAAACTCCGCTGAAAGCAGCCAAAATCACTCTCACAAAGCGCACTGTCGATGCCGCTCTTCCCCGTGCTGAACGCTATCATATCTGGGACAGCGAGCTAGCGGGCTTCGGGCTTCGAGTCGAACCGAGCGGCGTAAAATCCTTCATCGCCAAATACCGTGCGGAAGGCGGCGGGCGGCGAGCGCCCGAACGGCGCATTACGATCGGCCGCTATGGAACGTTGACGCCAGAGCTCGCGCGACGGGAGGCGAAGAAAATTCTCGGGGGCGCCGCGACCGGAGCCGATCCGGCCGCCCTGCTACAGTCCAAGCGCAGGGAAATGCGGATTGCCGACCTGATCGACCTGTATGAAAAGGAAGGCTGCTACATTCAGCGCGGGAAGCGCCAGGGCGAGCCGATGAAGGCGATTACCAAGCAATATACTATTGCCCGGCTGCGCCATCACGTCGTGCCCCTCCTCGGCAACCGGCGAGTATCGGACGTCACTGCCGGAGACATTGAACGCTTCTTCCGCGACGTCGAAGCGGGCAAGACCGCAAGCGACAACAAGATCGGTCCGCGCAAGCGCATCGTCGTTCGTGGTGGAGAAGGCGCAGCCCGCAAGGTCTTTCGTGATCTGTCCGCGGTGTTCAGCTTCGCCAGACGGCGAGAGATCGTCAGCCGAAATCCGTGTGAAACGGCTGCGGTGCGCAAAACAGATAATTATAAAGAACGCTACCTCACATTGGAGGAGATCAAGCGCTTCGGCGAGGCCATGCGCGAGATGGAGGCCGAGGGCATCAACAGGAAGGCCCTCGACATAATGCGCCTTTGGATGCTCACCGGTTGCCGACGCGAGGAAATCGCCAGCCTCAAATGGGAAGAGGTCGACTTCGAGCATGGCAGCCTCCGCTTCGTGGACACCAAGACAGGCAAAAATGTCCGACCGATCGGCTCGGCGGCAATAGCGGTGCTGACCTCGATCGAGCGGGAGGGAACAACCGGTTTTGTCTTCCCGGCAGATCACGGCGACGGATACTTTCAAGGGTATAAGACACCCTGGAAGAGGGTGATTGCGAAGGCGGAGCTACAAGGTGTGACGCCCCACACGCTCCGCCATACAATGGGATCGACGGCTATTTCGTCAGGGGAGGCGATGGCATTTACCGGGGCCATCCTCGGGCACTCAAATCCGAGATCGACCGCAATCTATGCGCATGTGCAGCATGACCCGGCTCGTCGTGCGGCTGATCGGGTCGCAAAGCGTATTGCCGCGGCCTTGGCTGGTATGAGCGACGGTGAAATCGATGCGCCGCCGCCGGACGGAGATGAAGAGTTGATTCGCAGGGTAGCGGAAACGCTTATGAGAGGCGGCGGCGATGCAGAGCGGCTACGGGTAGTCATCGACGCTCTGGCTCCCGCGAAATGAGTACGGCTAGTATCGCTCAGAATCTGCAAAGATTGCGAGGTGCAGTTCGGCTTCCACGGCGCGGCCGGGCGAGCCGCTCGACAAACCTGCCGCTCGCACATTCCATGAGGGGGGACTCGAGAGCTAGTGTCAGTTCGCTGGCGGTTTGAACCTAGGGCTTCGGTTTTTGTGTGCCGCGCCTGGGCTCCCGTATAGGCAATAGGGAGACGCTGCGCCTGGACCAACAACGACGGGACCGATTGAATCCGCTGCAACGACATTGGCCTGCTATCCTACCGGTTTGTTACGGAGTTGGACCGAAACGCCGTTGACCAACGCCCCCTCAGGCTGGAACATAGGCAAAACTCGGGGGGAAAGTTTGTCGGCGATTCCATCAACCGCGGCGTGGGTTCGATTTCTTCGCAATTACGGACCGATACCGACGAATGACAATATGTACGACGAGTCGATCCAGAGGGCGCTTCGTCGGCAGAAGATCAAGCCAATCACGCTTCCTGCGCCGCTACTCGACAGGCTCGTAGAGGATTTTCGCGGCGAAAGCCCAGTATCACATATCATTACTGGTACGGCGGGAGACGGCAAAACCTATCATTGCCGTGAGGTGTGGACGGCGCTCGGTGGCGACGTCGCCACCTGGAACGAGGGCGAGAAGGTCCAACGGCTCGACTTTGGCGAACGCACGTTCGTGATCGTCAAGGATCTAAGCGAGCTTCGCGACAATGAAAGTGGTGAGCTAACGGCAGCGTTTGCCAAGGACGTCGCCAACCCTTCCACGAGAACGTTTTATCTGTTCGCAGCCAATCATGGCCAGCTCCTGGAGAAGCTCAAGTCAGCTCCCAACAACGACGCTGTGGCTCGCCTGACCAAGGTCGTCGAAGATCTTCTCGTCACGGGCAAGAGTGCCGACCCCGGAATTGCACTCGAGCTGACCGATCTCAGCCGGTCCCCGGCCGCCGAGACCGCTATGGCAATTATTGAGGCAGTCACCACGCACGAAGGCTGGGAGGGCTGTGAGGGCTGCGGTTCTGGTAGTTCGTGTCCGATTTTGGAGAATCGCCGCAGGCTAATTGGCGAAGGATCGCATGATCCGTTTCGGCAGCGCCTGGCGGCGCTTATCGAACTCTCCGAGCGCAATGGCAGCCATTTCCCGGTCCGCCAGCTCCTCGCGCTTATCGCAAATGCGATTTTGGGTCATCCCGACGCGCGTGATGGCCTGATGAATTGCAATGACGTGTCCGCCATCCAGTCCGCTGGCACAGCGGACAAGGCGAGCATATATCGTAACATCTTCGGTGAGAATCTGCGGCCCAGCCGGGCTGAAAAGACTGAACTTTTTCGTAAGCTAAACGCCTTCGGTATCGGTGCGGAGACCAGCAACCGCGTCGACAACCTTCTGGTTTACGGCGCTGACGATCCCGCTCATGCCGCCGATTACGCCGAGCTCATGCGCGCAGATACAGTCTATGGCGCGACACCCGCCTACGCGAACTCGCAGCGCATCTATCTCGAGGGGGCGGAAGACACTGATCGGACAGTGTTTCTGACTGCATTACGCTCTCAGCGGCAGCGTCTCTTCTTCACGCTGCCCGACGCGAAGGCCAAGGACTATGACCTTTGGGACCTTACCGTCTTTCGTTATGCCGGCCTCTATCTTGAGGTGGCTAAAAAGCTCTCGGCGGGACAGCAGGCACCCCGCGCAGCACTGAACATGGTCGTGCGCGGCCTCAATCGAATCTTCACTGGCATGCTTGTCCAAAATCAGGATGAGCTCGTGCTCGCAACCTCGGGGAGCTACTCTCAATCCAAGCGGAGTCCATTGCTCGATAAGCTAATCTCCGTGCCGCGTTCTGGCGGCGAGGAGGTGAGCCTAGTGGCTGATGCCAACGACGGCGCGTTCGGCGTGTCCGTCAGGCTCGTGCGGGACACGGAAACGCCCCCGATATTCCTTCCCTTGTCGCCGACGCGTTTTGAGTTTCTCGGGCGGGTCGCGGAAGGTGCGCTACCGAGCAGTTTCTCGCTTGAGTGCCATGAAGACCTTCTGGCGTTCAAAGCCCGGCTGCTCCGCGAAACCGAGAAGCGTCGCAGAATCGAGGGTGATGACGAAGTGATCAATGGCGAGCTCGTTTTACGCTTCATTGAGCTCAACCCGGATGGCCGAGCCCAGCCCCGCCGGGTTATAGTGCGGGTATAATCATGGAATTTCTTGCGCGTCCCACTGCATTCGAGGATCGAAGCGGCCCTGCCTTCTGGATCGACGAAGCGATCTGGGGTCACCGTCTGCATGATGAGCAGTCGCCCTGGCTTACCTTCCTTGAGTTTCTCACCGTTCTTTTCGCCGAATATCGCGAGGGGCGCCCGCTTCAAGAAGAGGGGCTCAACAGCCTGTCTTACAAGCCGCAGCTCCAGTTGCGGCTTCGCAATCTCGTGTTCAACAATCCGCATGTTATGACCGTTCGCGCCGAGGCAGGCTCTGACGAACAGGCCTGGACATTATGGCTCGATAAAATGGCTACGAGCGCGGGGGGAATCGATAAGCCGGACTTCACCTATCTTCGCGATCGCTTTGAGAGTTTTGACGACTTCGCTGCAGTCCTGAGCTTTCTCCAAGGGTCGGCGATCGAAGGGAGGAGCAACAAGCGTTGGAGTTCCAAATTCGTATTCCCGTTTGGTCCCCATGCTCTGTATGAAGATGTGAATGTGAAGCCGGGCGGCAGCGTTTCAAATGACCGTCGCTTCTTTGCCCGAACTGGCGAACTTCTCTATCTGATGCTGGCGCGCAGCCAACATGCCGATGCATTGCGTGGGCTGCTCGTCAGCCGCTTTCTCGAAAGTCCGGCGCCCTACGACGGCATGGCCCACGCCCTCCAAGGCGATCCGCAACTCGCGAAGGTCGAGCGCGCAGGTGCCTATCTACCTTGCACCACTCATCCGGCCTTCGATCGGTTGGCGGCTGATTGGCGCGCCATTCTCCACCTTCCGATCCCGGCGCACGACGCCATACCGCACCTTGTCACCATGGCCGGTCTCAACCTCATCCTTTATCAGCTCGACCGCGCCCGGGAGTTGCTTCGCCGGCCACCCATCACCTTCGTGTGCGAAATTGTTGCGCCCAAGAAAACAGTCGTGCGCGATCTTTCAGCTGACAGCTATCAGCTCAATAACATGCTGCCCCAGCAGGCAATCGAACGCTTCGTACGGCGCATCACCGAGACAGAAATGTGGGCAGGCGCATTAGCTTCCGACGACCCGACACTAAACGCGATCGACATCTTGCGACGCGAATTCGGGTGGCCTGATGGCGACGACGATGAGAATGTCGAACCGCATGCGATGGTGGACGCCTTGGTCGAGCGAGCTACCACCCGGCACAAACAGCATGTCGGCAAGATTCACATGACCTGGGCCAGGGCAATCGGGCTGTCATCGCGTCGCTCGAGTCGGCGTGTGCGCTATGCTCCGACGGATCGTCTGCTCAAGACTCTTGTTGTGGCCTGTGTCGCGGAGCGGCTGGAGTTCAAGGACTTCCTCCAACTTCTGTACGAGCGATACGGCTTTATCATTGGCGATGCGCAGGCCCGTCCATTCATTGAAGCGGGCACGGCCGACCAAGAGGATTTTTCGGACAACGCTCATCGCCTGGAAGAGAGGCTTGCCAGCCTTGGTCTCCTGAAGCGTCTCTCCGATAGCTGTGCCTATGTCGAAAATCCCTTCCAGCGAGCCCAAGCCGCGTGACACCATCAGACCTCATTGGCGCCGCCGGCGCGACATCCATTCGTTCGCGCCTAGACGCGCTTGCTTCTGACGACGAACTCGCACGCTTCCTCCTAGATCGGTTGACGGGCGAACAGGTCGCAGCAATCACTCGAGCGATCTTGGCGGATTCCGAGGCGGCGGCGAAGCTCATGATCGCATTGCCCCGTGACCTTGTCGGGTCATTTGATCTTCCGGAAGAGGTTATCACGGACGAACGCACTGTGCGCGTTCGCAACTCGCCCTGCGATCGACCGGCAATGCTGCTCGCCAATACAGATGATGATCAGGGCGCATCGCTGGGCGATGTTACGCTCATCGGCGCGAAGCAGCTGAGTGAGGAACCTGGTCCCTGGGTTGACGCCGCGGCGTCGGGGCTTGGCCTCGGGGATGGACAAATCGGCGCATGGAAGGCGGCTTTGCGGGGGCTGAACAGCGCAGACGACTGGACGCTCCATCAGATCGCGACCTATGTCGCAATGACGCGCCAACGGATTGAGACGGAGGCGGTTCCCGTGGCCGCTGCCCTCGGCTGGGCGTTGCCCGCGCTGCGCCTGCCACGTGACAGCGGCTATTTCATGGGGCTGGGGGAAAAGGATCGCGAGCAGCCGCGACGTTGGAAAAAGCTGTTCGAAAAGCTTGTGTCGGACCGCAAACCGCTCTTGGCCAAGCAGCGTCCAAACAGACAGATCATCGAAGCCGACGAGCTTCGCAGCCATTTCGATGAAGTGCGCGAGGATATCCCGGCCGAGGTGCATCCGACCATTAATGCGTTTATCGATGCCGCGCCCGGCTGGGGGTCTGAAGCCGAAAACCTGGCGTCGTTCGAATGGGAAGCAGAAAGCGTTCTGCAGCTCTTCTCGGGCATAAAACTGAAAAAGACCTCCCTTGCGCAAGAGACGATAAACTTCTTCGAATTCACGCTTCCCGATCGCCTGAGCCCAGCAGATGAGGAATATCTCAAGGCGCTCAAAGGGCGTTCACTCAAGGAAACGCGCGACGATGATCGCGAGTTCTTCGAGGCACATCGCGATGATCTAGGTCAGGACCGCGCTCTGCGAGTTAAGTGGGAGCGCTTCGTTTTCGGCCGGCCAATCGAATGTACCGATTTTCTCGAAGGCTTTTTGCGCGCGGTCGAGCGACTGTTCGGCCAGGTCAATCTGGGTACCGGTCCGCGAAAGCTCATGGTGAAATCATCTCGGCGTAGCCGCAACCAGTGGCTCGACCTGAACGCGGACGTCGGCCTCTCCTTCGGATTGCGTTATCGTGGCTTGCCCGGACTGATGGGTTCGTGCGTTGAATGGGATGTGCCCCATGTCTTCGCATATGAAGAGTTGCTCGACCGAGCCAAGGCAAAACAGAAGAAATATCGGCGTAACGAATCGACCGCCCGCGGCGCCATTCAGATCAAGTTCGATATCGCGCTGATTGCCGGCAGCGAACGGGCGACAGTTCAGCTCGTCTGGACTGGCCAACCGGGGACGATCGGTCTCGAACTACCGAAGGACATCGGGCGTCTCCTGAAGCGACCATTCGTGCGCAGCATCGTCGCGCGCTTACCGGTTAGCCGGAAGGGAGCATTGCAGTCCGTATCGCTCCACGATGTCGGCACGTTACAGCCGGCGTTCGGGCAGGACGCGGGCACGCTGGTGCCCCGCACCAATGTGGGCGAAGATATCGCCAAGCTATTTCCCAAAGCGCTCAAATCCGCCCGTGATGCCGGCCGAATTGATGCAGCCGGTTATGAGGCGATCGACGAGAGCTGGCAGGCTTTTTCGCAAGCCTATGCGGACGCACTCTCTTCGCTCCAATCCTCCGGCTATGCTTCGGAGGCGCTGATCGCGCAGGCGGACGCATATGGCGCCCTACTGAAGAGCCTGCAGGATCACGCACCAGGCGACCTTAATCGGCGGGACCTTTGGGAGCCGTTGCTCGGCGTCGGCACCGTCTCTGTTGTTGGTGGGGCGCCTTCCGCGATCATTGCACCATGGCATCCGCTACGGCTCGCCGCGAGTGCCGCGAAGATGCGGTCCGTGGCGGGCCTCGCCGAGTATCTCCTATCCGATGTCGAAGTGAACTTCGGTGATGCCCGGCTGTTCTTCGCCGATCTACGCGATGAGTTGGCGCATCCGCTCTTCCCGGAGATCGCCGTCGGATATGACAAGGGCGAGGCCGTGCTTCTCGCCGAAACGGGCACTGTTAATGATTATAGCCTCCTTGAGAGACCCGTTCGCGATCCTTCTGAAGCGACAACGGACGTCGATCCGACAGAGGCAGCCCGTCAGATACGCGCGCTCCTCGAACGTTACCTCGATCTCCAGCCGCATGAGCGCTCCAATCTGAGCATCATGCTTTACAACTGCGATGCCGCCGGCTTGCCGCTCGCAACGGTCAACGCGCTCGGCTCGGTACAGGATCAGGATGAAGTGCATTGCAATGTCCTGGTGCGCCATCGCGATCGATCGCGCCTGTCGCAGGTTTATACTGAGCTACTCGAGCGGTCCGAAGGCGATCCTGATGCGGTCGTCGTCAGCGAGACGTCTCGCAATTTCATGTCGAAGCTGCGCATCGGCGTGATGCTCGACAGCGGAAACGGCATGGCGGCCGGCGGCGCTCGAGAAATCGATGTTGCATTCCTACATGACGTGGTCTCGCGACAGGCCCGCGAGCAGTGGTTCCCTGTGCCGACCGCAGATGAAAACCCGGGTCTGCTGGAACATGTGCCGGCGCGCTGGTCCTACCGTCGGGTCACTTCCGAGGATGAACTGAAGGCAACAACTTATCTGACCTGCCCGCGTCAACCCGACGCAGGATGGGCTTATGTGGATGCCGTTGCCAATGTCGTGCGACGTCAGTCGCACTCACCCGACGAGCATTATTTGCCGGCACGCCAGATCTCGTTTCAGGATGGTGGCCTGAAGGCGATGTTCGACGAGGTGCACGGTCTCGCGGAATGGGTCGCCACTTACGATGATCTGCTCGACAAGCGGCAACTCGCGGCTCAAGGGATCAATGTTATCCGCTACCGTCGGCAGCGGACACACGGACGCAACATGGTGGTCTCTTCCACCTCCGAACTACGCATCCTTCATGTGCTCGTCCGCCGCCGCCTAGCCGAGCTTTCACTTGGGTTCGATGAGGAGCGCCTGTCCCAGCTCGCGAAGCGGATGATCGAGGACGCCAATGCGATCTCTGGCGATATCGTCTTGCGCGCCGCCAAGCGCGGCGTTTCCGCCGGCGAATTGATTGGGCTTGTCCTCAGCCGAGCGCTGATTGCCGAGGAGTTCGGTGGGGGTGCAGCGGTCGCATGGTTCCTTCTTGACGACTATGCTGAGTGGCTCGGCCAGAAGGAAGAAGGCATCGCCGACATTCTCGGGCTTAGCCTGTCGACCGATGCGGAGGGCCAGCCGCAGTTGCGCGCGATCGTCA
This sequence comes from Edaphosphingomonas fennica, assembly GCF_003034225.1. GTDB lineage: Bacteria > Pseudomonadota > Alphaproteobacteria > Sphingomonadales > Sphingomonadaceae > Sphingomonas_E > Sphingomonas_E fennica. The sequence continues at coordinate 10,390 of NZ_PHHF01000003.1, forward strand.
CCGAAGCAAAATATGTTGATCAATCTGGCGTGTCCGACGCGGCTCGTAAGTCGCGTAACCAGCTGAGACAAACCGTTGCCCGTATCGACGACGCACTATTCGGTGATCCTGGGCGACTCGACCGCGACCTCTGGCTATCGCGTATTGCCGACTTGCTGCTCGACGGCACGGCAGCGCTCGGTCAGCCAAATCTGCTCGAGCGTGTCCGCGACGGTATTCGGCTTGGCAACGTGCCGATCGATCTGCGCGGCTATTCACATATCTTCATCTCCGGGCCGGCCGGTGATGGAAGCAGTACGGGTGATCAGGCTAGGCTTTTGGATATCGAGGGCGGGCTGCAGGAGACGTTCACACGAGAGGGCCTGCGTGCGCTCATCACCGCCTACGAGGCAAGTTCGCCGCTTACCGTCGTCCGGGCAGCCTTGGGCGAGGATCGCAGTTGGGAAACCGCCAGCTTTCGCGCACCGGCGGCTCGCGTAGACTGGACCAAGCGCATCGAGACTCATGCCGCTCCAGTCGGCGCAAACCCGATCGCCCATGATTATGACGAGGACGATGACGACGGGGATGTCGAAGGCGGAATTGTGGTTGAAGAGGCGGGAGTCGACCTGTCCACCGCAAGCGTCATCTCGGACGGCGTTGAACCTTCGGCTGTTGCGGCGGCTACGACACCGTCCTCCTCCGATGTGTCCTCACCAGTCGCTGAAGTAGTCGCCGACGACGAACCGATCCTGTCACCAGCCGCGCCTACACAGATTACCGCTGCGACGCCGATTGAGGCACCAACTGCGCCAGTGGGCATCGGGATCGATACCCTCATTCACAATCGAGCGGAAAAAGCGCAGGACGAATCTGCCGACGCGCAGAGCTGGCTCGAGGCGACCGCGCAAAAGCTCCGATCGGCGCTCATGGGTTACAATCTACAGGCCAAGGTCGTGGGTACGCGCCTTACGCCGAACGCTGCGCTAGTCCGCTTCATGGGCTCGGATCGGCTGCGCGTGGAAGATATCGAAGCCAAGCAATCGGCGCTTCTCACGACGCATGGACTGCGGCTGATCTCGGTTTCGCCTTTGCCCGGCGAGATTGTCGTCGGTGTCGCGCGGCCGCAACGGCAGATCGTGTCGCTATGGGATGTGTGGGGGCGCCGGGAACTGAACCGCAACGCAGCCGGCGTGAACACATCTTTCATTTTGGGCCTCAAGGAGCTCGACGGGGACATTCTGTACTTGAACCTCGGCGGTCCGTTCGCCGACGGTCAGCAGCACGAACCCCACACCCTTGTTGCCGGCGCCACCGGCTCGGGCAAATCAGTTCTGATTCAGGCGCTGCTGCTGGACATCGCAGCGACCAATCCGAGTGCGCTCGCTCATATCTACCTCATCGATCCTAAAATGGGAGTCGACTATGCTGCGGTCGAGCGGCTCCCCCATCTCCAAGGGGGCGTGATTGTCGACCAGGCCCGAGCCGTCGAGGTAATGGAAGGTCTCGTTGCTGAAATGGAAAGACGGTACGAGCTGTTCCGCGCTAATGGAGCCCGCGACATTCGCGCCTTTAATACGAAGGTCAGCGAAGCGGAGCGATTGCCCTACGTCTTCCTCGTCCACGACGAGTTCGCGGAATGGATGTTGACCGAGGAGTATAAAGCGGCTGTCACTTCGAATGTCTCCCGCCTCGGCGTGAAAGCTCGTGCAGCCGGCATGCACCTGATCTTTGCGGCTCAGCGCCCGGATGCCAATGTGATGCCGATGCAACTGCGCGACAATCTCGGCAATCGGTTGATTCTCAAGGTGGCCAGCGTCGGAACTTCGGAGATTGCGCTTGGAACGAAGGGCGCGGAGCAATTGCTCGGACTAGGTCATCTAGCAGCGCGGCTTAGCGGCGAACCAGCTATCATCTACGCTCAGGCCCCGTTCCTTTCGGACGATGATATCGACGCCGCTGTTGACGCGATCCGGGCAACCAATGGGTCCGCGCAGGCCTGACGGCGCCCGAAGGACAGATAGGCACAAGGAATATGGTTCACTGGAACATCAGCCCCCATCCCATCGCGGACGTTCGCGACTGGAGCGAGGCCGGTCGCCTCGAGTTACAGCCGGATTTCCAGCGCAGGGAAGTGTGGGCGCCGAGTGCAAAGATCATGCTGATCGACTCAATTCTACGTGACATTCCCCTTCCAAAGATTTTCCTAGCCAAGACCATCAAGAACGGCAGCGTGCATCGCGTTGTGATTGACGGTCAGCAACGCATTTCGGCCATTCTTGGATTTCTGAGAGGCGACTTCGCACTTGATCCGCCCTATACGGGCCCGCTTGCTGGCAAGTGTTTCGAGGATTTCGATGATGATGAAATCGACCGTTTCCTCAGATATCGGATCGATTTCAATGAGGCTGACAACCCGACCGATCGCGAAGTCCGCGACGTCTATATGCGCGTCAATAAATATACCGTCCCACTCACGAAGCAGGAGTTGCGGCGCGCAGATTTTCCGGGCGATTTTCTTGACGTCTCTGAGGAGTTGTCAGTAGCTCCGTTTTTCGAGGATGCCGGCGTATTTACCGCCACCGACCGCCGGCGCTATGCGGATGCCGAGTACGTGTCGGAGATTCTCGCGGCGCTGATTGATGGCGTGCAGGACAAGAAATCCGGTCTCGACGATTTCTATATCGATTTGACGGAGTGGCCCGCTGATGCAAGAAAGTCCGTAGTATCTCGATTTAGAAATGCTCTCCTTGATATCGAGTATATATTTGACGAAATTCAGGGTGGTCTGAAGAGTACACGGTTCCGCCAGAAGGCAGATTTTTATAGTCTATTCGTGGCGATTGATGAGCTGAAATCGGAAGGGCTTTCACTTGATGGCAAGGACCTTTCCGATCTCATCTCCGATATTCGGATGCTGGATTTCGGTATTCGACCGGAAGCCGATGTCGACATCTTTAGTGAATACGCGATCAAATGTGTTTCACAGGCCAATTCAGCGGCCAGCCGACGTTGGCGAGCTGATTTCCTAAAGGGAATTTTAGCCGGAACGTATCGCGGCTGCCCGCCGCGAGGGGAGGGAATCAAGCTCTACTATCAGATTATGGATGATTGCGCTCAAGCAGATAGCTCGGGCTTCTGCCCTCCCGCCGAACATGAATGTCCTGAATGTAATGCCCTAATAGGCAATATTGACAAGGAGTGTGTGTTGGGGTGGGGCCCAAACGAGACTACATTCCAGGTCAGCAACGCAATGTGGTTCCACGAAGAATGCACAACTGAAAACGAGGGCTGGCACATAATTCGACGCCCGACCGAGACGTCTGATGAGCAGCCTGATCTACTTTGATCCCGAGGAGCTCAAGAAGGGGAATTATCACGAGATCGACGACACATTAGTCGCCGAGGATGGGCGTACTTATGTCCTCTCGGACTGGATCGCGCGAGGAGGCAACGGCTCTGTCTTTAAATGCATCGAACGAAGCTCAGGCGACGAGTATGCGATCAAGTTCCTGATGCAACCAAGAGGCCGTATCTTGAAGCGGTTCTTTCGGGAGGTTCGGCTGCTAAAAGAACTGCGTCATGAGCATCTCGTCCGTTACCGAGGAACAGGGCGAACCCGATCCGCGAGTAAGTCGCGCGGCATCCGATGTCCGTTCATAATAATGGAAATGGCGGAGAGCAGCCTGTCCGATGTAGCGCAGTCGTCGCGGATATCTCCGGAAGTATACGTGGGCCAATTCCGCGGGCTGGCCCGGGGGCTGGCGGATCTCCACGCACGAGCTGTGCACCGCGATATCAAGCCCGAGAATATTCTCGTAGCAGGCGATCGCTGGCTTTTGAGCGATTATGGACTGTGCCGCTTTTCGGACAAACCGGATTTGGATCTGACGCCCACGGACCAAGCTATCGGCCCGCGCTATTGGCTATCACCGGAAGCACATAATCGGCGCCTTGGACATGCAGACGATATCTGTCCTGCGTCAGATGTTTTTCAGCTAGCGTCTGTATTTTGGTACGTCGCCACCGGGCGACATCCTTGCGGCGTCGTCTTGCCGGATGATTGGACGGGGCCTGAATGGCTCTTTGATCCGATCTATCAGGCCCTGCAGCACAAGTCGGTGCGAAGGCCAGCTGACGGGGGCGCCTTTTCCGCAGCGATCGAAGCTGCCGTTGGTAGATAGTCTATTTGTGACAGATCACGCAGCTACTTGATGCTTCGTCAATTCCGTAAACGTCATCGATCGTTTCGCCGGAATTAGCAGAGAGGGGATTAACGCGACGGTTGCGACGAAGCCGTTCCCGGCGCTTTTCATAATCTGCTTTGATCTGCGCGACGCGATCCGGCGCAATCAGTTCGGTCAGGCTTTCGCCCTGGCTCCAGGTAAAGGGCGAGCCGTCACGCAGGGCGGTTTTCTCATAGTCCACTGCTTCGGCAAAGCGATCGGGATGGTGCTCGGCGAGGCGGACCCATTCGATCTTCTGCTGAAAGAAGCAGAAGGTGCAGCCTGAGCGTGAGCGCCACTGATAATAATCGGGCTCCCCGACGTCGGACTGGTCCAGGATTTCCAGCACACCCGCACGATCGATGCCCGCCTCCCTGAGGGGAAGGTGCACACGCATGTTTGCGTGGGTAGCCTGATAGCCCTCCCGGCTTGGTTCGTCGGCGCGGATGGCGACATAAGAATGGACGGTTGTACCGGCGTCGAGATCAGCCTTGAGCCAGTGTTCGAGAGGCCGCAGTTTGAGCTGCCGCGTGCACCAGCGAGTGCGCGGGGACGGCAGGAAATTGCCATATTCGTCAAGCCAGAAATCGAAATCGCGATCCGGATTGAGGCGCTGGATCGGTCGACCCAGGAATCCTTCCAGCCGGTCGAGGAAGCTATAGACCTCGGGAAGTTCCTTCCCGGTGTCCGTAAAGAAGTATTCGAGCGGGAGCGTGGGGTGATGCTGGCGCATGTAGACAGCGAGCGCTGCGCTATCCCGTCCACCGGACAGTCCCAATATATGCCGCTCGTTTCTCATACCGCTTCCGCCACTTCATCGGTTTCCGCCGCCAGCATAGCCACCGCGCGGGCCAACGCAGCGAGACGCAGGCGCCCGCTCTTGTCGTCTGCCCTCAGCGTCTCGACGAGGCGATCAGCCATTCCTGCGGCTGCCGCCTTTTCACGATCATTCAGGACGAAACTGCGCATCAATGGAGGTGTCTTGGGGTCCAGGCCGACCACAAGCGCTAACGCTTCGGTATGGGAACGGCGGTTGCGCACAACCGCGAGCGCCTCAAGCTCACGGAAGCGCCGTCCGTAGCGTGCGATTTCCGTCAACGCTTCTTCACGGTCGCGGTCGGACCAATTACGAGCCGGACGATGCAGCAGCACGCTCACCAGGCTCTCGATATCGCCGGTTCCCATTTCGAGTGCCGCCGCCCGGTCGGCGAAGGCATCGAAATTATAATCATTTGTAAGGCCTTTAATGAGGCCGGCCCGTTCCGCGATGCCCCCGAAATCCTGCGGATCCACGCCGAGCGCGCGACCGAGCGCAAGTCGCAACTCCTGGAGCAGAGCAGGATAGCAAGCTTCGGTCGCCAGGATTGCGTCATAGATAACCTGCGGTGACAATCGGTCGCCGAGGGCGGTAGGAAGATCGTCGAACAAGAGCTGCTCGGGATCATCCGCCTTCGTTACCACGCTGCGGATCGTACGAACCTCTTCGTCGAGTTGGGACGTTCGTTTGGCATAATTGGGCAGCGCTTCGAAGCGCTGGAACAGTGCGGCCGCGACAGGAAGCGAAGCGTTGTTCTGGTCGACGTCAAGCAACTGGGCCAGGCCGCTAAGGAACGCCATCTCGCGAACTGATCTATCGATTTTCCTAAGGCGGAAGCTCGCCGGCTTTTGCAGCAGCTTGTCGACGACGACATCATCGATCGCGGTCTGGTAAACGCCGTCGATGTAGACAGCGACGGTTGCCCGGTTGGCGAGCATGTAAGCGATAGCGAGCGCCGGCATGACCCCTTTCTTTATGCCGAAAGGCGGTGCCGCCCATCGATCATAGACCGCATCGAGTGGTTCGTCGCCGGCGGCATCGATGACTTCCCAGGCCGGCCGCAGTGATCGACCCGCCGCATGATCGTCCGGTTCGACGAAATCATAGCGCCCCGGCTCGATCTCGCGGTGCAGGCCAAATGGCTTCAGTACCGTCAGATAAAGGCCAAGCTCCGCAGGATATTGGGTCATTCCCAGCCGCTCGTGCTGGTAACCCTTGACCATGGCATGAGCGAGATCACGCAATGCTGCCATAGCGCTAGACGACGGCTTGTCGCGCTGGAGCAATTCGCTCTTGAGAATCGGCGCCTTCGCATATCCGGCGTCGGCAAGCGTGCTTGCGACGACGGATAGCGCTCCGCTGTGCGCTCGCCCCGGATTAGGGGAGAGATACCATTTGGCGCCTTCCAGCGCGCTTTCCAGCTCCCGATGCAATTCGTCGATACACCGCGACTGGCGAGCCGCGATTTCGCGGCGCGCGATCCGGTCGCCTTCAAGCTGCGGATGTTCTCGGAATACCCGTTCAACCGCCATCAGCTCGGCCGCTGCCGTACGCAGGGCGTAACTCTCGCTTGCGGCGCCGATCGCAACGACCCGACCTTGCTCCTTCAGGCGCTTCGCAGCGCCCTTCGCTACAGCCTCAACGGCCTGACGATCAAGGGCGCCGTCACCCAAGGTGAGGAGCAACAACCCGCTCCCGCGCAACGGCCGGGAGATGATCCGCGTCGCGAGGCTTTCGGCGGTATCATCATTGGTAAGGACCTGCAGCGCGATTTCGAAAGTGCGAAGCGCGCCTGTCACGAAGTAGTGGCGCTTAGCAGTTGCGAAGCCAAACCCTACCCGACTGGGGATACCCTCGAGTTGCACATTGTCGACCGGCACGACAGCGCGGCCGATCGCTTCTTCCAGATCGAAGTCGCTTCCCGCGAACAGCGCGTAGCCGCCAAGGCGCGGCTGCCGGATAAGGATCGCCCAGTCGAGCAGATCCTTGATTGCGGCGCGGATCACCTTGGCGGACAGGTTCGGCAACGCAGCGAGGAGGAAATCGTCGGACAGGGCGAGCCCCGAACCGTTGCGAAAAAACTCGATGACCGCCGCTGATTTCGTCAGCGCCGCGTGGACCGCGCCGCCCTTGGCGCTCGCACGTTCGATCGCTTCATAGGCCAGGCTGAACCGACCGCCCTCGCTTCCACCGGCGAGCGCCATGCCGAAATTCGCGGCGAGATAATCCCACAGGAGCGCTGGATCGTAAGTTGCGCCGGCATCGCTCGCGCTTTCCAGAAAAGCCTGGAATCCGGCAGGCTCGGCGGAGCTCAAGAAGCCGAAGACGCTGCGCTCGTTCTGGGCAAAGCGTGCACGCGACACTGGTCCCAAGAGGAGCGCCGTCACCGGATTGAGAGGCCATGTGTCGGCTAGCGCCGAAGCCAAGGCACCGACCTCGGTCGGCCTGCGCCGCGCCACCGCCTCGGCAACGCTAAGCGCGGTCTCTTTCGCGCTGTCGGGGCATTCAGCAGTTATCGCGCGGCCGAGTAACGCGACCGTTTCGTCCGCACCGGACAAAAATGCAATGTCCTGGAAGCGCCCTTGGACCTTCGCCCATTCCTGGCGCGCATCGCGCGCCGCTCTCGCGGCATATTGATCGAATGCCTGGTGTAGAATGCCGATCACGACCAGCCGCCCGTTGCTCCGGGTCGCGAGTTCAGCAAGATCCTGAAGCAGATGAATGTCGCCGCCCTCGAGCGCTTCATGCTCGAGAAGCTTGCCGAGCTCGTCCAGGATCAACAGGGTGCCGCTCGAGGCCTTGGCCCCGCCGGCCACCAGAGCGGCGATGAGCTTGTCGTCACTCCCCGCATATTCAGAGGCCTGTGACGCGCTCCAGCCCAGGGCGACAGTAGCGGCGTCGACGATCGCATCGCGAAGTCGAGCCCTGCTGCCCGTCACCGCGACTACGTTCCAACGCCCCTTTGGCTCAGGAAATGCAGCTTCGAAGAGCTTTGCCAGCGCATCGCCCGCAATCTCTCTGGCGATTCTGCGATTGGCTTTGGAGCCGGCAACAAGATTGGCGAGGAGGAGCGCCGCGCTCGACTTTCCGCCGCCATAAGGCCCGGTCCAGGTATATGCGCCTTGCCGACTGTCCGACTGGCTCATCGCCAGCGTCTTCAACGCCTTGGCGACACTGGCCTGCAGGACATAGCCGACAAGCGGTGGCGTGCCATTCAGATCGGCGTCGAGCCGCGCGGATCGCGCGAAGCGCCGATCGATTGAGACCGTGTCGGAGAGCGCGGTCATGCTGCCGCCTTCAGACCATTGTATCGACCATAAGCCAGGTGGAGGGTGGTCATGGCATCGAAATCATCGGTTCGCTGCACCTGCCTCAGCCCAGCCGTGTCGACCCACTGCCAGGCACCGTTGGTCAGATCATCTAGGCGCATCAGCCGCGTGACGACGCTGTCTTCGTCAAGCTTGAAGACGCGTCCAGGCGAGCCGGGGGAATAGCAGATCTGCTCGGCGGTCAGTGTCGTCGCGCCGCCGCTTCGCTCCCAGAAATCACCGAGGGCAAAAGCAAACACGGCGTCATGCAGAGTCGGCTTGGGACCGCGGACAAATTCGTACCAGCCGCCAAGTCGAGCCTCTCTGATGATTGCCAACTCGGCGAGCAGCGGCTCGGCTGCGTCTTCGTTGAGCGTATCACCACGGCGCACATAACTGCGCAAGAATACTTCGATATCACGCTTGAGCGTGCCCCGCGTGGCGCGCCAGCCATTTTCCTGAACGAGGGAAAACAGCTCCTCGAGGAGCATCGCTGGGTCGAACTCGATAGCACTCAGATGGTTGAAGGCATAATAAGCAGTGGTGGTCATATCCGGGGTGCCAGCCACCTGCCAGTGTGCGAGCCAGACTGTGGCGGCCTGCTCCAGAAAGGGATCGAGCCCGTCATCCGCGAGAATGGCGCGGCCGAGCGCCGTCGCCGCGATTATTCGATCCTGCTCTGAAAAGAAGCGCGTCGCCAGGGCCCAATATCGTATGGAGGCAGCCATGTTGCGCCCAACCCCGAACCGTGCAATGGCATCTTGTTCCTGGAATGTTCTTGCGTCGGCGCCATCACCTACGGCATCGAACGCCTTCTTCAGCCACAGGAGCCGCAGCGGAAAGGTCTCGTGACCTGCGAACTGCCCTCTCGAATCAAATTTTACTGAACCCCGCCTCATGGGCAAAGGCTACTGGCGAACCTCTCCAGCTGCAAGGCGTGATCGATCCGCAGCGACAACAATCCGCTCAGCCGCTGTCTCAATCTCATCGAGATTTTGATAGCGGTGGCAGAAAATTCGAATGATCTGGCGAGCGTCCTCTTCGGAAAATCCAATCGCTTCAAGTACATGTGATTGTTTGATCTGGCCTGAAGTACAAGCCGAGCCGGTTGAGAGCGACACCTCTCGCGCCACAAGGGCGCAAAGACGGTCGGCATCAACGCCGATGAGTTGCAGAGCTATGCTTCCTGGCAAAGTCTCGGCCTCCCCGCCGAGGCGTCGGTAGCGGAGCTGCCGCGCAGCAAGGCTGTCGACAAACGCGTCGACAAGCGCTCGGCCATGGTCCTGATCTACCGTGAGGTGCTCTCGCGCCACGGAGGCGGCAGCTCCGAAACCTGCGATCAGGGCGACGGGTTCGGTGCCCGGCCGTATCGCGGCCTGCTGCCCGCCGCCATAGACGAGCGGCAGGGGCTTGGGTGCGTGCGCCGCCGCGTAGAGCGCGCCAATACCCATCGGACCGTAGCATTTGTGGGCAGAAAAGCTGAGATAGTCGACGTCGAGTTCGAGGACTTCGACCGGGATCTTGCCAACCGCTTGCGCGGCGTCGCTGTGCATCAGAGCGCCGACGGCGTGCACGAGCTCCGCCGCCTCGGCGACAGGTTGAATTACGCCGGTTTCATTGTTCGCCAGCATAACGGATGCGAGTAGCAAGTCGTCTCCAACGAGCGCTGCGAACTGGCCGAGATCGAGCCGGCCATCTCCATCGACTGGGGCGATGCTGACCTGGAAGCCCTGGTGCTCAAGCATGCGTGCGGGTTCGAGCACAGCTTTATGCTCGATGGCGGAAACGATGATACGGTTCCGACCAGGCCTTGACCGCGAACTGCTCTGTGCGACGCCGGCGAGTGCAAGATTGTTTGCTTCCGTTGCGCCTGACGTAAAAATGATCTCGGAAGGTGCCGCGCCGATGAGATTGGCGACCTGAGCGCGGCCATCGGCTATGATGTGAGCCGCGCGTTCACCTGAGGCATTTGGCGAACCCGCATTACCGGGCTGTTCCCAAACCTCGAGCATTGCCTCGCGGGCCTCTGGCGCGAGTGGCAAGGTAGCGAAGCCGTCGAGATAAATCGGCGCGGGCGACATTACGCAAACCCTCGAATACACCGGCGTCCAGTGCTGGGCCTCAAGGGAAATGCATGACTCATGCTCTGTGATGTAGCCGGACCGCGCAGAGATCAGAAGTCAATTTGCAGGGCGGCAGATGGCGACGCGACAGCGAATTCATCCATCGGCGACAGGCCAGACACTAGGACGAGGCCCTGAATACGCTTCCAGCCTCAACCCTCCTGGCTGAAGAGATTAGGCCAAGTTCGCAACGGTCACTCACATCTCTATGGCGCGCTGCATTCAACACGCGCCCGATGATGTCCGGCTGAAAGGCCGCCACGCTGGGGGATGCGTGACGGCCTTTCCCGCCATCAGTGGTCAACCGGGGGCTGCGGCCGACCGCCGCGGCGGATCAGCGCAGGGATGCGATCGAGGTGACCGCGCTGTTCCCAACGGCCGATGCGGTGACGCTGTTGCCGGTAATGCCGAGCCTGCTCGCCGTGAGGTGGCCAGGAACAGCCGCGAAGGTCGCGCCGCTTACCTCAGCGCTGATGGGACCATTGTTGACCTGGACCGTGCCGGCCGCCGCGGTTGGCAACTGACCGAGCGCGGACAATGTGACGATATTCGTCGCATTGTTTCCGATAGCCGACGCCGAAACCGCATTGCCGTTCAACGCCAGCGCGCTGCCTTCGGCACCGAAGCCGTTGAGAACGACGCCGTGAACCGCATACTGGCTACGAGCAACGACTTCGCCGGTATTGAGCTGGCTGCTGGCAAGCCCCGCCATCGCCGAAACCTCGCCCCATCCCGTCAATTCGGCGCTGGCGGGCGTAAAGTCGGAAACTGGAAGTCCCGACGCCTCCAGATCGTTCAGCACGCTGTTGCCGCGTGCAAGTGCGGTGGTCGTATTGCGCTCGACGACCATCTGCGCATCGGACGTCCCTGAAGCGCCATAACCAACCCGTGTGATGGCATTGGCAAGAACGCCGGCATGATTCTCCTGGGTGTTGGCCATCCCCGCACTTGCATAGCCGGCCGAAGCAGCCAGCATCGTCAGCTCATTGATCGCCTGGTTGGCCACGGCCTCGGCCCCGGTATCATTTCCGGCGATGGCGTAACGCGATCCTGTGAGGGCGGCGTCAAAACCTCCATTGAGGCCATGGGTCGCAGCTGTCACGGTGACGCTGCCATCGGCCATCTGATTGTTGGCGAGCACATGGTCGCCAACGGCAAGGCCAGGCCAGCCCGGATCGGTGAACAGTTCAGCATCGGCGCCGCTCAGTTCGCCAATCTGAACAGCCTCGATTTTCGCCTGATTGACGGCGTCATTCATGTGGGCCAGCGCCACATTGCTGTTGTCCCTGATGGCAACCGACCCGTCGATGACTTCGCCGGTGGCCGCGATCCGCATATCCGACGTTGCCTCAAGGTCTGCGCCGGCGATCTGGGCGGAGGAGAGCGCGGAGCCCGGTGCATAGCCGCCCCAATCATCAAGTGCTGTCGCCTCGATCGAAAGACTGTTCGACGCCAGGTTCGCAAGCGCGGTCGCCACCTGAGCGTTGCCTTCGATCGCAACCGAGGAATCGATGATGCTGCCCCCGCGAGCCTCGAAGCTACCAACGATGTCGGAGGAGATGAGCGGGCGATAGCCGCTGGTCTCGCTACCTTCCTCGCCGTTGCCTCCTGCGAACCCAAGGCCTTGGAAGTTCGCCAGCGCATAATCGGCGGCGGCGAGGAAGCCGGCATATTCCTGACCGGCGACCGCATCGTAATGGCCGCTCGCATTGCTGATTTCGTTGCCGCTGACAGCCAGAGTGTTGGAAACGTCATTGGCGATAGCGCTGGCCCGAACATCGTTCCCGGCCACCTGCAGGCTTGAGTCTATGACATCACCATGCGCCATAATGCGCGCGCCAGCCCGGTCATAATCGTCACCGGCGCTGGCCTGGACGTCACCATAGCCTACCTGCGCCGAATTGAGGTCGGCGGCCGTGGCGACGATGTTGCCATCGAGCGCCAGCCCGTTGGCGGCGCGGTTACCGGTCGCCGCCGCCGTCGCGGAATTGTTCTGCGCGGTGATGCTCGCGTCGACCAGGCCGCCAGTGGTCTTGATCTGCGTAACACTGCCGGCAGCTGACGCATTCACCGGCATCTCGAACCGCTGTCCATTCTGGACGCTGAACGGCGCGGACACGCTCAACGTGCCGAACTCATCATATTGGGCAGTGCCGACAATCCTCGGCCCTTCGCCCTCTTCACCATTGGAGCCTTCAGGCGCGCGAATGGCGGTAGCCTGGACCGCCAGCTGGTTGCCGTCCGCGCGATTGCCGATCGCGACTGCCTGGACGCTGTTGTCCTCGGCGGCAATCTTCGCCCCGATGGCGTCACCGAGGATGAGCATACTCGTGCCCCCATCCGCATCCGCTAACGTCGCCCCTTCAGCGCTCTGGCTATTGGTCACATTGGCGATAGCCCCGCCATTATAGCCGACATCGATGCTGTCAGCCGTGAGCCGGGCCTTGTTGTCCGCATCGTTGCCATAGGCAGCGGCGGCCAGTGTGTTCGCCTCGACCCTTAGCGCCGCCTCGACAACGGATCCGAGCGTGGTCGTTTGAAACCCGCCTTGGGTATCGGCGACCACGTCGCTGGATGTCTGCTGCGCCGAGAGGACCGAATAGGCGGCGTTCACTTCTGCCTCGCCGTAAGGCTGCACCATCGATGGCGGCCCATTGGAGCCGAAAGACTCGATGCCGAGGACATCGGCTGAAAGCGCGTTGGCGGCGTGATTGCCGGTAGAGACGGCTCGCTGAAGATTTCCTTCCGAGCGTACATCGCTGCCGACCACCTCCCGCGTGAGGATGTGGGCGATGCCGCTCATTTCGGCGGATACGTCGGACCCATAGCCGGTCGATTGCGCGACCGCGATGCCGGCTCCCCCGCTACCATCCCCGCCGGAGAGATTGAGAGCATTTGCGCCATCATTGCCGGTCGCCAGCGCTTCTTGGCGGTTGGACGTGATCTCGAGCTGGCTTGCGACAACATCGCGAGCGAGCATGCTGACGCTGCTGAAAGCCGTGTCGGCTGTGACGGGGGCGTATTCGGTCACCTGCCGGGCGGCGATCACCGTCGGCGCATATGCCGTAACGTCATTCCCGGTGGCCGCGAGATGCGTGCTGTCGGTCGCGGGCATCAGGTCGAGCGCATCCGGTTCGAGCGCATTGCTTTGCCGGTTTGCGGTGGCGGAGGCGCGCACCTCATTGCCGGACAGGCTGGCGCTGCTTTCGGTCGGCAGCACGATCGTCTTGATGATGGGATCGGATGCCGCGGCATCGACGGGCGCATCCGTGACGATCTGGTTGTTGGCGATCACCTGATCACCGGTAGCATCGATTTCCGGGGCATAGGGCCCCACGGCCAGCGCCGGGGTGGCAATGGATACGGACAGTGCGGCAATGGCGCTGCCAAGGAAGAGTCGGCGCCGCGCGGCGCGGGAGATGGAAGGCATGGAATGATCCTTTTGAAGTTGGGTTGAGCCAGAAAAAAGGAAGGAAATGCTGTTGTGTGGGCGCCTCCTTTCGTTGCGGGATCAGGGTCAGCGACTGATCCGGACCACGGCAAGCCGCTGAAGACCGGGCGTTGCCGGTATGATCGCGGGATCACCTTTGCCGGGGCGCCAGACGGTCTCGATCGCCCTTCGCGCCACGCCTCGCTGTGCCAGCGCGGTCATCAGCGCCTCGATCCGGCGGCCGGTCAGCGCATCGCGCGCGCCGGGGTCGAGATTTTCGGAATCGCGGGCGACGAGCGTCACCATGATCGGCCCGTAAGCCGCGCCAGCCGCGATCCGTTCGAGCAGCGCTGATGCCGATCCGGTGAGATCGGCGGATCCGACCTCGAAGGCGAGCTGGATTGAGGCACCGGCCTGTGTATCGGCCCCTGCCTTGGGACCATTGAAGGCGGGCTGCCCGCGCGACGCGGACAATGATGCGGGCGCGAGAGGTGCTTTATCCGAGGCCGCGGCGGGCGCGGGCTCCCAGGAGACCTGCTTCATGCATGTCGACGGATCGACACGGGCGACGGTACTCACCAGCCGCAGCGTGGCTTCCTCGAGCGCGGTGCGGATGCCGAGCTGGAGCGGCTCCTGGCCCTTGGCCCCGACATTGATGTCGAACAGGTCGGAACCGAAGAAGCGGAAGACGCCGAAGCCGGTTTCATAGCCGGTGAACTGCTTGGCCAGGCTGATGGTCCGCACCACCAGAAGCGAGCGGGTATCGACGATGCGCAGGTCGATCGCGACGCTCTGGGTATAGGTGCGGACCTTGGGGCCGACATTGCCGACCGCCACTTCCGCTCCGCCGGAGCGGATGTCGTAATTGAGCTCGGTGACCCCTCCGACGATGAAATAATCGGAAGCTGTGATACTGCCCCCGAAATAGGGCAGCCAGGGTACGTTCCGTGGGCCTTCGGGACCAGGGATATCGTGAGCGGATCCATCGCCGAGCTGACGGCGATCGGTATAGCCCAGTTCCCGCTCCGCGATTGTGGGATCGAAGCGCTCCGCAAGGCGGACCGCGCTGCCGAGCTTGCCGAGGGCGGAGGACACCATGAGCGCGCCGCCCTGGGTGATGGCGTTGCCCTCATTGATCGAATATTTGCCGGTATAGTCGCGCACGTCACCAACGGCGATGACGAAGGGCTTGCGACCACCCGCCCGGATCTGGCTTGCGAGACAGGCGAGCGGTGCATCCATGGGCGTGCGATTGTCGCGCACCGCCGGTCCCTGAAGCACCGGCGCTTCGCCAGGCGCCAGCCGCTGTTGCTGCATCGCGACGCAGCCCGGCAGCGCCAGCACCGCGAGAGACGCACCAGCGAGCCTCCTCCAGTTGCTCTTGCCGGCCAGCTGCCGGCCGATTGCCCCGGCGCGCATCAGTTGAGCGCTCCGAACAGGCAGGCGGTGGAATCCGCCACGCCGGCATATTGATTGCCGCTATTGGTCTGCGTCGAATTGAGCGCCTGGGTCGCGCTCCCGGACACATGGGCGATGGTGGCCCCACGCGCGCTTGCGGACACATGCCCGCTATTGGCCTGATCCGTGCTCGCGGCCGCGCCTGAACCGTCCGCGACGTCGGTGTTGCTGACATTCCCATTGGCGGAAGAAGAGGTGCCGGTCAGCGACGGGGAATTGGCGAGCGCGGTCTGGCTGTCGTTATTGCCGGTCGCGGTCGAGGTGATCGCGCAATTATACTGCCGCTCGATCGTCGAGTTATAGACGGGGGCCTCGTAATAGCCCGAACGGCGTTTCTCGATGAGGTCGGCGATTGCAGCGAGGTTGACGCGGTCGGCGGTCGTGCGGAACTGCCAGGCAAGGCTTTCGCCATAATTGTTTGCCTGAACCGCGGGCGCGTGCGCGATGCCGCACAGCAACGCGAAAGCCGCTGTGCCGGTACGCCAGAACCGATATGCCATATGAGATGTCCCCTATGCCTCGGCGCCGCGCCGGGGCTTCGGGGGACATCAAGAAAGCCATAAAGTCAGAGGTCGCAACAAGGTTCTGTCGTCGTATGACGCTGGCGAAGAAAGACAGGGAATGGCGTAGAGACACAGGAGATGCCCTGTACTCCGGAGGTCGGAAAGGCCCGATAGAATCGCGTCTCAGTTGTTCGTCTGTCCGGCAGGGTCGAAGGCAATAGCGGCTCTGTTCACGGAACTCCTAAGGGCATTTGAGATCTCCGTACCGCTTTACGGCCTGACCAGCCTCGACTTGCGCGCAGGAGAGATTGGTCTGCCCGACCCAGCACTGAAGGATCGCGCGGCCATAATGGTCGGTTTCGATTTTCCTGCACCGGACTTCTCCGGATGCAGCAAGCCGCCGGAGGTGATCGCGGCTGGCGAACGGGTCTCCCGGCGTGCATCGGCGCCCCGGACGACAAGCGCCAGGCATTTCCGGTGCGTCGATCCCGTAGAGCCTGCCACGCCCGGTTTCCTGACACCGGATGTTGTCGCCGTCATGGATATAGGGAGCAGTGCAGGCGAATGTGTCGGGATCGTCTGACGCCGACACAGACGCGCCGCTATCCCAGAACCAGACCACACCAAATGCACTGGCGCACATGATGGCGGTAACGGTCCAGAAGCCCCTGTTGCCAATTGTCGTGCTCGCCGATGCCGGGCGGCGCCTTTGCCATTTTCTCCGATTGCCGCGCATCAGACGTGGTCCCCGTCAGCGGGTTCGCAGATATGGGACGTCATGCGCTCACCGGTTGCCCGCAGGAGGTGTGAGACGCAGGTCCGGCAATCGCTGCTGCCAAATCCGGGTATCGGATGGCGTGCGCCTGACCGTCCGCTGAGGCGCGTGACGATCTCACATTCGCTGCCCCCTTCGATAGCGAAGGCATGGATGGAGGCGGCGACAGTGGTGAGCCGATCGACATGCCAGTGCAATGACTTCTCCCGCCGGAAATGGCGCCGCACTCTGGCGTCGATCCCTCCGGGGCCATGTGCGCTCCCCGCATAAAGATAATGGCCCGCGGAAAGCTGGTGAACGATGCCGCCAAGGGGCAAAACCACCGGCTCGCGCAGCGCGATGACGAGAACGTATGCGCCTTTCCCAAACACGGTGCTGCCGCCTGCCGCCATGTCGACAGGCTTGGAGCCTGGCAGCGCCGCCTGAACGGCGGCCAGCAATGGCATTTCAATCGTCATGGCACCCATATGACGGCCAGGCCTATACAAGTCATTGCCCGGTCCTGAATTGACGCATCCGAGCGAACGCGCGAAGGACAGGGCATGAGCAAGCAGCGTCTCATTCGGGCACTCCGCGCCGGCAGATTGATCACGGGCATCTGACCCCGGAGGCCATTGGGCGTCCGGGGACATATCGACCCGGCAGCCGCTTGTTTCCTGCCTTATTTCTCTTCTGCCCATGGGACGCGGCACCGCGGGGCGCGAGCCTTGCCATGTCATTTCATCCTTCCGGGAAAGGCGCGGGGCAGCGCCACCCACGGCCGCGCGGACGGTCTGCGGCAATATCCGGGCCGATTGTCAGTCTGCCACGGGCGCTTTCCAAGCTCGGCTTCTGCTCCCGGACCGAGGCGACCGCGCTGATCGAAGCGGGACGCGTATCCGTCGATGGCCGAGCCGCCCGCTCGGTCTCTCTGCGCGTCGATCCCGCACGATCCCGCATCGCCGTGGACGGTGCCGCGATTGCGGCTGAAGCAAAGGTCTATCTGATGCTGAACAAGCCGCGCGGCATTGTCACGACGCGGCGCGATCCCCAGCAGCGCGGGACAGTCTATGACTGTCTGGCGCCGGAACTGCCATTCCTCTCCCCGGTCGGTCGGCTCGATAAGGCAAGCGAGGGATTGCTCCTGCTGACGAATGATACGGGCTGGGCGGAGTATCTGCTGAACCCGGCTTCACGGGTGCCGAAGACCTATCATGTGAAGATTGACCGTGTCGCCGATGATCGCTTCATCGAAGCGCTTGCCCAACCCGTCGAGGATCGCGGCGAACGCCTCAGCGCAGCGGCGGTGCGGATTCTGCGCACAGGCAGCCGGTCGAGCTGGATCGAGATCGTGCTGACCGAGGGGCGTAACCGTCAGGTGCGCCGGATGGTCGCGGCCCAGGGCGCCAACGTTCTTCGTCTCGTGCGTGTCGCAATCGGAACGGTGGTGCTCGGCGATCTGGGCAAGGGCCAGACCCGGTCGCTCAGCGACGCCGAGCAAGCGGGCGTTTGGTCAGCGCCTGCGCGAGATCCAAACAGGCTGGACTGATGTCTCTGCGCCGATCCCGGCGCTGTCTGTCAAAGCGGGATGTCCTCTCGGAAACGGTCGAGCTGGTGCATCCGTTCATGCAGCACCGTCGCGATCCCGATCGCGCCATCGGACAGCAAGCGCCAATAGATGTAATGATGCTCATAGCGGCAGTAGAAGCCATCGACCCCGAACTCGACCGGTACAGAGCGCCAGGGAACCTTTCGTTCGGCAATTTCGCCGAACCGAGTGAACATGCCCCGAATGTAGCGGGCCGCCTGATCGGCGCCCCAGCTGTCCCGCGTATAAACGTATATTTCATCGAGGCGACGGCCCGCCCGATCCAGAACGCGAAATGTGGTCACGCGATCAGTTCCGCGCGTTACGCGCGATAATCGTCTCGGCGTCGAGGGGCTGATAAGCGGATTCAGGCGCGGCGAAAGCGGCGGTCAGTTCGGCTTTCAATCGCTCGAACCCCTCCGCTTCGGCGCGTTCCCTATCGCGGCGGATCAGGTCGCGCACATATTCGCTGACATTCTCGTAAGCACCATCATTGCCGACATTCCGGGCGACGAATTCGCCCAGGGCGCCGCTCACGCGAACATTCAGGGTCATGGATCTGGACATGACGACTCCCTCAAGGTCTTGTCATCAAGATAAGGGATATTGTGGACAAGGCAAGCATCACCAGGCGCGTTGGCACAGTTCGGGGGTGGGCGTTTCGCGCTCGGGGTGACAGCGCCCATAGAAACGATGGCGAAGCGTCACTGATGGCAATTGACCCGATTCCAGCGGATTGAACTCATCGCCCGCCAGCGATGTCCATAATTGTACCGGTCACATAGGACGCATTCGCGCTCAGCAACCAGATGATCGCTTCGGCGACCTCGGATGTCTCGCCGGCGCGGCCGATAGGCGAGCCGGCTCCCATCTCCTGCGCTCGGTCCGGCCTGCCGCCCGACGCGTGAATCTCGGTATTGATGAGACCGGGGCGAACGGCATTGACCCGGACGCCGTCGGCGGCAAGTTCCTTGGCCAGACCAACCGTAAGCGTGTCGAGCGCCGCCTTTGCTCCGGCATAATCGACATATTCAAAGGGCGAACCCAGGCGCGCCGCCATCGACGATACGATCACGATCGCTCCGCCCGGTCCGCCGCGACTGAGAGGGATACGGCGAGCCGCTTCTCGCGCGCAGAGATAGGAACCGAGCACGTTCACATCGAATACACGCCGAAGACGTGCGATATCCATGTCGGCAAGCGTTGACGCCGGCGCGACGATCCCCGCGTTGACGACCGCGGCGCTTACCGGCCCAAACTCGGCGGCCGCCGCATCGAACATGGCGCGTACGTCATCCTCGCGCGTGACGTCGGCGCGCCAGATCAAGGGGCGTCCCCCACGCTTGCGCACCAGACTGGCGGTCTCTTCGGCTGCCGCTTCATCGCTTCGGAAGTTGACGAGGACGGACCATCCACGCTCTGCCGCGAGCAGCGCCGTGGCGCGGCCAATCCCGCGCGACGCGCCAGTGATGACTACACAGGTCATAGGCCTTCCTGATGTTGCGGCGGCCCGTCTGGCAGCACGATCCATGGCTGCTTGCACGAGACCCAGATATGATCCGTCGGCTGAAACCGCTCGGGTTCATCCAGCGTGCCCATGGTCAGCCCGATCGCGTTGATGCTCGAGCGCTCGGAGAACAGGCTCGACCCGCAATGCGGGCAGAAGCCTCTACGCACATCGGGCGATGATGCGAACCAATGGACTGGCCCGGATATCGACAGCGTGTCGGCGGGCACCAGGACACGGGCGTAGAACGGGCCTCCGGTAACCTTCTGGCACGCCCGGCAGTGACAGGCTCTGACATTGATCGGCTCCGCGCCGGTCTCGTAGCGGCAGGCGCCGCAAAAGCAGCCACCCCGGATGGTTTGATTCACAGGACCCCCCTTGTATTGGCGTAGTGATCTGCGTTCAGCACCGCCTTCAAGGCCAGTAGCGCCGTCTCAAGGCTGGACAGCTCCAATGGCTGACCAAGGCAGACGCGAAGGCCAGTGACCGCATGCCCATCGACGAAGGGTGCGTCGGGCGGCGTCAATTCGACATTGGCGAGCAGGGCCCGCTCATAGACCTGCCGCGCGCGCTCAGCGTCCATGGGCAGCCAGATATGCAACGAGCGCCGCGATCCCCCGGGCGCAATGACATCGCCGAGAATCTCGCGCGCCAGACTATTGCGGCGGACCATCTCGCATTGCACCTCGTGCAGGATCCGGGTCGCGAAGCCGGTCTTCAGCCATTCGGCCAGTATCAGACCGCTCGCCGCAGGCGGGCAATAGCCGGTTGCCTGCGCCGCCAGCAGCAATCGCTCGTACAGAGCATCATTATCGGGCGCGAGCAGGAAGCCGAGCCGTAGGCCTGGCGACAACGCCTTCGAAATGCTGGTGACATGGATTACCCGCTCGGGCGCAAGATCGGCCAAAGGCTGCGGCGCTTCATCAGTACCGAACACGCGGTAGATATCGTCCTCAATGATGAGCAGGTCCCGTGTGCGGGCGACCGCGACGATTTCATTTCGCCGCGCGGCGCTCATCGTGATCGTCGTCGGATTGTGAAGCGTGGGAATCAGCATCAAGAGCCGGGCCCCGCTTTCGGCCGCGAGACGATCCAATGCCGCAGGCTGCATTCCTTCCGCGTCGGCCGGCACGCCCCGCAGATGCCAGCCACCATGTTCCGCGATCGTGCGATTTCCGGGATAGGTCGCGACATCGCACAGCACGGTATCGCCCGGCCGCGCAAAGCTGGCGCAGGCGATGGCAAGCGCATTTTGCCCGCCGGTGGTCTGGATCAGCCGGTCCGCGCTCGCCCGGGCAACACCGCCCTGTTCGCGCAGCCAGATGGCGCCCGCCTCGCGCACCGCAGGCAAGCCGGCCGTGAACGTATAGTCGAATGCCGCACCAAGATCCTCCCGCTGGCCAAGCGCCTGGATGGTTTGCGATGCGACCGAGAGAACCGGGGCGATCGGCGGAACATTCATCCCCAGGTTGATCCTGCCACCGTCCGGTCGGTGGGTGGCAGCGACACCGAGCCCTTCGGCTACAAAAGTACCTCTTCCCACATGGCTCGCGACCAGGCCGCGCCGCTCGGCTTCGGCATATGCACGGCTCACGGTGCCGACCGAGAGGGCAAGCCGATAGGCCAGATCGCGCTGGGGAGGCAGGCGTTCGCCAGGTGCGAGAGTGCCCGCGGCAATGTCCGCCTCCAGTCGCGTCACGAGCTGCTCCCACGCCGCTCCAGGCGAGTCCCCCAACTCTGGACGCCAGCCAGATTGAACCATGACAATATCCCGATTGACTCAAATTGAATTGATACACATTCTTTTCGCTCTAGTCCAATCCTTGTTCAATACGAGCGAGAGCGTTCATGCTCCTGGCATTGAGTCTTTTCTGTCTGGTCGCGAGCATCACGCCCGGGCCCAACAACATGATGCTGCTGTCCTCCGGCGCGACCTTCGGCTTTCGTCGCACTATTCCCCATATGATCGGTATCACTGGCGGATGCGTCGTGATGGCGCTGATCGTGGGGTGGGGCTTGGGCGGCGTCGCGCGTGAGCTGCCGCGATTCCATGCCGCCCTTCATATCTCGGCATCGGTCTATCTGTTGTGGCTGGCTTGGCGCATTGCGACCTCAGCGGGCCTTCAGGAGGCCGCGACCAATGCGAAGCCGATCGGCGTTCTCGCTGCCGCAGCTTTCCAGTGGGTCAATCCCAAGGCCTGGGCGATGATCATGGGCGCGATTGTGAGTTTCTCGCGGCCTGAGAGCGCGGCAAACGACGCGTTAATCCTTTCGTTTGTCCTGGTTCTGGTCGGCATGCCCTCGATCATGCTTTGGGCCGCCGGCGGCTCCTTCCTGCGCCGGTTCCTCGATCGTCCCAAAATATTGGGCGCGTTCAACTGGACGATGGCGAGCCTGCTGGTGCTCTCGCTGCTTCCTGGCTGGTGGGAGTTGCTCGCCCCCGGCCGCTCCATCTGAAATTCCGAAAGGAGGTAGCTGAAGCGATATGGCAAACCAATTACCGCCCCTGGTGAGCGCTGACGTGCCGGTCAATGAGCGTCCGTCCAACTATCCTGAGCCGTTTGCCAGCCGCATGGCAGGACGTTTCAAACGAGCTCTGGGCGCGAGGTTCGGGCTCACGGCCTTCGGCGCCAACCTGACCACCCTGATGCCCGGCGCGGTCTCCGCGCTCCATCACCGCCACAGCAGATCGGACGAATTTGTCTATCTGCTCGATGGCGAACTGGTCCTGTGCAGCAGTTCGGGCGAGTGGACCCTGAAACCGGGCATGTGCGCAGGCTTTCCAGCGCAGGGCGCCAGCCACCATCTTGAAAACAGGTCTGCGGCTCCGGCCACTTTCCTCGAGATCGGCAGCCGCACGGCCGGCGATCTCGTAACCTACCCCGCCGACGATCTCGTTGCGCGCGAAAGCGAGGGGCAGTGGCGCTTCGAAACGCGGGACGGCTGTCCATTGTCAAGCGCCGGGACAGGACCGGAGACTTCCCCTCGCTGTGAGGATCGTTCCCGTTGACGCTGCGCGATCTTGCTTACGACAGCACGCAGGTGCAGCGGCGCTTCACACTGGGCGTGGCGCTGGCGGGCATGGTCCTGGCGACGATATGCGCCGGCCTTGCCAATGTGGACTGGGCGAGCTGGCAGTGGGCGATCGTTCTCTTTGTCGCGTTCGATCTGATCGGGGGCGTCGCAGCGATGACGATGCCGCCCGCTATCCGAAAGCTGCGTCCGCCTGACGAGCCGCTGCGCCCGGTTTTGTTCGCGGCATTCCACGTCCACCCCTTCATCATCTGCCTTGCTTTGCCCGAGATCGAGATCGAGACGATGGCGGTCCTCTACGGCCTCGCCGTCGCGGGCGTGGCGGCTCTGAACCTGCTGCCCGTCAGGCAACATCGCAGCGCATTGGCCCTGGCGTGGTGCGTTGGCGCGCTTTCGATCTTGGCATTACTCGACGGAAGCGTCGGTCTCGAGTGGCTTGCGCCTGCCTATATGTTGAAGCTCACAGGCTCTCACAGCGTCCCAGCCGCCGATTAACGCCGTCCCGCACCCCGCGGGCCATGACGGCCGGCACGCCGAAGGCATCATCATGGCCGGCCGGCTTGATGGACAGTTTCGAGCTCGGCCCTCAGTCGAAGAGCTCCTCCAGGAAGGACGCGCTCGACGGTTCCTATCCTCAAGCGGACTGGTACCTGGAAAGAAGCGATGAGCGCTGGTCGAAAGGCACTCCGGTCAACGACACGCAACCATAAGCGAAGGCCCTGCAGCGCCGCACCGTTAGCTTAACCCGGGCGCTTTAGACCGACATTGGCCCTTCCGCCAAGAGGCTCAGCGCGCCCGGTTCACCTTCGCTTCGCTGGCCGAACGCAGCCCCTTCATGCCGCGGCAGGAAAGCTGTCGCGGATCAGTCAGCCGAATCCAGCGCCAGGCTGAGCTTGCGGGTCGTTCCATTACGCTGGACTGTGAGTTCGACCGTCTCGCCGGCCTGAAAATCGTCCAGCCTCGCCAGCAGGTCACCGAAGCGGGATACGGGCTTGCCGTTCAGGGCAGTGATGACGTCGCCGGGGACCACACCGCGCATAGAACGGGTGGCCGGCACCAGCCCGGCGCGCTGCGCCGAGGAACCGGGATTGATCCCGAGGACGAATACGCCGTTGATGCCGGACAGGCGCTTGAGCCGTTCGTTCAGTTCCTCGTCGCTTTCAACACCGAGCACCGGCTGCGCGTAGCGGCCGTTCGCGATGAGCTGCGGCACCACGCGCATGACCGTATCCACCGGCACGGCGAAGCTGATACCGGCCGAGGCGCCGGAGGGGCTGTAGATCGCCGTGTTGATGCCGATCAGCCGTCCGGCGGAGTCGAGCAGCGGACCGCCGGAATTGCCGGGATTGATCGCCGCGTCGGTCTGAATCAGGTGCCGGATGTCCGGACCGTTTTCGCTTGGCAGCGAACGATCCAGCGCCGAGACGATGCCTTTGGTCAGCGTCCAGTCGAGGCCGAAGGGATTGCCGATGGCGAAGATATTCTGCCCGACCTGAAGATTCGCGCTGGTGCCGATCGGCACGCGGCCCGGTGCCTTGAAGCCCACGCCGCCGATCTTGAGGACCGCAAGATCGTGCTGCGGACTGGCGCCGACCAAGGTCGCGTTGAACTGGCGGCCGTCGGCCAGCTGGACCTGCGCTCCCGACGCGCCTTCGATCACATGGTAATTGGTGATGACATGCCCGGCTTCATCCCAGACCAGACCGGAGCCCGATCCCTTCGGCACGCTGTAGACATTGCGCGTCCAGACGTCGGCCACGCGCCGGCTGGTCGAGATGAAGACCACGGAATCGCGGGCGTTGCGGAAGAGGTCGATCGTCGCCTTTTCGTCGGCTGCCAGATCCCCGCGCGGCGTGACGGTGCGTGGCGCCGCGGCCGGAACCGGTTGCAGGAGCAGGAGCGAAGCCACTGCGGCAAGGAGCATGATATTCACCACGACAAGGACAATGAGCCATCTGCGGGCACGAGGCCCTGTGCCGGCAGAGCGAACCATCCCGGTCTGCCGGCGCTCGCCTCTCATGCGCCACCGATCCCGCGCAGCAGAATCCGGCTCAGCCGCGCCGAGAAGGCGCGCGGATCAACCGGCAGTTCGCCATCGGCCACGCGGGCTTCATCGAGCAGAAGATGGGCCGCATCCTCACGCAGGCCTGCCTCCGCTTCGTCCAGCGCGCTCAGCCGGACCACAAGGTCATGCCGCGGATTGATCTCTAGGACCGGCTTGCTGGTCTGGTCGAGCCGGCCGGCCCCGGCCAGCAGCTTTTCGAGCTGACGGTCCATGCCGCTGTCGGGCGCGACGAGGCAGACCGCGCTTTCGGTCAGGCGATCGGAGGCGCGAACGTCCGATACCGCCTCGCCGAGGGTCGTTTTGACGAAGGTGATAAAGGAGGCGACCTCGTCCGACGTTTCGGCCGCCGGCGCTTCGCCCTCGTTCAACGGGATCAGACTAAGGTCGGAAAGGCCCTGCGTGACCGACTTGAACGGCTTGCCCTCGAAGTCGATCCCCGAGCTGGCCCAGAAGCTGTCCACCTGATCGGTCAGCAGCAGCACGTCGATGCCGCGGGCACGGAAGCCTTCAAGTTGCGGCGAGGATGCCAGACGATCGAGATCGGCACCCACCGCATAATAGATTGCCGTCTGATTCTCCTTCAGCCCGGCGACATAGTCTTGCAGGGAACGCCATTCGGTGCCGGAGTTGCTGGTCCTGAAGCGCGCCAGCTTGAGCAGGGTCTCGCGGCGACCATAATCCTCATAAAGCCCTTCCTTCAGGACCGCGCCGAAATGCTCCCAGACCTGACGGAAACGGTCGGGCTCGGTCCGGGCAAGTTTGTTCAGTTCGCTGAGCAGGCGGTTCGTCACGCCCTTTTGGATCGACGCCAGCACAGGGCTTTCCTGGATCATCTCGCGCGAGACGTTGAGCGGCAGATCCTGCGAATCGACCAGCCCGCGGACGAACCGCAGATAACGGGGCAGAATCTGCGCCTCGTCCGTGATGAAGACACGGCGCACATAGAGCTTCATGCGCCCGGCCCGATCGGGATCGAACAGGTCAAACGGGCGCGTTTCGGGCACGAATGCCAGCACATTATATTCGTGGGTGCCTTCGGCGCGATAGTGCACGGTCAGCGCTGGCGTATCGAACTGGCCGGCATTGGTGCGGTAGAAGTCGGTATAGTCCTCTTCGCTGATGTCTGCTCTGGCCCGCGTCCAGAGCGCTGCCCCGTCGGCAATCTGCTGCGGTTCGGCATCGGGCTTTTCGCGAAGGAAGATGGGCACGGGAACATGGCCCGACTGGGCCTTGATCTTGGCCTCGACGCTGAAGCGCTGGCTATAGTCCGCCGCATCCTCCTTGAGGTGCAGGACAACGCGAGTGCCCCGTACGGGCACTTCCGACGCCTCGACGGCGCCAAGCGTGTAGGTTCCCAGGCCATCCGAGGACCAGAGCGCGGCTTCATCGCCGCCTGCACGGCGCGAAGTCACATCGACGCGGTCGGCCACTATGAAGGCCGAATAGAAACCGACGCCAAACTGCCCGATCAACTGGCTGCCCTCGGCCTTCTCGCCAGCGGCGATCTGCTCCATGAAGGCTCTGGTGCCCGACCGTGCGATCGTGCCGAGCGCTTCGGCCATCTCCGCCGCGCTCATGCCAATGCCATTATCCTCGATCGTCAGCCGGCGCTGATCCGGATCGAGCGTGACGGTGATGCGGGGCTGCGGATCGTCGCCGAGCAGGGCCGGGCTGGCAATGGCTTCGTAGCGCAGCTTCTCGCAGGCATCGGCGGCATTGGAAACGAGTTCGCGCAGGAAGACGTCTTTATCGGAATAGACCGAATGCACCATGAGGTGCAGCAGTCTGCTGACATCGGCTTCAAAGGATCGGGTATTGGGCGCGGCATCGGTCGTCGTGGTCATGGATATGGTTCGCTCTCCTGATGGTTCGCTGGCGGATTTGGCTGCCGGAAAAGCGCTTTTCAAGGCGATAGATTGACTCGGTATTACGAGCTGGCTGACCTAATAAGTTGCAACCGGTCGCGCATGGCGCGGCGGGAAACGATCACGAACTCTGGGGGGCATTATGAAAATCACTGTTCTCGTCGGCGCGGCGGTGGCGGCTGTAGCGCGACGATTACGGAGTCCGGTCGGCGTCAATTTTGATGGCCGATAGGTGGCCGCGCCGGTTGGTGAATTCT